>NZ_JCAXEF010000001.1:0-931269 GCF_059758765.1 Pseudarthrobacter sp. GQ63
GGTGCCCCTGGAACTAACCGGGCGGGAACGCGCGACGGCGGCCCATCACCCCGGGCGGGGATGGCAGGGTCAGCTGCCGGCACCCACGCTCTGGACGGCTCTCGCGGCAGCGTCCAGGCGCCCGGAGGAAGCCAGCCCCAGATGGTAGACATGAAGTTCGCTGCTCCCGGCCTCCAGGAGCGCGCCCCATTCCCGGGACAAGGCCCCGGCCTCCGCGGGCTTCGGCGGCAGCACCAGCACGTATGATCCAACCGTGGCCCGGGGTGCGGCCGCAGCCATGGCGGCAACTGTGGCCGAACCCTGCGCCGCTTCCCCCCAGCAGGGGACCACGGCGGTGACGTTGTCCATCAGGGGCAACAGCAGGCTCCGGCGCAGTGCCTCGACGGAGACGAACGGGCCGGTGGACCAAGGATCCGGGGAGGCGTGCAGCGAGATCCGGGTGCCTGAGCTGGACACTGCGGCGAGGCAGGCATCGAGCAGGGCGGCCGTGGCATCCCACCTGGCCTCCAGCAGCGGCAGGAACTCGGCGGCGTCGGGAGCCGTCTCGGGTGTGGCGTCCGGCGAGTCCGTGTGGAGCCGGACCACGTCCCGCACCCGCTTCCGGAGGGCATCCACCGGCACGCCGCGCTCCGTGTAGGCAGTGCAGCAGGCGCCGCAGAAGCACAGGGAAAGGAGCGCCTGCACCCAGGGAGAGTACCCGGCGCCCTCGGTCTTTTCGTGCTGGTTCTGGTGTCCGAACCCCAGCGGGCCCACTGCCTCGAGGACCAGGCCGTCCGGCCGGCCGAGTTCAAGGATCTGCCCCACCAGCCTGGCGGCGTACTCGCGGACGTGCGGCTGTGACGGGCACAGGGCGTAGCGGTACGTTTCGGCGAAGGCATTCTGCACGCACAGGTCCTGGTGCCGGCTGCCCACGGCACTTGAGTGCGTCAGGACCACCCACGCGTCCACGGGGAGCCCGGCGCCGCGGATGACCGCCGCAGCTTCCGCAAACGAGTCATCACGCCCGGTCCACTCAACGGCATCACCGGGGCTCAGGAGGCTGCCGTCCCATGCGCCGGTGACCGGCACGTAGAGGGCGGCGGATCCGGCATCCACCACGCGGCGCTCCGGATGCCGCGGGGTGGCGGCCCGCACCGAGTGGTAGGCGGCGGCCAGCGCCACCCGGTGCACGCCCGTGTTCTTGACCCAGGCGGCCGCGGCGGGGTCGCCCAGGACGTCCCAGGGGTAGAGGTATCCCGTGACCTGCGGCGCCGGCGGTGTTACCACCGCGGAAGATCCGCCGTGTAGTCCGGCACGAAGCGCTGCATGTAGCCGGTGTCATCCCTGGCGGTCATCCTCGCGTCGAGGTACTGCTGGTGGAGTTCGGCCAGCTTCTCCCGGTCCAGTTCCACGCCCAGGCCGGTGCCGGTGGGAACGCGGACGCTGCCGTCAGCGAAGCGCAGGACGCCGGGCTTGACCACGTCGTTGTGCCCGTTCCACGGATAGTGCGTGTCGCAGGCGTAGGTGAGGGCGGGCGTGGCGGCTGCAACGTGGACCATGGCGGCCAGGCTGATGCCCAGGTGGGAGTTGGAGTGCATGGACAACCCTATGCCGAAGGTCTGGCAGATGGTGCCCAGTTCCCGCGTGTGCCGGAGGCCGCCCCAGTAGTGGTGGTCGCCCAGGATGACCTGGACCGAATCCAGTTCCACGCTCCGCTTGATGTGGTCGAACGCCACCACGCACATGTTGGTTGCCAGCGGCATGGCAGCGGTGGCCGCCACCTGGCCCATTCCCTCGAGGCCCGGGGTGGGGTCCTCCAGGTACTCGAGCAGCCCGTCGGTTTCCCGGGCCACCCACTGGGAGGTCTCCACGGTCCAGGCCGTGTTCGGGTCAAGGCGGAGGGGCATCTCGGGGAACGCTTCACGCAGGGCCTTGATGGCCTCGATTTCCTGCGCCGGCGGGAACACGCCGCCCTTGAGCTTGATGGACTTGAAGCCGTACTCGGAGATCATCTTCTGCGCCTGCCGCACAATGCCCGCCGGGTCCAGTGCCTCGCCCCATTCGTCCGTAATGGCCGGTTTGCCGTCCATGGCGGGATGTTCGGCCCACTTGTAGAACAGGTAGGCGCTGAAGGGAACCTCGTCCCGGACGGTGCCGCCCAGGAGTTCGCTGACGGTGCGGCCGGTGGCGTGGCCCTGGATGTCCAGCGCCGCCACCTCGAACGCGGAGAACACGGCAGCCTTTTCAAACGAGGACAGCGCGGGATCCAGTGCCTCGGTGATGAGCTGCTCCATGCGGGAGGTGTCAAAGACGTTTAGGCCCTTGATGGCGCTGGCGCCCACCGCCAGGTTGTCCAGCCGGCTCTGCCCGCCGGCGCATTCGCCCAGGCCCAGCAGGCCGTTGGCGGTCCGGACCTCGATCACCACGCGGTGCACCAGGGGTTCATGGACTCCCACGGCGTTCAGCAGCGGGGGGTCGGAGAACGCGATGGGGGTGATGGTGATCTCGGTGATCTTCAGGTCGGCCGCGGTGGGGGCGTGGGCTGCAGGGAGGATGGTGCTGGTTTTCATTGAACTTCTTTCGTGGGGTGGGCGGACGGTCTGGGCCTGCCCTAGCCTTTGGTGGCGCCTGCTGTGATGCCGCGGATCATGGAGCGCTGCAGGAAGAGGTACACCAGCAGGCTGGGGATCATGGCCATGACGGCGCCGGCCAGCAGGACGCCGGGTCCAACCGTGGTGTCGTTGCGGAGCACGGAGAGCGCAACCGTCAGCGTGTAGTCGCTGGGATCGTTGGCGGCAATGAGGGGGAGGAGGTACTGGTCCCACACCATCATGAAGCCGAAGATTCCGATGACGCCCAGGGCGGGCTTGCAGAGCGGAAGGATGATGGTGAACAGCATGCGGAACTCGCCCACGCCGTCCAGCCGGGCTGCTTCCTCGATCTCGGCGGGGATCTCCTTCATGAACTCGCTCATGATGAAGATGGAGAACCCCCAGATGCCCACCGGCAGGATGACGGCCAGCACGCTTCCGCGAAGGCTGATTCCCAGCAGGGGGAGATCGCCCAGCACCAGCGAGAGCGGGATGGCAATGACTTCCTCCGGCAGCATCATGGTCAGCAGGACCAGGAGCAGGAGGATTGCCTGGCCGCGGAATTTCTTCCGGCTCAGGCTGTAGGCCGCGAACACGGACACGGTCATCTGCAGCAGCAGCCCGCCGCCGGCAATGACCAGGGAGTTCAGCAGGTAGCCCCAGAGCCCCTGCTGTGATGCTGCCTCGAAGTTGGCCAGGGTGAACGTCTTGGGCAGCAGCGTGATCTCGGTGGGGCTGCTGTTCCGGTCGAACGCGCCGGAGATGATGGCAGCGAACGGCAGCGCGAAGATGCAGAACACCAGGATGCACAGCACGATGCGCAGCACCATGTTGGTGCCGAAGCCGGGGGACCAGCCCAGGGCTGAGTCGAAACGGGAGGACGACGACGGCCGCTTGGTCCGCGGCGACGTCCGGGTTGTGGTGTGGCTCATCGTTCTGCCTTCCTTCGGGCCAGGAGCTGGGTGCCCACTGTCAGCAGGAGCGTGACCACCAGCAGGAGCACGGCCGCGGCGGAGGCCACGCCGATGTCGTTGCGCTGGAAGCCCAGCGAATACATGCGGGTCATCCACACCTCGGTGGATCCGGCCGGGCCGCCGCCGGTGAGCACATACACTTCCGTGAAGCTTCTGAGGCTTCGGATGGCGGCCAGCGTCAGGACGATCACGATCGCCGGACGCAGCGCCGGCAGGGTGATGTAGCGCAGGCGCTGCCACACGGTGGCGCCGTCCACGCCGGCCGATTCGTACAGTGCGCGGTCAATGCCGGCCAGGCCGGCAAGGATGATCACCATGTTGTACGGGGCTCCGCTCCAGATTCCGACGACGGCGATGGACCACAGTGCCGTGTCGGTGCCGTTCAGGAACTGGAGCGGACCCAGGCCCACCCAGCTGAGGATGGTGTTCAGCGGCCCGTCGGCGGTGGGGAAGTAAAGGATGCGCCAGATTTCACCCACCACGGCAAGCGCCGTGACCACGGGCAGGAAGATGGCGGTGCGGAGGAACCACAGGGACTTCGCCTGGCCCTCCAGGAGGAGGGCCAGGACGAAGCCCACCACCAGGGCGCCCATGGTCTGGGTGACGCCGAGGATCAAGGTGTGGCCCAGGGCGTCCATGAAGCGGGCGTCGGTAAGGACGCTGACGTAGTTGTCGAAACCAACAAAGACGTCGCCCAGGAAGGGCTGGACCTTGAAGAGGCTCAGCCGGATTCCCTCCACCATGGGGATGAACTTGAAGTACAGGGCCAGGACGGCCGCTGGAATCAGGAACACCCAGATGGCCAGCACATGTGCCCGGTTGCCTTTCCCGCGGTGCGGGGGCGGGCTGGGCCGCGTGGACTTGACCGGCGTCACCGCCGGTTTTGTTGGTGCTGAGGTCATGACTTGGCGTTCTGGCTCGTCAGCTCGTCGTTGATGGCGGTATCGAGGTCCTGCAGGCCTGAGGCCACGTTGTCCGCGCCGCAGTCGGAAACGATCTTGTTCAGTGCCTCGGCGGCAACCTGCTTGATGGGCACGAAGTTGATCGCCGACGGGAACGCCTTGGAGGAGTTCTGCAGCGCGTCCTGGACCACTGCCCAGCGGGGATCGTTGTAGACGGCGGCGGCATCAACGTCGCCGTTGACCGGTACGCGGACGATCGGCTGCTTTCCCGCCGTCATGCCTGCCTTCTGCCCGTCGGCGGAGACCAGGTAGTCGATGACCTGCTTGGTCTGATCCGGCTTGCCGTTGCTGGCCGTGACGTAGATGTTTTCGCCTTCGGCCAGGACGGTGTTGTCCACGGAGCCCTTCGGGGCCTCGATGACCTCGTAGGTGTCCTTGCCCGGGGCAGTATCAAAGGACGAGAAGTTGTACGGGCCGGTGAGGATGATGCCGGTCTTGCCGGTCTGGAAGAAGGGTGAGGCAACGCTGGTGGCCGCCGTGAGGGCGCCCGGCTGCGTGTTGCCCGGGGTGCAGAACTGCTTCTTGATCCAGGTGACGCCTTCCTGGGCCTCGGTGCTGGACGAGGTGGCAGCGAACTTCCCGTCGCCCTCATCCTCAAGGTAGGCACCGCCGTTCTGCCACAGGTAGGAGGAGGCCCACCAGCCCAGGTAGCCCCGTTCCGTGGAGCCCGGGACGGTCATGCCGTAGGTGTCCGCCTGGCCGTTGCCGTCCGGGTCCTGGGTGGCAAACGCGGTGGCGAGCTTCTCCAGGTCCTCCTGGGTTTCGGGAACCGGCAGGCCCAGCTTCTCGCGCCAGTCCTTGCGGATCATGGTCACCATGGTCTGCCGGGAGAACGGGACGCCGTAGGTGGCGCCGTCCAGGCCCTTGGCCTCGTCCCAGAGGGAATCGGCAATTTTGTCATTGCCCTCAACGGTGGACTTGTCCACCTCCACCAGGTAGCCCTGGGCCGTGTAGTTGCCCAAAGCGGCGGAGTCGTTGATCACGATGTCCGGGAGATTCTTGGACGCGGCGCGGGTCTGGAGCTGCTGGTCCAGGTCCGGTACGCCCTGGAAGTTGACCTCCACGCCTGTCTTTGCGGTGAATTCCTTGAACATGGCGGCGTAGGTGGTGGCGGCGTCGGTGCCGGCGCGGGCCCAGACCTCGATGGGCTGGCCATCGTCAGTTGCTGCGGGCGTGGGGGAGCCGGCGCTGCAGCCGGTGAGCATGGCCGCGGATGCAACGGATATTGCCAGTGCAGCGCGGGAGTACGACTTGAACTTGGAATCCACCCTGATTCTCCTTTTTACATATATAAAATGCTGTTACCATATGAAACGTACTTCATGAGAGTATGATTAGGATCACAGGCTGTCAACCGCTGGAGGAAAATTGAGTGCAGCAGTAACCCCCGTGACAATCGCGCTTACGGGCGGCGCCGGAATGATGGCCACACTGCTGCGGCCCTACCTTGCCGGGGCCGGCTACGCGGTGCGGCTGGTGGATCTGGCGGCAGCCTCTGATCCCGGTCCCAACGAGTCCGTACATGTGGGGTCCGTGACGGATCCGGACTTCATGGCGGACGCCCTTAACGGGGCGACGGCGGTCATCCACCTGGGCGGGCTGCACCGCGAGAAAACGTGGGCGGAGCTGGTGTCCACCAACATCACCGGCACCCAGGTAACGCTGGAAGCGGCCCGGCAGAACGGCGTCGAACGCGTCCTTTTGGCCAGCTCCACGCACGCCGTAGGCTTCCACCCCACCGAGGCGGCAGCACGGGACTCGGTGCTGAGTCCCCGCCCGGACACCTACTACGGCGTCAGCAAGGCGGCCGTGGAGGCGTTGGGAAGCCTGTACGCGGACAAGTACGGCATGAAGGTGGTCAGCGCCCGCATCGGCACCGGCGGTGAACGGCCCGGAAACCTGCGCACGCTGGGATCCTGGCTGTCGCCCGCCGACTCATTCCGCCTGGTGGAAGCCACCCTGAGCAACCTGGGCGCACCCGGGCACCACGTGGTGTGGGCCGTCTCGGCGAACACCCGGGGCTGGGCAAACCTGGATGCCGGGAAGCGCATTGGATTCGAACCGCAGGATGATGCCGAGGCCTTCGCCGCCGGCGTGGACACTACGGCACGGGATGAATGGGCGGACCTGTTGGGCGGCGCCTGGGCAAGCGATAGCCATAGGGTGGGAGTAGACAATTACCCGCACCTGGCCGTGAAGTGACATGCAGCAGGCCGGGGCGGTGGCAAAAGGGGGAACGGTGATGGCGGCGGTGGAGGTACAGTCCGGTCCGGGCGTAAGCGCGTCGGGGGACGTCAAGCTGGTCAAATCGGCGGAACGCACCATAGCCATCCTGGAGCTCCTTGCCGGTGCGCCGCAGCCGCTCACCACGGCGGAGATCTTCAAGCTGACCGGCTACCCCCGGTCCAGCCTGCACTGGCTGCTGCTGACGCTGCTGGAGCTCAACTGGATCGAGCAGACGCCCGAGGGCGCCTACCGCATCGGAACCCACGCGCTGTTGTGCGGCACGGCATACCTGGACAGGGATCCGGTGATGGAGCACGTTTCCGCCGTCCTGGAGAAGGTCCGCAACGCCACCACGTTCACCACCCACTATGCCCGGCTGGACCGCTCGGACGTCATCTACCTGGCCACGCGGCAGGCAGTTGACCGCCGCCGGCTGTCCTCCCGGGTGGGCCGCAAGCTGCCCGCCCAGGTGACTGCTTTGGGGAAGGCCCTCCTCTCCGAATACACGGATGCGGAGGTCCGGCAGCGCATCGGTGACGGCCCCTACACCCAGCTCACCCCGAACTCCGTGCCGGATTTCGACGCGCTGAAACGCGAACTGGCCGAGTTCCGGAAGACCGGCCACTCCATCGAATGGGAACAGAACACCGTGGGACTGTGCTGCGTCAGCGTGGTGGTTCCGTACCGGATCCCCGGTACCGACGCCATGAGCTGTTCCATCCCCACGGAGCTTGCCACGGAAGGCGTCCTCCGCAGCACTGTCGCCGCCCTCGAGTCGGCGGCCGCCGAGCTGGCCAGGACCCTGCGGGCGGCCGGCATCCGCTAACGGCGCCGGCCGCCTGAGCTGGGCCCGCTTTCGCGGGAGGCAGCGTTAGCTGCCCGCCAGGCTGCTGGCCGGGACGCTGGTGCCGTCGATCCGCCGGTTCAGGCCCCACGGATTCTCGTCCTGCAGCGGCGCCGGCAGCAGTTCCTGGGGGAGGTTCTGGTAGGCCACGGGGCGCAGGAAGCGGTTGATCGCCAGCGTGCCCACGGACGTGGTGCGGCTGTCCGAGGTCGCGGGGAACGGGCCGCCGTGCACCATCGCGTGGCCAACTTCCACACCGGTGGGCCAGCCGTTGACAATGATGCGCCCCACCTTTTGTTCGAGGACCGGGATCAGGGGTGCCGCCGTCGGATAGTCCTCTTCGGTGAGCTGCAGCGATGCCGTGAGCTGGCCTTCCATCTGCCCGGCAGCCTGCAGCAGCTCGTCGGTGGAGGCGTAGCGGACCACCAGGGACGCGGCGCCAAAGATTTCCTCGTGCAGGACGTGGTTGGCCACGAAGTCCTTCACCCGGGTCCCAAAGATGGCGGGAGCGGGCGCGTTTTCTGCCGCACCCTCCGTGCCCTGGCCCAGGAGTTCGACGCCGTCCGCTGAGCCGAGTGCCTGGGTTCCGGAATGCCAGGACCCGGCGATGCCTTCGGTGAGCATGGTCTGCCCGGCGCAGCCTGAGACGGCGCGTGCGACGGCGGCTGCGAGTTTGTCCCCAGCCTCGCCTTCGGGGGCGAACAGCAGGCCGGGGGAGGTGCAGAGCTGGCCGGAGCTTCCGGTGACGGCGGTGACGTACTGGGCGGCGAGGGCATCGATGTGGTCTGCGGGGCCCTTGAGTGCGCCCTCGAACACGAAGACGGGATTCAGGGAGGACATCTCGGCGTATACCGGAATGGGTTCCGGGCGGGCGGCGGCGGTGCGCATCAGGGCGATACCGGCGGACTGGGAGCCGGTAAAGCCCACTGCCTTGATGTGCGGATCGGCCACCAGGGCCTGGCCGATGCTGGCGCCGGGGCCGTAGACCAGGGAGAACACTCCGGGGTGCAGGCCAAAGTCCCGGACGGCTTTGACCACGGCCTGGCCCACGAGTTCGCCGGTGCCAGGGTGCGCGTTGTGGGCCTTGAAGACCACCGGGCAGCCTGCGGCGAGGGCCGAGGCCGTGTCTCCGCCCGCCGTCGAGAACGCCAGCGGGAAGTTGCTGGCGCCGAACACGGCCACCGGGCCCAGCGGAATCTGGCGCTGCCGGATGTCGGCGCGCGGCAGCGGGGTCCGGTCCGGCAGGGCGGGGTCGATCCGGACACCGCGGAAATCACCCTGGCGGACCACGGACGCGAACAGCCGCAGCTGGCCGGTGGTGCGGGCCCGTTCGCCCTGCAGCCGGGCCGCGGGAAGGCCGGTTTCCTGGCCGGCGCGGATGATGAGTTCCTCGCCGATGGCCTCGATGTTGTCCGCGATGGCGTCCAGGAACGCGGCATGCGTCCCGGGGTCCAGCGTGCTGAAGGACGGATAGGCAGCAGCGGCGGCGGAGGTCGCCGTCGTCAACTGCTCTTCGGTGATCAGCGAGTAGGCGGGGTCAAGCCGTTCGTTGGTGGCGGGGTTGACGCCGAAGGCGGTTTTGCCGCTGCCGGCGACGGCCTGCCCGGCGATCAGGGAATGTCCGGTGAGGGTCACGATGGTTTCTCCTTGGGGTTGTCAGGAAGGGCTGTTCAGGAGACGGTGGCGATGAGTGCCGTGAGGTCCGCGAGGTCCTGCTCCGCCAGGTTCTGCAGCGGCGGACGGACCGGGCCGGCGGAGCGGCCCACCGCGTCCAGCCCGCCCTTGACGATAGACACGGAGTAGCCCTTCACACGGTCGCGGATGTCCAGGTAGGGGATCACGAAGTCGTTGAGCTTCCTGTTCACGGCGTCGCGGTCGTTGTTGCGGACGTCCCGGTAGAAGTCCAGCGCGAACTGCGGGACGAAGTTGTACATGGCGCTGGAGTACGTGCTCATGCCCAGCTGCAGCAGCGGAAGGGCGAAGGTCTCCGCGGTGGGAAGCCCGCCGAGGTAGAAGAGCCGGTCGCCGAGCTTGGCGTAGACGCGGGCGTCGTGCTCAAGGTCGCCCACGCCGTCCTTGAACCCGATCAGGTTCTCATGCCGGCTGGCCAGCGTGGCCACGGTGGTGTCCTTGTAAATGGCGTTGGCGCGGTTGTAGATGATCACGCCCAGAGAGGTGGCGCGGCAGATGGCGCTGACGTGCTCGGTGAGTCCTGCCTGGTCCGCTTCGGTGAGGTAGGGCGGGAGGAGCAGAATGCCTTCGGCGCCTGCTGCCTCCGCAGCCTGGGCGTTGGCGATGGCCTGGGCGGTGGAGCCGCCGGCTGATGCCAGCACCGGAACCGTGGCGCCCACTTCGGCGACGGCGGCGCGCACCACGCGCTCGGATTCCGCCGGGGTCAGGGAGAAGCCTTCGCCCGTGCCGCCGGCGGCGAACAGGCCCGCCACCGGGAAGCTTGCCTGCCAGGCAAGGTGCTTGCGGTAGTTCTCCTCATCGAACTGCAGGTCGGCGTCGAAAGACGTGACCGGGAAGGACAGCAGCCCTTCCTTGAGGGTGCTTGCCAGTTCCTGCGGTGTGTAGCGTGCCATGGAGGTCCTCCGGTTCCTGTGCCGCCTGCGGGCAGCGTGCTGAATTCCTTCCACCATAGGAACCGGGAGTCATACCTGTCCAAGAGCTTTTATGGATCTATCGATACCTTGAAGGTATGTCTCCTGCTTGATTGTTAGGAGGCGCTGAACTCCAGGTCCTGCAGAAGCAGGCTGAGTGCCGGGTTGGAAATCCGGCGGTTCCACAGCGCGTGCAGCTCCACCTGCCCGGTGGATCCCGCGGCGAGGGGCAGGAACGTCACGCCATTGATGCCCAGCGCGGTGGCCGACTCCGGGACGAACGCCACCCCGCGCTTCGCCGCCACCAGCGACACCATGGTGACGATCTGGCTGACGGTGTGCACCACGTTGCCGTGGTCGATGGGGAGGAGCCGGACTACCAGGTCATAGAAGTAGCGTGCCTGGGTGGGGGAGTGCATGATCAGGGCCTCGTGGCTGAAATCCTCCGGCCCAATATCCCGGTCCAGCGCTGCCAGCGGGTGGCCGGCCGGAACGGCCAGAACCATCGATTCACGGGACAGCAGCCGGGAATCGAACGTCCGGGCGTCGAACGGCGGCCGGGCCAGGCCCAGGTCCAGTTCGCCGGTGAGGAGGCCGTCCAGTTGCTCGCCGGTCACCAGCTCCTGAAGCTCGATGTCCACGTCAGGAACAATGCCCGAAATCTGTTCCAGCAGGGGGCCCAGGACGCTGTAGCCGCTGGCTGCGGTAAATCCGATCCGCAGGATGCCGGAGCGGCCGGAGGCGATGCGCCGCGCAGTGGCGGGAGCCCGTCCGGCCAGGGTGAGCAGCCGGCGTGCCTCATCCAGGAAGGCCAGGCCGGCGGGCGTCAGCTGGACCTTCCTGTTGTCGCGTTCCAGGAGTTCGGTGCCCACGATCCGTTCCAGCTTTTGGATCTGCCGGCTCAGCGGCGGCTGGGTCATGTTGAGGCGCTCGGCGGCCCGCCCAAAATGGAGTTCCTCTGCCACGGCGATGAACGCGGCCAGCTGGTCGAAGGTAAACATGATGCCCTCAAGGTATCAAGGCAGGCGCTCCGATGCACAGGCTTGCACAGCCAGGCAGGCCCAGCAGCGGACCGGCCGGCGCGGGTTAGCCGGTGAGGTGCGTGCAAGCCCGGGTCGCCGTGCGGTCCTGCCCATTTGGTCAGGGGGCCATGCCCACCTGGGCCGGGACACGCCGTCGTGCACGGCGCGCCGCCACGGTGCCCGGGAAGTAACGGGGCAGGAGCGCGCGACGGCGTTTTGCCCCGTACGGGCGTGGCAGTGCGGGCTGCCGTGCGGTCCCGCCCACTTGGTCAGGGGGCCATGCCCACCTGGGCCGGGACACGCCGTCGTCCGCGGCGCGCCGCCACGGTGCCCTAGGAAGTAACCGGGCAGGAACGCACGACGGCGGCGCCTCACCCCGGGAAGCAACCGGGCAGCCCCGGCAGCGGACCGGCCGACGCGGGTTGGGCCGGTGAGGTGCGTGCAGGCCGGGGCTGCCCTGCGGTCCTGCCCAGTTGCTCAGGGGGCCATGCCCACCTGAGCCGGGACACGCCGTCGTGCACGGCGAGTCGCCCGGGTGCCCCGGGAAGTAACCGGGCAGGAGCGCACGACGGCGGCGCGTCACCTTGGGCGGGCAGCCCTGGATAGGAGCGCACGACGGCGGCGCGTCTCCTTGGGCGGGCAGCCCTGGATAGGAGCGCACGACGGCGGTGCGTCACCTTGGGCGGGCAGCCCTGGGCAGGAACGTAGGCGGCGCCTCACCCTTGGGCGGGTAGCGCCGGAGCGGGTCAGGCCCTGGTTCTGCGCTTCAGCCAGCCCCAAACGGCGGTGGCCGCGAACAGCACCAGGCCGATCAGCGCCAGCCACAGCAGCCCTTCGATAACGAAGCCCAGGATGGACAGAACGAGCCAGATAATAAGCAGTGTGATGATGAGTCCCATCCCGGAAGCCTAGCCGCGATCGCCGGTGGCAGGACATATTGACACGGCCCACCCGCGGGCGCACTCTGATAGCGCTGGGTGCCAGTGGCTGGCGGCCGCGGCCCATCGCAGGCCCGCCAACCGAAACCCGGGGCTGTCTGGGCGCTCCGGATGCGTAGTTCCACACCCTTCCTGTCAGGAGAAGGAAATGACCGTCAACGCCCTGGAAGCCAAATCATTCGACCAGCCCGATGAAAAGCGCCGCCCGCCCAAGACCCAGGTGGATGTGGTGACCCTCGGTGACACAACGCTCGGCAGGTTCACCTTTGAGCCCGGCTGGCGCTGGTCCGAGACCGTCAAAACCGTGGTCCACACGGACACGTGCCAGGTGAACCATGTGGGAATCTGCGCCGCCGGAACACTGACCGTGCAGATGGAAGATGGGTCGCGGGCCACGGTCAGCCCCGGCCACGCGTACACCATCCCGGCCGGCCATGACGCGTGGGTTGAGGGCGATGAGGCGTTCGTTGGCTACGAGGTCATGAGCGCAGCTACCTTCGCCAAGCCTGCCTGATGCCGGGCGGCTGTGCGCGTCCTTGGTAGAAGGGCTTCCGGGGCGCGGGACATCGCGGATGCCGCGTCCCGGAAGAAGCCGCGGCGCTGGTTGCGCCGGCTCGGCATCACCGCACTGGTGGCGCTGGGGCTGCTGCTAATGTCGACGGCGGTCAACGCGGCAATGGAGGGGGCGGAGAAGTCGAGCATTCCTGCCTACGGCGAACGGGTCCGGGTGGACGGCGGCGTCCTCAACGTGTACCGGAACGGGGGAGAGGGTCAGCCGATCGTCCTTCTCAGCGGCCTGGGCACGCCGGCTCCGGGCCTTGACTTTGCGCCGCTGGTCCGCGAGCTGGGCGGCTTTGACGTCCTGGTGGTCGAGGGCCTGGGATACGGCTACAGCGACATGGACGGGCCTCCGCGGAGCAACGAAAACATCAGTTCCGAACTGCACGAAATCCTGGCCAGGCTGCAGGTTAGGCAGCCGTATGTCCTGGCGGGGCACTCCATTGCCGGCTTCTACATGCTGGACTACGCCAACCGGTACCGGTCGGAAGTGTCCGCGGTGGTTGGCATCGATGCGACCATCCCAAAACCCGGGGATGGGCAGGTTCCGGAACCGGAGCCGGGCTTCAGCGTGGAACGGGCCCTGGCCGTCACAGGGATGGTGCGCGCGGTGACCTTTGTGGCCCCCGGCTTGCTCGATCCGGACAGTGACGCCTACACCGACGACGAACTGCACCGCATGCGCCTGATGATGAGCTGGAACTTCGGCAACTCGGCCGTCGCGGACGAAACTGCCCGGATAGCCAACAACGCCGCTGCGCTGAGGGGCGTGACATACCCGAGTGACCTGCCGGTCCTTGCCTTCATAGCTGATGAAAGCGACGACTCGACAGCCACCAAGACGGAGTCGGCCCGGAACCTGCTGGCGAACGTGGACCGCCACGAGATTGTGCCACTGCAGGGCCATCACTACCTGCACTGGACCCAGTCCCGGCGGATGGCTGAGGAGATCCGGGCGTTCCTGGGGAGCGGCGGCGGGCAGCCGCCTGCCAGTTAGGCCGGCGCAGCGAACCAAGGCGGGCTGCCACACCCCCAAGCCCCGGCAGCCCGCCGTCGCTCCCTTACCCCGCGGGATACTGCGACGTGCGGAGGAACCGGGCCAGGTGCGCGGCGTTCCGGGCAGCGCCGGCGGTAGCGGAGGCGACCTTCTCGGGCACGGCCTTCAGGTCCTTGTAGTCCACGGTCTGCATCGCCTCGCCCACCCAGTATGTGGCGCCCTGCGCCGGGAGGGTGAAGCCAACGTCGTTCAGGCCCTGCTGCGTGTCCGCCACGGTCTTGTGGGCGCCGTCCTCGTTGCCCACCACGGCCACCACCGCCACCTTCCCGTACATGACGGGACGGCCTTCGTTGTCCGTCTCCGCGAGGTCCGCATCGAGCCGTTCCATGACCCGCTGGGTGATGCTGCTGGGGTGCCCCATCCAGATGGGCGTGGCGATCACCAGGATGTCCGCCGCCAGGATTTTGTCCCGGATGCCCGGCCACGCGTCGCCGTCGCCCATGTCCACCTGGACGCCCGGCATCACGTTGTGGTCCACCACCCGCAGCGACGTCCCGCTCACGCCGTGGGTAGCCAGCTCGTCCAGCACGTGGCGGGCCATGAGCTCGCTGCTGGACGGCGCCGGGGAGGGGGTGAGGGAGCAAATCAGGGCAAGTGCGGTGAGGTCAGCCATTGTTCGTCCTTTGCTGTGTCTGCGGAGGGTGCTACCGGTTGTTCGGGGCCGTCGGCCGGCTGGACTGCCCGGCGCGCTGCCCCAGGGTCTTATCCGTTTCCGGACGGGGCCATCGTCACGATCACCACGTGAACCTGCACCGGCTGGGGAGCGAGGTGGCTGCGGATGGCGCCGGCGACGGACCGGGCAACGTCCGGCCCGTTGTCCGCTGCCACGCCGATGCGCGCCGTGACGCGCAGGCCGTCGTCGGAAGGTACGACGTCGATGTGCGGCACAGGCTCCTTCGCCACCGCCGCCATCACCTGGCGGAGCGGACGCGCCGGGTAGGTGGCGCTGACGCCGTCGACGGCGAGGACTGCTTCCTGCAGCTGTGCCGCCAGTCCGGCGGGCACCTGCGTGCGTCCCGGCTGGGGGACCAGGGCTTCAGTCATGGCTTCTCCTGGGGAGGGGTCTGTCCCATCAGTCCGGCGGCTGTTCCCGGGCCCGCGGGCTGGGGCTCCAGGACATCGGTGATGGTGATGTCGATCGAGGTGATGTTGAGTTCGGTCTGCACCGCCAGTTCCCGGGCGAGCTGCCGGCGCAGGCTGCTGGCACGTTCCTCCAGCGGATGCCCGAAGACGATGGCCAGGTGGACCTCCACGGTGACCTCGGCTCCCGGTATGGTGACGTCCCCGTGAAGGCGGCACCGCCCTGCCGTGGTGCCGGGGAGGGTGTCCGCGATGGAGCGGATGAGGGCCGAGACGGCCCCCTCGGTCTGCGAGAGGGTGTCGTCGGGGTGGTCGCCGCGCAGAGGGATGCTCCTGCCCGGCCGGAGCTCCAGGGCCAGGTTGCCCAGGATCTTCTGCATCCAGTCGTCGGTGCCTTTGCCGGCGTCGGCAACATCGGCGTCGAGCAGTTCCTTGCCCAGGCTGGAGAGCCGCCGCAGCGAGGCCAGGCCGGCCTGGCACTCGGGGCAGCTGTCCAGGTGGGCCGGGTCCTGCAGTTCCCCTGTGTCCAGGTAGTTGCTGAGTTCCGCGAGATCGTGCCCGCAGTCGAACGTGCCGTTCGGGGTGCTCATCGCCATTCCTCCATTGTGCTCGCCAGGGCAATCCGTGCGCGTGCCAGCCTGCCGCGGACACTGTCGGTGCTGATGTTCAGCGTCCGCGCAATGTCCTCATAACTCTGGCCGTTGAACTCCTTGAGCACCCAACATCGGCGCTGCTCCTCCGGGAGCCGGGACAGGGCCGTTTTCAGCGCCTCAACCCGGGACCCGTCCAGCGCCGCCGCCTCGGGATCCGGCCACGAGCCCGTACTGGACGGTCCGCGGCTGTCCCTGGTGGTTTCGACGGCGTCCAGCCCGGCGTCATAGCGGCGCCTGCGCAGGTGGTCAATGCTGCGGCTGCCTGTGATCCGCATCAGCCAGCCCTTGACGGCTGCCGGCTCCCGGAGCGAGTCCAGCTGGTTCCAGGCCTGGATCAGCGCGTCCTGGACAATGTCGTCCGCATCGGCGGTGGAGCCCGTCAGCCGCCGGGCACTGGCCCGCATGAGCGGACCGTAGCGCCGGGCGAGGGCCTCGAAAGCCGCTGTATCGCCGTCGGCTGCCCGGCCGGCCAGCAGTGCGTCCGGCACAAGGTCGAGTTGGTGCGGAGCCGCGGGTGATCCACTCACTTCTTCTGCTTTCATCGGGCGTCGTGAGACGGGGTGTTGGGGTGGGGAATGCCGGGGGACTGGCCTGGTGCAGGCCGGCTGGGGGAGAGCCGGCGGATGCGGGCCGGCCTCCCCGGCGCAGGGGCATCAGTCCTTGCTGAAGCCGTCCTTCAGCTTCCGGGCGGCGTCCTTGACCTTCTCCCCGGCATCCCTGAGCTTGGCTTCGGCCTGGTCCTGCTGGCCCTCCCGCTCCAGGCCTTCGTTGCCGGTGAGCTTGCCCGTGGCCTCCTTGGCGGCGCCCACATGGTTGGTCACTGCGTTGTTTGCCTTGTCATCGATTCCCATGGTCATTTCCTTTCGTCCATCACCGCGGCTGCGGCGAATTTTCGGTTAGAGCGGGGTGGAGCGAACGTCGTGGAGCACAGCTGGTGGTGCAGAAGACGTGTCCGGAACGGCCGGGAAGGGCTACTGCACCCTGCCCCGCCGTGCCGTGCTGGTCCGGGCGCCGCTGGTGATTCGGACCAGGACCGGGATCTGATCGCCCAACCAGGCATCTATTCCTGTCACCAGTTCCTCCGCCGTCCCGGCAAGATCGCCGGGGGAGGCGCCCTGGCGTGCGTGGAGCCGCAGCTGGAGTCCCGTTGCGCGGGGGAGTTCCCATGCGGAGACTGCCGTGGCAACCACCAGGCGGTTGTCCGCCGTGGCGTTCTTTACCGCCGCGGAGACCAGCCCGACGTCCACCACCGTGGTGCCGCGGCCGCCGTCGTCCTCCTGCGCAAGCCTCCTGGTCCGGCCGCCGCCCTGCGACGCGATCCATGCGACGCACAGCGCCGCGGCCAGCAGGAGGCCGCCCACCCAGGCGACAGCCCACCAGCTGCGGACGGGTCCCGGCAGCGGGGCGCTGCCCAGCAGGGCGGATGCCTGGCCCAGGAGCGTGGACGCGGTGGCAGCCCAGGCGTCCGCCACTACGGGCAGGAACCCGGCCGCCGCCACCAGCGCACCCACGGCCACCAAGAGCAGTCCAAGCAGGATCAGCAGGGTCCGGTTCAGGTCGCGGTTGGTTCTCCTCATTGCCCCACCGCCCCGCTGCTGGCCACGCGCACCGCTGGGGTGATGCGCGTGGCCAGTCCGTACCGCGCCAGTTCGCTGCTGGCAGCGGCGGTGAGGGCGCCGGCATCCAGGGCAAGGCCCGACGTCGGCCGCACCTGGACGCGGGCGGAACGTCCGGCCACGGTGGTGGTCACCTGGCCCGGCGCGACTCCGGAGCTGAGCTGCACGGTGCGGGAGACGGCTGAGGCGATCACGTCGTCGTCCACCACCACGGCGCAGCGGTCACTGACCAGGGCCCGTCGCGGCCGGCGCCCGGCTGCCACACCGGCAACAATGAGGAGCACTCCGAGCAGCGCGATCCCCACGCCGGCGGCAGCCAGCCAGCCCGGAATGGTGGCGGCAGGCAGCCCGGCCAGCCACCGTCCCGTATCCCCGGGGGAAGCCAGCAGCGCGGGAACCCCGGCCATCATCAGGACTGCTTCCAGGGCCAGCCAGAGGCATAGCGCCAGAAGGACAGTTGCGGCCAGAACCGATACTGCTGCCCGGGACGAATGGGTTTCCCGCCGCACCATGCGGCGGATGAACCGTTCGTTGTTCATGCCGGCCTCCTTTCCTGGTGGTGTTCATGGTGGGGACCTGTCTGGTGCGGTTCCGTCTGGGGACCGCCGGGGCGCGCACCCGTCTGGGGACCGCCGTCGACCCTGCTGGTCCGGTGCGGCTGCCGGGCGCCGGTGAGCGTGATGTCCACGGCGCCCATCAGCAGCCCGCTGAGGTCGGCGCCCCGGCGCAGGATGGTGTCCCGCGCCGCCCGCGTCTGCTCGAACAGCGTGCCCCCTGCGGGCGTTGTGCCCGTGCCGGGGCCCGGCTGCAGCAGCGGCGGAAGGGGAAGCACCACCGAGATGGCGGCCCCCAATGTGCCACCGTCATCCCGAAGATCTGCCTCAACGTTCTTCCCGGGGACGCCGAAAGCATCAGCCGCAACTGTCTCCAGGGTGTGCCGGAGCGCCGCGGGCGAGATCCGGTTGTAGCCCCGGCGTGTCATGGGGAGGAGCGCTTGCCACGGAGGGCGTCCATGACCGCGCCGACGTCCAGCGTGCCCTGTGCGGCCCGGCCCAGCACCGCGCCGGTCCCCATGAACAGGGCGGTGAGCAGGAATCCCCAGAATCCGAAGGCCAGGGCCGCCAGGGCCAGCACAGCCCCGGCGGCGGTGCCCGTTACTGCCGGGCTCACGCGACCCTCGGCTCCTGGTCGGCCTCTTCTTCGGCGTCGTCGGAGGGGACGTGGATGTCGGTGATGGTGATGTTGACTTCGGTCACCTCCATGCCCACGAGGTCCTCGATGGCTGTGTACACGGCGTCCCGGGCGCGGTCCGCCACGTCCTGGAGGGGGTGCGGGTATTCGACCACCAGGGTGACGTCAACGGCCACCTGGGTCTGCCCCACCTCAACGCTGACGCCCTGGGTCAGGTCCTTCTGGCCAACTTTTTCCCGGAGCGTGCCCAGTGCACGGGCTGCTCCGCCGCCGAGGGCGTGGACGCCGTCGATCTCCTGGATGGCGATGCCGGCGATCTTTGCCACCACGGCGTCGTCAACGGTGGTGGCGCCGCGGCCGTCCTTGCCCTTGGGCTGGGCGGGGGCGGCCACCCCGGCCGACGGGGTCTTGGCGGCGACAGTTGCGGGGGTCTGCGTCTGGGTAGTCAAAGCGATCACTCCTCTTTGTTGAACCTGCGCTGTTGTGCGCCTGTGCAGATAAGACGCAGCCGGGCCGCCAAACCTCACGCAAAAAGGTATGTGAGCTGCACCACACTTCTGCGGGGTGTTTCCGACGGCGGCGGGGCGTGCGGCGGAGGGGGCGCGGTGCCGCACTGGCGCACGACGGCGGTGGGCGGGTGTGGCGGCGGCGCTCGCCGTGGGTGCCGCTGGCCCAACTAGGTAGCAGCACATGTCGTTATGAGGCCCCATAACAGCATCTGCTGCTACCTAGTTGGGAGTTCGGGGCTGGCTGAAGCCTTGCGCGATGGGCGGGCACTGTGCGTAGGATCTATTTAGTAACCATGCTTACTATCTCGACATGCCGGGATCTGACGGTGCCCCCAGGGCCTGGATGATCCCGCAGCGGGACCATGGAACATCAACGAAAGGACCACCGTCATGAAAAGACTGTTCTTGTTCTTCCTGCCCACCATCATCAGCAAGGTGCAGAAAGCCCGTAAGGCAAAGCAGCTCCGCGCCGGCCAGCAGACGCAGCCTCCGCGCAACCGCTTCTAGCGGCATTCCTGGCGCCTTTTTTCATCAGTGCGGCCCGCCCTCCGGCACAGGAGGGTGGGCCGCACTGCTTTTCCGGTGTCGTGGTCCGCGCATTGCTGTCCCTTTCCGCGAAAAGACCAAGCCTTAAACATCAGGGAATGATCATCCGGGGGACACCTGCAGTCCACCTTGCGGCGCCATTCTGGAGACAGGACAAGGCAAGGCAAAGTGGAAGGAACGGGCAATGGATATGCCAACCACAGAGGCCGTGATCGCGGTCCTCGTCGCAATCTTCGTCGCGGTCCCGCCGCTGGCTATCGTCGCCTTCGCGGCCGCCCGCGCCACTCCAAGCCAGCTGGCAGAAATGCTCACGGCCCGGGACAGCCACTCAGCATGACAAACGGTGATGGCGTTGTTGTCGGATCACACGAACTGGTTTCGGGAGATGCTGTGGAAGCGTATTCCGGCGGCGGGCTGGTCCATCGCGGGCCGGTGGTGGACGCCATCCCGGATTGCGGGTTGCTGTGGATTCTGGACACGTTGACTGGTTCCCGGCAGCTCATTGACATGTCAGAATTCGACGTTGTCCGTGTTCCCTCTCCCACCGTCAAAGCCGGGATTGGACGCTTCCTGCCTAAGGGCCGCCGGCAGGCAAGTGTGAGTACGCCGTCGTGCAGCTGGCGTGAGGTATCTCCGCGAAGGTAGCGATTGAGGCAGCAAAGTCTTCCGGAAGACCGGCGGGACTGACGTCCTCGAGACTCCACAGTGCCTGCCCGGGAGGCCCAGTAAGCCCGGAGGGGGTTGATCCGGACACATCAACCAGGGACGGGGCCTTCGCCAGGCCCGTACCGAGCGCCTTGAGGACGGCCTCCTTGCGGACCCAAAGGCGGGTCTGGAATCTCGTTTTTAGCGCCGGGGGCACTTTTTCCAGCTGGCCGCGCTCGTTCGCGGTCATCGCAAGCGACGGGAATCCCTCAAAGTCTGCTGCGGACCCGTTCTCGATGTCCACCCCAATACCGGCGATCCGGTCATCCAGGGCGGCGGCAACCACGCACCAGCTCCCGGATCTGCTGAGGCTGGCGCGAAGAAGGCCGGGACGGGAGGGGAGCCGATACCGGGGGATCCCGTGTCCCTGGCCGCTGCAGGTGGGGCAGAAATAGTCCGCTTCGAGCGACCCGGGGCTGTCTCCGGTCAGCGCACTAATGTGGAGGCGCAACGCTATCCGGCCGGCCAGGAAAGCGTCCCGCAGGGCGGGGGAGCGGAAAGCCGAAGCCCTGGCCAGCTCCGCCTCACCCAGGACATGCGCCAGGCCCAAGTCCACGCCGGACAACCGTACGGCTGCCAGCGAGAGGCCCTGATCTGCCGGCGTCACGGGAGCGGGGGGAGTGCTGACTGGTAGAGCCAGGGGTCCAACACAGCGCGCGCGTCGAATCCGGGCAGTTCGAGGCATGCCTGGTTGGCGGTTTCCACGAAGTCAGCTGTTGTGACGCCGCCGTAGCGGTACCGGTGCGTCCAGGTTCTTAGGAACTCGAAGAACAGCACATCGCCGGTGGCACGCCGCAGGGCATGGAGGGCAAGGGCGCCGCGTTTGTAGACCCGGTCATCGAACATCAGCTCCGGAGAGGGGTCACCCACCAGAAGATCCTCCGCCTGGGATGAAAGCAGTTGCCAGGCGCCCTGGGCCCGTTGGTGTGCCGTGGTGTTTCCGGAGGCTTCGGACCAGATCCACTCGGCGTAGCAGGCGAACCCCTCGTGCAGCCAGATGTCGGCCCAGGCGGTGGCGGTCAGGGAGTTTCCAAACCACTGATGGGCCAGTTCATGGGCAATGAGCCGCTGGGCCTCCCATTGCTGGTTGAGGTGGTTGGGGCCGAAAACAGACAGCGACTGCGCTTCCAGGGGGATTTCGAGTTCGTCGTCCGCCACCACCACGGTGTAACCGGGGAAGGGGTACGGGCCGAAGCACGTCTCGAAAGTCTCCATCATCTGGCCTTGCCGCCCGAGGGCAGCAGTGGCGGTGGCCATGAGGGCCGGGGGTGCCGCCACGAATTGCGGGACCTGACGCTGGCCGCCGTCGTCCGCGGTGCCCGCCCGGTGGGCAGGAAGGTGGGCCGGAAGGTGGGGCTGGAAGGCCAGGGGTCGAAGGTCGTAGCGGCCGATCTGCACTGTGGCCAGGTAGGTGGCCATGGGCTCAGGCTGTTCAAAGACCCAGGTTTCGCGGCTGGCCTTGGCATGGCGCGAGACCAGCACCCCGTTGCAGACCACCCTGTAGTTGGCCTCCGTGGTGATGGTGTACCCGAAGCTGGCTTTCTGGCTGGGATGGTCATTGCAGGGAAACCAGGACGGCGCGCCGGTGGGCTGCCCGGCCACAAGCACCCCGTCGGTGAGCTCTTCCCAGCCCACTTCGCCCCAGTTGCCGCGCAGGGGACCCGGGGAGCCCTCGTACCGGATATCGAGGCTGAAGTCGCTGCCGGCGGGCACGGGGCGGCCGGGGACAATGAAGAGCTGGTGCCCCCGCTGGCTGAACCTCTGCACGCGCTGCCCGTCCAGTTGAACCTTCAGGACCCGCAGCCCGGCCAGGTTCAGCATGATGGTGGCGAGCTCAACGTGGGAGCGGGCTGTGATGGCGGCGTGGCCGGAGAGCCGGTTTGTGGACACGCGGTAGTCGAGGTACAGCTCGTAGCGGGAGACGCCGTAGTCTGCGGATCCGTGCCCTGGCGTGTAGGGATCGGGTAGCGGACGGCAGGGGACGGCTGCCCGCTGCCCGCCTGGTACGTGCTCCTGGTGTGCTGTCACTGTAGCTGGGCCTCTCGGGCGGGAACGGCTGCGGCCGGGGAAGCCCATGGGCTGACCGGATTCCCGATCCAGTAGCTGGCCGCCGGAACGGTCTCGCCACGCATCACAAGCGATGCCGGACCCACTGTACCGCCGGCACCAATCCGGGCTGCAGGCAAAATCACTCCGTGCGGGCCCATGGTTGCCCCGGCTTCAAGCGTAACGGTGTCGATGCTCATCACCCGGTCGTGGAAGAGGTGGGTCTGGATGACGCAGCCGCGGTTCACCGTGGAGTTCTCACCCAGCGTGACCAGATCCGCTTCGGGCAGCCAGTAGCTTTCGCACCAGGCGCCGGAGCCGATCTTGGCGCCGAGGCCACGCAGCCACCACACCAGGGCGGGGGTGCCCGCGGCAGCGCGCGCGAACCACGGCGCCGTGACCATCTCGATGAAGGTGTCCACCACCTCGTTGCGCCAGATGAATGAGCTCCACAGGGGGTGCTCCCGTGCATCGATCTTCCCCACGAGCAGCCACTTGGCCGCTACCGAGCTTGCCGCGGCCACAGCCCCGGCTGCCAGCAGCACGGGCGCCCCGAGCACAGCGGCGGCGGCATATCCGGCGGTTCCGGCTATCCAGTCCAGGACGGCAAGGATGGCGACGGCGATGGCTGCGGTGAGGATGACGGGAACAGCCCGGCACAGTTCCCAGCAGGAGCGGTAGATCTTCAGCCTCAGCGGCGGGTCATAGGTCAGGCTCTGGTCAACCTCCATCCGTGCGCGGCGGAGGCGCACCGGCGGGCTGCCCAGCCAGGACGTCCCCGATTTCGCCTTCGCGGGCGTCGCGGACAGCACAGCCACCAGCGAGTTCTTGGGCACGCTGCGTCCTGCCCCGGTCATGCCCGAGTTCCCCAGGAACGCCCGTTTGCCGATCTTCGCCGGAGCGATCCTCATCCACCCGCCGCCGAGCTCGTAGGAGGCAATCATGGTGTCATCGGCCAGGAACGCGCCGTCGCCCACCGTCGTCATGGAAGGCAGCAGGAGTACGGTGGACGCCTCAACGTTGCGGCCCACTTTGGCCCCCAGGAGCCGCAGCCACACCGGCGTGAACAGGCTTGCGTAGAGGGGGAAAAGCAGGTCCCTGGCCATGTCCAGGACACGTTCGGTGGCCCACACCCGCCAGCCGGTGAAGCTGCGGACGCGGTAGTGGCCTTCGCGGAGTCCCAGGCCCAGCAAACGGACGACGGCGGCCGTCAGGACCATGTTGGACAGGAACCAGACGACGGCGGCAGCAGGGACAGCCCACAACAGTTCCGGCCACGACGAGAACAGCGACTCCCGGCCCCGGACGGCGGCGATCACCGGAAGGGCGCCAAGGGCTGCCGAGACGAAGGGGATGAGCGCCAGCGCTGCCGCGGCGAGCGCGTAGGCGCCAAACGCGAGCACCGACTTCAGGCCCGACGGCGGCCGGGCGGGCCAGTCCTGCTGTGCCTTCCCGAGGCGCTGGGCAGGCGAGCCCGCAAACCGCTGGTTCGCCTTGAGCTTGCCCAGGACAGCCGAGCCCGGGGCAACTTCCGCTCCGGCACCAATGCGAGCGCCCGGCATGAGGGTGCTCCGCGAGCCGACGGTGGCGCCCGGGCCCACCCGGACGTGTCCGATATGGACCAGGTCGCCGTCGATCCACCAGCCCGAAAGATCCACCTCGGGTTCGATCGAACAGCCCGTCCCCAGGCTCAGCATGCCGGTCACGGGCGGGACGGAATGAAGATCAACATCCTTGCCCACTTTGGCGCCCAATGCCCGGGCGTAGTACGGAACCCAGGGGGCGCCGGCCAGGCTGACCGCCCCGGACAGGTCCGCGATCTGTTCTGCCAGCCACAGCCTCAGATGCACCTTCCCGGACCGCGGATAACTGCCGGGAACCACGCCGCGGAGCAGCAGGCGTGCCGCCGCAACGGAGATGGCCATCCGGCCCAGCGGATTCACAAACACCAGCCAGGACACCAGCACCCACCACCAGGACACTGTCGGGGCCCCGCTCAGGACACCCCACGCGGCGAGGACGTTGTTGATGGCCATCAGATATGTCAACCAGCGCATTGCCACGAGCACGTGCAGGGGCAACCCGGCCACGATCTGGAAGACCTGCGATTTACGGGCAGTAGGCCGCACTGAACGTTCCATCCGCTCGGAAGCCGCCATGCCGCCGTCGGGCGATGAAAGCCGGGCAAGTTCAATCAGTGCGCCAAGCCGCGGGCGGGCGTACACGTCGGCCACGGTGATGGTGGGGTAGCGCACCCGGAGGGCGGAGACCAGCCGGGCGGCGGCCAGGCTGCTGCCGCCGTAGGCGAAGAAATCCGCGTCCAGGCTGTCCGGTGGCGTCCCCAGGACGGCCGCCCACTGATCAGCGATCCAGGCTGATGGCCCGTCCAGGTCCGGCGCTACGCCTTCACCTGCGGACGCCGTTGCCAGCGGCCATGGCAGCGCGTGGCGGTCCACCTTGCCGCTGGTTTTCACCGGGAGGCTGTCGACGACGGCGAGCAGCGGAACGAGCGCCGCGGGGAGCTGGGCGGCGAGCAGGGTTCGCAACTGGTCAAGGTCGGGGGACGTGCCCGGCGCCGGCGCCAGGTACCCCACGAGGATCTGGTTTCCCGCGGCGGTGCCCTGGACCGCGGCAGCCGCGCCCTGGATGCCGGGGAGGGACTGCAGCGCGGCGTCGATTTCGCCCAGTTCGATCCGGCGCCCGCCGAGTTTTACCTGCTCATCGGCCCGGCCCACAAAGACCAGGCCGTCAGCCTCGTACCGCACAAGGTCGCCGCTGCGGTACGCGCGGTCCCACCCCAGCGTGTCCATGGGGGCATACTTTTCGGCGTCCTTGGCCGGGTCCAGGTACCGGGCGAGGCCGACCCCGCCGATGATCAGTTCCCCGGTCTGGCCCTCGGCCACGGGAACGCCGGCGGCGTCGACGACGGCGAGGTCCCACCCGTTCAGGGGCAGCCCGATCCGGACCGGACCGGATCCGTCCATCCGTGCGGCACACGCGACGACCGTGGCTTCGGTGGGCCCGTAGGTGTTCCAGACCTCGCGTTCGTCCACGGCCAGCCGCGCCGCCAGCTCGGGCGGGCAGGCCTCGCCGCCGAAGATCAGGAGCCTGACCGCATCCAGGGCCTCGGCGGGCCACAGGCCGGCAAGGGTGGGAACGGTGGACACCACGGTGATTCCGTTGGTGATCAGCCACGGGCCCAGATCCATCCCGGTCCGCACCAGGGACCGCGGGGCGGGCACCAGGCAGGCGCCGTTCCGCCATGCCAGCCACATTTCCTCGCAGGACGCATCGAAGGCGACGGACAGTCCCGCCAGGACGCGGTCCGAGGAGTTCACCGGATTGTCCGGAAGGAACAGCCTGGCTTCGGCGTCAACGAAGGCGGCGGCTGACCGGTGCGTCACGGCCACGCCCTTCGGTTTGCCCGTGGAGCCGGAGGTGAAAATGACCCAGGCGTCATCCTCAACCCCGGGTTGCCGGGGCGCAGGGAAGGGACCCTCCCTGCCGCGAACGGTAAGGATCTCACCGGCGCGGAGGATCGCCGCCACGCCGGCTTCTTCGAAGACCAGGGCCGCCCGCTCTTCGGGGTCATCCGCGTCAACCGGAACGTAGGCTGCGCCCACCAGCAGTGTGGCGAGGATGGCTACGTACAATTCGTTGGTGCCGGACGGGATGCGGATCCCCACTTTGTCGCCGGCCCCGATCCCGTTCCGGTGCAGGCGCCGGGCGTACTCCTTGGCCGCGGCGTGGAGGTCCGCGTAGCTGAGGGAGGCCCTGCCGTCGTCGAGGGCGGAAGCGTCAGGGAACTGCCGGGCCGTTTCCTCAAAGACCTGGACCAGGGTTCGCGGCGGTGCAGCCTTCCCGGCGCTGGCCAACTGCGGCATGTATGTTGCCTGCGTCCCGGCCGGTTCAGTCAGATCAGAAACATTCACCGGCCGAAGCTACTCTGCCGGTGTGAACGGATGGTGAACAGCTGCGGCAGCCGTGGGTGGTGAACATCCGGTGAATACGGACCGGCAGGTTCAGTTTTTGCAGGCGCGGTGGCCCCGGGCGTGCTTGAATTCGGAGAGGGCAACGTGCGGGAGCACGAACGCTGAGTGCTGTCAGGGAGCATGGATGCATCCAATCACTTCTCCGCCAGTTTGGGCGTGGTCATGGCTTACGCAGGGCCGCTGATTCTCGGCGTCCCGTGGCCGGCGCCGCCGGCGCTCGTACGCACGGGTGCAGAGCTGGCCGATGCTCTGGACGTCCACCTTGTTTGTGCCTATGTTGATCCGTCCAGTGTTCTCACCGAATGGGAACCCCCGCGGATACGTACGGCGCTTTCGCTCGATCCTGTTGTCAATGAGGAAGCCCTATACCCCGCCAACGAGGTACGTTCGCGCATCACGGTTCTTCTGGGCCCTGACGGAACAGCATGGTCCTTCCGTGAACTGCACGGCGACGTCAGCACCGCGCTGGCGCGGCTTGCTGTGAGCACTGGCGCCAGCATGCTCATGGTCGGGAACGGCCGGCCAGGTCTCCTCGCCAAACTTGGCAGGACTATGGAGGGTGCGGTGGCAGACAGACTCACCCGGGTACAGAACAGGCCGGTGGTTATTGTCCGCGAATGCTGAGCTTGTTGTACAGTCCGTCCCGGGGAGGAAATTTTTCCGCATTGGAGCCCTGACCGGGCCGGCCAGCCTTAAACTTGCCACAACTAACAGGAGCCGGGGGGCGCTTAGTGGAAGAACAGCACGTCTGCCTGGTCATTGAAGATGACGCCGATGTCCGTGGACTGATTACCGCCGTGTTGACCCGCGCCGGGTTCAAAGTAGTGGCGGTCGGCTCAGGGGCCGAGGGTAAGGCCGCAGCCGTTGCGGCCGGTTCCACCTTGTCCCTGATCACCCTGGACTTGGGTTTGCCGGATATGGACGGGCAGGACCTTTGCCTCGAACTGCGGAAGCTAGGCCCGGCACCGCTGCTGTTCCTTACGTCCAGGGCAGAGGACGACGACGTTCTTGCCGGGCTGGCGGCCGGAGCAGCCGCGTATCTTACAAAGCCTTTCCTTCCAAGCACGCTGAGGGACACTGCCCTGAGGTTATGCCGCCTGCAGCCCCGTTCCGGGCTCTCTGAACGGCGGTAGCGCCGGCGCCCACGGCGTTACGGCTCAGCCGCCCTGGGTGACTCCCGTGTCCGGCAGGGCCAGCGGGCGCAGGTCTGCGATGACCCCGGTGGCTTCGTAGGAGAGTTTGATATTGACGTTGTAGGCGCCGGAACGCTTGAGGTCTGGCACCCAGATCTCGGCCACCCCCGCATCGTGAGGGGTGCCTCCCAGCACCCTGTAGGCGAGTTTTTCGGCCTGCCAGGTGAGCGGAACATCCAGGCCGTCCAGGGACCATGTCAGGAGCAGGGGGACATCCGCTAGTCCCTGGAGGTCTACCCTGACGGCCACGGTCCAGCCCTGCGGATCCTCGCCCTGAGGGCCGGTGGTCGACTCCACCTCCTCCAGCGCCGCGGCCAGCCTCACAGCCACCTGTGCCGGCGGAACAGGTTCTCCCTTTTCGTCGACGTTTCGATCACCATGGCGTGGGCCGTATATACGACGGCGGGCGGAGCCACGTCCCGCAGCGCATAGTGATTCGACACTTCCCGGATGTATTCATCGGTCACGGGCGGGACGAGCCCGAGGCGCACGATTGAGGGGTCGGTAAGGACCGTGAGGATGCCGGCGGGCGTGGTACTCAGTGTGGGCGACGGGCTGTCTGTCCCTGTAGAGGTGCCGGTGGGCGTGGGGCTGGGCGTCGCCGTCGTACGCGTCGGCGTGGGCGTCGTGGGCATCGGTGTCGGCGTGAACGTCAGGAAGGTGGGCCGCGGGACGGGCCGCACGGTGGGCAGGGGGCGCATGGTGAACTGTTCAAACCCCGTGAACCGGGGCGTGGCCGCCGCCTCCTGGCCCGCCGGAAGCGGCACGTCGGCGGCACCCGCCCTGGCCAGCCCGCCGTCGTCGTAAATTTGCCCCGCCGAGGCAGCCTCCGGAACGGCGGTCAGGGGCAGGAGCCCGCCGATCCCTTCCGGGGCAAAGCCGGTCAGCGGTGTGCGCTTGATGATGTGGATGGATTCGATCCGGGCCACGTCGTCGTCCGGCGGCGGGAAGATCCTGTCCCAGAGGTTCAGCACGCCCAGGATCGCGGCGGCCAGGGCACCCGCGGCGATGATGAACGTTGAGGCGCGTTTGTACCAGGGAGGTTTGGCTGTTGGTTTATGTTTCCTGACCACGCCATCACCTCCCACCACTGCAAGCAGAGCCCCCCGCCCGTTACTGCGGCGTTACTGCGCATCCCAAGTACGCTTGCGGGCGGAGCGTGTTCGACGGCGGGGCACGCCGGCCGCCGCCAGCTTTCGTTCCAGCGTCCCAGGTTCCATCAGCTCGGCCCAGTCCCAGCGCACCACATTCCCGTGGCCCGGATCCGGTTTTTCGCTGTTCTTCTCCGCCACCACGGTTTGGGCCGGGGTCCGGCCGTTGAGGTGCTCGAGCTTGGCGTACCTCTCCTCGCCGTCAATTATGTGGTCACTATCAAAAGCGGCACCTACTCCTACTGGCTTGCGCATAGGCTGGCCCAGCAGGCGGCTAGCTACGTGGGAGAGAACGCGACGATGCGTAGGTGTTGTTCAACCCGACTGCCGCCGTACCCATCCAGAAGTCGGGACTATCCCACTACGAGATTCTGATGCCCGTCGATTAGCTCCCGGACGATGTCCAGGTGCCCCGCGTGGACGGAAGTCTCAGCCAGCACGCGAAACACCACCTCACGACCATTGGACATCGGTGGTGCGTCGAACACGCTGGCTGGAGGCCACCAGCAGGGAGGCGCATCCAGGTCGATCTTCGAGAGGACCTCATCACTTCGGGCAATTTCACGCTTGTAGATGTTGATGGCCTCGGCACCGGTCATCGGTTCGGACGCCCAGCCATTGTGAAGTCCGGCGATCGCCCTGTCATCACCGCCGAGAACAGCCGAGATCCAGAACATCTCGTCGTCGAAGGCCAGATGGTTGAGCAGCTGCGTCATTGTCCAGCCCGACGGGACTAAAGTTCGCCGCATCTCATCGTTCTCGAGGCCTTTGACTGTTCGAAGAACATGGCTTCGCTCGCTCGCCAACTGTGCAAGCAACTGGGCGTCACTCATGTAGCGGGCTCGTAACCGACAAGCCAGTGGAGTCCGTGGCGATCAATGACCTGGCCGTCGGACGCGCCCCACGGCTTAGGCGAGAGTGGATCGAGCACCGACCCGCCAACGGAAAGTCTGTCGAACCATTCATGGAGGACTGTGGGTTCGGCGGTTCCCAGCAGCGAGAGCATGATGCCTTCGGGCCTGACCGTTGCCCGGCCTTCAGCTGCGTCCGAGCCCGCCAGTGCAACCACACCGCTGAGCACTCCATGAGCTACGGCTTCTGGCGGTCCGTCGCTCCTGCCGAAGTCCTGGTACGTATGCAGGGAAAGCTCACCGCCAAAAATATCCGCGTAAAAGGTCAAGGCTTCCCGCGCCGTTCCCGGAAAGAAGACATAGATCTGGGGCCCGGCCATGCGTCCAGTGGCCGCATTGGTCATGGCGGTGCTGCCCTTGACCCGGTCGATGGTGGCGCCCCAGCCCTCCCGGGTGCCTCCCAGCATGAGCTTTTGCACCTCATCGATGTCCAGATGCTCAGAGAACTGGACCGTGAGGACGAGTTCCGTTTTCGTGCCTAAGTCGTTTAGTTGCACCGTGACAACGGGGCCGGTCAGTTCGTTATCGCCGTCGAGTTTTGGCCATCCTCCAACTGCTCCCCACCGGAAGACGAGCCGTTCGTCGGGAACGATCTCCAGGTAGATTCCCCCAGTGGGGTAGCTGAGGTCTTCGTTGACGACCATCTGCTGCTTCCACGTTCCGCCGACGCGGAGGTCCACCTCAATGGGTGTTGTGGGTGTGGGCATGTCGGGGTTGTAGAACCAGGCCAGGTGCTCAGGGTCGGTCCAGGCGGTGAACACGGCATGCCGCGATGCAGCCAAAGTTCGGGTAAGGGTGAAGCTTCGATCCTGCGTCGGGAAGTCAGTCATCATCTATCCTCCGGTTCAGTGAGAGCATCGGGGTGGTCGGGGTTTGTGGCGAGCTGGGTGTCCAGGCGATCCAACTGCGTGCCCCAAAAGTCGCGGTACGGGCGCATCCATTCCTCAACCTGTTGTAGCGGCGCAGGTTGAAGCCGGCAGTTCCTCCACTGGGCTGATCGGGACTTAGTGATCAGCCCGGCCTGCTCGAGCACTTTCAGGTGGCGCGATACGGACGGCACGCTCATTGCATGCGGGGCGGCCAGTTCGGTCACCGTCGCCTCACCCTGCTGCAGTTGCGCCAGCAAAGCACGGCGGGTGGGATCCGCCAGCGCCAGGAAGATAGTGCTCAGGTCATCCATTTGCGCCCTAGCGTAATTACGCGTTAGCGCAAATACAAGGCTGAGCGGCCGGTGAGGCTGTCAATTCCGTGGGGAGGTAATCGCCGTCGCAATCGGTCCCGACACGCTAGGTTCGGTCACGCCCCCGAACGCCGGCAGCGAGGGCGAACATCCGCGTCAACACCGAATCTGCGCGTGGCAAGCCCTAAGGCAACGCCTCGAATGGGGCCTGGGCGGTCTTGGCTGACGTTTCGCCCGTCACGGTGACCGCGGTTTGGAAGCCGGGGAGGGCGTTTTTCGGAACCGTTATGGTGGCAGAGAATGCCCCTTGGCCGTCAACCTTGATTTGGGTAACGAGCGTTGCGTGAACATAAATGGCCACGGTCTCTTCCGGATAGAAGCTTGTGCCGCTGACGGCGACGCTTGCACCGGCCGAAGCCTGGCTCGGAGCAATCTCGATATGGGGCGTTTGCTGGACCTGCTGCCTGATCAAGTCAGCCCGCTGACGGGATTCCTCTGCCGCTGACTTATCCACCGCTGTGTCTGCACTGCTCTCGGCAATTCTCAAGCAGTCGGAGACAATCTGGAGGGCGACCACCGTGTTCTCTTCCTTGTTTTGTTTATAGGCGGCCTCCACAGACGCGTCGGCTATCACCTTGAAGGTCCCGCCAAGTTTCCCGCTCAATTCGGTTGTCAGATCGAATCCGCGTCCCTTTGTGCATTCGATGTAGGTGATAGCCACATTGTCCAAGCACGCATTGTTGTAGGGCCTCTGGCTGCCGCTGCAGCTGGGTGATGACGGACACGCCACAAGCAGGGGGCTGATCGCAAAGAGACTCAACAAGATTGCAGCCGGGCGGGCACGTCGGTTCATCAGTCCCAATCTCCTTCCGCGATTCAGCTTCTTTCCTCCAGGCGGGCATCGGCCCAATGATCAGGGAACTCTAATGGTGGCCCTGGAGCGTTACACCTGCGTTACACCCTCCCTTACGGCCTCGGCGGCACGGACGCCGGGAGCAGGAACGCACGACGGCGGCACGCACCACCCGCAGGCAGGTGATAGAGCGTCGGGGGAAAGGGCACATCAAGTGATAGAGCGTCGGAAGAAAGGGTGCATCGAGTGAGAGAGCGTCCGGGGAAAGGGCGCATCAAGTGAGAGAGCGTCGCAGGGGGCGGGTTGGCCTTGACGGGCCCTCGCGGTTCCGCATATCCTGAACGAACGGTCGGTAAATAATTCCGCACGTCCCAGACGGTCTTTGCATAGGAGCAACCATGGCAGCCCAGAACTTGCAGTCAGTGCCGGTCGAGCTAACGGCTGGAACCAGCGAAACGGCGGAAGCAGACGGCCAGGCCAACTTTGACCGCGTCATCGCCGAGGACTCCCGCATCGAACCCAAGGACTGGATGCCGCCGGCCTACCGCAAGACCCTCCTGCGCCAGATCTCCCAGCACGCGCACTCCGAGATCATCGGCATGCAGCCGGAAGCCAACTGGATTTCCCGCGCCCCCAGCCTGAAGCGGAAGGCCATCCTCATGGCCAAGGTCCAGGACGAGGCCGGCCACGGGCTCTACCTCTACTCCGCCGCCGAGTCCTTGGGCCAGAACCGGGACGAGATGACGGACGCGCTGATCGCCGGCAAGGCCCGCTACTCGAGCATCTTCAACTACCCTGCGCTCACCTGGGCGGACATGGGTGCCATCGGCTGGCTGGTGGACGGCGCAGCGATCTGCAACCAGGTCCCGCTGTGCCGCGCCTCCTACGGCCCCTACGGCCGGGCCATGGTGCGCATCTGCAAGGAGGAGAGTTTCCACCAGCGCCAGGGCTTCGAGATCCTGCTGGAACTCTCCAACGGCACCCCCGCCCAGAAGCAGATGGCCCAGGACGCCGTGAACCGCTGGTACGCCCCGGCCCTGATGATGTTCGGCCCGCCGGATGACGATTCCCCCAACTCCAAGCAGTCCATGGCCTGGAACATCAAGCGCTTCAGCAACGATGAGCTCCGCAGCCGCTTCGTGGGCATGATGGTGGAGCAGGTCCGTGTCCTGGGCCTCACCCTCCCGGATGACCAGATCCGCTTCAACGAGGACTCCAAGAAGTGGGAGCACGGCCCGCTGGACTGGGACGAGTTCCACGAGGTCCTGGCTGGCCGCGGCCCCTGCAACTCCCAGCGCCTTGAGCGCCGCAGGGAAGCGCACGACGACGGCGCCTGGGTCCGCGAGGCAGCGGCAGCCTATGCACAGAAACAGTCAATGAAGACGAAGGAATACGCAGCATGAGCCCCCACGGGAACCCGGAAGCACCCGCCAGCTCCGCCACCGAGATCAACCGCGAAGCCCCCAAGGCATCCCCAAAGCCGCAGGAACACACGGACCACGCCTGGGGCCTCTGGGAGGTCTTTGTCCGGTCCAGCCGCGGCCTGAGCCACGTCCACGCCGGCTCCCTGCACGCACCGGATGCCGCCATGGCCCTGCGCAACGCCCGGGACCTCTACACCCGCCGCAACGAGGGCGTGTCCATCTGGGTTGTCCCCGCGGACGCCATCGCCGCCAGCGATCCCGATTCCAAGGGCGCGTTCTTTGAGTCCCCCCAGGGCAAGGACTACCGCCACGCCACGTACTACACCAAGAGCGAGGGAGTGAAGCACCTGTGAGCGAAGCCAACGCCAGCGCCACCCGCATCACCCCCGGGAACGCCCTCCGCCCCGAGGACATCGCCCTCGAGGTCCGCACCGGCCTCGCGAAACCAAGCGAAGACACCGCCGAGTACGCGCTGCGCCTGGGCGACGACGCCCTGATCCTGGCCCAGCGCCTGGGCCACTGGATCTCCCGCGCCCCCGAGCTGGAGGAGGACATCGCTCTGGGCAACATCGCCCTGGACCAGCTGGGCCATGCCCGCTCCTTCCTCAGCTACGCCGGCGGCGCCATGACTAACGACGACGGCTCGGCCAAGTCAGAGGACGACCTCGCCTATTTCCGGCGCGAGCATGAGTTCCGCTCCGTGCAGCTGTTCGAGCAGCCCAACGGGGACTTTGCGGCCACCATCGCCCGCCAGTTCGTGGTGAGCTACTACCAGTTCCTGCTCTACAGCCGCCTCACCGAATCGAAGGACGCCACCCTGGCCGCCATCGCCGCCAAGGCCGTGAAGGAAGTGGACTACCACCGGGACCACGCCGCCCAGTGGGTGCTGCGCCTGGCCGGCGGCACCGAGGAATCCCGCAAGCGGATGATCCACGGGTTCCGCATTATGTGGCCCTACGTGGAGGAACTCTTCCGCGACGACGCCCTGACGGGCCGGCTCGCTGAGGCGGGCATCGCCGTCACGCCTTCCTCGCTGAGGGAAGACTTTGACCGGCTCACGGGTGAAGTCCTCACTGAGGCCGAACTGAAGGTGCCGGACGTTCCGGCAGCACCCGGCGGCGGCCGGCAGGGCAGGCACTCCGAGCACCTGGGCTACATCCTGGCCGAGATGCAGGTCCTGGCCCGCGAGCACCCCGGAGCGAGCTGGTGACGGCCGCCATGTACATCTCGGACTTTGAATCCCGGACGCAGACGCCGCGGCAGGATGAGCAGCGTGCCTGGGACATCGCCGCCACCGTGGTGGACCCGGAGATCCCGGTGCTCAGCATCGCGGACCTGGGGATCCTCAGGGACGTGAAAGTGACGCAAGGACACGGAACAGGCCAGCACGTCAAGGTCACCATCACCCCCACGTACTCGGGCTGCCCGGCCATGGACGCCATCCGCGACGACCTCAAAACCGCCTTCACCAAGGAGGGCTACACGGACGTGGAGGTGGACCTGGTGCTCGCCCCGGCCTGGTCCACGGACTGGATGACGGAGGCCGGCAAGCAGAAGCTGCAGGAGTACGGGATCGCCCCGCCTACCGGAAAAAGCAATGCTGCACGGCACGCCGGCCCCATCCGCCTCACCATGGCCGTGAAGTGCCCGCAGTGCTCAAGCCTCAACACCAAGGAACTCACCCGCTTCGGCTCCACCTCCTGCAAGGCGCTGTACGTCTGCCAGGACTGCAAGGAACCGTTCGACTACTTCAAAGTGCTGTAAGGAAGCCCCATGCCTGTTGTCCGCCAGACCGCCGCCGAGGAGGCGCAGGCCACCGGCCGCCGTCGTCCGTCCTTCCACACCCTGGCCGTGAAGGAGGTGCGCCGGCTCACTGACGATGCCATCGAGGTGTCCTTCCACGTGCCCGCGGAGCTCGCCGGCCAGTTCGACTACCTGCCCGGCCAGTACGTGGCGCTGCGCACCACGCTGCCGGACGAGGCCGGCGAGCCGAAGGAAATCCGCCGCAGCTACTCCATCTGCGCAGAGCCGCGCAGCTTCGAGGACGGCACCAGCGAGATCCGCGTGGCCATCAAGAAGGACCTGGGCGGGCTGTTCTCCACCTGGGCCAACGCCGAGCTGAAGGCCGGGGACACGCTGGACGTCATGAGCCCCATGGGCGCGTTCGTGTCCCGGCACGGCCGCGACGGCCAGGCCGTGGAGCAGAACCGGATGAACTCCATGAACAACCCGGAGGAGCTGGCGGGGGACGTCGCCTCCCAGGGGGAAGCGAGCTTCGTGGCCATCGCCGCGGGCAGCGGCATCACCCCGGTGATCGCCATCGCCCGGACGCTGCTGGCCGCCAACCCGGAGTGCCGGTTCGACCTGATCTATGCCAACAAGGCCGCCATGGACGTGATGTTCCTGGAGGAGCTCGCGGACCTGAAGGACAAGTACCCGCAGCGGCTGGCCATCCACCATGTGCTCTCCCGCGAGCAGCGGATCGCGCCGCTGCTCTCCGGCAGGATCGATTCGGAGAAGCTCCAGCAGCTGCTGGGCACCGCCATCCACGCGGACGATGTGGACGAGTGGTTCCTCTGCGGGCCGTTCGAGCTGGTGCAGCTGTGCCGGGACACCCTGGCCGAGCGCGGCGTGAAGCCGGAGAACGTCCGGTTCGAGCTGTTCACCTCCGGCAAGCCGGACAAGCCGGAGGGCAACGCCGGCCGTCCGGTGCTGGTGGACGAGTCCAAGGAGACGTACAAGATCACGTTCAAGCTGGACGGCCTGCAGGGCGAGGTGGCCAGCCCCACCCACGCCCGCGAGTCCATCCTCAACGCCGCGCTGCGGGTCCGCCCGGACGTGCCGTTCGCGTGTGCCGGGGGAGTGTGCGGCACGTGCCGGGCCAAGGTGGTCACCGGCAGCGTGACCATGGACGAAAACTACGCGCTGGAGCAGGATGAGCTGGACAAGGGGTACGTGCTGACCTGCCAGAGCCACCCCACCAGCAAGGAAGTCACCGTCGACTTCGACGTCTAGTCCTACCGGTCCCAAACAAGGAGTTCCATGATTTCCCTCTCCATCAACAACGCCGTGGCCGAGGTGGTGCTGAACGCGCCGCACAAGCTGAACTCCCTGGACGAGCAGGCGCTGGCGGATTTAACACAGGCGTACGACGACGCTGCTGCCGCCGCCTCACGCGGTGAGGTGCGGGCGCTGCTGCTGAGGGGAGAGGGCCGCGCCTTCTGCGCGGGCCGGGACATCCAGAACGTGACGCCGGAGAGTGACGACGCCGCCGCGTACCTGGGCGGGCTGGTGGAGCCGCTGCTGAAGAAGATGGCCGCTTTCCCGGCGCCCACCTTCGCGGCCGCGCACGGGGCCTGCCTGGGCGTGGGGCTGGGGCTCCTGCTGGCCACGGACGTGGTGTACGTGGCGGAGAACGCCAAGTTCGGCTCGCCGTTTGCCAAGCTGGGGGCCACGCTGGACTCGGGCGGGCACTGGTACTTCACGGAGCGGCTGGGCATGCACCGGACGCTGGACCTGATCTACACCGCGGACCTGATCTCCGGCGCGGAGGCCGTGGCACAGGGGATGTTCAGCCGGGCCATGCCGGCGGACGAGCTGTTGGAGACGACGCGGGGGATTGTGAACCGGGTTGCTTCCGGTGCCACCGGTGCGTTTGTGGCGAGCAAGGAGCTGGTGGCGCACATCCGCGACCAGCGGCTGGGCCTGTGGCAGTCCATGCAGGAGGAGAACGCCGAGCAGGCACGCCTCTGCACAACGGACGATTATGCCGAGGGTTTCCGGGCGTTCCAGGAAAAGCGCGAGCCGAAATTCACCGGCCGCGGTTGAGCGGCCCCCTCAGGCAGGCGCCGGCCTGGAGCGGACCGGGCGGGACGCGGTAGCCGCGGCAACAATCCCCAGCAGGACGATGACCGCGGCAATCTGCTGCCACTCGCCGTCGAACACGTCAAGCTTCGTGGATGCGGAGGCGTTGAAGGACGCGTGCAGTAGCCCCACGATCAGCAGGGAGTAGCCCGTCCTTAAGTACGCGAATCCCATGAGCAGGCGGAAGCACGGGGCGAAGAGGAACAGGACCGCCCAGGAGACGGCAACGTCGGTCCAGGGCGTGCCGCCGAAGCCCTTCTCGGCGAAGGCGAAGGGCAGATGGATGAGTGCGAACGGGATGGCGGTCAGCAGGGCAGCCATGACCGGTCCGTGCCGGTCCATGAGCCGGTGCTGCACCACGCCGGTCCAGGCGAGCTCCTCCCAGATATTGGCCAGCAGGGCGCCGATGATCACGGTGTTCAGCAGGTAGTTCCCTGCCAGGGGCGCCCAGCCGTCAGCCGGCGCGTGGAAGGTGCCCGTGAGCGTAGCGATGAGGGCCGTCAGAACGGGAAGGGCCAGAACCGCCACCACGTACCAGGCTGCGCCCACCCGCCAGCGGAACGCCCGGCGGAAAAGCTCACGGACCGCTGGCCGGCCGTCCGCGGCGCCCGTGACCAGGATGGCCGTGCCCAGCAGTATCAGCAGTTCGGCGAGGATTCCCGGCAGGATGTTGCCCAGCAGCAGGAGGGACAGGATCTGGGCGGCCCAGGACAGCGTGACGGCTATGGCCACGAAGGCTGCCACGGGATGCCGTTTGATGAGTGGCAGGGGACCAGCGGGCGACGGGGTCATCAGCCAGCCCCGGACAACGGGCGGATGTGGTTGACCATCTCGTCCATAAACACGCTCTGGTTGTCGGCGCTGCCCAGGCCGTGCCCGCCCTCAAGCCAGACCAGTTTCTTGTCCGGGGCCGTCAGGGCGTTGTGGTACTCCTCCACCAGGGAGGCCATGGCGTTGACGTCGTACCGGCCCACGAAGAAGTACACCGGCACCTGCAGTTCCGCTGCCTGTTCCTTGAAGTCCAGGCCTTCCAGCTGCGGGTACACCACGTTGAACGTTTCGATCAGCCCCCGCGTGTGGTTGATCTTGTCCATGTAGCCGTACTCGGGAACGAAGAACGGGATGAGGGGCACGATGACCGTGAACCGCGGGGTGCCCATGATTTCGTTGAGCACGTCCAGGAAGTCGACATAGGGGGCCACCACGTTGTCCCCGCGGTAGGGCGGCGGGCCGTTGCGGCGCAGGTCCTCCGCTCGCCCGGTGTCGCCCTGCTCTTCGAGATGCTGCAGGGCCAGCTCGTAGCCCATGCGGTCGTTCTGGGTGGTGTTCACCATCTGGCCGCTGCTGACGAACGCGTGGTACAGCTCCGGGTGTTCCTGGACGAGCCAGATGCCGATGATGCTGGACCAGGACACCCCGTAGATGAAGACTTTCTGCTGCCCGAACCGTTCCCGGAGCAGGTTGGTGAGGGCCACGGCGTCAGCCACGTACTGTTCCTTGTCCAGCTCGCTGAAGGGTACGGCGCCGTAGGATTTTCCGGTGCCCGGCTCGTCCCAGCTGACCACCGTGAAGTGGTCCTCGAGCGGCCGGAACTCCATGGAATTGAAGAACCCGCCACCGCCAGGGCCGCCCATGCCCAGGTTGAGCAGCACGGGGTTGGAGGTGTCGCTGCCCCGGACCATGATCCACTGCCCGCTGCCGTTCAGCTCCACTTTTTCGACGCTCGCGATGCTGCCGGGCAGGGGGCGGCCGTCCGCGCCGGTGATGGGCGCCGTCGTCGTGAATACCTGCGAGGCAAGGACGGCAGCGGCGGCGATGAGCACCAGGACCCCCAGGCCGGCCGGCTGGGCGTAGGGCTGCCGGCGGCGGACCACCAGCCAGGCCACCGCAGCCAGCGCCACCAGCAGCAGGGGCAGCCAGGCCAGGGCCGGAACCCCCGTGGTAAGGGGCAGCAGCACCACCGGCAGGAGCAGGACGGAAGCGGCCACCAGCGCGAGGGCTGTCTTCCAGCCAACTGCCCGACGGCGCCGCGATGGGACTGGCGCTTCCGTGGCGGTGGCGCCGTGGGCTGGCAGAGTCCGGTGGGAGTTCATGGCATAGGGAGAGGTCGCTCGGGGAAGGATGGCCGGGGATGGAGCGGTGGAACCGGTGGGTCTTCTTCGAGGATCCGCCCAACGGCGGCCGGCTTCTAGGGCTGAAGGTCCCGCTGTTCCAGGCGCTGATTTTCTGGGACGAAAATTGCCTTTGCCTGCCGCTGATTTGTAAGGTTCAGCTATGACAACGGGGAAAGCAATAACCAAAGCCGTCATTCCTGCTGCCGGATTGGGGACTCGCTTCCTGCCCGCCACCAAGGCAATGCCGAAGGAAATGTTGCCGGTGGTAGACCGGCCGGCCATCCAGTACGTGGTGGAGGAAGCGGTGAAGTCCGGCCTGACGGACCTGCTGATGATCACGGGGCGGAACAAGCGGTCCCTGGAGGACCACTTTGACCGCGAGCCGGGCCTGGAGCGTGCGCTGGAGCTCAAGGGGGACAAGGACAAGCTGGAGTCCGTGCAGTACGCCTCGGAGCTGGGTCCCATCCACTATGTCCGCCAGGGCGAGGCCAAGGGTTTGGGCCACGCGGTGCTGTGCGCGGCCCAGCACGTGGGGGATGAGCCGTTTGCTGTGCTGCTGGGTGATGACCTCATTGATGAGGCTGAGGACCTGCTGACCACCATGATGGAGGTGCAGCAGAAGACCGGCGGTTCGGTGATCGCCCTGATCGAGGTGGATCCGGCGCAGATCAGCGCGTACGGCTGCGCGGACATCACCGCTGTGGACGGTGAGGATTATGTCCGGGTGAACAGCCTGGTGGAGAAGCCTGCGGTGGGGGATGCGCCGTCCAACCTGGCCGTGATCGGCCGGTACGTGCTGCACCCGGCCGTATTCGGGATCCTGGAGGAGACCGAGCCGGGCCGCGGCAATGAGATCCAGCTGACGGATGCGCTGCAGACCCTGGCTGCCGGGGAGGGTGAAGGTTCCGGCGTATACGGTGTGGTGTTCAAGGGCCGCCGCTTCGACACCGGGGACAAGCTCAGCTACCTCAAGGCCGTCATCACCCTCGCGTCTGAGCGGGTGGAGTTCGGCGAGGACCTGAAGACCTGGATGAAGGGCTTCGTGAACTAAGCGACGCTATAGACCGCTTACAGGTCCGCTGCCGGAAGGCGGCGGGCCTGTAGTTGTTTAAGGGCTGTAGCGGCCAGGAGGGCGCCGATGACAGCGCCTGACGTGTTTGTCACGAGGTCCAGCGGGCTTGGAAAACGGTTGTGGAGAAACAGCAGCTGTCCCAGTTCCATGCAGCAGGAAATGAGGAATCCGAATGCGCCGATTTTCCACGAGGGCCAGCTGGGAAAAGCCAGCGAGCTTACTAGTCCAACGGGGACAAAAAGCGCCACGTTGGCGGATGCTTCCACGAACCTGTAATTGAACCACGCCGGCATGCCGTGGCGGTGAAGGAATTTCAGGACGGCTGCGAGCTGGCCTTGTACCGGCTGGTCCACGGGGCTCGGCCAGAAGGCGATAATCGCCAGGGGGACCAGCATGGCGAGGAGGACCAGGCGCCACAGCCGATAGTTCACGAGCTGCTTCACGTGGCCTTCAGGAGGTCCACAGAAGGGCTAACGCTGCGGTGCCCAGGGCGGCAACCGCCAGCAGCGCCAGAAGAATGTAGGGGAGCACCTGGGGGCCGGGGAGGGGAATCGAGAAGTCGTACTGCCGTGGTGCTTTTCGCCAATGTCTCCCCATAGCTCATATTGATACCACAGCCCGGCCGCCCGATTGGCGGCTCAGGGTGTTGAGACGTTAAAACGAAGAAGGTGGGTGTTCTCCGTTTCCGGAGTACACCCACCTTCTTCGGTGGTTATAGGTGGTGCTGTTATGCAGCTACCTCAGCCTTGGCGCGGCGGCGAACAACCACTACAGAGGTTGCGCCGGCAGCCAGTGCGCCTGCGCCCACCAAGGTCCACAGGACCAGGCCGGAGTCAGCGCCGGTGTTGGCAAGGCCTGCACCGCCGGTGCTGGCCAGGGGAGCGCCGCCGGCGTTGCCACCGGTGTTGGCCAGGGAAGCTGCCACGGTGACCGTGACGGGCCCGACGACGACGCCGGACTGGGTGCCTTCAGCGGTCAGGCTGTAGGTGCCTGCTTCGCTGATGGAGATCGGGAGGGCGAAGGCGCCCTGGGCGTCTGCGGTGGCGCTGAGTTCCTGCGGTGCCAGGAACACAGGGATCTTGGTGGCTACTGAACGGCTACCAGCGATGTTGGCACCGCTTGCTGCCGGCGGCTGGCCGGGCGTTACGCGGATGATGAGCGGTTCGCCGGCAAGGAAGCCCTGGCCGCGGAACACGAAGCTTTCGCCCGGGCCAACAACGCCGTCAGAAACAGCGGCCTGCGGCGGGAGAGCCGGGTATTCGGCTGCTACGGCCGGTGAGCCAATAAGGGCGAGTGAGCCAGCGAGTGCTAGTGCTGCGAGTGTTTTCTTCATGAGTGTCCCCCCGGAGACGTTTAAGTTTTTGGTGTACCCGATTTTGAGGAAATTTTCCTCTCCACACGAGACCTATGCGGAACTACGGATAATGATCCCAAGAGAGACGCTACCATCTGCTCCTGTTTGTGAGCAATGTCAATCCAGTCGGTTTACATAGTGTTAACGCCCAGGCCACTCTTCTAGCCACACGCAACGGTTTCTGTGGGCAGCGTCACGTCTTTTACATCTTGCACAGTCGGCGTGACAACTACGTTAGGTTCTGTGTGCTGGACAATCTTGCCGAAGGTGAAATCGACGGTTTTGCTCTCACCAGGTGCTAGCCGAATGGCAAGCACCCCTACAGGTCTGTTGCCATGGAAGTAGGGAGCAAACTCGGTTTTCTGCCCGTCCAGCTTTGCTGTCTCTACATGGGCCTGGGCGGGTCCGTACGCCACGATATTCGTTTGTACCGATCCTGGCGGGACACCGAAGACACCATCCCCCGTCACATACGGCGGCAAGGATGTTGCTGCGTCGACTGGTGCAGTGTTCGTACCGGTGACACGTACGGTTGTTCCCTCATACCCGTCTTTAGGGCACTCTTTGATGAGCTGGACTGTCCTCTTGACGTAGTAGTCCATCTTGGCACCCGTGCCGTCGTTGAAGTAAACACCGAACTGTGCGGCTGGAACGCTCGGTCCAGCAATAGAACCGCTCAATGGATAGTTGCGGATTATCGACTGTTCTTCGTCCACTGCGGACCAAAGGGACGTTCGTCCTTCGGCTACCGCTCGTGAAATGCCCGCGACAAGCTTTTGTGGATCGCTTTGCTGATTTGAGAGGGCCCCAAAAATTTCTTGGGCAACGCCTGCAAAGTAAGCATCTTGAAGCCTCGGTTCTTCGATTCTTCCGTAAACGTCCGACAGGAGGGTAGGGACCACATTCTGGCCGTTTAGTTCACTTGGCAGTCCGAGACTTATCATTTGCTGAAGCTCCGGTTTGCTGAGGAGTACCGGGCCGGTGGCATCCAAGATGTAACCCAGCGCAACAGGGTCGACGGAGACGACCCCATCAACCCGTTGTCCTGTTTTTCGCTCCCACATCGTCGCGGCCGTGCTGGCGGCGGTAGGAAAATCAGGCGTGAGGTTTACGTCTTGCATGAACTTACCCAAGCGCCTCGAGTAGATCTGTTGCTGAACTTCATCCAGAGGAATGACAGGGTTCATGGTACCTATCTCGCCTGCGCTACTTTGTGCTCCTAGCGAGAACTTCCCGTTATCAAGTTCAAGAATGGCCAGTGCTCCTGGAATGCCGCCCGAAGCTCGAGCCTCAGCATTATTCTGTACCATTAACAGGTAATTTCTTGGGGCTTTAACCCCCATCATCTTGGGCAAAAGACGCGATGCATCGGCCGATGCATCAAGTGCCCCTGTCGCCTCTCGTAACTGGTCTCTGGCCTCCACGAGTGGCGTGGCAAGCTGAGGCCAGAGGCTGCTGGCATCAATCTCGTCGAGTCTTTCGGAGGAAGCACGAACAGCATGAGCGGCTGAAGTAACCGATGGAGAAGCGGCTACTAACGGTTGTAAGTTTGCACCCTCGCCGCTGGGGACCAACGCGTTCCAGTCCAGGGAGCTATACACCCTTACAAGTGGAGCTAGACCTAAATTGACAACGTCGTCTGCCGATTGGGCTACCTCTGAGACTGCAGCAAAATTGTGTCCGATCCCCGGAACAGTTGACGCTAGGGTCCAAAGGGGATCTTCAGCAGACTGCTTGGCTGCTGCTGTATGGGCACGCAACTGATCCACCGTCGACACAGCACTTTCAGTATTTTGGGTGGTTACTCCCTTTTTCAAAGGAACGATCAATGTGCTGGCGGCGTTGAGTTCGTCCCTTATTGTCGCCGCCTTGGTGGCCAACCAGGCTGCCGCGGCGAAGGCAATGAGGACGATGGCTGCACTCACCGCCAGCAAAATGAACCGCCGATTTTGCCGGCGAGCAGGCTCCACGGCTGATGTGGTCCTGGAAGTTTGTTCATCCGGGCTCTGAGAGGCGATGCGCGAACTTTCCATGCTCAGGGCCTTCCAAGACCTCGGTATGCCCAGCCGGCTGCCCGCCACTTCGCCGCATCAAGTACGTTTCGGCCGTCAAGAATCCGGGTAGAAGAGACCATGCCAGCCACTTCATAGGGGTCGAGGTCTCGGTACTGCTGCCATTCGGTCAGTAGGAGAAGGGCGTCCGCCGACTCAAGTGCGATGCTGCAGTCAGCTTCGTAATGAAGCTCGGGAAAACGGCGGGAGGCATTAGACAATGCTTTAGGGTCAGTGACAGTCACGACAGCACCTTGGAGTTGCAATTGGGCAGCAATGCTCAAGGCCGGTGAATCACGAACGTCGTCACTTTCGGGTTTAAACGCTGCGCCTAGTACGGTAATTCTCTTGCCCAGCAAGGAGCCTCCGCACAAATCGCGAGTCAGTTCCACTACCCGGGTGCGCCGCCGCATGTTGATTGCGTCGACTTCACGGAGGAAGGTAAGAGCTTGATCAGCGCCAAGTTCACCCGCTCTAGCCATAAACGCCCGAATGTCCTTTGGCAGGCATCCACCACCGAACCCTATTCCTGCGTTCAAGAACTTTCGTCCTATCCGATCGTCCATTCCGATGGCGTCCGCTAGTTGTGTGACGTCGGCCCCTGCAGCTTCACAAAGTTCCGCCATGGCGTTGATGAACGAAATCTTCGTTGCGAGAAAGGAATTTGCTGCAGTCTTTACCAGTTCGGCCGTGGGATGGTCCGTGACCAAGCGCGGTGTTCCGGCCGATAACGGCATCCTGTAGACCTCGTCGAGGACGCTGACAGCGATGTGCTCCTCTGAACCCGTGCGCACGCCATAAACGAATCGATCGGGTTGGAGGGTGTCAGCAACAGCGTGCCCTTCCCTGAGGAACTCTGGATTCCAGACCAGATGCGCGGAGGGTTGGCTGCTCTCTAGGACATCCGCCAGCCTCGCTGCTGTACCCACAGGAACCGTTGATTTCCCCACAATTACATCGTCTGACATAACGTGAGGCATCAGCGCCAGCATCGCCGCATCGACAAACGTCAGGTCGGCTCCGTTTTCACCTTTTTTCTGAGGCGTCCCAACACAAATGAAATGTACTGCGCTGCCGGTGACGGCCGAGATGTCGGTAGTGAACTTCAGCCTCCCCGTTTCCTGCACTTCCCGGAGCAGCTCCTCAAGACCTGGCTCATAGAAGGGCGCCTTTGCGGCGGACAGTTCAGCGATTTTGCGTTGGTCGATATCGACGCCTACGACTTCATGGCCGAGCTTAGCCATGCATGCCGCATGAACGGCTCCTAGATATCCGCAACCGATTACAGATATTTTCATAACTACTTTTCCTTCCCCGAAAGGGCGGCGTCCGTGCAAAGCGCGGTCAGTAAGCTCCCGAGCCGCGGAAAACGGCACGGAAAGTTTTGATAAGAATCAGGAGATCTCCGGCCAAGGACCAGTTTTCTACGTAGTACAGGTCCAGCCTCACCGAGTCCTGCCACGACAGGTTCGAACGACCGCTGACCTGCCACAATCCAGTGAGCCCTGGTTTAACGAGCAGCCTGCGACGCACGTCCTGCTCGTATGCCGCCACTTCGGAGGGAAGCGGGGGCCGCGGGCCGACAAGACTCATGGATCCTAAAAGAATGTTGAAGAGTTGAGGTAACTCGTCCAAACTGAACTTTCGCAGATACCGACCGATGGGAGTGATCCTTGGATCATTTCTCATTTTGAACAGTAAACCGCTGCCCTCATTCTGGTTTTCAAGAGCGGCGAGTCTTAGCTCCGCGTCTACAACCATTGAACGGAACTTGAACATCTGGAACGGCTTGCCCTCGATGCCTACTCGGTGCTGCCGGAACAATATTGGTCCCTTGCTACCCGACTTGATGAGCAGGGCGATGATTGACATAACCGGCAGGGAGAGAACTATAAGGAGACTTGAAACAACAACATCAAACAGTCGCTTTGCTACTCTCTGTCCCCCTTCAAGAGTAGGGGTGGTGACGTGGATGAGTGGAAGCCCGGCAACCTGTTGAGTGTGGATACGAGGACCTGCAATGTCGGTCAGCGCTGGTGCCATGATTAGCCCGACGTTCCGGGCTGCCAATTCCCACCCCAAGTGGCGGAGTGTTTGGGGATGGAGCTGAACGCCAGCGGAAACGGCGACAGCGTCCGCATTACAGGCTTCGATGGCAGAAACAATTGAATGTGCATCAGGTTTGGTACCGAGGAGCGGGAGTCCTGACTCTGGTTCGACTACGGATCCATTCACGTTGCCAGGGGTGTAGACGGCAACGGGCAGATACCCGGCGTGTTTTTCTGCGTCGAGAGAACGAGCGAGGTGTGCGACCGCGCTTGGACCGCCGAGGAGGAGGAGACGAGACATACTCTGACCGAGTTGCCGGTTTACGCTCAAATGCTGTCGGATGAGCCAACGTGCTAAAAGTAGGCCTAACAAGCCAGCCGGAAGGGCAACTCCAACGTAGCCTCGTGCTGTATCAACACGTAGGACATAGGAAACAATGGCAATCAGTCCAAATAGCCACAAGGACGCCGCGGCAACTCTCTTGTATTCGTCGGGCCCCGAGCCCAGTATGCGGCTTTGCCTGCTGTTCCAAGCGCCGAGCATTAGCCACCAGGAGACAGCGAGGGTTACGGAGAGCCAGACGTAGTTGAACTCCTGGCTGGAGCCTACAGATCCAGCTTCGAAGCCGAAGCGAATAATGTAGGCTCCAGCCACGGCCCAAGTCACCACGAAGGCGTCAACCACCCGCAACTGGCGGGAAGACTTCGTCCGCCAGTCGCTGCTTGAACTCACTATATTCCCCCACTTCAGTGCCACTACCGACAGTAGTCCCCCATTGGCTAACTGCGAATGTCTGCGAGGTTAGACCGGTACCAGTCAACAGTTGAGCGAATTCCTGCTTCAAGCCCAATTGTTGATGTCCAGCCTGCTTCCGCCAGCTTCGAAACATCAAGGAGCTTGCGGGGCGTTCCGTCAGGCTTGGAAGAATCCCAAGCGATTTCGCCCTGATATTCAACGGCCGCGGCTACAAGCTTGGCCAGTTCCATGATGGTTACGTCTGAACCCGTTCCCACATTAACCTGAGATGCTCCGTCGTAGTTCTCAAGGAGGTGTAAGCACGCCGACGCCATGTCGTCCACATGAAGAAACTCACGCCTGGGCGAGCCTGAACCCCAGTTTGTTACAACTGGAGTGCCAGCACGAGCGGCTTCGTCGTAGCGCCGGATTAGAGCGGGTAAGACGTGTGATCCTTCTATTGAGAAATTGTCACCCGGACCATACAGGTTAGTGGGCATGGCAGAGATCCACGGCAGACCATATTGTCGGCGAATCGCCTGTATCTGCATTATTCCGGCAATTTTCGCGATGGCGTACGCATCATTGGTGGGTTCCAAATGTCCAGTCAGCAGGGAGTCCTCCCGTATGGGCTGCTCCGCGAACTTAGGATAAATGCACGATGAGCCGAGGAAAAGGAGCCGATCGACACCGTACTCTCTAGCCGCGTCAAGAACGTTGACTTGAATTCTAAGGTTTTCACTTAAAAAGTCGACAGGATAGGTGTTGTTGGCAAGGATGCCCCCAACCTTGGCAGCGGCAAGAACCACATATCGGGGCCTCGTGTCAGCGAAGAAGGCAAACACAGCATCCCGGTCTTTGAGATCAAGCTCTGAAGATGTACGACCGACGAGGTCAGAAAATCCTTCCTGCTCTAATTTGCGCCAGATCGCCGAGCCCACCAGGCCACGATGCCCCGCTACGTAGAAAGTAGACGAGCGGTCAAGCTTTCCTGGTACAAAACTCAAGCTGTCCGCCACTAGCTCTTCCAGCTCTCTAGAGACACTTTGTCAATCCAATGGTTACCTGCATGCTTAAGCGCTTCTATGTCGGCATCCACCATGATCCGAGCAAGCTCTGGCGTGTGAACTGAAGCTTTCCATCCCAGTTTCTCTTGCGCCTTTGAGGCGTCGCCAACGAGCGCATCCACTTCTGTCGGCCGAAGGTAACGCTCGTCGAAACGCACGTGATCCTCCCAGTTCAAGCCCGCATGGTCAAAGGAAATCTGAAGGAAATCACGGACGGTGTAGTTCCCCCCCGTAGCCAACACGAAATCGTCAGGTTCGTCTGCCTGAAGCATTCGCCACATACCCTCAACATATTCGGCGGCATAGCCCCAGTCACGAACTGCGTCGAGGTTACCCATATACAGAAGATCCTGTTTTCCAGCCTTGATGGCAGCAACGGCGCGAGTGATCTTACGAGTAACAAATGTTTCACCACGTCGCGGAGATTCATGGTTAAACAGGATGCCGTTCACGGCAAACATCCCGTACGCTTCGCGGTAGTTCTTTGTGATCCAGTAGCTATATACCTTTGCTGCACCGTACGGCGACCGTGGGTAGAACGGCGTTTCTTCATTCTGTGGGGGAGGTGTGGCACCAAACATTTCCGATGACGATGCCTGGTAAAACTTCGTTTCAATCCCAGACATGCGTACTGCCTCGAGCAATCGGATTGTGCCGACGCCCGTCGTGTCACCCGTGTGCTCCGGCTCGTCGAAAGAGACACGTACATGGGACTGTGCGGCTAGGTTGTACACCTCGTCGGGTTTTATATCCGCGAGCAGAGTGACAAGGCGTGCGCCGTCCGACAAATCTCCGTAGTGTAGGAACAGTTTGGCTTTAGGATCGTGAGGATCGACATACAGGTGGTCCACACGTGCTGTGTTGAAAGTTGAAGCCCGACGGATAAGCCCGTGTACCTCGTAGCCCTTGTTCAGCAATAGCTCGGCTAGGTACGAGCCGTCTTGGCCTGTGATGCCAGTGATTAGTGCGCGTTTAGTCATGATGCCCCCACGATGCTGGTGATACTGCGCCCACGGGCGCTTAAATGGCTCGGCTGAATACCGACCTCATCATAATGGGCCGCCGCGTAAGTAGCTAAACAGACCGCCCTACTGCGGGCGCGAACGGTCCTTGAAGATAATTTGTGAAGCGGCTGTGGGGTTCAGCATGGGTGACCGAGCTCGGCTGGAACCCAAAGCCTTGGGTTCCAAGTTGGTGGATACCGACAATTTCTTTGTTAGCAGACGGCGTCAAGACGGAAGGCTGCGTCTTGACATGCGGCCGCTTACCTCGATTCTTCACCTCTGGGCTTATTTCATCACCGGAGTTTGCTCGCAGGCGAACTGGCGAGCGCAGCTCTGCCTCATCTAGGTAAGGCGGATTACGACGGCGGTCGAGCCTTCGACGGGGACGGCTATAATTACCGGGACGCACGAAAGTTGCCGTGCTGAGCACGACGGTCCCGGCAACGCCAAAAACTTACAGGGGGACTCCGGTTTTGGATTTACGCGACTACCTGCGCATTTTGCGACGCAACTGGCTATTGATAGTTGCCGCAACGCTGGCCGGTATCCTAGCCGGAGGCGTGCTTTCCGTCCTGACAAAGCCGACATATAAAGCTGACACTGAGCTCTTTGTAGCTACTCAGAGTTCGGGGTCGGTCCAAGAACTTCAGCAGGGTAATACTTTTACTCAGGCAAGAGTCCGGTCCTACGTGAAGACGGTTGAGTCACCTATGGTGCTTCAACCTGTTATAGACTCCCTCGGGCTCTCGACGACTCCCGCTCAATTATCCCGGGTAGTGACGGCGAGCAGCGACATAGATACGGTCCTAATCAACATCACTGTCGAGGACGGTTCGCCGGTTCGGGCGGCAGCAATGGCGGAGGCGGTAGCTACCAGCCTGATTGGTGCGGTCGATTCCCTTGAGAGGCCTAGGACAGGCGGGACATCCCCGGTGAGTCTTTCAATCATCAAGCCGGCAGTCGCGCCAGATGCACCTTCTGGTCCGAATACGCGTCTAAATTTGCTCCTCGGCCTGGTCGTTGGACTGGCGTTGGGTATCGGCCTCTCAGTTCTCAGGACACTCATGGATACTCGCATCCGGGGCGAGGCCGACGTGCGCAATATCACGGAGGCACCTTTGCTGGGCGGCATTTCGTTCGACGCTGAGGCGACCAAAAGGCCTCTGTTAACTCAAGTTGCACCCCAGAGCCCAAGAGCGGAGTCCTTTCGCCAACTGCGCACAAATCTTCAATTCGCGAATGTGTCGGGACACGCGAAGACTGTATTGGTTACTTCGTCCTTGCCTGGCGAAGGGAAAAGCACTACTGCCACGAATCTAGCTATAGCTCTGGCTCAGGCGGGTGAGTCCGTTTGTCTGATCGATGCAGATCTTCGCCGCCCTATGGTGGGCGACTACTTGGGAATCGACGCTAGCGCAGGTCTCACCACTGCTCTAGTGGGTGTCGCCGACGTAAACGATCTATTGCAGCCCTGGGGCGAAGACAACCTGTTTGTTTTAGCCTCAGGTCAGATTCCGCCAAATCCAAGTGAGCTTCTAGGCTCGATCGAGATGAAGCAGCTCATCCTGCGGCTTGAACAAGCATTCGACACCATCATCATCGACGCTCCACCGCTTCTCCCAGTAACGGACGCTGCGGTACTCTCGCAACACGTAGGCGGCGTGGTTCTAGTGGTTGGGACACAGAAGCTCAAGAATCAAGATCTGATCAAGTCAATTTCAGCGCTGCAACTGGTCGGCTCAAATCTATTGGGAGTTGTTCTCAACAGGCTTCCGGCGAAAGGGCCTGACGCGTATTCCTACTCCTACGACGGCCATGACGTGACGCTGTCGAACCATGAGACTTCATCGGCGGGCGATAGGCTTAGCCGCCGTAAGGCTTGGAGTAACGAGAATGGTGGGTGGAAGGTGCACAGAGCCGGCTCAATCGGCGCTGAGCTGCTACGAGATGAGGGTCCCCGACCTGCCACAAAGTATCCGGCCGACCGATTGTATGAAAGATGAATCAGCGCCCTATCCCCGAGTCGCAGGAAAATAAGATGAAACATACGTCGGCTGTGGCTGAAGGGTTTTTCGAAAGACAATCACTTGGGACTATCGACGTAGTTTCGACAAGTCCTACTGAGGCAGCCTCGGAGCTTTGTTATGTAGCACTCCAGAGTATGCCTAGACACGTGCATCTAGTGAACGCCTACACTCTCGCCCTGGCAAGTCAATCCGATGCCTATCGAGAGTGCCTCCAGCCGCCTGCCGTAAATCTTCCTGACGGAAAACCGCTGACGTGGGCTTCGAAGCTTTTCGGGCAGAAACCCCTTATTCGGCAGATACGCGGCCCGCAACTATTTCTTGATACGTTCGACGTTGGACAGTCTGTTGGTGTTAAGCACTTTCTACTGGGATCGACCGAAGAAGTGCTCTCTAAGCTGCGGCATAATCTACTGATGCAATTTCCTGACGCCGAAATTGTTGGAGTGGAGAGTCCACCATTTCGACAACTCACCGCTAGTGAATATGCTGCTCAGGATGACAGAATTATCAGGTCCGGCGCCCATATTGTTTGGATTGGGTTAGGGACGCCCAAACAGGATTTTGAAGCTCGCCGACTTGCTGAAGCAACAGGACTGCTTGCAGTGGCAGTTGGAGCCGCATTTGATTTTGCTGCGGGCACGGTACGAGAGGCTCCCGCTTGGATGCGAAATGCCGGATTCGAGTGGTTATTCCGCCTAGCCAGTGAGCCTCGAAGACTATGGCGACGCTATCTATTTGGAAATGTTACTTTTCTCAAGACGGTTCTTAGAGCGCAATACGCGCGTCGTTGAACTAGGTGTACGCAGGTGCGGCCCTGCACATCCGAAATCTTGAAGATGGCTTTATTCTAAACGAGCAGGTTTGGTTTGGTGTTGAAGGCATCTGCGGTCGGCAGCAACTCGATTCCGAACGCAATAATCGACGTTCCTACGAATCTTAACATGGCATTGCTGGTCCGAGTCTAGGTGGCAAATTGTGAATCTGTATGTAATTATGGCTTGCCATAATAGGCGAGAATCTACTCTTCAGTGCATCCAACGCGCGCATGACGCAGCCCTAAAGGCTAATCTCAAAATGCGGATAACTCTTTATGATGACGGTAGCCATGACTCAACGGCTGAAGCCGTCTCTCTGCAATTTCCGGGCACCGAGATACTGACGGGAACTGGGTCAGAGTTCTGGGCCAGGAGCATGGCAATCGCGGAGGCCTCGGTCTTGAAAACCATTCGACGAGAATCTAAAGAGAACTCCTACATCGTGTGGTTAAATGATGACGTCCTACTTGATTTAGATGCATTTGAGCGGCTTCATGGTCTCTCTCTGGAATATCCTGAACACATATTGGTGGGCGCAATGAGAGATCCCCTTTCATCGGCGGTGACGTATTCGGGATTACGAAAGCGCGGTTTCCACCCTCTGAGTTTTGAACGGTGCCCTTTGTCCTCCGCTCCTGAGTCGGTAGAGATCTTTAATGGAAACTTAGTCTTGGTTCCGGCATCTGTTGCTGAATTGATTGGCGGTATCGATGGTGCATACTCGCATGCCTTGGCGGACATCGATTACGGTTTCCGGGCAAAATTTAAGTCTGTTGGTGCAAAACTTGCTCCCGGCTCTCTTGGAACTTGTGCTCGGAATCCTGTTCCCCCCTCACGTTCGATTGCGACGGAATGGAAGCACTTCGTGGGGCCGAAGGGAGCCGGCAATCCTAAGTCAATGATGAAGATCCTCCGATTGGCAGCACCGCGAAGCTGGATAGCCTACTATTTGGCGAGCTACGGCCTCTGGTGGGTACGCCGCGTTCGTAAGAGCGTCCTTGGCGTCTCCCCATATCTCCGTTCTAAGCGGCCGATTCAGTGAAGATCGCAGTCCTTGGCCCCTGCCGACCGCCGGAGTTTGTTGGCGACATAGCGGCGTCCGACGATGGCTTGCCGGAGGGGCTCGGTGGCACGCCGATCAACGATCTTGTTCGCGGCCTTCTGGACCTGGGGCACAACGTTCACCTGATAAGTGCTTCTCCTGACATTGCGTCCGTTTGGCGGGCAGAAGGACCTAAACTATCCATTTCCGTTGTCCCCTACAGGAAACGGGCGAAAGACCGTGCGTTCGATCTGTTTCGCGAAGAGCGGAATTTGATGTCACGTGAGCTCGCTTCGAGTGACGCCGAAGTCGTGAGCGCACATTGGTCCTATGAATTTGGTTGGGTGGGTGTAACTTCTCGAAAGCCATGCGTTCTCAGCGTCCACGACGCACCGTTGACGATTCTCCGGAACCTTCCGGATGCCTACCGCCTGTTCAGAACGCTAATGGCTTACCGGGTTCGGCTATCCGCTTCCTGCGTTACCGCTGTGTCGCCTTACCTTGCCAAAAGATGGCGATGGCAGATGTTGTTTCCAAAGACCATAAGAGTCATTCCGAACATGACTCCGCCTTTGCCGCAGGTAGATCCGCATCTCAGAAGAAGAAAGGCCGTGATCCTTGACATTGCCGACGGCAGCTCGCTGAAGAACGTGCGGAGGCTTATCGAGGCGTACGGCATTTTTGCTCGCGATGTGCCCGGGTACGAGTTACGACTCGTCGGGCCCGGTTTGGGAGAGAACGACGAAATGGCGAAGTGGGCTTCGAACCGAAATCTGTCCGACGGTGTTCTTTTTCTAGGTAAACAATCTCGTTCTCAGATAGCTCATCAATTAGCCGAGGCGTCCATATTTTGTCATCCCTCGCTAGAGGAGAGCCAACCAATGTGTCTTTTAGAGGCAATGGCGGCGGAAGTCCCTATCATTGGCGGTTATCGCGCGGGTGGAGTTCCGTGGACCTTAGATGGCGGCAATGCAGGGCTTCTCGTTGATGTTTCTCGCGCGCAGGCGATTGCGTCCGCGCTTCGCGATCTTCATGAAAACACTCCGCTCGCCAATCGTCTAGTGGCAAATGGACGGCGCTTGATAGCGGTTAGACACAGCAAAAGGAATGTGACGACGGCGTATGTGGAGGAGCTTTATAGGGCAGCGTTGCTGAACTGATGCGTCTTTGTGACGGATTTAATGTCGTTTTGCATTGTTTAGGTCGCGGCACATCAACACAGGGACTCCGCTCAGCCGATATTGAAGAGAAGGCCGCTTTTTGCTGCAGAAAAGATCGAGATGAAATTTGACTCAAGGGCCGTCCAGTGAGCCGATTTCGAAGTGTCTCTCGCGGTTTATCGTGGGCATTGACCGGTCAGATGATTATGAGCATTGGTCAATTGGTCTATGCAGCCTTGACGGCCAGGCTCTTCACGCCCACTGAATTTGGCGGGTTTGCGGCCGCTCTAAGTCTTATGGGCCTACTCTCCCTTCTTACGACAACAGGGCTGCCGTCGTTCGTGTTGAGGGAGTCTGAGCTGGGAGCCCGTGCAGTCTTGACGATTCGTCTGTGCGGCGTTCTAGGAGGAATACTGTCCGCAGTCGTGTTTCTTCTTCTGGTTCCAAGTTGGCTATTGGTGTTGCGCGCCCCAGAAGGTCATACTTATATTACCCTGCTGGCCGTCGGCCAAGCGGTAGCGCCCTCTGCGTCTATCGAGTCGGCATTGCTGCGCCGTGAATTGCAACCAAAGAAGGACGCCTTAGCACTACTTATCAGTTTCGTTGCAGCTAGTGGTTGCGGCGCGCTTATGGCTTTGTACTATAAGCAAAGCTGGACATTGGCCGTTGTAGTTGTTCTGCAGTCTCTCTTGCTGGCCTTCTTTTCGAGAGTATTTCAGACCCATAAACGCGTTCCTGGCAACCCAGTTTTCTATCGCACGATCATGGCTTTCACGCGGAAGATAGCGACTCAGAATACAGGATTTTTCCTTCTACAGCGAACACCTGAGTGGATCGTAAGCGCTTCCTTGGGAGCTAGCTCCTTGGGCCAATTCAGTAAAGGCGCTTCATTGGCGCAGATGCCTGCTTCTGCCCTTACTGCGGCACTCAATCGTGCCATGCAGCCATACTGGCGTCTCGTGACTCAGCCCAACATTGCTGATAGGGCCATGCATGACGCGGCCACCCTTTCAGCGGGAATTGCCTTTCCGATTTTCGGGATTGTTGCAGTGAATGCAGGGGCGCTCGTCGATCTGTGGCTTGGGGACGGGTGGGAACAAGCTGGAGCTCTTGCCACTCTTCTAACGATTGGTGCCGGCCTCGCCGTGCCGTTCGGGGGTCTGGCCAGTGGTCAAGAAATGCGAGGCAACTTCATTCACGTTCGACGCGCGCAGTGGTGCATGGCTGGTTCCCTGGTTATTCCGCTCTTTCTTTTAATTACAACCCATGCGCTCTGGTGGGCCGCTGCGGCCGTAACTATTTCTTCTTTCGTTGGCCTGTTCGTCATGGCTGTATCGTCAGCCGGTTCGCACAGCGGGCTCAGACTTAGGATGAGGAGTCGCCTCGTTCGACGGTTAGTATCTCTTGCATTGTGGTCCGCTGGCTTATCCAGTGTGGGGTTGCTTGCGGGACTTGAGGCGGCCAAGCTCGTTTCAACAGCGGGGCGACCTGCGGAGGCGACGTTGCAGATTTTTGTTGCCGGAACGGTGTCTGGACTTGTATGGCTATTGACATTCCGCTGGCACGAAACAAACCGTGTCCTCCGTAGGCGAGGCGTGCGGCTCCCACCCTGTGTTGGGGGACGCAGTGTCTGACAAACGACGTGGAGCGCGCCGGTCGGATCGTCGAGGGCGAACACTTCCTCGAGCCGGAGGGCGACCCGGCAGCTGTGGGTGTCACCTCAGCGCAGCAGGAGCATGCGGTGGGCCCAGGCCTTGTCGATTGCCCGGCCGCGGCGACCCCCTTGACCTGCTGGGAGAGGTTCTGCCTGGTCTCAGTCATTGCCTGGTTGGCCAGCGAGATGAGGTGGAAGTGATCGACGGCGACAGCGGTGCGGGGCAGCCACATCCGCAAGGCTTTGCGGAACGCCGCAGAGGGATCGATCGCCACGACCTGGCTGCGAGGCGCCACTGCAGGGGCCGGGCGAAGAGCTAGTCCCCGACGCCCTTGTGGTCTCGGCCGTCGACGACGCCAAGGACTTGATCGGTATCCAGGTCCACGATGGTTGTCATTCATGGCTCGAACCGTGTCCACACTTTCATGGCCAGGTCCTGGAAGTGGCGCACGGACCGGAACCGGTGTTCATCAATGCCCAGCATCCGCGGGCTGAGCTTGTCCACGTCGGGCAGCCGCAGCAGGCAGGCCCCGGTCACCGCCGCCCGGACCATCCACCAAGCCACGGCGAACCCGGCAGGTGTCTCCGAGACAGCCCTGCCGGAGCGGATGACCGGGTCCACGTGCTGGTCCCGCAGTCGACTGGTCGAGCGGGCACGGCGCGGCACTTGCGGCGTGGATTGGAAGAACGAAAGCCGGTCGCACGCTGACTCTTCGCAGTACCAGCGGTACTTGGACCAGAGCACATCCACCGGCCCGTCGACGGGGATATCACGGAGCCGTTGAAGCCGGCGTTCCTTCCGCTGGGATGCGATGACTCCGCAGCTTGGGCAGCCCGGCGGCTGGTCGGTTTCGATAATGACCTGCCGGCGGCCGGCAGTAATGGTGGTGGAGATGACGTGGTAGTCGGGCAGGTTGAAGAGGATGGTGGCAGCGTCGGCTGCGAGGCTCGTTCAAGGGCTCGTGGTCCTGTTCCAGGTTGAATGCTAGACACACTCATCCCAACAGGGCCGCCACACCCATCAAGGAGCCAGACCAGCCGGTCCAAGACTCCATAGGAAGAGCCGACATAGCATCACGAATTTTTGTACGCGAGGGAGGCCGCCGTGAGAAACCGCTAGGAGCGCGGACAAGTTTCAATTGCTGATGCGGTGCCCACTGTAGAGGGAACAATCTCGAAGTACCATCATATGGTTGATTGAGGATCGCTAATCCTTCAATTCCAGCGCAAGCTGAATTCCTTCAAAGAATCTAGAAACCATAGCCTCGATTGAATACTCGGCTCTCGAGTCGCGGCAGTGTTCCTGCATGACGGCCAATCGTCCCCTGTCCTTCAACAAGGTCACCAGCGCCTCGGCGTAGACTTTTTCATTGTCGGTTGTGATAAGACAGGTTCGTCCGTCAACTAAATATTCAAATTCGGGTCCGTGCCATGGCCACGTCGTCGTAACGATTGGTCGTGCGGCAGCGAAGCTATCTACAGCAACCAAGCCAACTCGGCCTGGCATGCAGATGACCTCTGAGGACGCTATAGCTAAGGCCTTTTCTCTCCCGAACCTTGGTCCTAAGTACCTTAACCAAGGTTCCTCTTTCGCCCGACGCTCAACGTAATCTCTTTGCGGCCCGCTGCCGATCACAAGCAGGCGGAAGTTTGCGTCTTTCTCATAAGCATGCCTTCCGGCCTCAAAAAGAAAGGGCAAACGTTTCGACTCGTCCAAACCTCCTATGAACACTGCCGTTGAACGGGTCAACTCGTATTCCCCGCGAAACTCTGCAATTTCTTGTTCCGAGATTTCGAGTAGTTGCTTCTGGAGCTCGCCCGTGTCGATGGAGTTCCTAACGACAGTGGTTCGTGCAGAGGGGAAGCCGGCCCCGACTACAGCGGCTCGGGAAGCCTCGGTGTAGCCAAAGAACCAGTCTGCCGAGTTTGTGAGACGATTCAACAGGGTGCGACTGAACCAAGAGGGGCTCAGAACGAAGTCTTTGCCGTGGCCCCACAGAGAGACCTTTTGGCTGCGCCGCGGCCAGAGTAAGAGCCGATAGGCATCTATGTTGCGCCTCGCTTGCTCCATGATGATTAGATCTGCGGATCGGATGACAGAGCGCGTGTCTCGGATAACGATCCTGCGTTTACCTAAGCGAAATTCACGTTGCCGAATTGGGGAAATAAAATCGGCGAGAACGCTGTCTTGTCGTTTGTCTTGCGTTGTGTTTGGGCGTCCCGCCGCGACTTCAATTCGAATTGAATGGGAGTCACCCAGAGCAATCAGGCGTTCAAAGAACGGGATCCTGTATTGCGGAACATATTCTTGGAGAATTACGACAGTCCTCATGTTCGAGTCCTTTTGTCCGTGTTGTATCGCCCTCCATCGCGGGAACGGCGGTCAATAATATCTGCACATCTACGCATGCGAGGCGGTCGGAAGATGCAAGTTGTCAGGGAGGCACGCTAGTCCCAAACTAGGTAAAGGAGTGCGAGCGGACGCCGCAGAGGCGTAAGCGGCCGGGGCTCAACGGTGTACCTTAGTTAGCTGACGCTAACGCTGGTATAGAGGTCGACATACTCGGTTACGCCACGGGCCGGCGATAAGTCGATAGGAAGCGGATCCCCCTTCGTCGCCTCAAAGTTGGGGTTCTGTTCAGCACTTTTCACAGCAACGTTCCACGCATCTTGGTCAATAGGGAGAACAGTTACGTTCGGGAAGTCACGTGCCCAGCGAAGGCCTGGTACGTCGTTCACGAGTGCAGGTAGTCCAGCCACGAGTGCCTCGGCTAAGGCAATCCCTAGACCTTCGTGTCGACTGGGGAGAAGAAACACAGATCCTTGAAGAAGACTGGCGAGAGGATCAGAAGTACCTCTGTGACGAAGTCTGCCCTCGTGTTCTAACGCGTTGAGGATGCTTATCTCCTCCTGCGTAGCACCTGCCTCATCCCCGTGGAAGTACAGGTCCAAACCTGAATTCCGAACTGCTCTTAAAGCGAGCACCTGGTTCTTAATGGGCGAGGAATTCCCGACAATAACTGCAGACGGTTTCCCCACTTTTAGGGTCCGGGCCGCCCCAGTTTGGAAGTATTTATCATCAACCCAGTTGAATATCACTCGCGCGTCTCGATTGTAGGAGCGCTCGTTTTCGCTTACCTCGGGGGACACGGCAATAAAATCGGCCACTACCCGGTCGGCGGCCACTCCTTGCAGGCGGCGGCTTAGCTTGGCTTTGCCAGTCGGTCGGAAGATGCTGTGGACTGTGCGCACGATCGGCGTTGCCGGTAGCGACCTTTTCGCCACCAACGCTGAGACCCCGAACGCTCCTTCTGTGTGGATGTGAACGACGTCAGGGCGATGTTTCCGCAGAAGGCTCGCCCAGGCCTTTGCCCCACTATAGGATTTGACAACTGGGATGATCTCAACACTATAGCCAGCTTGGGCGAGATATTGCGCGAACGGCTGGTCACTGCCTTGACCGACAATGACGGCTTCTACGCCTGCCGCTCGGAAGTGGGTAGCGGCGGACAGGAACATCCGCTCCATGCCACTTGGTCTCAGCGGCCCCATGAGATGAACGATTTTCATGGGGCCACGCTAGCACGGTGGCGATGGCATGAATGTCAGAAGTGTAACCATAGTGCTGGCGCCCTTTGGGGTTCCGTTGAATTTCATCTCGGAATTCCATACGACATACGAGCTTGTATTATTTAAGGAGTCAAATGCCCCTTCCCGAGAAGGACGGGCTTGCACCTCAAGTGGACACGTAGGGCGGTTGCCTGAGCGCATTTCCGTCCTGTCAGGAGAGCCGCGGTGCTATCCTCATTCGATATTCTTGCCACTTTGCTTTGTCCTCGAATTCAGCCCCTACTTTGGGAGTGCCGTCCCAACCCTCACGTCGCGGGTAGGTGCGGCGGAGTAATGCCCCCACGGAGAAGCATCTGATCTGACTCTCACCTAGGGCGTGTCTCATTTTTGGCGTAGCCAGATGACAACGGCGTAGAGGACGACGCCGGCTCGATAGGTCAGTGCGAGTTTGTTATAACGGGCGCGATGCCGCGCCATTGTTTGAAGAGACCGAAGGATCTCCACAGTGTTGTGGCCTTTGTAGGTCTCGGCGTCGAAGTTCACGGGGCGTCCGCCGCGTGAACCGCGGCGTTTGCGGTGTCCTATTTGGTCGAGGGTTCCGGGATGACGGCTTTGATGCCCCGTCCAGCAGTGCCCGGTCTGCCCTATACGAGTAAGCCTTGTCGCCCATGACGGATCCGGGCGGGTCCTGGCGCGGCCTCCGCCGAGGCGGGAAACCCTTACTGCCTCCATGACGACCGGAAACATGGGCGAATCGCCGCCCTGGCCGGGGCCGAGAATCATTGCATTGCCAATGGTCGGCCTTTGCCGTCGCAGGCGTGGTGGATCTTGGTGCTCAGCCCGCCGCGGGAGCGGCCGATGGCGTGATCCGGGGGTTCAGCAAACAGTTTCTTGTAATTCGGGAGTTCCCCTTGTGGTGCGGGGAAGTTACGTCCCGCGCTAGTGGGCTCGATTGATGGTCGAGCCCACAAAAACCGTCCAGTCGATCACTCCGGCGGCGTCCGCTTCGGCCAGACTCAAAGAAGCGCTGGGAATCGCGGCGATGTCCGTGTCCCAATCAAAAACAACCTACCTCGCCGTGAAATACCGTCGCATTCAGTCCCATGTAGGCGCCCCGCGCGCCGTGGTCGCACTCCCAATACACGCTGCTCGTAATCGTCTGGAACATGCTTCACGACGGAGTCGCTTACAACGAACTCGGCATCGATCATTACGACAAAACGAACCCCGAACGCGCCAGGAAACGCCTCCAACGCCGAATGGTCGCACTCGGATTCGAGTCGAATCTCACCCCACTTTCCGCAGGGAGCTCACCTCGTTTTCTTAGTAGGCAAACCCTAATGGTGATAGCCAAAGAGTGTCAGAAGTCCTAAAGGTTTCGTCGGCGTGGGGACCTGGTCCTGACAAATAGAGGGAAACGGACTGGTATATCGCTGCTGTCGCTGCAAGAGATTATTCGACCTGCCACTGAAATTATTCTTGGAACTTTCGACCTCGTACGAGCGGGCTGTGCGGATCGGTGCTGGGCGAGGTGGCGTACTCTCATTCGCCCACACGTGGACAACGCCGAAGCAATCACGAATAGGTCAATCGAGCCGGGCACATGCCACCGACCTGCCTCTTATTGATTGCAGGATAGACTCTACCGGCGCACCGAATCCGCATGGGGGAAGTATGACTACATCATTGCTGTTGGCCTTGGTTGCCTCGACAGGCCTTGTTTGGGGTCTAATAGCTATCCATTCATGGCCATCGTGGGATGCGAAGTATCAGGGGCGCCCGCTCCGGATCTTGCTCTGGGCCATGGCGCTTACCGCTGTTATGTCGAGCGTTCTCGCATCACAGGAGATGATTAGCGTATCTGCATTACTTAGCCTCGTTGCTGGCTTTGTATTCCCGGGCGTGCTGTTGGCCGGTATCGTTGGTGTCTGGGGAATTCGGGGACGTGCAGTCTACCCTTTCGTGCCGGTGGCCCTGCTCGTGTTCTCAGCGGTCATCGCCACGTCGGCCCTGATGAACGGTCAGATAGGCGAGGTCACGTGGGCCGTCGCCATGGGATTGCTTTACCTCCCCGGGCTGACCGTCGCGGTGTGGAGAACTAGTTCGACCCGCGAAGATCTTCGCCAAACCGTGAGGCGAATTAGCGTCGCCGTAGTTTGGATGAGCCTCGCTTACGCTCTTCTTGATCTTGCCCACGCTTTGGGCGACCTCCCGCGGCGGACGGTCATCTCGGGGGTCGAATTTCGGCTCGCCGGTGTCACTCCCCATCCCAACGGTCTCGCCTTCACAGCTGCAATAGCCTTTTTCTTAACCATCCGGGACGGGCGCCGACTCAGGTTGCTTAATGTGCTCGCGTGCCTTGCCATCCTGTTCCTTGCGGAGGCCAGGACACTCACCGTTGGCATGGCGGTCGCTGGCGCCAGCTACTGGATCGTGAGCGCGCGGAAGTCCCCGCTGGTTCGAGGGATTAACACAGCACTCTTTGGCGCCCCGCTCGTAATCTTCCTTTGGCCCACCATAGTGTCCTCATTTGATGATTCATCCCTCGCATCAGACGTGACAACGCTCAACTCCAGGACAGTCGTGTGGCATCTGGTTGCTACGAACTGGACCGCACATCCGGTGCTTGGTTGGGGTGCGTTTACCTTCGATAACGCGACGGGTTCTCCACTCTCCGTGCTCTTTTTCAACAACTCCCACAATCAGTTTCTCGAAGCCTTGATTGAGGGTGGAGCTATTGGTTTGTTGCTCATGGGCGGTGTTGCCCTCGCGCTGGCGTGGTCGCTGACAAGAACACGAGACGCCCCATACGTTGCAGTTACGGTGATGACACTGTTCTTCATGCTGACCGAAGTGCCCCTCACGTTGCACAACTACGGGTTCAATTATTCCGTCCTCTTGGGCGCCCTGCTGCTTGCAATCCTTGTCCCCGGCCCTATCCAGCGGTCCAGCCCTGAGGTCATATCTCCCGCAGAGTCAGCCTTAACCGTTAGCCGTTTTACGAGAATGAACACGCTGAATCCACAAGAGGAAACCCAAAATTTTAGGCATGGCGAAACTCTCGGTGTGCTCACTAAGTCCGCAACGTCTCAGATCGATACACATATAGAACGACGCGACCCTGTCTGACGGGTGCAGGTAGTGAATCATTGGACCACCGGAACATACTCAGGTTTCAGGCATCGGCTATGACTCCGGCTTGCTGGGGCTAAGGAAAGAGAGTCCATTGGCGTGGGCCTTACCGACCGAATACAGCACTGGGGGATGGATTTGCGCTCGATGCCAAGTCAGTTCAGGGATCTTGATGGAGCGCGCAGTGGGGGAGAGCTTCGACTAACAGTCCACTCCCCGCACGATCACCGACCTGTTCTGCAATTTCGCGTTTGTTGGCTGCCCTACCGCACTGGTCGGGTACATACGCCACGCTGGCTGCGTGCACCTGAGTCCAGGGCAGCACGAGCCCGATGCTTTAGCCGCGCTTACCGCCGAGGAGTACCTGAGAAACAGCAGGTTCCTCGCCGCCTACTACTCGGGCGCACCTCTCATTGAATGCGGCGCCGGCGCCGCAATGACAGCGAACATGTCGAAAATAGCGCTGCAAGGCGTGCCGGGTGTTTGTAGGCATGAGGTCCCGCGAACGACGTGCTCATAGGTCCGATACCAGCCCAGACGGAAAGACCGAATTTCGCATTACGCAGAATTGGGTGAGGAGCCGATTGCGGAATGAGGTTAGGAGTCACCTGCCTAGTGACTGCCGGACGCGTACTCCGCCAACGTCAAGTATTCATGAGCGCCTCGAGGGGCCCGCGTTCGTATGGGCCAGAACGCAGACCTATGATTGGGACATGGGGACGACTAGTGCTGCAGATGACCGGGACAACTTATACCGCGTGGCTATCGTCCACAGCTTCTACTCTTCCGGAGTGCCAAGTGGGGAGAACGTGGTTGTCCAACAGCAGGCAGATGCACTACGACGAGCTGGTTATGCCGTAGAGGTTTTCGCCCAGCATACGGACGAAAGGGAGCGGAGTATGCTCTACCCATTAGAGGCAGCATTGACTGTGGCCACGGGTAAAGGTCCAAGTCCCCAATGCCTTACGAATTTCAATCCCGACATCATCCATGTGCACAACCTGTTTCCGAACTACGGCAAACAGTGGCTTAGGAAGTCGGTCGCCCCGGTCGTCTCGTCTCTACACAACTACAGGCCGATGTGCGCTGCTGGGACGTTCTATCGTGATGGCAAGCTCTGCACTGATTGCGCTGATAGGAAGTCTTCCTTGCCAGCCGTTCAGCGTGGCTGCTACAAGGGTCGGGTGGCGTCCATTCCGGTCGCGTTAGGGCAGAAGTTTGAGCGCGATCCATTCTTTACTGAGGCCTCCGCAGTAGTGGCTCTCAGTAGCCAAATGAGGTCGACCTATGCGTCCTACGGCGTCCCTTCTGAGAAGCTTTACGTGCTTCCGCACTTCCTGCCCGACGCGCTGGATGGCGGCGCTGGATGTGGCGGTGATTACTGGCTGTATGGAGGCAGGCTTTCTCACGAAAAAGGCATCCTGCCTCTGGTTGAAGAGTGGCCGTCAAAGCGCCCGCTCCTGATTGCCGGACAAGGCGAACTTGAAGATGAGGTTCGCGCCGCCGCTAGAGGCAAGAACGTCAAGATGCTCGGTGCCGTAACGCGTGACCATCTGATGGATCTGATGCGGGGCGCTGTGGGAGTCGTTTTCCCGTCGCGGTGGTTGGAGGGCTTCGGTCTTGTATACATGGAGGCGCTCGCCGCCGGTACGCCGGTTCTTGCCTGGGAGCCGTCTGTCGTGGCGTCCTTCATAAGGGAGGATGACACGGGGGCGGTGGTCCACGGTGCACTCGCAGACGCCCTCGAGTCAGCAGCTACGTCGTTTCCGTCGATGCGCTCCCACTGCCGGAAGGTCTTCGAGCGTAGATACCGTGAAACGCCTTGGGTGAACGGAATTCGCAGTGTATACGACAGCGCCTATGAACTAAAGCAGTCGGGATCCCCGTTGTAGCCGCTAGACGTCATGCAGCAACTTCGCTGGAGGCTCCACCTCCTCGTGACTGGCTCCGGTCTATCCCGCTATACGCCGCTATGAGGTCAGCGTCATTGGGCTGGCAAACGCCGCACGTCAACTCCGTGGTCATTTTTCATGTTGCCAGACGTGCTGCACTGGTCACGCCACTGCAAGTCAGCTCGCGGCTGAAGCGCTGCTGAAGAGTGGTGCCTACCACCGGAGGACGGCCACGATGAAGACCGTTAGTGCGGCGGCAGTAACGTCAAGCGTGTCGGCGGAACCAATGAGGTGCGACACGACGAAATACTGGCTGCCGGCCCCTCGACGCATGGGCGCGGCTAACCGAGGTCGGCGAGGTCAGACAAGCCTTTCGTTGCCGGCTGCGTTGTTGTTCCGCTCCCCGATAGTTTCGGATTACTAGCCTTATTGCTTCTATTGTGAGCTGGACGGACGAAGGTGAAACCCGCCGGAACGCCCGCCCTTATACTTATCGCGTGAAAGTATTGGTTACCGGCGGAGCCGGATACATTGGGTCGCACACATCGCTTTGCCTTTTGGAAGAGGGACACGATGTCGTAGTGCTCGACAATCTCAGTAATTCAAAATCCGAATCGTTGCGACGCGTAGAGCGGTTAACAGGGAAGCAGGTCGACCTACGCGAGGTCGACCTGCTCGATGCCCTTGCCGTTGACCAGATATTTGCGCAAATCAAATTCGATGCCGTTGTTCACTTCGCTGGTCTGAAGTCGGTTAGTGAATCTGTGGGAAAGCCGCTTCTGTACTATCAGAACAACGTTGTTGGAACCCTAAACCTCCTGCAAAGCATGGAAAATGCGGCCGTGCGTAGGTTGGTATTCAGCTCCTCGGCCACTGTTTACGGCGCGTCCGAAAATGTTCCACTAAATGAAAAGACGCCCTTGGACGCCGCAAACCCCTACGGCCGAACCAAGGAACAGATCGAGGACATACTTTCTGACTTGGGCGCTGCTCAATCGAGCTGGTCGATTGCTTTGCTCCGGTACTTCAATCCGGTAGGGGCACACGAATCGGGTCTCATTGGAGAGGACCCACAGGGAGTCCCCAACAATTTACTGCCGTTTGTCGCTCAAGTCGCGGTCGGGCGCCGTGAGAAGGTGCTCGTATATGGTAATGATTACCCAACGGCCGACGGCACCGGGGTGCGGGATTACATTCACGTTATGGACCTTGCCGCCGGGCACCTTGCCGCGCTTTCTTATCTCCAAGACAAAGCTGGCGTCTTTCGCTGGAACCTGGGAACAGGGCGCGGATCTTCTGTATTGGAAGTCATAGATGCCTTCGGACGGGCCGCCGGATTTGCCGTGCCCTACGAGTTTGCACCAAGAAGGCCCGGCGACGCGGCTGTGAGTTATGCGGATCCGTCGGCGGCGCTGGCAGACCTTGGATGGTCAGCCCGGAAAAACTTGACCCAGATGTGTGAGGACCATTGGAGGTGGCAGAGCAGCAACCCCCAAGGCTTCAGCTAAATGCTTGTGGACTCTAGATGCTCGTCAAAAAGGGGTAGATCCCCGGTATCGATACCGATATCACAATTACCTCAATGGTCAGGAGGACTTCGTGTCCTAAGTAGCCATGCCCACGCCGACCGACACGATCGTCTTCTTTTTGTTGCCTGTGCCCTGGCTGTTCCCGGTGTCCGAGGGCGGCATACGCACATCGGGGGCGAGGCGCTATCTGTGATCGTAGGGAGCATCCACTCTGTAACAAACTTAGTGACTTGAGAAAACCTTGAGGCTGTGTTCTTTCCCTATGTGACATAAATAATTACTCTGACCCGTACCGCGTTCGGTACTTTCGCGGAGAGCTACGGAAGCGGAATATGAGGGTACTTTCATATTTTATGGTGTCCACTCTGTTAGCTGCTGCGGCGGCCGTGGTGCCAATGTCTCTGCGCCGGTAATCTCGCCAGACTCAGATCTGCAGCTGACATGACTTGTCAATCGACGCACCACGTGATTAGGTCGTGGTCGATGGGGACCACCGTGATCGATGGAGGCTGTTTTGGCTATACCCGAGTTCGCCCTTGCGCTCACCGCGCTGTTGGGCAGCCTGCTGGTACCCTACTTTTTCTTTTACCAGAGGCTGCGGCTCAAGCGACGCGCTGCGCGGCGTAGCGTTGCCCCCGCTGGACAGGATTGCCGCCGCTAGCCATGCCGTATGTAGACATCAATCCACACAAAGGCCGTCCGAAGTGGCAGGGCTACACCGCCTTGGTTGTTCTGCTGATCCTTACCATAGCTGTGGTGGCCGCCGCACTCACCCGCATCTGACCCGTCGAAGCTGCCACAACCCCTAGACTTACAGTTTGAACTAGTGCAGCACCGAAGTTTTGCCGAAAAGTCCTGGGGGACAGCTATGCCCGATCCGGCTGATCAGAATGCACGCGCCAACGCAGAGGATGCAGAGCAGCCGCGCCGACGCCGCGACCTTCGTCGCGACGATGGGGAGCTGTCGGATGTCCGGGCAGGAACCATGCCAGCCGTAACACCTAGCTCTTCTGGTCAGCCCGACGCTGGCCGGGTTCCAACCCGCAGGACTTCGTGGGCGGAGGCGGCAGCTGCAGCGGACGCTGCAAAGCCTGCCTCTCACACCCCGCCGCCTACCCATTCCCCGGCTTTCTCAGCGGTCCCGGAGCAGCCAGCCACGGACGACGCCATCATCTCCGTCTCAAGAGCGCGTGCCCTGGAAGCCGAGCTGTCGCCATTGGGTGCTTCCACTGAGACTCCCGCCTTCCGTCGCACGCGGCCAACAGTGGCAGACACGATCGCTGAGAACCCCATGCCAGACTTCGTCAGTTCTCCGGGTCTGTTCGTGAAAGAACAAAAACCGCGTCCCAGAGGCGGTCTCCGAGGTGCGATCTACAGCATGACGGGCGGCGCCTGGAACCTGGGCCCAAGTCCGAAGCAGCGCCAGGAGGAAGAACTGGGCCGCCGCATTTCTCGCCAGCTGCAAGGCAGTTACAACACTGCAGTTCTCAGCCTCAAAGGCGGCATCGGTAAGACTTCTACGACGGTGGGTGTAGGGCTGACACTCGCTGAGTACCGCGGGGACGCTCCATGCGCTATCGACGCAAACCCTGACTCTGGGGACCTGGTGGAGCGCGCACTGGGGGAGGGTATCTACCAGCAGTCCAGCCCGCGCACCATTTCGGATTTGCTGGAAAACATCGAGTCCATCGACTCGCTGACCTCCTTGTCTAGGTATATGCACCACGCCGGCCGGCTTCATCTGATTGCGGGGGAGCAGGACCCTGAGGTCTCGGACTCGCTCACTGCCGAGGAGTATCTGCGAATCCGCAAGCTGATCTCCGCCTACTACTCCGTAGCCCTGACCGACTGCGGCACCGGAGTGACGCATAATGCCATGAGCGGGATCCTGCAGTCCGCGGACAACCTGGTCATCGCAGCGGGCTATGCGGTGAGCGGTGCCAAGCGCGCTCGGAGCACCCTGCAGTGGCTTGCCAGCCACGGGTATGACGACCTGGCGCGGAATGCGGTTGTGGTGATCACCGACAAGGATGAGGTTTCATCGCGCGTGGACAAGGACGCCATCGAGGAATACCTGGCCGGCATCTGCCGGGAACTCATTGCTGTCCCGCACGACCGCGGGGTGGCCGATGGAGACCTGGTGACCCTGGATGTGCTCAAGCCTGAGACGCGCCGCGCCTACAAAGAAATCGCCGCAGCGATTGTGGACGGTTACCGCTAAAGTTGCTGGCCTGCAGGCAGAGCCTTGGGAATGCCGTAGAGAAATGGCTACGCGGAGCTGCGTAAGTGCCTTGCGGTAGGTATAGGAAGCCCCGGAATACAGGTACCGCATACTGGTCAACGGGCAGAGCTGCGAGCGTAACCTGCAGGAATGTTGCGAACAGTGATTCGAGTCTTGGGGCTGGGGCCAAAATGTCGGTTCTGCGGATTGTCGTTGCGGCGGAATCCTCCGCCCGTGTTTTGTTCACGTGCTTGCCTGGAAAGCTGGCAGTACAGGGAAGCCCACTTCCCGGAGGGGCTGAAGGTCCCGAGCTACCGTGAGCTGTACCGGATGGCTGCCAAGCAAGCTACGGGAAAGGTCTCGCGCTAGTTCTGTTGCCTGCGCTGCTTTTCCACCGGGTACCGGTAACGGACCTACCGTGTATCCAGGTCCTCGAACACCAGGAACGTCTGGGTGTCCAGCACGCCGGGCATGGACTGCAGCTGGTCGAAGATGACCCGGCGCAGGTCGATGTTGTCCACGGCGCGGACCAGCAGGATCACGTCGAAGTCGCCGCCCACCAGGGCTACGTGGTGCACCTCGGGGATGGCGCCGAGCTGGTCGCGCAGTTCGCGCCAGGCGTCCTGCTTCAGCTTCAGGGTCACGTAGGCGGACGAGCGCAGACCTGCCTTGATGGGGTCCACCAGTGCCGTGAACCTGGACAGCACGCCCTCACCCGTGAGCCGGGCGATCCGGGTATAGGCGTGCGCCCGCGAAATATGCACGTTCTCCGCCACCTGCGTGACGGACATGCGGCCGTCCCTGGTCAGCTCCGCAATGATCCTGCGGTCAATCTCGTCCAGCGGGACAGGTTCCGTCCCGGCATCCCTGGCTGCCACTGCGCCCACGGCCCCCGTCAGTAATCTGCCTCACACGTACAATTCGTCTTCCAGTGTAGGCAGAACCGCGCAGCATCGTTGCAGTTCTAGGGGATGACGGATACGAAATCCCGCCACAACCGACGTTAGGGGGAGGTCTGGGTGTTGGCCTCCGGAAGCCGAGAGGCGGTGCGGATGAAGTCGCAGTCGCTGGAGGAAAGACTGATTTCACCGTGCCTGTCCTGCTCCAGCTCGGTGCCGGTGGCCTTGGCAATCGACGCCACCACGGTCCGGGGAAGGATCCTGCACTCGGGATTGTCCACCAGCCACTGACGCGTTCCAGGCTCAAGCCGGTCCCACAACTTCTCAATGTTCATGACAGACGCCCCCACCTTTGAAATTTCGTTGTGTTTGGAAAACCGCGGTGCCCGCTGCGGCCAGGAAGCCGCAGGACTGCATGTGTCCCCTCCGTGCCCTGCGCGTCCTCCGAATTTGGTGCCCGCGCAAGGAAGGGGACAAGGGTCTTTCGGCGCGGGTGCCACCCTAGTCACGCCAGAAACGCCGCGGAGATACTATGTGGGCGTGGCGGCTGCGGACGCGGGGCCGCCGGAAGGGGGTGTCCGGAGCATGAGGGGTAGGCGGCGCCGGGAAGGCGGTCCTCTGCGGCCGATGCTGACCGCATGGGCCCGGAGCCACCGGAAGGCGCTCGGCCTGGCGGGGGCTGTCGCGGCAGCCGGCATGGCCGTGGTGTGGACTGTCATCGTGCCGGACAAGGCCGCGCAGACCTCCGGAGTGCAGGAACTCGCCATCCGCTGGGGTCATCCGGCCTGCTGGGCACTCCTTGCCGTCGTGGGCGTCCTGATTGCGCTGGATGCACCCAAGCGGACCCGTGACGGCGTCGCGATCGCGGCTGTTGCGTGCTACGCAGCCTTCCTCGCGGGAACGCTGCTCTAGCAGCGGGACGAGACTCTGGCGTACAGAACGCAGGCCCAGCACCGTGTCCTTACCACTGATGCTTAGGCTGACTTGGGCCGGGGTTACGGGGACTTGTGGCTGGTGGCGTCCTGAAGCTGCGAGGCGGTGCGGATGAACTCGCAGTCGCTGGGGGAGAGGACGGTTTCACCGTGCCTATCCTGCTCCAGCTCTTCGCCCGTGGCCTTCGCGATAGCGGCCACCACGGTCCGGGGAAGAATCCTGCAGCCGGGATTGTCCACCAGCCATTGCCGCGTTCCAGGCTCAAGCCGGTCCCACAACTTGTCAATGCCCATCACTGATACCCCCACTCGTTGTTATTTTCCCTGTTGACGAATTCGCGCCCCGCCCCGCTGAAAGGAGGCTTCCGATCACCGGCCGGTAGCCGTTTTTGCCTATCGTCTTCACCGAGTGTGGCCCCACCGCAGGAAGGGGTCAAGGAGTTTTCGAAACGTACAGACTATACCGGCATCCGTCTCGGAAGGGCATCGTTAAACGGCCAATACGGTGGTTTATCTCAGGTTCACCGATCCTGCTCGGGCCCATTGATCAAGGATGTGCACCGTCTGGCTGCCACACCGGGCAATGGGACTCAAGAATGCCGCTGCCAGCTTCGGCAGCGCCATCATGTCTGAGCGCGAAGCCTTACCGCGCACTTCCGTTTCCAGATCCATGGCCAGGCCGGCCAGCCGCTCTGCGCCCACCATCTGGCTGGACGTTTTCAGGCTTAACACTGCATCCACTGCTGCTTCCAGGTCTCCGGTGGTCAGCGCCAGCCGCAGCCGTTCGATCCTGCCCGGGAGGCACGTGATGAAGTTGGCGACAAAAACCTTCGTGTACCCCTCGCCGTCGTCGTCCAGTTCTTTTCCCAGCCGGTCGAGGACTGACCGGTCCACGAGCCAGGCGGCGTCCGCAGGGCGGGCCGCGACGTCACTGTTCGCTGGGGCTCCCCGCTCATCCTGCCGGGTTTGGTGATGGCTCATAATTCCTTCCTTGGGCCGGGACTGATCCGTGCCCCGACATTCTGAAAAAAGATGTGGGCTTTCCTGAGGACAATCCCGTTTCAAGCCTTATGATCAGTCCCACGTGCTGAGGTTGCAGTGCCGCCAGGGGTGGTGGCGTGGTACGTCCTGGTCTCACCGGTGTTTGTCACTGCTTGGTCTCATTGGTGCTTGGCACCGTGTCTCAGGGGGAAGTGCAATTGAATACATTGAGGTATTGCCTGCTGGGGAGCAAGCGACGCGGACGGCTTTTTACTGCCGCCTTTGTCTCCTGCTTTGTCGCGGTGCTGTTGCTGATAGTCCCGTCCGCGTCCACCATTCCCGCAGCGGAAGCCGCGGACCCCCCGGGGGAGTGGGTTTCCCTGGCGGCTGGTCCTGTTCCAGCGAGTAATCCCTTGGCGGGTTTCGTTCCGTTCGCGGGCAGCTATACCGGGGTGCCGCACTCCATGGAATGGTTCTACGTGCCGGTCAGTTCGGTGGTGACCGGCCCGGGCACGTACAACTGGGCAAGTTTTGAAGCGCAGCTGAACGCCATTGCCGCGAGGGGCCACCAGGCGGTCTTCAGGTTCTACCTGGACTATCCGGGGAAGCCCTCCGGCGTCCCCGCATACCTCCTGAATTCCGGCCTCGCCACCCATGCCTACTGGGACCACGGCAATGGCGGGATCAGCGTCTCCCCGAACTACGACGACCCCCGCCTTCTGGACGCCATGGATGGGTTCATCGCCGCGCTGGGGTCCCGCTACAACGGCGATCCGCGGATCGGGTTCATCCAGATGGGCCTCCTGGGCTTCTGGGGCGAATGGCATACCTACCCTCATGACGGGTGGGCGTCCGCCGAGAACTGGCTCGCATCGCCGGCCTCCCAGCAGCGCGTGTTGCAGGCCTACACGAAGGCCTTCACCAAAACCAAGCTCCAGGTCAGGTACCCGGACGCCGCCAACAGCAACCTGAACGTGGGCTACCACGACGACTCCTTCGCCGTGAGCACATTGGCGGGGACCGGGTGGCATTTCATGGACAAAATGGCGCAGGCCGGCGCCACCCAGAAATGGCTCACCCAGCCAGTGGGCGGAGAACTCAGGCCCGAAATCCAGCACTGCATTTTTGACGCTCCCATGCTCTGCCCCGTGGTGGAAAGCGGTGCCGACAACAAATTCACCGACAGCGTGCAAGCCACCCACGCCTCCTGGCTCCTGAACCAGCACGGCTTCAGCCCCGGATACACGGGACAGGCGCTCAGCAACGCCACCGCGGCCGCCCAGTCCCTGGGCTACCGGTTCCACGCGACCTCCTTCGCCGTCACCCGCGGAACCGTGGCCGGGCAGAGCGACGTCAGTGTGATGGTCAGCAACGTGGGGGTGGCTCCTTTCTATTACGACTGGCCTATACAGATCGCCGCTGTGGACAGCGCAGGAAACATGGTCCGGACATGGGGAACGTCGTGGAAGCTCACCGCCGTGAAGCCCGGGATGTCGGTCCAGTGGAAGTCCCCTGTGAGCGTCAGCGGGCTGGCCCCCGGCACCTACACCCTCGTGGTGCGCGCCGTTAACCCGCTCGCAAACGGCGTGCCACTGCGCTTCGCCAACGCATCCCAGGACCAGACCAAACCGGGATGGCTGACCTTGGGGCGCAAGTACCTCCCTGCTCCCTGAAGGCCCGACGGCGGAACTCGCCGGCCGCCGTCGGGCCCCCTCATGCAGGTTGTGGGCTGGCCCGGTACCCGTCGGGGTTGTGCTCCTGCCAGCGCCACGCGTCTGCACACATGGTCTCCAACGTCTCTGACGCCGTCCAGCCCAGATCGCGGAGGGCGCTGGACGGATCGGCCAGACTGACAGGTGCATCTCCCGGGCGCCGTTCCACGATCTCGTAGGGGATCGTGGTGCCCGATGCAGTTTCAAAAGCATGGATGATGTCCAGGACTGAGTAGCCCTGGCCGGTCCCCAGGTTCCACGTGTGCAGCCCCTGGTGCTCGGCCAGGTAGTTCAGCGCCGCGGCATGGCCTGCGGCCAGGTCCATGACATGGATGTAGTCGCGGACCCCTGTTCCATCAGGCGTGGGGTAGTCGTTGCCGAAAACACTGACTTTGTCCCTGCGGCCCACGGCTACCTGGGTCACGAAAGGGAAGAGATTGTTGGGCGGACCCTGCGGGTCTTCCCCGATGAGCCCGGAGGGGTGGGCACCCACAGGGTTGAAGTAGCGCAGGAGTGCTATCCGCCACCGCCCGTCAGCGGCCTGGAGGTCCGTCAGGATCTCCTCGATGTGCTGTTTGGTCCGGCCGTAGGGGTTCGTTGCGCGAAGCGGAAGGTCTTCCCTCAAAGGCATGTCAGGGTTCGCTCCATAGACCGTGGCCGATGAGCTGAACACCAGGTTCCTGACGCCATGGGCGTCCATGGTCTCCAGGAGGTTCAGTGTTCCGCTGACGTTGTTGCGGAAGTAGCGCAGGGGCTGGCTGACGGATTCTCCGACGGCCTTGTAGCCGGCAAAGTGGATCACCGCCTCAATATCCCCCTGGCTGAAGATCTTCCCCAGGCAGGAGGGATCGGCGATGTCCCCTTCGACAAAGGAGACGTCCCGTCCGGTGAGTTTCTCCACCCGCAGCAGTGACTCGGAGAGGGAGTTGCTGAGGTTGTCAATGACCGTGATGTCGTGGCCGGCCTCGAGCAATCCGAGGATTGTGTGGGATCCGATGTACCCGCAGCCGCCGGTGATGAGTATCTTAATGGTTCTGCCCTCGCTGATAGATGACGCCCCGTTGTGCGGGCAGGACCAGGGATGATGGGGCCGGGTTTCCTGCTGCGTCCACCAGGCCGGACGGCACCCTGATCCGGCGCCTGCGGCGGCCGTCGTTGTTGAAGTTCACAGCAGCCCATCCGTCGCTGAACTCCCTGGACCAGACGTGGTGGCGGCCCTTCGGATGCTCCTTGGGCTTGCCCAGCGCCCAATCGAGTGCGGGGATGTGCTGCGTGCGGCTGTAGTCGTCGTGCGCGGTGGCCGAGAAGGAACCCCGGCCGCCGCTGAAAATCCAGAAAGCCGCCAGCCCGTACGTGAAGTTGGGATGGTTGTCATTCCCGTCGGTGGGTACGCGCAGGATGGACAGCCCCGGGCCTTCCGCCTGGGGAAGCTGTGCCTCGGCAGTGTGGGGATCGAAAAGGTTCTCCGGCCCGTAGCCCAGCCAGACTTCCTCGAACCCGCCCCCGTATGCTGCGTGGGAGGCCCAGCGGCCGGGGAGCCGCCGTGATTCGGCGATGTTGGGCACCAGGATCTTGTGAACGCGGTTCAGGGACTGGCCGGCGGCGTGCACCAGGAGGTCAAGGCCGCCCCGCAGGTCAGCCATCGAGGAAGCTTCCCGAATGGGCAGGTTCAGCTGGTAGTAGTCCTCGAACACGTCGTTGTCAGCCATCACACCGTCAAAGGGCGAGTCCGCCAGTTCCGCAGTGACATTCTGGACCCAGCGTGCACGGTACCCGGGGTCCTGCACGTTCATCTGCCAGTGCCCGCCGTAGCCGTTCCACTCAATGCGGGAACCGTCCAGCCGGGTGGCGAACCAGTTTCCGCCCTGGTCCTCCGCTTCCTTGTATGACACCCCTGAGCTGTAGACCGGCCCGGGCTCATAATCCCGGGTTGAGGACAGGCACTTGTAGCAAAGGACTGTCATGTCCGGGCGGCGCCGCTTAAGCTCAGCTGCCGCGTCCAGTTCCCAGGGCTGCAGGATGGCGGCGCGGTAATGATCGGCCGCGAACGCCGTCTGCTCCGGGGTGATTGGATCGCCGTATCGGATCCACGCGCCAACACCGCTCACAGCTCTGCCGGAGCCAGTTCATCTTCTGGGAACTGAACCATGTCCTCGACGATCGGAAGATCGCCCAGGGCACGGTAGATCTGGTTGTACGAGGACATGACCTCGTGCATCTGGAACAGTTCCTGGACCCGCTTGCGGGCGTTGGCAGCATAGGCGGCGTAGGAATCCAGGTTGCCGATGACGGCCTGGATGCCGTCAGCCATCTGTTGAACGTCGCCCGGGGTGACGGTTTCACCGCACGGACCTATGGTCCGTCCGTCCGTAGTGATGAGGTCATCGGCAATCTGCTGCGCCACGCCTCCCACGTCGGAGCCAACAGTGGGTATGCCGGCGGCCATGGCCTCAAGGATGACGATCGGCTGGCCTTCGTTGTAGCTGGGAAGGACCAGGAGGTCGAACTGGTCAAGCATTTCCCGGACGTGGACTGTCCCGTGGATGGTGACGTGGTCGTGGAGGCCCAGGGCGTCGATCTTCGCGAGGCAGGCCTCGAAGTATTCGGGGACGTGCTCGGTGGGACCCAGGACGTCCAGGTGCAGGTTGGGGTACCCGCGGTCCCGCAAGATGTCCATGCTGGACAGCAGATCCAGGAGACCCTTGATGGGGACTACCCGGGCGATGTACACAAGGTGCCAGACGTAGTCCGCACCCTCCTGCTCCATGGTGGCCAGCGCCTGCTGGCGGGCGCGGTACTTGTCGTCGAACTCTTCAATGACCATGCCATTGGGCACCACAACTGACTTGTCGATGTCGGTCCCCAGCCGGGCCGCCTCAGTGATGGCACTCGGGTACAGATAGGTGATGAGCCGTGCGCTGGGGTAGCAGAACCGGCCCATTTCCGTCCACCACGCCATCCACGCACGCTGTTCAGCGGTCACGTCGAACGTCCGGTAGTCGTCTGCGGTGATGGACAGGGCCATGTTGCGGTCCAGCAGGGTGTTGACGGTGTCGCGGACGTAGAGGTTGTGCTCGGTCAGCAGGAATGAGGTGTCATGGTCCCGTGCTGCTGCCGCTCCAAGCAGTGAAGCATAGCCAGTGGTGTGGGCGTGGTAGACGCTGGCGCGGGGCATGGTCTCACCGAGAACGGCGAAGGCAAGGGAGAAGAAGTTGCGCAATGTCCAGAACGAGTTCGCCAAGGAGAGGTCCAGCTGGGGCATGCGCTCCTGCAGGGTCTGCATGAATTCCCTGGACCCGAGCAGGGCCCACAGGGGGTACCGGCGGGTGCGCTCGTTCAGGCCCTCGTCGATCAGTTCCCACAGGCCGTCAACGTCCCCATGTTCGGACAGTGCGTAGAGGGCGTCAAAGAGCCGGTGGGAAAGTTCCTCACGCTGCAGTGGCGTCATGCCCAGGTCTTTGACCGAGACGGCGAGGAAGTCCTGCCGGTGTTCTTCCATGCTGAGGAATACCGTGCGGACCCAACGCACATTGGAGGGCATCCCGTACAGGTCGGTCAGCGGCGCATCCGAATCCCAGGTGATGTGGATGATGCCGTAGCTCAGGTCAGGGTTGTGGGTGACGATGTCATGGACAACCGCGGAGACCCCTCCCTTGAGGTACGGGTAGGTGGACTCCATCACGATGGCTACATCGACGTCGGCGTACACAGGCTTGGGAGCCGCCTCGGTGGGGGCAGCCGTCAACGGTGGCAGGGCCTTTGGTTTCTTGGTCCGGCTTCTTGCGATCGAGTACAAAGTTTTCCCCTTAGGCATTCTGAACATTTAGGCGTATGGCGTTGATGGGGCGAAGAGTCTCCGCCGGGACTGGCAGGCGGCGGGTTACCAGGTGGTGGCGTGGCGCCAGAAGAGCGTGTATTCCGGCTGGCTCCAGTGATGCTTGTAAAGCATCCAGGCCACGGCGATGAGGACGGCGTCCACCGCCCCCAATAGCAGGTAACTTCCGGCTGCACCCGTGAGGGGGCCGAACAGTCCGCCGGCCGCGAACGCGAGGACACAGACCGCCAGGTGGACTCCTCCGAGGATCTGGGGCGTGGACTTTTCGCCGATGAAATCCAACTCGTAGCTCAGCAGGGTCAGGACCATGAATCCCCACGATGCCGCGGCAGCCGCCACCGCCAGCAGTGTGTGCAGGGGATCAACGCCTGCCATGACCAGGGACACTGACAGTGTCAGCAGGGCGGCGATAGCACCGGTGAGCACTACCGATCGGTCCACAACGCGGGTTAGGCGGCGGGAACTGCCCTTGAGCGAGCTGATGGGCGCTTCGGCGATATCCCGGTGCAGGCCGTTGAGAGCCCTGTCCACCGACGGCGCCAGGTGGACGAAGTAGAAGTTGTAGGCAATGACCGCCGGCAGCATGGCAGCGAACACTGCCACCACCTGGAAGTCGCCTTTGGTAACCAGGAACAGGGCGAACTTGTCAGCCCACAGGACTGCGCCCATGAGGAGCCCGCGGACCAGGTCGAGATTGAACACGCGCATGCCCAGGCGTTGGGAGAAGCCCAGATGGCGAAGGCCCGAACGCATGGCCATGAGCTGTGTAACTGTTCCGACCAGGGGCGGAAGCCACCACACGGTAGGAGCGATGAAGAGCGCAGCTGCATAGCCTGACCAGGCGATGGCCCACAGGCCACGGCGGTTTGCAACGTTGGCCAGTACCAGTGACTGGACAAAGAGCAGATGCAGGACACAGAGGACTGCATAATCGAGCATCACCGTGGCGGACCATCCCGACGCCAACCACATGGGCACGGCGAACACTGCGATCAGGGGCAGGGTCTGCACAAAGATCATGGGCCAGAACTGGCAAAACCTCCGCGTAATGTCCTCGGGGTTCCGCTCTGCCATGAGGTCTCCGAGGACCCGGTAGATCGGAAGGCATGCTGCCTGGGCCATCCAGGGCACGGTGATGGAGGAGGCCAGCACCACCAACGTCAGCGGCACCCCATCGACGTCCACGGCAGCCATGGAAGGGCTGACCAATGGGTACACGATGTTCAGCAGGAGTACGGGGGAGAGGTACAGGAGAAGAGCGGCCCCCAGCCGCTCAGGTGCCTGGGCATCCCCGCTGCGGTTCGGCGCGGCAATGCCGGGCCTGACGATCAGGGCCAGGGCCAGCAGGAAGGGCAGCGCAGCTGCTGCAAACACGGGAAGGTCCGCACCGTCGGGAAAGAGCTGAACGACGAGGGGTACAAGAGCCGACAGCACTAGTCCTACGACAATGACCATGGACATCTGACGGGTGTACGAATCGTGCAACAAGGACTTCAAAAGATGTGTTCTTTCCTCTTAGGACAAGCTGGTGCGCTCGGTGGAGCTGGGTTGAGAAGGCCCGGCCAAGCCGCTGAGCGGGTTGCATGCGGGCATGAAGAAGCCCGCCGGTCCCTCTTCGACGATGAGGACGCGGCAGGCGGTGACGGTGCTATTCAGGGCGGAGCTGGGTGGGCGGACGGGTAAGAGGAGTCGACGGCGGACTGGGGGACCAGCCTGGTCTCAAGGGCTGGCTTCCGCCGTCGACTCCGGCTGGTGCCGGCCCCGCGGGGGGCCGAAAGCTAACAACATAATTAGAAACAGGAAATTATTACCAGTACACGAGTAGCGGGTACTCTATTTCTCGCAGCAGCATTACCTGCCTTTCCTGCTACAACCAATTGAACAGGTGAGTTCTCAGAATTTTCCTTCGATTTACGCAAGGCTCCCTCAAATTAAGAGGCTTTCTCAAGATTTCCTCAGAATTGTCATGCTGCGCCTCGTGGGGAGCATCACCCCAGTTCAGGCGCTTGTGAGCAGCATCACCGCACAGATCCAAAGCGTGGAACGGGAAATGATTTGAGCCGAAGCTGTGATTCTGCAACACCATGGGTGACCGATGTCTCAGTGAGGAGGTAATTCACCTGAAGTCATTAGTTGGGTGAATGGAGCATGTTACTGATGTGAACATTGTCAGCTCCTGATAAAGGGTGTTCGATTTCCCATTTTGACGCCCCCGTTTGTAGGGTTCAGCTATGACAACGGGGAAAGCAATAACCAAAGCCGTCATTCCTGCTGCCGGATTGGGGACTCGCTTCCTGCCCGCCACCAAGGCAATGCCGAAGGAAATGTTGCCGGTGGTAGACCGGCCGGCCATCCAGTACGTGGTGGAGGAAGCGGTGAAGTCCGGCCTGACGGATCTGCTGATGATTACGGGGCGGAACAAGCGGTCCTTGGAGGATCACTTTGATCGTGAGCCGGGCCTGGAGCGTGCGCTGGAGCTCAAGGGGGACAAGGACAAGCTGGAGTCCGTGCAGTACGCCTCCGAGCTGGGTCCCATCCACTATGTCCGCCAGGGTGAGGCCAAGGGTCTGGGCCATGCGGTGCTGTGCGCTGCCCAGCACGTGGGGGATGAGCCGTTTGCTGTGCTGCTGGGTGATGACCTCATTGATGAGGCCGAGGATCTGCTGACCACCATGATGGAGGTGCAGCAGAAGACCGGCGGTTCGGTGATCGCCTTGATTGAGGTGGATCCGGCGCAGATCAGCGCGTACGGCTGCGCGGACATCACCGCGGTGGACGGTGAGGATTATGTCCGGGTGAACAGCCTGGTGGAGAAGCCTGCGGTGGGGGATGCGCCGTCCAACCTGGCCGTGATCGGCCGGTACGTGCTGCACCCGGCGGTGTTCGGGATCCTGGAGGAGACCGGGCCGGGCCGTGGCAATGAGATCCAGCTGACGGATGCGCTGCAGACCCTGGCCGCCGGCGAGGGTGAAGGGTCCGGTGTGTACGGTGTGGTGTTCAAGGGCCGCCGCTTCGATACCGGGGACAAGCTCAGCTACCTCAAGGCCGTCATCACCCTCGCGTCAGAGCGGGTGGAGTTCGGTGAGGACCTGAAGACCTGGATGAAGGGCTTCGTCAACAGCTGACGCAGACGAAAACCCAGCCACGCAGCGCACTGCACCGAATGCACAAGGAAGAGTTCAACGTGCGGCCCCGGATTACTGCTGACTTGATGCTCCGGCGGCCCGGGCCGCCGGCAGCAGCAACTTCCATCCAGCTCTCTAACCTGGGGCCCCTCGACAGAGGGAGAAGCGATGGTGGAACGCCGCGTGGCGGTGGTGATCGAGCACGACGGCGGTACGCGGCTGGCGCTGGCTGAGGCTCTCCGGCGGTCCGGCTTCGCCGTTCACTCAGCCGCGTCAGGCGCCGAAGGTCTGGGGAGCGTGGGGGAGCACAACCCGGACATTGTGGTGATTGACAGCGGCCTCCCGGATTTCGATGGCTTTGAAGCGTCCCGGCGCATCAGGACCTTCAGCGACGCCTACGTCATCATGGTGAGCGGCCGGGCAGATGAAGCGGATGCGCTCATGGCATTTGAAGCGGGTGCCGATGACTATCTCACTAAGCCCGTCCGCCCCAGGGAACTCAGGGCACGCGCCAGGGCCATGTTCCGCCGGCCGAGAGGCATCCGTTATGACGGCGCTGGGCATCATTCCAGTCCTGCCCCTTCGGGGACGGGCCGCGCGCAGGTTTTGCCAGTTGACCGTTTCGACTTTGTCCACCGGGGGCTGAACCTGCATGAGGGTACCCGCCGTGTAGTGATTGATGGTGCCCCCGTCGCCCTGACCCGCAGTCAGTTCGACATCCTCCTGGTCCTTATGGAGAACGGACGGACGGTCCAGACCAAGGCTGATCTGGTGAGGCGGCTCCGGAATGAGCCCTACAGCACTGATTCCTTTGTCAGCGCGGGGGAAGAGCGTGCGGTGGAGGTTCAGCTCAGCAGTCTCCGCAAGCGCCTCGGGGACAGCTCAAGGCGGCCCCGGTGGGTCGAAACGGTGCACGGCGTCGGGTACCGCATGACCCCTTAGTTGTCGACGCGAAACGGTTCCCTCCCCGCATCCGTGCCTGCCAATTTGTCCACGTATCCAGTCAGTAATCCAGCTCATATCCCTGCCCCGAACCAGCCCTCAGCCAGCTACTCCTCGCGGGAACGCTGCTCAAACGGCTGACGGGACTTGCGGTGAACAGTGCCAGATCCCAGCATCGTGTCCCACAGCTGCTGCTTACTTTGTAAACACACAGATTTGCATATAGAGGCGCAGGGCTCCAGCGTTCTCCCACGAAGTTGCGGTCATGGAGTTTTTTGCCTTGCTGACGTACCCGGAGCTTTTCGAGAGCAGCGCGCTGGTAAGGCCGGACAGGTTCACATACAAGGTGGCGGTGGACAGCGCTGTGTCAGCCTTTTCGATCGTTGTCTTGAGCTTCGTGTAAACGTCCTGGAAGGTTGGCCTTGCGGGTGGGATATAGGACGGCAGTGTTGCTTGGGCCAGGGGCGACGGGGAAGGCCCAACCCGTGTCGGCATAGCGTCCAGGAACAGCTGGCAGGTTGTGTCTTTCAGAACACTCTGGGCGGACGCCTCCAGACGCTGGTACCGGGCCGGAGTTAGCCGATTGGTCCAGGAGTGCCGGAAGCCCTTGACCAACTCCACAGAGTCTTTGGTGATCAATGCCGTGATTTCATCGGCAACGCCAAGAGCTTTCGCGATCTCCCTGGCAAGCGCAGCTTGTTGGGCCGCCCTTTGCACAGCGGCCTTGTCGACGGCTGACAGGGAACTGCTCTGGGGAGCCCTTTTCAAAAGGTCGTCCAGTTGGCCGGACAGGCGGTTCAATTCGGGGGCCTGCCCCCTGCCCGTAATTTGCCGCGCGGCGTCATCGGCCACCCGGGACAGCGCGTTGACGACGTCGTCCGCTGCACCCAGTCTCGCCTGGGTTTGGGATCCAGCACCACTGCAGGCCGTTGTCGCAGCAACGAAAACGGCAACCACCATCACGAGGACGCGGACAGGAATTCTTCGACGCTGCTTCATTGCAATGGTCCTTCGATCCTCATACGGTCTCTTCGGTCTACGCCTGCTTAGGGGGCCTGTCTACACATCAACGCCCCCTACTTCCGTCAGTAGGTACGTATCTTTGGATAGGGGATCGAGGCGCGGCATCGCCTATCTTCATGACGTCGCTGAAAGAAGAGCTTGAACGAGCTCATTCAGGTCCCTTAGCCGGTTGCGGGTCGGTCTCGTCAAGCGGGTCGGGTTCCCTCCCCGCATCCGCGGCCGCCAATTTGTCCACGCACCCGCCAGTAACCCAGCTCACACTTACAATTCGTCTTTGAGTATCGGCTGATACGAGCAGCTTCTCCACGATTCCGTCAGGTGGTGGATACGAAACCGGCCACAGGACGATACTGGGAAGGAATAGTGGCAACAGAAGGACGGAACAATGACGATCTCCGCAGACCACACCGCGCCGGACACAACTGACACAGGCCATACCAGCCAGGCACCCGCCGAGGACGCCCTCTCCGAGGCCGCCAAGAAGTTCGGCATCACGGCAGAGGACTACATGCTCCCCGCCCGGCACCAGATCGAGATGGTGGACCCGGACGGCCGGCTCAAGCCACAAGGTGAGCAGGGCACCGAACCCGGCCACGAATACCCCCTGCCCGGCGATGAAGAACTGCTGGCCGCGTACGAACAGCTCGTCGTCGGACGCCGCGTCAATGACCAGAACTCCGCCCTGGTCCGGCAGGGCCGCATGGCCGTGTACCCGTCCAGCCACGGCCAGGAAGCCTGCCAGGTGGCCGCCGCCCTGTGCCTCTCCAAGGGCGACTGGATGTTCCCCACCTACCGTGACGCCGTCGCCGTGATGACCCGCGGCGTGGACCCCGTGCAGGTGATGACCATCTTCCGCGGCGACTGGCACGGCGGGTTCGATCCCCTTCAGCACAAGGTGGGCATCCAGTGCACCCCGCTCACCACCCAGCTGCTGCACGCCGTGGGCGTGGCCCACGCCGCCAAGCTCCGCGGCGAGGACACCGTGGTGCTGGCCATGTGCGGCGACGGCGCCACGTCCGAAGGCGACTTCCACGAGGCCCTGAACTTCGCCGCCGTCTTCCACCTGCCCGTCATCTTCTTCGTCCAGAACAACAAGTACGCCATCTCGGTGCCGCTGGCGCACCAGTCCGTGGCGCCGTCGCTCGCGCACAAGGCCGTGGGCTACGGCATGGCCGGCGAACGCGTGGACGGCAACGACGTCGTCGCCCTCCTCGCCGTCCTGGACCGGGCCGTGAAACTCGCCAGGGAAGGCTCCGGCCCCCTGCTGGTGGAAGCCAACACCTACCGCATGCAGGCCCACACCAATGCTGACGACGACACCCGCTACCGCCAAAACAGCGAGGTTGCCGAGTGGCGGGCCAAGGACCCCGTCAACAGGATGCGCACCTACCTCACGGACCGCGGCCTGCTGGACGACGACGGCGAAGCGCGGATCCGCGAGAAGGCGGAAGCGGTTGCCACGCAGCTGCGCGACGGGCTCAGCGAGGACGTGCCCGTGGACCCGCAGGAACTCTTCCGCCACGTCTTCGAAAAGACCACGCCCCAGCTGAAGGAACAGTCCGCCCTGCTCGCCGACGAACTCGCCCGCGATGCAGCAGCATCCACATCACAGGAGGCCGGCAAGTGAGCCCTACCATCACCACGTCCTCCGAGGCCAACGGCAACGTTTCTGCCGCCACCGCCCGGGCAGCCGCCTCCGCCGCAGCCACCGCGGAAGCCTCCGGCCCCCAGCCGGTCACCATGGCCAAGGCGTTGAACACTGCCCTGGCCGATGCGATGCACGCTGACACCTCCGTCCTGGTGTTCGGCGAGGACGTGGGCCAGCTCGGCGGCGTCTTCCGCATCACCGACGGGCTCACCGCCACCTTCGGCGAGCAGCGCTGCTTCGACACCCCTCTGGCCGAGTCCGGCATTGTGGGCATGGCCGTGGGCATGGCCATCAACGGCATGCGCCCGGTGATTGAGATGCAGTTCGACGCGTTCGCCTACCCGGCGTTCGAGCAGATCATCAGCCACGTGGCCAAGATGCACAACCGCACCAAGGGTGCCGTAAAGCTGCCCATGGTGATCCGGGTTCCCTACGGCGGCGGCATCGGGGGAGTGGAGCACCACTGCGACTCCTCCGAGTCCTACTACGCCCATACCGCCGGCCTGAAGGTGTTCACCCCCGCCACCGTGGCGGACGGGTACCGGATGCTCCGCGAAGCCATCGACTCGGACGATCCCGTCATCTTCATGGAGCCCAAGAAGCTCTACTGGTCCAAGGACCTGGTGGATCTTCCGGAGCTGCGGGCCGCCCACTCCGCTGCTGCTTCGGCGGGGCAGTCTTCGGAAGGCCGTGCCGCCGTCGCCCGCCCCGGAACCGACGCAACGCTCATCGCCTACGGCCCTTCCGTGCCCACCGCGCTCGCCGCCGCCGCGGCCGCCGCGCTGGAGGGGCGCTCGCTGGAAGTCATCGACGTGCGCACCATTGTGCCGTTCGACGACGAGACGGTGTGCGAGTCCGTGCGGAAGACCGGCCGGGCCGTGGTGATCGCCGAAGCCCACGGCTTCGCGTCCGTGTCCTCCGAGATCGTGGCCAGGGTGCAGGAACGCTGCTTCCACCACCTGGCCGCCCCCATCCGCCGCGTCACCGGGTTCGACATCCCCTACCCGGCGCCCAAGCTTGAGAAGTACTACCTGCCCGGCGTGGACCGCATCCTCGACGCCGTTGACGACCTTCAGTGGGAGAACTGACCATGAGTGAAACACGCGTGTTTTTGTTGCCGGACCTGGGCGAGGGCCTCACCGAAGCCGAACTGGTGTCCTGGCACGTGGCCGTGGGCGACACGATCTCCGTGGACCAGCCCATCGCCGAGGTGGAGACCGCCAAGTCCACCGTGGAGGTGCCGTCCCCGTACGCCGGGATCGTGGCCGAGCTGCACGGGCAGCCGGGGGAGACCCTGGATGTGGGGAAGCCGCTGATCTCGGTGACGCCTGTATCTGTTGGCGGCCCGGCCGCGAATGCTGCCGCCCCCGCTGAGCCGGAGACCGAGCCTGCCGAAACCGAACTGGGCGGACCGCTGGACGAGCCCGCCGGCACCCCCGCCCAGGCCGAAGCGGAGGCCTACCGGGAAGAGGAGAAGGCCGGGTCCGGCAACGTGCTCATCGGCTACGGAACCCCGGGCGGCCACGGCGTTGCCCGGCGCACCCGGGCGCGGAAGGCTTCTGCTGCCTCCGGCTCCGTCAGCACCCTGCCGCTTGAGGACGGGGCGGCCGACGGCGGCCCCGCCGAGGGCGCCGACGTGGACCTTTCGCTCCTGCGCACCAGGGTCCCCGGCCGGCTCGGCGCTGTCATCTCACCGCTGGTCCGGCGCATGGCCCGGGAACACGGCGTGGACCTCGGAGCCCTCCCCGGCTCCGGGGAGGGCGGCCTGATCATGCGCCGCGACGTGGAAGCCGCCATCAGCACCCCGGAGGTGGAGGAGCGCGCTGTTGCTGAGCCCCAGCCGGTTGTTGAGCCCGCCCCGGTGGCTGCCCCCGCCGAACCGCGTTCTTCCGACGTCCAGGGTGTGGACGCCCGCACCGGTCTGGGAATTGCTGCCCGCACGCCGGTCAAGGGCGTGCGGAAGGTTGTGGCCACCAACATGGCCCGCAGCCGCTCGGAGATCCCGGAGGCGACCGTCTGGGTGGATGTGGACGCCACCGGGCTGATGGAACTGCGTGAAGGGCTCAAATCCGGCAGTGACCAGGTGCCCGGCCTGCTCGCGTTCATTGCACGTTTTGTCACAGCCGGGCTAAAAAAGTATCCGGAACTGAACACGCGCATCGAAACCGCGGAGGACGGCTCGCAGGAGATCGTCTCGTTTGACGGCGTCAACCTCGGCATCGCCGCCCAGACCGATCGCGGCCTGGTGGTCCCGTCCGTCCGCGCCGCCGAAAAGCTGACCGCCCGCGAACTGGACGCCGAGATCCGCCGGCTCACCGACGTCGCACGCCAGGGCAAGGCGACCCCCACGGAACTGGGCAGCGGCACGTTCACGCTCAACAACTATGGTGTGTTCGGTGTGGACGGGTCCGCGGCGATCATCAACCACCCCGAGGTGGCCATCCTGGGCGTGGGCCGGATCATCGACAAGCCGTGGGTGGTCAACGGCGAGCTGGCCGTCCGCAAGGTCACCGAGCTCACCCTCACGTTCGACCACCGAGTCTGCGACGGCGGCACCGCGGCCGGCTTCCTCCGCTTCATAGCCGACGCAATAGAAAACCCAACCACCCTCCTCGCGGACATCTAACCAACCAACCCCGACGCTCTCTCACTTAACGTCGGTTTTCCCGAAACCCTCTCTCACTCGATGTCGGTTTAGCTGGGACCCCGTAGCATTCGTTTTCGAGGCGCATACGTTTTACCGACGAGCAGAGACGGTGGCGCTACCCGCATATGGGCCGCGCCATCCATTTTGCGCGTCGAGGGCGAGCATGTGCGTCGCTCCTCATCTGGAGTTTTTGTCCAGATACGCAGGGTTGCAGGCTTAAGAAGTCGGCATATCTGGACAAAAACTCACGCTGGGAATTGGAAGGTGATTAGTACGACGGCGGCCGCGCGCCGCCGTCGTAAGCTGTCCTTCGCTGCCGGGAGTCCGCCCACAAAGCCCTGCAGCGCCCCGTCTATCACCCCCAGATGACGGCCTGACGTCAACGATCCAAGTGAGGGTCGCTAAGCAGCTGCTCGTGGTCGCGCCCACCGTAGAAGATGCCGACGATCGCCACGGTTTCATTCAAAATGGCATAGGCGATCACGACGCGCTTCCTGAAGCCGATCGTCCTCAGCCCAGGACGGAGGTCTTCCCTCGCCAAACCACGGTAAGGAAAATCGGCAAGACCTTCACAGAAGGCGACTATCGATTCAGTGAAGCCGGCCGCGGTGGCGGGAGACCCGGCATCGGCGATGAAATCGTAAAGCTCCTCAAGCTGTAGCAGTGCTTCCTGCCGGAATACAAGCCGGTAGTGATTCACTGATGCTTGTCATGCTTCGCCGAAAGCCGCGCACGCACTTCGTCGGCGCTCACCACAGCGGAGGGATCGGCCGCAAGTGCGTCATAAGCACTGACAACCTCCTCGCGAAGCCACGACTCAAGCACCTGGTCACGCGCGAACAACGTGCGCAAACCATCACGGATAACTTCGCTCTCACTTGCGTAGGCGCCCGAAGTAACGCGCTGACGCAAGGCGTCGGCCATCTCGTTGGGAAGGGTGATGCTTAGTTGCCGTGTTGTTCGCATGATCGCTCCAATTGGGTGAGTAGGACTAAATCCTACTCGTCTTTGCCGGGTGTGAGAAGGGAGCCCGCGGCTCCCTAAAGTGCCTCCTCAACCGCCCTCAAAGCGTCCATGACCGGGTGTAGGACCGTGACATTCGGCAGGCAGATGAACCTGGGTCCGCAGCGCTGGATGGTTCGCACATCCCCTGAGGATGCCCAGGGCGGAGGACGACCGGCCATCGCAGCAGGCCAGCCATTTGCCAAAATTGCCAAAACGATTCTTCAAGCTGGGCCGAGCTTCACGCTAAGGCCGCAAGCCACGAACCGTCAATAGAAAAAACTCTTCAAAGTGATGCTTGACACGTACATGACAGCGGATCTAACGTAAGTGCCAAGTCGTTTTGGCAAAACGATTTTTCACCCTGATCATTCTCATCCTTTCCGTTCGAGAGAAAGTGAGTCGACAGCGATGTCCACTCGTAAATACATCAGCAGGCTCGCCATCGGCGGCATTTGCACCGCCGTCGCACTGGCCGCCTCCGCGTGCGGCGCCGGGGGCCCCGCCAGCAGCACATCAGGAACAGCCGGCACCAACACAGTCAACGTCCTGGTGGAAGCCGGCGGCCACGCCGAGCTCACCGGCGTTGCCGAACAGTGCAAGAAGGACGCCGGCGTCGACGTCAACTTCGTGGAACTGCCCTACGACGGCATGTTCAACCGGCTCTCCAGCGAATTCTCCTCCGGCGCCGTCTCCTTCGACGTCGCAGCACTGGACTCCGTCTGGCTGCCCAGCTTCAAGGACGCCCTCCAGCCCATCGACGAAATCTTCACCGACGAGGCCAAGAAGGACATCTTCCCCTCCCTCGTCAAGGAAGCGAACGTTGACGGGCACTTCATCGGCCTGCCCGCGTGGACCAACGCCGAGATCATCCTCTACCGCAAAGACCTCTTCGAGGACGCCAAGAACAAGGCGGATTTTCAGGCCAAGTACGGCTATGAACTTGCTGCCCCCACCACGTGGAAGCAGTACCAGGACATCTCCGAGTTCTTCACCAAGGACGGCATGTACGGCACTGACGTCAAGGGCGGTGTGGAAACCGAATGGCTTGCCCACGTCCTGCAGGCCGGCGGACCCATGATCCTGGACGAAAACAACAAGGTAGTCATCGACAACGACGCCCACAAGGAAGCCCTGGACTTCTACGTCAGCCTCACCAAGTCCGCGCCGTCCGGCGCCGCACAGGTGGACTGGGCCGCCGCCCAGAACCTGTTCAACCAGGGCCAGACCGCCATGACCCGCTTCTGGGCCCACGCCTACCGCCAGATCCCCAAGGATTCACCCGTTGCGGGCAAGGTGGGCACAGCTCCGATGATCGCCGGTTCCGCCGGCATCGGCGGCGTCCCCGGCCCCTGGTACCTCACGGTTCCCAAGGCCACCAAGAACACGGAGGCCGCCAAGAAGTTCGTCCAGTGCGCCTATGACCACAACAGCATGGGCATCGAATCCAGCCTGGGCCTGGCCTCCCGGATCTCCGCCTTCGAGGAGTACCAGGACAAGGAGGGCTACGAAAGCTTCGGCCCGCTGATCGAGACCCTCAACGGCGAGGCCACCGCCACCCGCCCGGCCACAGAGAAGTGGCAGCAGATCGTGGACACCGTCCTGGTCCCCATGCTGCAGAAGGCCGTGGCCGGCGGTGACTCCGCAACGCTGCTCGCTGAGGCCAAGAAGCAGATCGAGGACCTCCTCAAGTAAGACCCCCGCGGCCGGCACCTGGATCACCGGTGCCGGCCGCGGCCCCAACCAGCGGAAGAGAAAACCGTGCGCATTTCCGATCGCCGCTTCGCATTGTTCCTGATGACTCCAGCGGCGCTGTTCCTGGCAGTATTCGTGGCCTTCCCGCTGTTCCGCTTGGTGGCGGACAGCTTCTTCAAGATCTCCCCGATCGCCGGCGGTCCCCGCGACTTCGTGGGCCTGGACAACTACTTCCGGGCCTTCGCCTCCGAGGCCTTTACCGGCGCCGGGTGGCGGACCCTGGCCTACACGCTGGTTGTGGTCACGCTCGAGTTCGCGCTTGGCCTGGGCATGGCCCTGCTGTTCACCATGCTGGGCCGCAGTTCCCAGATCTGGCGAACCGTGTTCATGTACCCGCTGATGATCGCCCCGATCGTGGCAGGCCTGTTGTGGAAGTTCCTGATGATCGACAACTTCGGCCTCATCGGGACCCTCCTGCACCAGGCAGGCATCCTGTCCAACCCCAACCAGATCGGGTGGCTCTCGGACCCGAACATCGTGCTGTATTCCGTCGCCATCCCGGATATCTGGCTGACCACTTCCTTTATGTGCCTGGTCCTCTTCGCAGGGCTGCAGAACATCCCGGGAGACCTGATCGAAGCTGCACTGCTTGACGGCGCACGCGCCCCGGCCATGCTGTTCCGCATCATCCTGCCGCTCCTGCGTCCAGTCATCGCCGTGGCCCTGGTAGTGCGGGGCATCGATGCGGCCCGGGCGTTCGACACCATCCTGATCCAAACCAATGGCGGCCCGCAGTCCGCCTCGGAAACCATGAGCCTGCTGATCTACCGCACCATGATCCGCTTCGGCGATCCCGGCCTGGCAAGCGCCATGGGCACCATCTACCTGCTGGCCATGCTCGCCGTCGCGTTCTTTGCGGTGGCCACCATCTGGCGGCCAGGAAAGGACAACTGATGCGCGTCGCAGAAAAAACAACGCACGACGCCGGGACCTCCGCTACGGCGGCCGGGGCACCTTCCGCACGTCCCGCCGTCGTCCGTCCCCGCAGGCGCCGCGGCGTGAACCGGGAAGGCCTGGAAGCAGGCCGGCGCGGCACCCGGGCCCTGCTGTGGATCCTGCTTGCCGGGGCCATGGTGCTGTACGGATTCCCCTTCCTGTACCTGCTGTTCACGTCCTTCAAGACGCCGATCGACACTATCGCCGTGCCGCCCACCATCCTTCCCCGGGAATGGACGCTGGAGAATTACACCAACGCGCTGGGCCGCAACGGAGTCCTGGCCTCCTTCATCAACAGCATCCAGACGGCCATCATCAGCACCTTGCTTTCGCTGGTGCTGGCGGTACCGGCGGCCTACGGCATCACCCGGTACAAAACCCTCAGCGGCAGGATCTTCATCATGGCCGCCCTGGTGACCCGCATGGTGCCCCCGGTGGCGATCGGCATTCCGCTGGCTTCGATGATGGCATCCATGGGGCTGTCCGATACTCCGATCGCGCTGTCCATTGCCCACACCACCATCTCGCTGCCGCTCTCCATCTGGCTGATGGCCAGCTTCTTCGAGGCGGTGCCCAAAGACCTGGAGGAGGCCGCCACCGTGGATGGCTGCAGCAGGCTCGGGGCCCTGTGGCGGGTGGTGATCCCGGTGGTGTCCGGCGGCATCGCCGTCACCGCGATCTTCGCCTTCCTGGCCTCCTGGAACGAGTTCCTCTTCGCGCTCCTGATGACAGCCATCCGTTCCCAGACAACGCCCGTGGTGATCGCCAACTTCCAGACGCAGTTCGGCCTGGACTGGGGCTCGATGACGGCGCTGGCAGCCGTGTACTCCATCCCGGTCATCCTTCTTACCCTGCTCCTGCAGCGCAAGATCGTGGCCGGCATGACGCTCGGCGCCGTCAAGGGCTGAACCACCAACAACAGAACGAAGAAGATGAGCAACAGGAACATCGGCATCAAGGACGTGGCTGTGGCCGCGGGCGTCTCAGTGACAACTGTGTCCCACGTCCTGAATGAGGTTGCCTACGCCCGGGTGAGTCCCGAAACCCGGGACAAGGTCCGGTCCGCTGCCGAGGAGCTGGGTTATGGCCCCAACCGTCTGGCCCAGGCCTTGCGTACGCAGCGGACCGGGATGCTGGGGCTGGTGAGCGAGGATATCGCCACCACGCCCCACGCAGGCCGGATCATCCTCGGTGCTGACGAGGCCGCAAAAGCCCGCGGCTACAACCTCATGATCATCAACACCTCCGGTTCGGCCAGCCTCGAATCCCGGCAGGCAGACATCGAAGCCCTCCTGGAACGACGGGTGGACGGCATCCTCTACGCCACCATGTACCACCGCAACGTGGAGCTGCCGGCCAACCTCGGCAGCGTGCCCTCGGTCCTGGTGGACTCGGTGGCCACTGGAGGAAAGATCACCGCCGTAATTCCGGACGAGGAAGGCGGTGCGCGGGCGGCCGTGGGCGCGCTCCTCGAAGCGGGCCACACCCGGGTGGGCTTCCTCAACAACACCGATGACGTCCCCGCAACCCGCCAGCGGCTCCAGGCTTTCCGGGCGGCGCTGACGGAAGCAGGGCTCGACGGCGACGCGGCACCTGTCGAGTCAGAGGTCTCCGAGGTGGACGGCGGCTATGCGGCGGCCCTGCGGATCCTGTCACCCAGGGACCGTGCCGATATGCCGACGGCATTGTTCTGCTACAACGACCGGATGGCCATGGGGGCGTACCGCGCCGCTGCGGAGCTGGGGCTCAGCATCCCGGGCGACCTCTCCGTGGTGGGCTTCGATGACCAGGAACTGATTGCCGCCAACCTGAACCCGGGCCTCACCACCGTTGCCCTGCCCCACTACGAGATGGGTGCCTGGGCCACCGAGCACCTGATTGACGCCGTCGAGGGGAAGACCGATCTTGCCCTCATGGCACTTCACCCGACCATCCTGGGCTGCCCCCTGGTGCGCCGCGATTCCATCGCAGCTCCCCGGCACTGACCGCCAGTCCCTTCCACTCCCAAGAGGAACGCCATTCATGTCCAGCTGCCTTGACACCGCAATCCCGGAAACAACCCGGCACGCAACCTCCAGGTTCCGGCCAGCCATCCACTTCACGGCAAGGGATACCTGGCTCAACGATCCCAACGGCCTGGTGTACTACGGCGGCCTGTACCACCTCTTTTTTCAGAACAACCCGTACGGCAATGTCTGGGGCAACATGTCCTGGGGCCACGCCACCTCCCGCGACCTGCTGCACTGGACGGAACACCCTGTTGCCATTGCCTGCGACGAGAAAGAGGACATCTTCTCCGGGAGCGTGGTGGTGGACCACGGCAACACGTCCGGTTTCGGCACTGCGGACGAACCCGCGCTGGTAGCCATCTACACCAGTGCCTACAAAACGGGGTCCCAACACCACGGGACGCAGGCCCAGTCCCTGGCCTCCAGCACGGACGCAGGAATGACCTGGCGGAAATACGAGGGGAACCCCGTCCTCAGCAGGAACTCCGCGCACTTCCGCGATCCCAAAGTCTTCCGGTACCAGGGGGAGCGGGGCGCCTGCTGGATCATGGTCGCCGTCGAGGCGCAGCACCAAAAGGTGGTCCTCTACCGATCAGATGACCTCAAATCCTGGGATTTCCTGAGCGACTTCGGCCCGGCCAACGCGGACCAGGGCGAGTGGGAGTGCCCGGACCTCTTTCCCCTGATGGTGGACGGGGACCCGGACAACATCAAGTGGGTCCTGATCGTCAACGTCAACCCGGGGGCCGTGGCCGGCGGCTCCGGCGGCCAGTACTTCGTGGGGACGTTCGACGGCGTCCGGTTCGTCCCGGACGCCGGCTCACTGGCGGCGCCGGCGGGGGTCAGCGCCCTGGACGATTCAGCCGCAGCCGCTGCGGCGCTGCAGCAATGCCTGTGGCTGGACTGGGGACGCGACTGCTATGCCTCGGTGTCCTTCAGCAACGCCCCCGACGGCCGGCGCATCATCATCGGCTGGATGAACAACTGGGACTACGCCAACCAGCTGCCCACCGCCCCGTGGCGGTCCTCAATGACCCTTGCCCGCGAGCTGCGCCTCACAGAAGTCAACGGCTCCGCCCGCCTGATCCAGCAACCGGTCCTTCCCCCTGTCCGCGCGGAAGAAGCCGTCCACACGGCCAACGGGCACATGGAGGCAGGCGCCTTTGAACTGGGGGATTCAGCCTTCCGGCTGCCTGATGCGGTACCCGGCAGCGCCCACATCATCGAGGCGGAGATACTGCCCGGAAGCGCCAGCCACGTGGCTTTCCACCTGTTCGGGGATAGTGAGGGAAGCGCAGGGACGCTGCTGACCTACGACGCCGCGGCCAATCAGCTCGTCCTGGACCGCCGGCTGTCGGGCAACACGGGCTTCCACGAGAAGTTTCCCTCCGTGGAAGCAGCCCCGCTGGTCTTGGAGGACGGCGCACTCAAGCTGCAGATCGTCGTCGACCATTGCTCGGTGGAGGTGTTCGCGCAGGACGGCAAGGTGGTCCTGACCGACCTTGTTTTTCCTGACGAGGGACATACCGGGACCCGGCTGACGGTCAGCGGCGGGCAGGCAACCATCCGGACGCTCACCGTCACGACACTCAACTAAGCGCACCCCACTCAGAGGAAGGCCCAACATGCCAATAGCCCAGCAAACCCACCATGACACCACAGCGCGTTTTGACGTCCTTGTTGTCGGTGAAGCGCTCTTGGACATCGTCGTCTCGCCACAGGGCACTATGGAGCACCCCGGCGGATCACCCGCCAACGTTGCCTACGGGCTCGGGCGGCTGGGGGTGGACACCGGACTCTTGACCTCCATCGGCGGCGACCACTATGCCGCGCTGATCGAGCAGCACCTGCGGAGCGCCGGAGTGAGTCTTCTGCCCGGTTCCCGCCACCAGGGTGGAACCGCCACGGCAACTGCGGTCCTGGCTTCCGACGGTTCAGCACAGTATGACTTCAACGTGCAGTGGGACCTCCCGCGGATGGCTCCGGCTGCCCTGCCCAAAATCCTGCACACCGGCTCGATAGCTACGTTCCTGGCGCCGGGGGCTGCAATGGTAAGGGAGCTCCTGGAGCAATCACACCAGCGCTGCGTGGTCACCTACGACCCCAACATCCGCCCTTCACTGCTCGGCAGCCACCTCGAGGCAAAAACCATCTTTGAGGAACTGGTGCAATTTACGGAGGTGGTGAAACTCAGCGACGAGGACGCACGGTGGCTCTATCCGCGGCTCTCCCTGGAAGACACCGCGCAACGCGTCCTCGGACTCGGGCCGCGGCTGGTCGCCGTCACCAGGGGAGCGGAGGGATCCCTGCTCACAACCAGGGACGCACGCGTGGACGTCCCCTCGGTCCCGTCAGCCGTCGCGGATACCATCGGGGCGGGGGACTCGTATATGTCCGCGCTGATCTACGGGCTCCTCCTGCGTGGAGCAGAAGGGCTGGCACCGTCAGTGCTCGAATCGCTGGGACGGATGGCAGCCAAAGCGGCGGCCATCACCGTACGACGCCCGGGCGCCCACCCGCCAACATCAGAGGAACTCCAACGGGACCTGCCGGAACATCAGCCGGTGGCCTCATAAACCCTGCTCTCCGGCTGAGGAATCACAACATCAAGGGAAGAAAGCATGTCAAGCAATAACTACTACGACGTGACAGCGTGGCCGGTCGGCCACCCGTCCAAGGACATCGGCGAAGTCATCAACAGCATCATCGCTGACATCAAGGGCCGGCAGTCCGCCACCGATGTGGACGACGGCGGGAAGCCCGGCGCTGTGATCTACCTTCCGCCGGGGGACTACCACCTCCGCACGCAGGTGGTCATCGACGTCAGCTTCCTTCGGATCCAGGGCTCGGGGCACGGCTTCACGTCATCGAGCATCCGCTTCAATGTTCCCGAAGACGAATGGCCTGATCTCCATGAAATGTGGCCCGGCGGGAGCCGTATTATTGTTGACCTTCCCGCCGGCGGGGACGGGGAGGAATCCACGGGGGCCGCGTTCTATGTTGAGCGGAGCGGGAGCCCGCGGATCAGCTCGGTGGAGTTCTCCAACTTCTGCATCGACGGGCTGCACTTCATCCCGGACGGCTCAGGAATGCCCGCAGAGAACACCTACGTCAACTGCAAAACCGGCATCTACGTCGCAAGCGCCAACGACTCATTCCGCGTGAACGGCATGGGGTTCATCTACCTCGAAAACGCCCTCACCATCCACAACGCGGACGCACTGTCCATCCACGACAACTTCATTGCCGAATGCGGAAGCTGCATCGAGCTGCGCGGCTGGGGACAGGCATCAAAAATCACCGACAACCTGATCGGTGCAGGCTTCAAGGGCCGCTCGATCTATGCCCAGAACCACGGCGGGCTGCTGATCACCGCGAACAACGTCTTTCCGCGAGGTGCGAGCAGCGTCCATTTCGACGGCGTCACACGGTCAAGCGTCACCAACAACCGCCTGCATTCGTTCTACCCGGGGATGGTGGTCCTCGAGGGCAACAGTTCGGAAAACCTGGTGGCCACGAACCACTTCCTGCGGGACCACGAGCCGTGGACGCCCTTCCTGGGTGTGGACAACGGGTTGGACGACCTCGCCGGGCTTCTCAGCGTCAGCGGCAACAACAATTCAGTGGTGGGCAACCACTTCTCGCAGATTATCGACTCGCAGAGCATCCGTCCGGCGGGTGCGAGGCCTGTCATCATGCGGTTGAGGGCCGGTACCGGCAACTTCGTCTCCAACAACCACGTGGTGGCCATGGACGTGGATTCCACGTCCAGTGATTCGTGCTTCGAAGCCCAGGTGGACGCCTTGCTGGCCACCGAGGAGTCGGAGGGCCTCGCCGTTACCGCTGTGATGGTCGATCCCGGGTCAGCCCGGAATACCATCCTTGATTCGGGAAGTGACGCCCAGGTCATGGCAGACAGGGCAGCAAATGCCTTCAGGCCGACACCCACGGTAGGTTTCTAAATGGCAGATGCGCCTATGGCACGGTAAGCAAGCTGCCATCACCGGCCATGAGGACGTGGGAGACAGATGAGCAACAAGAACATCGGCATCAAGGACGTGGCGCAAGCGGCCGGGGTGTCCGTGACCACTGTCTCCCACGTCCTCAACAACGTCAGTTATGCCCGCGTCAGTCCCGAGACCAAGGAAAAGGTCAGGGCCGTCGCTGAAGAGCTGGGCTACGAACCCAACCGGCTGGCCCAGGCGCTGCGGACGCAGCGGACGGGCATGCTGGGGCTGCTGAGCGAGGATATTGCCACCACACCGCATGCCGGCCGAATCATCCTGGGCGCCGATGAGGCTGCCAAGCGGCGCGGTTACAACCTCATGATCCTTAACACGTCCGCTTCGGCCAGCCTGGAATCCAGGACGGCGGACGTGGAGGCGTTGCTGGAGCGCAGGGTGGACGGCATCCTCTACGCCACCATGTATCACCGCAACGTGGAGCTGCCCCCAAACCTGGACAGCACTCCATCAGTCCTGGTGGACTCCGTGTCTGCCAGCGGAAATATCTGTGCGGTGATTCCGGACGAGGAGGGCGGCGCCCGGACGGCCGTAACTGCACTGCTGGACGCAGGCCACCGGCGGATCGGCTTCCTGAACAACACCGACGACGTCCCGGCAACACGCCTGCGCCTCCAGGGCTTCCGGAGGACACTGGACGGGGCAGGGCTCGACGGCGGCAGCGCGCCGGTGGAGTCTGCGCCGTCCGAGGTGCACGGCGGCTATGAGGCTGCCCGGCGGATGCTCGGCCGCAGCGACAGGCCCACAGCCCTGTTCTGCTACAACGACCGGATGGCCATGGGTGCCTACCGTGCGGCCGCTGAACTGGGGCTGGCCATCCCGAACGAGCTTTCCATCGTGGGGTTCGATGACCAGCAACTCATCGCCGCCAACCTCCACCCGGGCCTGACCACAGTGGCCCTTCCGCACTACGAGATGGGTGCCTGGGCTACGGACCAGCTCATCGACGCCATCGAGGGCAAGAACGATCTTGCCAGCATGGCGCTCCGCCCGACCATGCTGGACTGCCCGCTGGTCATCCGCGATTCCATCGCAGCTCCCGGGGCCTAACCCCCAACCCCACTCCCCACGAGGGTACGACGGCGGCCGCGCGCCGCCGTCGTCCGTGCCCGGCCTCCCGGGAACTCCAAGCAGTGCTGGGTACAATCGACCACTAAACGAACACTGCTTTTGCCGGAGGTACGGAGAAACAATGCAGGAATGGCTCGAAGTCGGCGCTGACAACTATGTTCTGGTCACAGAAGGATCGCTGCTCAACACCGGGCTGGTGGTGGGGTCCGAGCGGGCCATGGTGATCGATACCGGCTGCGGGCCACGGCAGGGGCGGGAGATCCTGGACGCCGTGCGGGAAAAGACCCAGCTGCCGCTCGTCGTCGTAAACACCCACGCCCATTACGACCACTTCTTCGGCAACGCGGTGTTCGCCGAAGCCGGCGTCACGGAGTTCTGGGCGCACCAGAACTGCGCCACCGAAATCGAGGAGCGCGGGGACCTGCAGCGCCGCTTCGTCGGGACCCTGGAACCGGAAATGTCCGTAGGCGAAGGCCAGAACGTGGAACTCGTGGTTCCGAACGCCATCGTCAAGGACCAGCCGGTGCTGGTGGACCTGGGCGGGCTGACCGCCACCCTGTTCTACCTGGGCCGCGGCCACACCGACGGCGACCTGGTGGTGGGCACCCCCACCACCCTGTTCGTGGGCGACCTCGTGGAGCAGGGCGCCCACCCGTCCTTCGAGGACTCCTACCCTGAGGAGTGGGCGGATGCGCTCCGCCACATCTCAGCGCTGCGCCACCGCTACGAGTTCCTGATCCCCGGGCACGGCAAGCCCTGCAGCGACGAGTTCGTCAAGACCATGGCGAATACACTGAGCACCGCGGTCCGCCAGGCACGCCAGTCCATCCGGGACACCCCGGACGATGCCACCAAGGCCATCCCCGTCCTGCCGTACGGGCCGGAACAGTCCCGCTGGTTCATCAAGCGGCTGCAGGAGACCCGCCGGGAGCAGTAGCCGGGGGACGAGCGCTCAATCATCGAAGTGCGTGCGCACGTCCCGGCTCCCTGAGACGCCCGCCACCACTTCTTCGGCAACCGCAGCCAGTTTCTGGTTGCGGTTGCTGGACACCGCCAGCAGGATCTTCATGGCCTCATCCTGTGTGCACCGGTTTTGTCCCATGATGATGCCCGCGGCCAGATCAATGACGGTCCGTTTTTCCATGGCAGCCCGCAGGTCATTGGTGAGTTCGTCCTTGGCCGCCATTCTGACTGCCAGAGCCATCGTGTGGCCCGCCGATTCAGCGAAGGCTGTGGCCCTGGCGATCATCGGCTCTGTGAGCGGACCGGCAGGGGAGGCAAAGAGATTCAGCGCCGCCGCCGCGTTTTCTCCGGGGTCAAGCGGAACACCGAGGCAGCTGCCGCATCCGGCCGCAGCCAGCGCCTTGCTGTACGTGGGCCAGCGGGAGTCGGTAGAGACGTCCGCCAGCAGCACCGGCCTGCCGATCTTTAGAGCCTCGATACAGGGCCCGCCGCCAACAGCCTGCTCGATCTCGTCCAGGCGAACAGCAAGCTCGCTGCTGCCTGCAATCGTGACCGGGCGTTTTTGCCGCCTCAACGTGACGGCACACTCAACTTTTGCGCCGGCCGCTTCCGTCATTACCCCGGACCCGAGGACGGTCAAACCGTTGAGAAAACTCCTGAGGTCCTCAAACGTGGACAGGAGGCCCTGGAGCTGATCGTAATCGCTCTGAACGTGATTGAAGGCCATGGGAACACCATAGGAATCTGGCCACCTGGAAGCAATGAATGCTGCTGCGCTGAATTGGGCGTGTATCCGGCGCCCCAGTGGTGTGGATTAGTAAAACGAGTAGCGATTACTCGGGCCCCCAGCTCCTGCTGCTGCCTAGGTTCGATGCATGGCAGAAGTAATCAACCGCAAGCACGGGCGCCGCAGGATGGCCAAGGAACCCAAACGCGGCATCCAGCCCTACGTGATCGTCAACGTTGTCCTGGCGGTCGGCCTGGCCATCGCCGCGTTCGCCCTGACACGGTAGGCGGAGCGGGGCTTTGGGCCCATCTTTTGGCAGCGCCGGAGTGGCAGGATAACCCCCAGGTGGGCGGTACTGCGGCCGTCCTCCCGGGAGGCAGGAATTGATGGCGGCTGACAATCCCCGGAAACGGTCCCGCACGGGCGGGCGCCGCCGCGGGCGCCGCCGCGGTTCAATCGCGCTGGCCTGCATCACAGCGGTCCTCCTTACAGCGTGCCAGGCCGCTCCAAGCCCGGCACCCGGCCCACCGGCCTCCGGGAGCGTGGACGGAACACTCGGGCACGTCTTTGTGATCAACCTCGAGAACAAGTCCTACGACAAGGTGTGGGGCCCGGACTCGCCGGCCCCGTACCTCTCCAAAACCCTGCGGGCCCAGGGGGTGCTGCTGACGGAGTACTACGCAATCGGCCATGCATCGCTGCCCAACTACATCGCACAGCTCTCCGGGCAGGGCCCCAACCCGGTGACCAGCCGCGACTGCCATACCTACGAGGCCTTCACCGTCACCGGGACGGCCAGCCCGGGCCAGGTGCAGGGCAGCGGCTGCGTCTACCCCGAGTCGGTGCCCACCCTGGCCGGCCAGCTCAGCGCGGCAGGGAAGTCCTGGAAGGGTTACATGGAGGACATGGGAACACCGTGCCGGCACGCGGAAATCGGCGCGAAGGACCCCAACCAGAACGCCAGCGCCGAGACCCAGTACGCCACCCGGCACAATCCGTTTGTGTACTTCACAGCCATCACGTCCTCGCCCGAATGCCAGGAGAACGTGGTGGATTTCAGCAGCCTGGACGCTGACCTCACCTCCCCGGACACCACGCCCAACCTGTCCTACATCAGCCCCAACCTGTGCAACGACGGCCATGACGATCCCTGCCACGACGGCTCAGAGGGAGGCCTGCCCCGGGCCGACGCATGGCTCAAGAAGCACGTCCCGGACATCCTGGCCTCCCCGGCGTTCAAGAAGGACGGGGTTTTGGTCATCACGTTCGACGAGGCCAAAGGCAAGGAAAGCGCCGCCTCCTCGCTGCCCGGAGGGGCCGGCGGCGGCCGCGTTGGTGCGCTGGTCCTGTCCCCGCAGGTCAAAGGCGGCACAACATCACAGCGGGCGTACAACCACTACAGCCTGCTGGGAAGCATCGAGGACATCTTCGGCCTGCCCCACCTCGGCTACGCCGCCGCCCCGGGGCTGAACCGCTTCAGCAGCGACGTCTACACCAACCGTTCCTGACTGCGCGGCACCAAACGTGACCAGTACGACGGCGGCCGCGCGCCGCCGTCGTACGCCTGCCGTTTCGCAGGGCGCACCTTCCGCCCCGTACGTGCAGAGGGCGTACTCAGGGAGTTCCCAGCCCGCCCGGCCTAGGATGTTCCCCATGATGCTTGCCCAAGAGGCGAAGTCCGCTGCCGTGGTGATCAACGCCGGGGCGCGCCTGGGAGCGGCGGGGCCGGCGCTGGCAGTGGATACCCTGCGGAGTGCGGGCCTGCCCATCTCCGCCGTCCACCAGATCCTGTCCGGCGCCGAGCTGGCCGGGACCCTGGACCGGGTGGTTGCCGAGGGGCACGACCTTGTGGTTGTTGGCGGCGGTGACGGGACGGTGTCCTTCGCCGCCGGCCGGCTCGCCGGGACACAAATCGTGCTGGGGGTCCTTCCGCTGGGGACGGCGAACGACCTTGCCCGCACCCTGGAGATCCCGGCGGATCTTCCCGGGGCGGTAGCTGCCTTGGCCGGCGGGAAAGTGGTGGACATCGACATGGGGCGCGTGAACGGCCAACCCTTCCTGAATGTTGCGTCCGTGGGCCTCTCGGTGGGTGTCACCGAGACCCTCAGCCCCCGCCTCAAGCGGTACCTCGGGCCCGTGGCCTACGCCGTTGCCGCCGTCCGCGCCTATGCCCGGCACCAGCCGTTCCGTGCCCGCCTCGAGTTCCCGGACGGGGACCACGAAACGCTGGAACTCGAGAACCTGCTGCAGGTGGCTGTTGGCAACGGCCGGCACTACGGCGGCGGCAACGCGGTCTCGCCCACGGCCGGCATCGACGACCACCTGCTGGATGTCTACGCCATCCCGGGGGCGCCGCTCCGGGAGCACATCAGGATCGCCCGGATGCTCAAGAACGGCAGCTTCGTGGAGCGCAGCGGTGTGCACCACCTGACCTGCCAGCGCGTCCGGCTTGTCACCGAGCCGCCCATGCCGGTGAACCTCGACGGCGAGATCGCCACCGCCACCCCCGCCGACTTCACCGTCGAGCGCAACGCCGTGCACGTGGTGGTGCCGCACGGCAGCACCAGCGCGCGGTTCGACGGGTAGTTCCCTGGTGAGCGTACGACGGCGGCCGCGCGCCGCCGTCGTACGTTTCAGTCCTGGAGCTGGTCAGGCGCCCATGCTTCCCGCCGGCATCTTCTCCTGCTCCTTGACGGCGACGCCGCGGCTGCCCGCGGACTCCTTGGCGGCGCCGTCCTTTGAACCGCTGTCCTTTGAACCGCCGTCCATGCTGCCACCCGGCATGCCCGCGGGCTGCTGATGTCCGTTGGTGGTGACGCTCTCCTCCATGGCGCCGGCCGGCATCTCCACTGTCTGTTCCAGGGCACCGGCCGTGTCCCCGCCGCCCTCCCCGGTCATGGAGGCGGCGCCGGACGCCCCGGTGGACTCCTCGGTCAGGAACGGCCTGGTCTGCCACTTGTGCCAGAGGGCGTTGTCGGTGCCGCGGACAAAGACTTCCAGGCGGCCGTCGGCGTTGGTGCCCACGGTGATGTTGGACGTGAGGATGCCGCCCAGGGAGTGCCAGTCGGACCAGCCGCTGTTCGGTGCGGTCTGCCATTTGTGCCAGAGGGCGTTGTCCGTGCCGCGGACAAAGACCTCCAGGCGGCCGCTCGCGTTCCTGCCCGCGGCGATGTCCGACGTCAGCAGCCCGCCCAGGGAACGCCAGTCCGACCAGCCGCTGTTCGGTGCCGTCTGCCACTTGTGCCAGAGGGCGTTGTCCGTGCCGCGGACAAAGACCTCCAGGCGGCCGTCGGCGTTGCTGCCGGTGGTGATGTTGGAGGTGAGGATGCCGCCCAGGGAGCGCCAGTCGGACCAGTTGCCGTTGGGCGCGGTCTGCCATTTGTGCCAAAGGGCGTTGTCCGTGCCCCTGGCGAAAATCTCCAGCCGGCCGCCCGCGTTCCTGCCCACCGCGATCTCGGAGGTGATCACCCCGCCCAGGGAGCGCCAGCCGGCCCAGTTGCCGTTCGGCGCGGTCTGCCAGCGGTGCCACACGGCGCCGTCGTTGCCGCGGGCGAAAACTTCCAGCCGCCCGTCCGCGTTGCGCCCAACCGCCGCGGGCCCGGTGATGCCGCCGCCCAGGGAGTTCCAGCCCGCCCAGTTCCCGTTGGGTGCGGTCTGCCACCGGTGCCAGAGGGCGTTGTCCGTGCCCCGGGCAAAGATCTCCAGCCGGCCGTCCTGGTTGTTGGCCGCGGCGATCTCGGAGGTGATCACCCCGCCCAGGGAGTTCCAGCCGGACCAGTCGCCGCTGGGGGTGGTCTGCCAGCGGTGCCACACGGCGCCGTCTCTTCCCCGGGCGAAGGCCTCCATCCGGCCGTCCTTGTTGTTGGCCACGGTCACGTCCGAGGTGATGACGCCGCCAAGGGAGTTCCAGCCGGACCAGGCCGCGGGGGCCGCCGGGTACAGGGCCCGGAAACCGTCGATGTCGTCCTGGGTGAGGGCACGCTTGGTGAAGTTGGAGGACACGGTGGGTGCCATCACGGCGTTCGCCACGCTGGTGTGCGCCAGCCCCACGATGTGGCCGAATTCGTGCAGTGCCACCGTTTCGATGTCGAAGGCGCTGGCCACGGCGCCGACGCTCCACACATGCTCGCTGTCATCGAAGTGGACCGGCTTGGGCAGCGTGGTGGTGATGACGCTGCAGCCCGGCGGAAAGTCCGCGTGGGCCAGGACGCCGCCCACCATGGAGTGGTCCGGGTCCGCGGCCGGCCGCCACCCGATGCGGATGTCCGGGCTGGAACCCACGGCCACCTCGGTGAAGGTCAGCCCGCCCACGGCCTGCCAAGTCTGGATGGCGCGCCGGATGGCATCGAACTCGGCGTTGCCGGCGACGTCGTCCGTGCCGGTGTCGAACGCGTACGTCAGGGTCCGGTCCGCCCACGCACACGTGGTGGAAAAGGCGAGTTCGCCCGGCCGCACATCGGGAAGCCCGCAGCGCGGCCGCATCATGGCTTCGCGGGTGGCGTCGTCGAAAACGCCCGTGACCGGCAGGTGGAAGAACTCCTGGAAACTCCGGAGGGCCCCTTCGGTGGGGTCATCCAGGACGCCCAGTTCCCGGGGCGTGGCTGGGCCCAGGTAGCCGAACCGCTCGAGGTACGTCTGCACTTTGCTGAAGCCGGCATGGCGCTCGCCGGGGGAGGTGGTTTCGACGGCGGCGAGGTACGGGGCGCCGGGGTACTGCTCTTCAGGCATTGGATTCTCCTTCATCTGTTCTGATGCTTCGCAGGATCTGCAGGGCGACGTCCCGTTGGGCGCCGGCGGGCAGATGGACGACGGCGGTGGCGCGGCCGGGGATGGTGGCGGCAACGGTGCGGGTGCCGCCTTCCTCGAACACGACAAAGTCAGCGATGCTGCTGCCTACGGTTTCCCGCCAGTGTTCGTAGCCGGGTTTGGCTGCATAGCGGGTGAGGGGATCGGCGAAGAGGCTCGCATCAACGGTCAGGCGCATGCCGGCACCCTCCAGGACAGCGGCGCTGCCCTCGATGCCGCGCTCGGGCGAGGGTGCCAGCGCGCTGGGAACGTCCAGCGCCAGGCCCGCCACCCGGAGGGAACTCCACCCCTGTTCCATGACCCCGTCCTCACATGCGAGGGAATACAGGATCGAGTTGACCAGACGCGCGTTACTGCGCCGTTACTGGCTTAACGGTGCCGGGATCAAAAGGTGCTGGCGGGCCAGCCGGAGCTTCGCGGCGCGTTCAACCAGGATGGGGATGTAGTCCCGGACGCGGCCCTCATCAAACAGGCTGTGTTCATGGGCAACCACATCCTCAATGACGGAGCGCGGCTGGCCGGGGAAGTGCGCGGCGAGCCGGTCCACCACGTCCGTGAGTGCCTGCGTTTCGGTCTTCTTGAGCATCATCACCATTCCTGCTGGAAGGAGAACTGGCTACCACCTGTACGTTCCTGAGCCGGACGTGCATGGATGAATCATACGAACGCGGGTCCCCGAGGGAAACCACTTATTGGAAGTCTGCGGATATCCGCAGGCGGCCTTGGTGCCGGCCCGCTTAAGCCAGTAGTGGACTCTCAGAGGACAAGTAGGCAATACGCGGGCGCCTGTGCACGGGGCTCCGTAGAGTCGGCGCATGGCAGATGCAATGAACCGGAAGCACGGCCGCAGAAGAGGGCCGGGGCCCGCGAAGGGCAGCAGGCGGCAGCTTGCCGTCCTTGGCATCTTTGTCCTGGTGGTCCTGGCGGTGGCCGCCTTCGCCCTGACGCGGTAGGCAAATGCGGCACGCACCGGCGGCTGAACGCGGATGATGCTGCCGCTGCCTGGGCGGAGTGTTCCCTCGTTTAGGATGTTCTCATCCTTTAAGTTTCCGGGCCGGGGGAAGCCCGGACAGAGCACACCGAATGGCCCGCAGTGACATCCAGCAACAATTCCCCCGCACTTTCGTCAGCAAAAATCCCCCACGATGACTTTCTGGACTGTCCCACGGGACTCGTCGAGTACTACTTCGCAGAGGGCGTCTTCCACTGGTCGGAAGGCCTGTACCGCATCTACGGATACGAACGCGGCGACGTTGTCCCTTCCATGGACATGGCCTTCGCCCATATCGAGCCTGCGGACCGGCCCGCTGTCCAGGCCTACTGGGACCGCGTCGCAGCGGTCGGAGGCCCGTCGTCCATCTACGTGTCCATCCGCGACCTCAAGGACCGCCAGCACAAACTGCTTTTCTCCGCGGACTACATCCTTGAGGGTGGTGCGCCTGTGGGCGTGTGGGGCGTGGTGGTGGACCTCACCCAGTCCATCCATTCCGACCGCCACCAGCTCGCAACCGAGGCCGTGGCTGCGTCCGCCCTCAACCGGGCCGTCATCGAACAGGCCAAGGGAGTCCTGATGGGACGCCTGGGCATAACCGCCGACAAGGCTTACGACATCATGAGCCAGCAAAGCCAGGATACGAACAAAAAGGTCTACGCCATCGCCCACGAGATCGTGGAACGCGCTACCCGCCGCTAAGCGGCGGCTTCAGCATCTACAGGGACCAGAGCCGGGCCTAAGGTGAGGCGTACGACGGCGGCACGCGCCGCCGTCGTACGCGTTTGCCTGGGGTGCGTGGAGCTTACGTCCAGCTTCCGCCCAGCGCAGTTACCGAAACGTTATATATGCTTGATGGGTGGTTTTTAGGTCAAGCAGTGGAAATTTGTCAGCTCCGGAACGTCCGGCCGCGTCCGGCGGCGGGCTCATCTCCGGGCGGAAGCACGCCCTGGACGGGCTCCGGACCATCGCCGTGGCGGGGGTCTTCTTCTTCCATACCGTCACCGAGCTGGTCCCGGGCGGATCCATCGGCGTGGACGTGTTCTTCACCCTCAGCGGCTTTGTGATCACCCTCCTGATCATGAAGGAGTACCTGGCCACCGGCCGGCTGCGGCTGGGGATCTTCTACGCCAAGCGGCTTGCCAGGCTCTGGCCGGCGCTGCTGGCGCTGTGCGGCGTGATCGTCACAGTGGGCGTGGTGTTCCCGGCGTCCAAGTGGGCCGGCCAGGAAGGCTATGTCCTCCCGGCCGCCGGCTACGTGATGAACCTGGCGAGGATCGGGCTGTTCGGCGAGTCCATCGCCGGTGAAACCCTCGGCCCCGCCTGGACCCTGGCCGTGGAGGAACAGTTCTACCTGGTGTGGCCGGTGCTCCTGCTGGTGCTGCTGCGGTTCTGGAAGGTCCGGACGGTTGCCTGGATCACCGCCGGGCTGGCCGCGGCGTTCATGCTGGAACGGTTCGTCCTAGTGCTGCTCGGGGCCCCGCTGAACCGCCTCTACAACGGCCCGGACACCCGGGCGGACGAGCTGCTGATCGGGTGCACCCTGGCCCTCGCCTTCACCACCGTCACCCCCGGATCACGGCCCCACGAATCCCTCCGGAACGCAGCGCGCTGGGCCGGGCCGCTTGCCGGAACCGCCCTCCTGGCCGCCGTGTTCCTGCTGAAGGAGCCGGACACCCCCGGCCTCTGGTTCAGCGCCTTCTGGACGGTTGGGCCCACGGTGCTGTCCCTGCTGTCCGCGGTGCTGATCGGATCACTCCTCCTGCAGCCGGCCGGGTTTGCGGGACGGGTGCTCAGCCACCCGTGGCTTGCCGGGCCGGGCCGGGACCTGTCCTACGCGATCTACCTCTGGCACCTGCCGGTCTACCTGCTGCTGATGCCGCTCGTCCCCTCGCTGTGGCTCAGGGTGGCGCTGGCCGCGGCCCTGACCGTGCTGCTGGCTATCGCGTCCCACCGCCTGGTGGAAACGCCCGTCCGCCGCTGGGCCAACGCAAGGCTGGAGTCCGCCGTCGTGCCTTCTTCTCCCGGACGCACCGCGGAACGTACCGGTGAAGGCTCCGCGGAACGCGGGCGTGAACTCGTGGCAGCCGGCCGCGTGCACGCCGGTGACCAGGCATGACGGGACGGGTGAATGGGTTGGCCAAATTACTTGGCCCGGACCCCTTTACTTGACGGAATCCAGTTACTAAAGTCAGTTTTGTCATAGTCCGGATGGGCGCCAGGGGGCGTCCGGGAAGGGGGAGTGCATCACCGCTGACCTAGACCGTAAGACAATTGACCACTACGTTGAAGGCCCCTCCTAGGAGGGGCTTTCCCTTTGCCCCGCGGAGAGCTGGCCGGCCAGTCCGGAGAGCAGGATGGCGAGCCCCTGGTCCAGCTCAGCGGCGCCGTCGTAGTCGGCCAGGACGGGGCCCAGCGCCCGGAGGTGCGGAAAGCTTTTCGCCGGCAGGCGGTGGAGGCCAAGGCGGAGGATGGCCTCATTCTCGTCCGGGTCAACGATGTACTCCTGGAGCTCGTTCAGGATATGGCCGTACAGGAAGCCGTAGTAGGCGCGGTAGACATGCAGGGCCACAGCCGGCGTGAAGCCGGCCTCAATCAGCAGGGCAAGGATCTGTTCCAGCGGGCGGAGGGTACCCAGCGGGCGCAGCCCCAGGGGAGTGGAGAGCGGGCGGGTGACCAGCAGCGGCACCACGTTGGGGTGCCGCAGCGCCAGCAGCCGCAGGTCATGGGCGATTTTGCGGAGCTGCGACTGCCAGTCGGGATCGTCAGGGAAGATCGCCAGCTCGTCCAGGACCAGTTCGGAAACGCCGTCCAACAGGGCCGCGCGGTTGGCGGCGTAGCGGTACAGGCTCATGGGATCCCGGTCCAGCTCCTGCCCCAGGCGCCGCATGGTCAAGGCATCCAGTCCTTCAGCGTCAACCAGTGCAAGGGCAGTGGAAAGGACAAGCTCCCTGCTCAGGGGCGCTTTCCGGGAACCTGCTTGACTGCCGGCACTGTCGGCCATAAAGAATCCATCCTGTTGGGCGTCGGGGATCTCCGCTTGGACGATTCCTCAGCTTGCTTATTATCTAGTCTACGCATAAAGTCTACAGTGTAGAGAATTTGTCAACATGGTTTCAGTAGAGGGATCAGAGTTTGCATGGCCGCCACGGCCGCTCACGCCATCCCAGGAGAAACACATGTCTACCCACACCCAGAACAACCACGCCGCCCCGGTGCGCAACGCCAACGACATCAAGATCTCAACGCGGACCCTCGAGTTCGCCGTCTACGTTGCCGCCGTCATTGCCACGATCATCACCGCCGCTGTGGTGGGGGATGACGGCAGCGAGAACGGCGTCGACGTCTTCAACGCCAGCCAGGCCATGCAGTACATTACCTTCCTCACGGTTGGCCTGATGGTGGCCCGCGGCCTGGCGAAGGCCGGCAATCGGGTCCACAACACCCACGCCTAACACCCGCTCCCGGCCCAGTGCCGGGAACTGAACGATCCTGGCGCGGCACCCCTCCGGTGCCGCGCCAGGATTGTCCCCTTTCCCACTTTTGTTTGTACGTCGTTTGAGAAGAGCCACCATGGCAGCAGCACCCGCCTACCCGGTCCCCGAAGACGCCACCCACCAGGCCGTGGTCTGACCGCGTTGACCGTCTTGACCACACACGCAGCCACCAGTTACGTGCCCAGGGATGTCCACCAGCCACGCGGAAAGCGCCCCTGGTGCGCCAACTGCGATACCGACCAGCACCTGATGGTCGAGTTCCCCGGCATCACCGGCAGGCAGGCAGGCTCCCTCGCCGTCGCCGTCCACTGCTCGCAGTGCAGCGTCTCCAGGGTCGTGGACACCACCCTGGACCACGTCGCAGCCCTTCCCTCCCGGCTGTCCCCGCAAACCGGTGCATCACCCCGCCCCACACGGCAGGCGGCACCACGAAAGCCACCCATGAAAACTGCACGCACGTTCGAATCAATCGTCATCATCTTCAACCCCAACAGCACCGGCGACGCCCCCACGCTCGCCGAGCAGCTGCGCTCGGACTTGGAAGACCGCCTTCCCTACGCCGCCAGCATCACCCTTCAGCCCACAGGACATGCCGGCCATGCCGTGGAACTGGCCCGTGACGCTGCCCGCGGAGGAGGGAACGTGCTGGTCATTTCGGTGAGCGGCGACGGCGGCTACAACGAAGTTGTCAACGGCGTCATGCAGGCCGGCAACCCTGACGCCGTCTGTGCCGTGATGGCGGCCGGCAACGCCAACGACCACCGGCGCACAACCGGCACCCAGCCGTTGGAGGAAGCCATTGCCAGCGGCTCCGTCCGGCACATCGACCTCCTGCGCATCAGCACAGGCGACGGGCCTGACGCGCCCTCTGAGTACGCCCACTCCTACATCGGCTTCGGCCTGACCCCGGTCATGGCGATCGACCTGGAAAAGGGCAGCAAGGGCGCGCTGAAGGAAATGGTCTCCGTGATGCGCACGTTCTCGAAGTTCAAGCCGTTCGAGATCCGCCACACAGAGGGCAGGCGCCGCAAGTTCGACAGCCTGGTCTTTGCCAACATCGCCCAGATGGCCAAATACGCCACCCTCAGCGAAGCTGACCACAGGCTCCAGGACGGCAAATTCGAAGTGGTGACCTTCCCGCACCGCTCAAAGCTGCGGATCCTGCTGACGGCGCTGCGGGCAGCAACCCGGGGCCTGGGCGATCAGCCGAGCGTCAGCAGCTACGGGTTCACCACCCTCAAACCCATCCCGTACCAGATCGACGGCGAAGTGAAATCCGTTGACGCGGACACCGCGGTAACCATCCGGTGCGCCCCCGCCGCCCTCGCCACCCTTGGCTGACCACCCGCCGGCACGGCCCCCAATGAAGGGAACATCGGTGCACACCGAGACCAACCACCAGCACAACTCCACCGAACCGCCGAAGTCCAGCGGACCTCTCTCCTGGATGCGCCAGCCGCTGACGCCAAGGGTTGTCACCACGGGGTCCCTGACCTCGCACGTGCACTCCCTTGCAGGGCCGCCGGAAGGTGGTCCTGTGTACGTGCTGCTCCACGGCATAGGCATGTCCCACCGCTACTTCCGCAGGCTCCAGATTGTCCTGTCCGGACACGGGGACACACACTCCATCGACCTGCCCGGATTCGGTGCCACGCCGCGCCCGGACCGGCAGCTCAGCATCTCCGACTACGCCGACGTCATCGCCGCAACGCTGCAAAAAATGGGCGCCGGCCGGGTGGTGGTGGTGGGCCACTCCATGGGCTCCCAGTTCGCCACGGAACTCGCGGTCCGCCACCCGGGCATGGTGTCCCACGTGGTGCTCCTGGGCCCGGTGGTGGACTCGGCCCGCCGGACCGTCCGCCAGCAGACCCTGGCCCTGGGCCTGGATTCGCTGAGGGAAAGCCCCGTGGGCAATGCCATCGTGTTCACCGACTACGTCCGCGCCGGCATGCGCTGGTACCTCACCGAACTTCCGGTCATGATGTCCTACGACCTCGAAGGAAGCCTGGCCCAGGTGGCACAGCCGGTCCTGGTGCTCCGCGGCTCCAAGGATCCCGTGGCCTCCCGGTCCTGGTGCGGGAAACTCGCCGCCACCGCCCCGGACGGGCGCTACCTCGAAATTCCTGGAAAGCCGCACATCGTCCAGCACGGCGCAGCGGAGAGCACGGCCGCCGGAATCATGGCACTCGCCGCCGGCTGAGCACATCGAGCTCAGCCGGCGGCAGCGGCCGCGCGATGAGGTACCCCTGGGCGGTGTCGCAGCCCAGCTCGCGCAGGACTGCCAGCTGCGTTTCCCGCTCCACGCCCTCGGCGGTGGTTCGGAGGCCCAGGGCCCTGGCGGACGCCATGACGTTGGCCACCAGAACAGCCGAGGTGGGATCGGTATCGATGGTGTCGATGAAGGACTTGTCCAGCTTCAGCCCGGTGAGGGGAAGCTCCCTGAGCAGTGAGAGGGACGAGTACGCCGTCCCGTAGTCGTCCAGGGCCACCCCAATGCCCGCCCCGATCAGCGTGCGCAGCTGTGCCGCCGCAGACGAAAGATCCACGATGGCGGCGCTCTCCGTGATCTCGACGTTCAGCAGTGAGGGCGGCACCCCGTGCCGTTGCAGGGATCCGTGGATGACCGTGGCCAGGTTTCCGGCGGCAAGCTGCAGCGGCGAAATATTCACCGAAATGGCCCGCGGCGTGCCGGCGTCCGCCCACAGCCGGGCCTGCGCGCAGGCCTGGTCTATGACCCACTGGCCCACCGCGTGGATCATGCCGGTGTGCTCGGCCACGTGGATGAACTCGGTGGGGGAGACGGCGCCCAGTTCAGGGTCGTGCCAGCGCAGCAGAGCCTCCACCGCGGGGCACTCACCGGTGGGAATGTCCAACAGCGGCTGGTAGTGGAGGCTGAACGCTGCGCTGCTGAGTGCGTGGGGCAGCCGACGGCGGATCAGGGCCTGGCGGGCGAAGCGGCTTTCCGGCCGGGAAGGATCGATGCGGCCCAGCCTGCGCTTGCCTTCGTGTTTGGCCTGCAGCATTGCCGCATCCGCCTGGCGCAGCAGGTCTTCGAGCTGCGTCCCGGGCTCCTGCCCGCCGGCCCTGACACCTGCCCCGCCGTCGCGTGCCCCAGGATCGCCTGCCCCGACATCGGCGGCCATGGCCAGCCCCAGGGTGGCGGAGACGTGGAGCAGGTGTCCGTCATGGACGAACGGCTCATCCAGGACACGGAGGATCCGGTCCGCGAGAGCGCGGGCACTGGCTTCATCGACGTCGGCCAGCAGCACGGCGAACTCGTCCCCGCCCAGCCGGGCCACCCTGTCCGCGGCCCTGGTGCAGGCCCTAAGCCTCGCAGCGAAGGCCGTGAGCACACTGTCCCCGGCCCTGTGCCCGAACGTGTTGTTGATGACCTTGAAATCATCCAGGTCCACGTAGAGCGCCGCCGTCCGGGCAGAACCGGAGCCGGCCAGCAGGGCCTGCCCTGACTCTTCGAGTCCCAGCCGGTTGGCCAGGCCCGTGAGGGGGTCATGGAGCGCGGCATACCGGAACACATCCGAAAGGCCCTCCAGGACCTGCGAGACGGGCACCACGCGCGGGCTCCCCGATGCGGGAACCACGAGCACATCCTGGTACCTGCTCTCCTCAGGCCGGTCCAGCAGCGCGGCGGCGGCCGCCCGAAGGTCCAGGGACGGCGGCAGGCTGAAGGTGGTGCAGGGCACCAGCGCCTCCGCCGTCACGCGGGCGTTCAACGCGCGCCCGTAGCCCAGCCGCCCGGTCATCTGGTGGTCAAGCTGGTCCCGCGTCAGCAGGGTGGGTATTCCCCGGACCTCAACCACCACGGCCCGGAGCCCGCGGTCCTCCCGGAACAGCGCCTCGATCTCTCCCGAGGGCGTGTCGCCGCTCAGGACCATCGCCTCGAAACCGAGGTCACCCAGCGTGGGCGTGGACGGCTTCACAGCGGAGACGGGACGGAGGGGAGGAGGCCACGCGTCCTGCATATCAAGCGAAAGCTAACGGAAGGTGAACATTTAGGCGACGTGTACGACGGCGGCGCGCACCGCCGTCGTGCATTCCCGCCTGGTGTCCGTGGCAGGGAACTGCACAGATCTTGACCAAACACGCGGGCGATCCTTCGCCCAATCCTGAGCCTCCGGGCGTAGTTTGGGCACCCAGGCAGTACGGAAGGGGAGTGGAGACAATGACCATCACCGAATACGTTGCAGCCCTTGGCGGGATGCTGGCCTCTCTTGGCGGAGTGGGCCTCCTGGCGGCGGGACTGATCCGGTTCAGGGCGCGCCACTAGGCGGGCGGCCGCAGGCGGCTGCTCAGTCCGCGCCTGCTCAGTCCGCGTCTGCGGGCCGGAACGTCATGCCACCATCCGTGGACACGATGACCCCGTCCGCCGTGGCGGCCCAGATCCAGGGGCGGCCGTCCTCGCCTTTGAGGGCGGCGATTGCCATGACTTCGGCGTCGATGCGGCCCTGTTCGGTCCACGTTTCGCCGGCGTCTGCGGAGTAGTGGACAGTGCCGTCCGGTTCTACGCCCACGGCTTCCGCCGGGTGGGCGAACGCCGCGAACTGGACCACCGGGCCGTTCTCCAGCGGCGTCCAGGTGCTGCCGGAGTCCGTTGAGCGCTGGATGCCGCCCTGGGTGGTGGCCAGGACGGTGGTGCTGTCCGGGTGGCCGGCGAGGACGGCCGGGGCGAAATCTGCGGCGACTGTGCTCCAGGCCTTGCCGTCAGGGCTGGTCCGCAAGGCGCCGTCGAAGGCCACGATTCCCGCCTGGGTGGCGGTCAGCGCGTGGAAGTCGGATTCGCCCTGCCGCGAGAGCTGCTCCCAGGTCTTGCCGCCGTCGGACGATCTCAGCAGGCCCAGGGGGTTGGGCAGGTCCGAACCCGGGCCGGGGTGGCCGGAGGCGTAGAAGACGCCGTCGGAGGGGCCGGGGGTGAAGCCCATGAGGTCGTTGGTGCCGCCGATTTTGGTGGCCGGGGCGGTGGTGACGTCGAACAGGCCGTCGTGTGTGGCCAGGAGTACCTGGCTGGTTTCGCCGCTGACGGCGATGCCGTGGACGTGGGAGCCGGGCAGCGTGGTTCCTGCGCTGGCAGTGCCGGTGGTCCCCGGTGCCGGGCTCGAGGCGGGAACGCAGCCTGCAAGGGCGAGCAGCGCGGCCGCCGCGGCGGAGAGCGCTGCAAAATGTCTGGTGCTGCTGGCGTGCTGGCGGGGCATTATTGGATCAGGTAGTGGCGTTCTTCAGCTTTGGGAGTCTTCGGGAAGAAGGCCTGGCCCAGCGCCTTCAGGCCGATCGCGGGCAGCAGGACCAGCGCCACGCTGACGGAGAGAGCGGTCCAGCCCAGGTCCTCGAGCGGGCCAAGGGTGCTCCCCTGGGGAGAAGTAGTGTTCACGACTGCGCCTTATGTGAGACCGATGGGAAACGGATACCTGCCCTGGTGCCCGGACAAAACCCTCCCAGGTGTGTGTCCGCCAGCGAAGCAGGAATCCCTCCAAGGTTACGGCACCCGTGCGGAGCCGCGGAAATGGCGGGCGCCGCCGGCGTCGCCCGGCTGCCTCCGCTTCGTCACAAACGCTGCCTCCTCCGGGAAAGCAGGTCATCTACCGCGGGCACCGTTCACCTGCTTCCTGCTTATCGCTAGAATCGCCGAGGGGGGTCAGCCCGGTGATTCCCGGCTGACCGCGCCAGCTTCGAGTGCATGGCGCCTGTCCTTAAAGGAAGCCCGCCAATGACCCACCACTTCCGGCCCTTCGCCGCCGTCGCCATCTCCTTGGCCGCTGTACTGGCGAACACAACCCTGGCAGCTCTCCCCGCCCAGGCCGATGACCACCTGGACGATATCCGGAGGACGCCGCCGCGGGCGGCTGCTCCTGCGGTGGCCCCCGCCACGGACCAGTTCATCGTTGGGATCAAGGGAGGTCCCGGTATTGGGTCCGAGGCGGCGGTCACTTCCGAGGCTGCCGGCAAGGCCGCGGGCAAGCTGGGCATCGCGGCCCGGAACATCAAGGGCACCGCCGCCGGCGGGCAGGTGGTGAAGACCAGCCGGCCCCTTCCGGCCGCCGAAGCGGCTGCTTTCCTGGCCTCGCTGCGCTCCAGCCCCGGCGTGGCCTACGCGGAGCCGGACATCATGATGTACCCGTCCGCCGTCGCTCCCAACGATCCCTGGTACCCCGCGCAGTGGAACCTCTGGGAGGAAACCGCGGGGATCCGCGCCCCGCAAGCCTGGGAAATCAACCGCGGTGAAGGCGCAGTGGTGGCGGTGGTGGACACAGGAATCACCAGCCACTCGGAGCTGAACTCCCGGGTCCTGCCCGGTTATGACATGGTCTCCGACGTTGAAACCGCCAGGGACGGCAACGGGCGCGACGCCAACCCGCAGGACGAAGGGGACTGGTGCGTCGGCGAGAACCCGTTCTCTTCCTGGCACGGAACCCACGTGGCGGGAACAATCGCGGCCGTTGGCAACAACAACAAAGGCATCATCGGTGTCGCCCCGGAAGCCAAATTACTCCCCGTCCGCGCCATCGGTGCCTGCGGCGGCTACGCATCAGATGTGGCCGATTCGATCATCTGGGCGGCCGGCGGGCAGGTCGCCGGCTCGCCGGTGAACCCCAACCCCGCGCGTGTGATCAACGTCAGTGTCGGCGGCGAAGAGCCCTTGTGCTCCGTCACGCAGCAGAACGCCATCAACTTCGCCTACAAGGCGGGCGCGGCCGTGGTGGTTGCCGCCGGAAACTCCGGCGAAAATGCAGCCGGCACCAGCCCCGCGAACTGCCAGAACGTCATCGCAGTGGCCGCCGCCGGACGCGACGGCGGCCGCGCCTCCTACTCAAACTACGGGCCTGCCGTCGACGTGACTGCCCCGGGCGGCGACACAAGCAACCAAGGCGACATACCCAACCCCTACGCCGAAGGCATCCTTTCCACCTCCAACTTTGGCTCCGCCGGCCCGGAACAGGAAGCCTATGCGCTACTCGAGGGCACATCCATGGCGGCACCCCACATAGCTGGGGTGGCCGCCCTGCTGATGTCCCAGAAGGGCAGCACCTATACACCCGACATGGTGGAGAAACGGCTCAAAGCCACGGCCCGGCCGCTGCCTGTAGCCTGCGCCGAGGGCTGTGGTGCGGGACTGGTGGATGCAGCAACAGCCCTGACGTCCGCCGCCTACGTAGCCCCATCGGTCTCGCCGTTCCATGACATTTCCACCGGGCAGCAGTTTTACAGGGAGATGGCGTGGCTTGCCCAACGGGGCATTTCAACGGGCTGGGTGGAGGATGGCCGCCGGCTGTACCGGCCGCTGCAGTCCATCAACCGTGACGCGATGGCCGCGTTCCTGTACCGGATGGCAGGGTCGCCAGACTATACGGCGCCCGCTGAATCGCCATTTGATGATGTTGTTACCGGGCAGCAGTTCTACAAAGAGATGGCGTGGCTCGCCGAGAGCGGCATTTCGAAGGGCTGGGTGGAGGATGGCCGCCGGCTGTACCGGCCGCTGCAGTCAATCAGCCGTGACGCGATGGCTGCGTTCCTGTACCGGATGGCCGGGTCGCCCGACTATACGGCGCCTGCTGGGTCCCCTTTTGCTGATGTTGTGACCGGGCAGCAGTTCTACAAGGAGATGGCGTGGCTCGCGGAGAAGGCTATTTCGACGGGCTGGGTGGAGGATGGCCGCCGGCTGTACCGGCCGCTGCAGGCAATCAGCCGTGATGCGATGGCAGCCTTCCTGTTCCGCCTGAACATCGTTATGGAGTGACGCCGGTTCCAGAATCCCTACCGCGAGATCCGTGTTCGGAAGCGCTCGGCGGCCGCCTGCAACGGCGTCCCGCTGAGCAGCTTCTGACCGGAGCTGGTGATCCCGGCGATGGTTCCCCTAAGGCCGTCCGGCCGCGCTGCCACCTGGCTTAGCTCACCCTGCAGCCATTCGGTGTGCTGAGCGAGATTACCGATGGCTATCTCGTTGCTGGCGTTCAGGCGGGCGGCTTCCGGGCTTTCAGCCTGTTCCAGGATCAACGACGGGTTGCTGTCCACCACAGGAAGCGGGGTAAGCGGTCCGGGTGTGGATCCGGCGTCCAGGACGGCCGTCACCGCATCCCACCAGCCCTCATGGAACGCGTTCAGTGTCTCCCCCTGCTGCCGGAGGTGCTCCCGGATCCCTGCCCGTTGTCCGATGACGGAATTGACCCACTTGGCGTCGTCTCCGTCCCCCAGATGGCGCAGTGAGCGCAGCAGGCGCCGCAAGCCCCAGCTTTCCAGCGCTCCACCGATCCGCACTTCACCGTAGTAGTCAACGGCAACGGGCAGCACAGGGACGCCGGCGGAAAGACCAAAAATAACGGGGTGGTAGCGGCTGGAGATGACCAGTTCAGCGTTGGCCGTCAGGGCCGCCGTCTCCTCAGCCGGCCTTTGGTCCAGCATCCTGACATCCGGTGCCGTGGAGAGACGTGCAATAGCGGCATGGCACTCCTGGTCCCCGTCCTGTGCTCCGAAGGTGGAGACGTGGGGGAGAAGCAGGATGGGAAGCTGCAGCTGCTCATACGCGAGGTCGAGCAAACGTGCCATGTGCCGGTGGTAATCGTTGCGGGGCATGGCGCCCGAGCCTGGAGCAAACGTGGCAGCAATATAGCCGGACGGCGGCAGCGCCGAGGCGTCCAAGCCAACGCCCTGGGCGAGGAACGCTGCATCGTCCAAAACCAGGACCGACTCCACATCCATGGATGTCAGCAGGTCATGCGTGTGCCGCTCGCGGGAACCGACTACATTGCACAGGCGCAGTGCTTCCGCGGCTTCGGCACGGTCCGGTCCTGTGAGGACCGGTCCCACGGTTTGCCCGGACACCACCACTTTGAGGCCCATGGAGTGGGCCACCCGGATGGCGGCCAGGCGCTCAAAAAGGAGCCCGCCGTACTGCGACGTGAGGTTGCCTCCGCCAGCCAGGAGCAGGGTGCTGCAGCCACTGAAGGCGTCCTGGAACGTGCGGACAACGTCCGCGGCGCGTTCGGTGGCCGGCCCGCCGTCGAGAAGGTGTTTGACCTCCTGCAGGAGCTGGTGCCTTTCGAAGGGGTTCCACGGGACCTCCGGCCTTGGGGCAGCTGGCAGGCCATACAGGCCGGACGTCTGCCCGACGTCATGCGTCAGCACCACAAAGTTTTCGTAGCCGCGCTTCCGGAGGGCTGCGATGGCCGCGTGCGTCATCGCCTCATCACCCACGTGGTATTCGTGCTGGCCTACGTCGCCGAAGACGGCAACGCGTTGCTCCTTGCCGAGGGACGCCGGGGAATGTACGACGGCGTGCTGCCGCGACGCGTGTAGGTCCAACGAGCGCTGGCGCTCTCCCCGTTCCCGCAGCCGCCGGCGGACCGAGCGGAGAGCACGGAGGGGCAGCGGCTGGGATGCGGCCCGGACGTTGCGTTGGATCTGCTCGACGTCCCCCACCAGCCGGGCCAGTTGCTCCGTCCCCTCGGACTGCTGGCGGCTGATCTCCTCCAGCCGGTGGTGGAGGCGGCCCGTTTCCACTGCAAGGAGTTCACGCTGGTACAGGAGGGGGCCGAGTCCAAACTCCCGGGCATGTTCGCGGACCAGGCGGTCCCGGATCTTCAGGGAAAAAAGCTGGTGCTCCTCCGTGCGTGCTATGAAGCTGTTGGCCTCGCTGCTGAGGGCAGACCGGCGCTGGTTCCAGAAGGCGAGGGGCCGCCCCTTGATCAGGCCGATGTGGTGGTGCACAAGGAAACGGAGGTGGAACTCCCAGTCGCCCACCACGGGAAGGTTCTCGTCGAAACCTCCCAGTTCGTTGTACACCGAGCGGCGGAAGAGGAACGAGATGGGGACGAACCGGTTGTAGTGGAGCAGATCCACCAGCGTAATCTCACGCAGATCCGGCTCGAAGATGATGCGGTCTTCAATGTCCCGGCCCTCGGCGGTGAGGCGCTCGTAGACAATTTCCGTTTCAACGCTTACGCCCCCGTCACCGGGATGCTGTTCCAAGTGGGCGACAGTGATGGCCAGGAATTCAGGAGCCCACTCATCGTCGTCATCATGGACAACAATGAACTCCGAGTCCACGGCCCTGATACCAAGGTTGGACGCCGCTTCCATGCCCAGGCTGGCCTGGTTGTCGAGCCGCAGAAGCCTGTCCCCGATGTCTGCAATGCGCGGTTCCAGCGCCTCATCCACCTGTGCCCGGCTCCCGCCGTCGTTGACAAGGACGATCCGCCAGTCGGTGTAGGTCTGGGCGAGGACGCTGTCCAAAGCCCGGCCGAGCAGCCGCCCCCGGTCCTTGGTACGAATGATGACGGCGACGCGGGAAAACAAGGTGAAGACTCCTTGAATGACTTGCAGACTCAATAGGGCGCTGGGCTAGGCGGCGGGCCGAGACACCCCTCCATAGTAGGGGTACCGGGCGTCCCATGCCGTCCGTACCCCGCCCTGCATTGTTCGGGAACGCAAAAGGCTGCTCCCCGGAATTCGAACGGAATCCGTCCAAATTCCGGGGAGCAGCCCGGTAGAGCAGGTGCTAGATGAAGTCCAGCTTTTCGTTGAAGCGGTACATGAACGCTGCCATAGCGTCACGGTTTACCGGCTGCAGGGCCCGGTAGGTCTTGCTGCCGTCCTCTTCTGTCCACCCTTCGGAGATTCCTTGGGCGGCCAGCCACGTGATCTCCTTGTAGAACGCTGTGCCGGGAAGAACATCGGTGAAGGGGGACGCGACGGGCGGAGTGAAGGATGGCTCGCCGGCAAGGCGGTACATGAATGCTGCCATCGCATCACGGTTCACGGGTGAAAGCGGCCGGAAGGTCCGGATGCCGTTACCCTCATCCCACCCTGTGGAGATCTCCTGGGCAGCCAGCCAGTTGATTTCCTTGTAGTAGGCGGTCCCGGGAGGAACGTCAGTGAAGGGCGACACTGCCGGCGGAGTATAGGCAGGCTTGCCGGCAAGGCGGTACATGAACGCTGCCATCGCATCACGGTTCACCGGCTCAAGCGCCCGGTAGGTCCTGATGCCGTTTTCTGTCCAGCCGGTGGAGATCTCATTCTGGAAGAGCCAGCAGATCTCCTTGTAGAACTGCTGTGTTGTCACCACATCCGCGAAGGGTGAAACTGCCGGCGGTACATACTCGCCACCGTCATCGCCGTCACCCTCGATGCCAAAGTCAGCGAACCAGTAGCGCTTGTCGTCGTCGTCGCTGGCCAGGACCACCATGCCGCTCTTGCTGGTAACAGGCTGCTTGCTGGTGGTCACGTTGTTGACGCTGGGGGTGGAGTCCTGGATAACGGGGGTGCCGCGGCCGGCGGCGAAAACGGGGTCATCCATGGAAGCCGTCTTTTGGTAGATGGCGCCGGACGTCCCGCTGTAGGGGCAGCCCGATACCGTTGTTGCCGGACCCGACTGGAAGGCATGGATCTTGTTGTTTTCCGGGTCCAGCACAATCTGCGGGCGGGTGTGGCAGTCGCCGATCGTGGAGATGGTGAACTTGTCGAAGGCTCCCGTGGCCGGCTTGAACACCAGCAGCTGCAACTGCGGGTCCGACTTGCGTGCCGTGGAGTTCATATCGAAGCTCGTCTTGACCGCAGCAAAGACGCGGCCGGTGGTGTCTGCCTGCAGTGACTTGATGTTGAGGTGGTCGTCAGCCTGGTTCGGCCCGCGGACGGCGGACTGCACGTTCCACGAGGTGGGGGATTGGCCGTCGGTGCGACTGGCCCACCAGACCGAACCGGTTACATGGTCAGACCACATAACCCCGATCTTGTTCTTGCCGAAGGCAACAACGGACGAGATGTCATCCGGAGCCACGGTGGCGTTCTCCCCGGTAAGGGTTTGCGGTGTGCCCCACGAGGTGCCGCCCGAGGCCGAGTTGTTCACCAACACCTTGCTGGTGTAACCACCGGTCGGGACGCCGGACACCTGGGTCCAGGTGGCCCAGATTGCGCCGGTGCTGTCCTTGTCGATGGTCATCGATTCACTGCTGTTGGTGGTGATAGTGGTTGGAAACCCGCTGCTCCGCGTGTATTTTCCGTCGGCATAGCTGTAGCGGTACAGCTTGGCCGGGGAATCCGGGCGGGACGCCTTTGGTCCGCCCTCACTGGAGATGGTGACCACATGGTGGGCGATGTAGAGATTCTTGCCGTCCCAGAGGGTGTCGGCCGACGTGTTGGCACGGTTGTCCACCGCTACTCCGGTGTCCACCCACTGCTTGGCGGCCCTGTCCAGCTTGTGGATCTTCCAACCTCCCGAGGTCCACATATCCGCCCACCAGGAGCCATCGTTCCACCACAGCTTGCTCTGCGGCTTGTCAGCGGTAGGGGGATTTCCCACACCGGAGTAGTTGAAACCGGCGGTTCCATGGATTGGTGCGGCCGGGGCGGGAGGCGGTGGTGGCTCTGCTGCGCTGGCCGGGCCCCCAAATGCTCCTAGCCCGGCGGCGACAAGGACTGTTGCCAGCCCTTGGCCCAGGGCTCGTTTGATCGATTTCTTCACGGTACTCCTTAAACGTTCCGCCCCAACGCTGTCGCGTCCAGGTCCCTGAGGAAGCTGGTGCCCCCGCTGATTTATTAACCTCTTGTGCAACACATGCCGCCCGAGTACCCGTTACTCGCCTTTGCGAGGTAAGGCACTGAGATCATGCTTCCGGTACTCATGTCAGACCGCCGGAACGCCGTGGGATTTCCATAGCGGGGCGGGCATGTGGTTTTCGGCGGGAATACCCGGTTGCGGGCACTCAGCACAACGTGCGCTGGCAACAAGCGTGCCGGCGCCGTCCTTGTGAAAGTGAGTCACGTGATGGGTAGTCCTGCCGCATGCGGGGCAGAAGCTCTGGCTCTGTTTGGTCCACATGCAGGAATCCTATGGAGAGCTGCTTCCCAAAAAAGGCAAAACACTGGAAATATGTGGGTGCCCGCAGGCATTATGTGCCAATCCCTGTCCGGAGCGATTCGGGATGGCGGCTCAGATGGACCCAGGCGCTCTGCCGACCATTTTCGCGGGTTAGGGATATTCGCCGCTGCCCCTTCTTCCCCCTCCTGCTTGTGGCTAGAATCGGGGCGGGGGTGAGTCTGTCCGCGCGCCGGCACCCAGCGCTTGGCGCCTGTCCTTGAAGGATGCCCGCCCATGACCCACCACTTCAGCCCCGGCACCGCCGTCGCCCTCGCTGTGGCTGCTGCCCTGGCGAACGCAACCCTGGCCCTTCCTGCCCGTGCCGACGGCGGACTGGACAACATCCGGCCAACCCCGCAGCGCGCGGCGCCCGCTGCGTCCCCCGCCACGGACCAGTTCATTGTGGGGATCCAGGGCGGTCCAGGCATTGGTTCCGAAGCCGCGGCAACCTCCGAGGCCGCGCGGATGGCAGCGGGCCGGGTGGGCATCGCTGCCCAGAAGGTCAAAGGCACCGCCGCAGGCACGCAGGTGGTGAAAACCAGCCGCCCCCTTCCTGGCGCCGAAGCCGAGGCCTTCCTGGCAGCACTGCGATCCGCCCCGGGCGTGGCCTATGCCGAGCCGGACATCATCATGTACCCGGCAGCCGAGGCCCCCAACGATCCCGGGTACCCGGTCCAGTGGAACCTGTGGGATGACGCCGCCGGCATCCGGCTCCCCGGCGCCTGGGACGTGAACCGCGGCGAGGGGACAGTGGTGGCGGTGGTGGACACCGGAATCACCAGCCATTCCGAACTGAATTCCCGGGTGCTGCCCGGCTACGACATGATCGTTGACGCCGCCAACGCGCGGGACGGCGACGGGCGGGACGCCAACCCGCAGGACGAGGGGGACTGGTTCGCCGGGGAACTGTGCGGCATTGGCGGGGAGAGCGGTACCTCCTCCTGGCACGGGACCCACGTGGCCGGGACGATCGCCGCGGTGGCCAACAACAACGACGGCGTCGCTGGAGTGGCGCCCGAAGCCAGGCTGCTTCCCGTCCGCGCCCTCGGGGCCTGCGGCGGCTACGAATCGGACGTGGCCGATTCCATCATCTGGGCCGCCGGCGGGCAGGTGGCCGGCCTGCCGGTCAACCCCAACCCCGCCCGCGTGATCAACCTCAGCGTGGGCGGGGACGGCCCCTGCTCCGTCACGCTGCAGAACGCCATCAACCTCGCCCATAAAGCAGGCGCCGCCGTGGTGGTGGCCGCCGGAAACTCGAACCGTCCGGCCTCCGGCATGAGCCCGGCAAACTGCAAGAAGGTCATTACGGTGGCTGCCTCCGGACGCACCGGCGCCCGCGCCTCCTACTCAAACTACGGGGACGACGTCGATGTGACGGCACCGGGCGGCGACATCACCAGCCAGTTCACCGAAGGCATCCTCTCCACCTCCAATTTCGGTGCCACCACCCCCGGGCTCGAGGCCTACGCCTTTATGCAGGGCACGTCCATGGCGGCCCCCCACGTTTCCGGGATCGCCGCCCTGCTGATGTCCGAGGTGGGCAGCAGCTACACGCCCGAAATGGTGGAGAAGCGTCTTGAAGCCACGGCCCGGCCGCTGGCCGTTGACTGCCCCGAAGGCTGCGGCCACGGACTGGTGGACGCGGCGGAGGCCCTGGACCTCTCCAATGAGGATTTGCCGGCCGGCGTTGTGCTGCCCAAAGCCGTGAAGTTCACGGACAAGGACGGCACCAAGAAGGACACCTTCACCGTCCCATCCTCCAGGGGCATTGAATACGTGCGGGACGGAGCAGCCGTCAAGGCCGGCGAGTATCCCGGCTCCGGCACCGTCACTGTTTCCGCGCGTGCCCTTCCCAAGTACTCGCTGGCGGCGGGGACCACCACGGAGTGGGTTTACACGTTCTCACCGGACAGCGCGCCTGCGGGGTAGGCTACGCCGGGGCCGGCGGATCGAGCCGCGCTGCGGGGGCGCCGGCGGCCAGTGACTTCACCACATTCTCGGCAACGCTGCGCACCTTCAGGTTCCGCTGGCGCGACGCGCCCGCCAGCTTGCTGAACGCCTCGGCATAAGTGCAGCTGTTCTGGGCCATGATCACGCCGCACGCCACATCGATGGAGGTGCGGCTCTCCAGGACGGTCTTCAGGTTGTCCCCGGCTGACCGGACGCTGCGCACCTCGAGCGCCAGCTTCATGCTCTGGGCCGCCACCTCCGCGAACCACCGGGCCTCGGCCACCAGGTCCGGCGTCAGCCCGGTGGTGCCGCGGACAAGGAACAGCAGCGCGCAGGAGGTGCGGTCCTCCAGCTCAAGCGGGAGAGCCAACGCTGCGCCGAATCCGGAAGCCGAGAGCCGCCGTCGGTATGCCTGCCACCTGGTGGACGTTGTGCGGTCCACCTTAACCACTTCGGCCGTGCCGACGGTATGGGTCAGGGGCCCGTCGCCGTTCCGGTCCTCGGAGGTGGCCAGGGCCTCGGCGGCAGTGCTGTTGCCCGCAATGACGGGTGGGCCGCCGGGCCGGATCAGCAGGGCAGCGCAGTCGGCGGACCCGGCGAGGGCCTGCGCGCCGGCCTCCGCCAGCCGCCGCACCGAACCCAGGTCAGTGTCCGCACCCGTGATGAGGTCCAGCAGGAACCCCGGGCGCTCTGTCCGCATGGTTCCGTCCGCCGGTTGTAGTGCCACGCTTCGTCCCCCGTAAGCTTCGGTCCCGCCCCGCACCCGCGCGGGCTTTCCCCGAATCTATGAGTACAGCCCGCGGAGGGCACGAGTAGCCGGTACTCTACTTTTCCGGCGCGGCGGGGGGACCACTTGCTTTTGCGTTACCGGCGGGCGGCCAGTGCCTGTTTGAAGGCGTCGGCGGACGGCGTGCTGCTGTTGATCCGCCAGTCGGTTTCCTTGTTGTAGTGGAACCAGGTCACTGCGGTGATGTCCGGCTGGGCGGAAAGGTAGCTGACCAGGGCGGTGATCCAGTCTGCCTTGGAGCCGCCCTGCTCGGCCGAGGATGTTTCGGCGATCAGGATCTGCTTGCCCGGGGCCAGGGACCGGAGCTGGGACAGGCCGTCGCCGAAGAGCTGGGACGGGGACACCCAAGAGCTCCACGAGGCGGAGGTGCCCCAGTTGTAGCCGTCCAGCGCCACGGCATCCACGTACGCCGCGCCGGGGTACAGGCCGGCCAGCGGCACCGACCCCCAGTACGGCACGTTGGGGTTCCACACCCAGGTGATGTTGGTGGCACCCGCCGCCGTCACCACGCCGTGCACGTGCTGCCACGCGGCCGCGTAGTCGCCGGAACCGTTTCCGTTGACCTGCTCCGACCATGGGTACCAGTTGCCGTTCATTTCGTGCCCGAACCGCAGCATCACGGGGTGGCCCCAGCCGGCCAGCGCCTGGCCCCACTGGCGCAGGTAGGGATCGAAGTCCCCGGCGGTGATCCGGTCCAGGGAGTACTCGGGTTGCGCTGTTCCGCCGCCCCACGCCCAGGGTTCCCAGGTCAGCAGAGTCAGGGCGCCGCGGGTGCGGACTGCCTCCAGTTCCGTAATGGGGGGAGCCTGGTTGAAGTCCTTGTAGGACAGGATGATGGACGGCGCCTCGCCCGCAAGGGCGGTGACCTCATTCAGTTCGGCCGCCGCGAGCGGACCGCCGGGAGTGCCGACGCCGAAGCGCAGGGTTGCGGGGGCGGGCGGCGGCGGGCTGGCGGGCGCGGGAGCCGGGGCCGGCTCGGCAGGTTCCTCTTCGACGATGGAGGGGGAGCTGTAGGTGACGGTGAACGGTGCGGAGGCGATCGCCGTCGCCGTTGCGGCCCGGACGGTGATGGTGGGCTCGGCTGATTCAGGCATCACCAGTTCAGCCGTGAAGTAGCCGGAGGCGCTGGTTTTGAAAAGGGCGCTGGTGGTTCCCGCGCTGACTGTCCCAGAGGTCTTCTTGGGGAACCCGGTTCCGGTGACCGTCACGGAGGTGCCGGCAGGGCCGGTGTTCGGGCTGAGGGTGATGGCTGCCATCGCGGCGTGCGCCGGGGCCGCGCCGGCGGGCAGCGCCCAGGCCAGCAGCACGGCGAAACACAGGATGTATCTGAACAGCTTCACTGGACCTCCAGGTGGTGTGCCGCCGCACCTTGGGTGGAAAGGGCGACGGCGGGGACGGGCGCACAAAGAAAGGAGGTGACCGGAGTGCCCCCTTTTCCAGTCTGAAGGCCGCCTGGGCAGCGCAGTGGAGATTCCGGCTCAGGATCAGCCTAGTTTTGACCCACTTTTTGCGCACCAGCGTGTCCCGTGGTCTTGCGGAGGACCAGGTGGGGTGTCCGGACAACGCGTCCCGGCGGCAGCGTCCCTTCCACCCGGTCCACGGCGCGGTCAACGGCTGCGGCCGCAAGGAGCGGGGCGTCCTGGCTGATGGAGGAAAGCTGGACGTAGCTCAGCCTGGCGAAGTGGCTGTCGTCGTAGCCGAGCACGGAGATGTCCGCCGGAATGCTGATGCCCGCAGCCCGGAAGCTCTCCATGATTCCGAGGGCCGATCTGTCGTTGAAGGCGATTACGGCCGTGGGCAGGTCCGCCTGGAGAACCTGCCCGGCCCGCATGCCGGTTTCCTCATCCGGCCCGCCGGGAACAATTACGGGCTCCAGGCCGTGCCGGAGCATTTCCGTGCGGTACGCCTCCCGGCGCTGGTCCGAGGAAACGGCTGTGCCGCCGTCCACGTGGGTGATCCGGCGGTGGCCCAGGCTGGCCAGGTGCTCAACGGCTATCCGGATGCCGGCGTAATCGTCACTGCTGACCGAATCCACGAGGTCGCCCACATCCTCACGCAGGAGGCTCACCACCGGCACCCGGCGCGCGTGCAGTGCCAGGTCCTCGCGGCTGAGGGCCGGGGCGATGATGATCAGGGCTTCGGCGCCCACGTCCAGCAGTGTTTCGATGGCCCGGGCCTCGGGCCTGCCGGTGGCCACGGCGCTCAGCGCTATCTCATAACCCCTGGCCGAGGCTTCGGCGTATGCGGCATCCACAATTTCCGCATGGAAGGGCTGTGAACTGGAGAAGATGAGGCCCAGGAGCTTGGTTCGGCTGCTCCGGAGGAGCCGCGCCCGGGAGTCCGCGCGGTAGCCCAGCTCGCGGGCCGCCTCCAGGACTTTTTGCCGGGTTGATTCTGCGGCGCCGGGTGCGCCCCGCATCACGATGGACACCAGGGCGCGGGAAACACCTGCCGCCTTGGCAACGTCCATCAGGGTGGGGCGGCGCTGCAGTTCCGTCATATCTCCTCCTGGGAGTAACAGTCTATAGAACGATCTAGACCTGACGTGAACCGCATGTCATCATGGTTCGACTAGAACGATCTAGACGACGACGTCAGGAGAAATTATGGGTTACCTTCAGCATCCGGTCAGCGAAGACCGTCCCGTCCGTATCGGCTTGATCGGAGCGGGCTGGATTGGAAGTTTCCATGCCGAATCCGTAGCGCTGCGCATCCCCGGCGCCCGGCTGGAGGCAATCGCTGACCCGGCCCTGCCCGCTGTTGAAGCACTGGCCGGCCGCCTGGGCGTTGCCAAGATCAGTACGGACCCCGCAGACGTGCTGGAGGATCCCGACGTCGACGCTGTACTGATTTCCGCGCCGGCCCGGTTTCATTCCGGGCTCATCGCGGCAGCAGCCCGGGCAGGGAAGCACGCCTTCTGCGAAAAACCGGGCGGCCGCACGGTGGAGGAGCTCGATGAGGCCCTGAAGGCAGCCGAGGCCGCGGGCGTGGTGGTCCAGTTCGGCTTCAACCGGCGCTTTGCGGACGGCTTCGCCGCTGCCCGCAAGCTGATCGACGACGGCGCCGTGGGAACGCCGCAGCTGTTGCGGTCCTTGACCCGCGATCCGGGCACCGCGGACGGGATTGCCGATCCGGGGCGGATTCCGCCCGGCACCATCTTCCTGGAAACCCTCATCCACGATTTCGACACCCTCAACTGGCTCAACCCGGGCGCTGTTCCGGTCAGCGTGTATGCCGTGGCTGACGCGCTGGTGGCTCCGGGGGCAAAAGAGGTCGGATTGCTGGATACCGCAGTGGTCACCGTGACGTACAGCAACGGGGCCATCGCCGTGGCCGAGGCGAACTTCAATGCGCTCTACGGCTATGACGTGCGCGGGGAAGTTTTCGGCTCCGCGGGGATGGTGACGGCGGGAGGGCCACAGGAAACCACCGCCATGAGCTACACCGCTGCCGGCATCGGTTCGGCCACCGTCCGGCGGAACGTGGATCTTTTCCACGACGCCTATACGGCTGAACTCGCCCACTTTGTGGACGCCGTCAAGGCCGGCCGTGACGGCACTGAGGTTCCTGCCGCCCAGGCCCCTGGTGGAACCGATGCACGGAACGCCCTGGCTGTAGCCCTTGCTGCCTTCCGTTCGGCTGAAACGGGCCTGCCGGTTGATGTTGCGTCGGTTGCCGTCCTAAGTCCGGCAGAACCTGCACGCCACCTCGTGGGGAATAAGGCATGAGCTTCCGGCTGGCCGTGTGCGCCGAGATGGTCTACGGCGAACTGCCGTTGATCGAGCGGGTCAAAAGGATCCACGGACAAGGCTTTGAGGTGGAGCTGTGGGATACCCGTGGCCAGGACATTGCGGCCCTGGCAGCTACGGGAGCGCGGTTCTCTTCGATGACCGGCTATTTTGGCGGCAGCCTTACGGACCCCCGCAGCGCCCACGAGGTGCTGGCGTCTGCGGAGAAGCTGATCCCTGCCGCGCTGGAACTCGGGATCGAGCGGATGGTGGTGCATCCGGCGGAGCTCGGGGAGGGCGGCCGGGCTGTCCGCCCCATGCACCGGTCAACAGGGGAGATGTGGATGACCGGCCGGAGCACCCTCGAACGCCTGGGGGTCCTGGGCGAAAAGTACGGTGTGACCTTCGCGCTGGAGAACCTGAACACCGTCCTGGACCACCCCGGCATTCCCTTGGCCCGGGCCAAAGACACCCTGGCGCTGGTCTCGGCGGTTGACCACCCCAACGCCAGGATGATGCTGGACCTCTACCATGCCCAGATCGGCGAGGGGAACCTGATTGAACTCGTCCGGGCCGCGTTACCCTGGGTGGGGGAAATCCAGGTGGCCGACGTGCCGGGCCGTTGTGAGCCCGGCACCGGGGAAATCAACTACCGCGCAGTTGCAGCCGCCCTCCGCGAAGCCGGCTACACAGGAGTGGTCGGTCTCGAAGCGTCTGCCGCCGGGGGAGCGGGCCTGGAAGCGGGGGATACCGCCCTGGCGGCTTTCCGCGCTGCGTTTGAAAGCTAGCCGGGCTCAGTGCCTCTCAGGAATCAGCGGGCTGAGCCTGGGATCCTGTTAGTGCTGACGGAGTAGATGTTTTCGTGGACGCGGCTGAATCCCTCGGCGAGGAGGCGGGATGGGTTGTAGTTGTCCGGGATGAGGACGGCAGTGACCACGCCTGACACCCCGGTTCTGACGAGCTCTTGGCGGGAGTCTGTGGCTTGGCCGCATCCGGTGGTCCATTGGGTGGGCCGGTCTTCCGGGATGACGGTTAGGCAGGAGGAGGTTGCGTCCCGGGTTTGCCCGACGAAGTACCGAATGCCATCAGCAGTGGCGAGGAGCCGAGTGGTGTGGCCTTCGGCAGGGAGCGGCGGAATGCCTTCGGGAAGGGCATCGGCCGGCGTGGCTTCGCGGTCCAGCGCGCTGATGTGCGGAGGCGTTGGCGCCGGCGGACTGAGCAGCACACCGGCTGCCAGCGCAGTGCCGATTGCGGTAATGATGATGGCTTGCCGTTTCAGAGCGCTGCCCCCTCAGGCTTTGGTGCATTGAGCCTACCCGAGCGGATGCAGCGGTTTGAACCGCCCGGCGGCGGTGCCGGCAGCCAGTGCCGCCCGGGGAGGTACTCACCTGCGGGGCGCGTAGTCAGCGCCCAGGTAAACGGGTAACAGATACCGGCGGTTCAGAGCCTAAGCTTGATCATGGATGCGATTCCGTCCCTGGTCCTTGTCTTCGGTGTATCTTTCGTGTGGCTTGGTTTGACGGTGATCGTCCTCCTCCGGTTGCGCCGCCGCCGGAGGGGATCGTCGCTGGTGGCCACGGCCGCCGCCACTCCCGCCGGCCGTGCCGGCACCCACTCCCGCAAGCACTGGCGGCTCGCCCACCCGCTCACGGGCAGTGCCCCGGCAGGACGGCACAGGGGCGGGAAGGCCCGCGGGTAGCGTCCGGCCCCCTCACACAGGTCCGGCGTTCGACGGCGGCGCCCGGCGCCGGGGTCCTGTTACCGTGCGGAGGCGGGGGACGGGAGTGAAGCGTCCGCATCCGGAAGGGTCAGGACCGCTGTGGTTCCCTTGCCGCGGCTGCTGGACAGGCTGATGGTTCCCCGATGGTTCTCGACGATGGATTTGGTGATCGCCAGCCCCAGGCCCGCACCGGGAATTACGGAAGAGTGCGCATTGGCGGCCCGGAAGAAACGGGTAAAGGCCTGGGCGAGATCATCCTCGGTCATTCCGATCCCGGTGTCAGTGACTTCGCACCTGAGGCTTTGTCCGGTGGCGCTGATCCGGACCGTGACGGTTCCGCCGTCCGGCGTGTACTTGATGGCGTTCGACACCAGGTTGTCGATCGCCTGGCCAAGGCGGTCGGGGTCGAACCGTCCTGTGGCCGGACCCGTTGATTCCAGTTCAAGCGTGATGCCGGCAGCCGTGGCGTGCGGCTGTGCTGCCTCGATGCTGGTGGCGGCAACGTCGTTGAGGTCCGCCGGACGGGGAGCAATGGTCAATGATCCGGACGCGATGGTCAGCAGGTCACCGACGAGGGTCAGCAGCCGCCGGGCGTTGCGTTGGGCAACCGTCAGGCACTCTTCCAGTCCAGGTTCAAGGCCCTCGTCGTCAAGGGCCAGATCCAGGTAACCCAGGATGGACGTCAGCGGCGTCCTCAGCTCGTGGGAGACGTTGGCCAGGAATTCGTCCTTTGCGGAGAGCGCCGTCACAAGGGCTGTGACGTCCGTGAACGCCAGGACCGCGCCTGAGTTCCCTCCAGCGGACGTCTTTGTGAGACGGCAGGTCACGGAGTATGCGCGCTGGGTGGTTCCGCTGCCCACCCAGATCAGTTCGTCGGTGAAAGGTTCACCCCGGGCGGCGCGCAAGCGGGGGTGCCGTTCGGGGGGAAGCCGGTGTTTCCTGTCCACGCCGTAGACGGGCAGGTCGGTCACATTGCCGGGAGTCGGTTCACTGCCGATGGCGTCCGCGAGGCGGCTGCCGAGGTGCCTGTTCACCAGTACTGCCTGGCCTTGGCCGTCGAGGGCGCACACACCCACACTGACAGTGTCCATCACCGTGTTCAGCAACTGTTCGCGGTCCTCGCTGGCCGCGAGTAGGTCCCGGAGGTCCGCTTCCTGTTGTTGCAGCAGGCGCCGCTGCATGGCGATGCCGTTGGCAACCCCGTACGCGGTGAGTGCGATCGCCCCCAGGATGACCGGCAGGAGCACCATCCGGATGGAGGAGGCACTGGTGAATCCGGTGCCGAGGAGGACAGGCGGCACCGCCACGCTGACGACAGTTGCGAGAACGGCGGCGGCGACACCGCCGGGGCGTAGTCCGACCGCCAGCCAGACGACCGGAAAAACGAGCAGGAAGCTTAGGGCGGTGAGGTGTTGGCCGCCCGATTCGCGGGACAGTCCGATGGCCAGGCAGTCCAGGAACGGAATCACGAAGACGGCCCGTGCCGGAAGGCGATCCCAGGGCACCACGGCGCTGGCCGTGAGCAGCACCAGGTGCGCCGCCAGGCTGTAGAGGAACGGCCCGGGCCACTCGAACCCGGGGTGCAGAAGGGCCACCAGGACCGTCACTAGCAGCATCGTGATTGACAGGGGAAGCTGGAACATCACTGTCCGGCCGCGGAGCCCCAGCTTGCGGAAGTAACGGTCCGTGGATTCGAAAAGCATGGTTCCCCCTTAAACCAGTGTCCAGTCTGCTGCGTGAACCCCGTTATTGACCCCGGCCGCCGTCGGCATCGGCATCGGCAGCTTCCAGCCACTCGCTGAACGTCTGGCGTCCGACGGCGGCACCCGGCGCCGGGATCAGCGCACCGCTGCGCATTGCCTTCCCCATCGAGCCGGGCAGCACTGCCTCAAGGATCCTTTTGCGCTGGCCGGTTTTGGCGAGATAGGCGCGGACCAGGTCCGCGAGTTGTTCGGTCCGGGGCCCGCCCAGGTCTGGGACCCTTCCCTGGGGTCCTGACTCTGCCGCGGTCACCAGGGCCTCAGCTACCTCGCGGGCAGCCACGGGCTGGGTGAACATCTTGGGAACGCTGACCACTGGGCCCACAGTCCCGATCTTCACCGCCAGGGGCACGAACTCGTGGAACTGTGTGGACCGCAGCAGGGTCCATGGAATGCCGCCGTGCCGGACCTCGTCTTCCTGCACCAGCTTCCCGGCGTAGAGGCCGGACGTTGAACCGTCGATCCCCACAATGGAGAGCGCCACGTGGTGCTTGACCCCCGCCTGCTTTTCGGCTGCCAGCAGGTTCTGGGTGGCGTTGGTGAAGAAGTCCACGGCCTTTTTGGTGGACGTGGTCTGGATGCCGGAGACGTCGATGACTGCCTCCACCCCCTGGAGGGCCTGGGTGAGGCCGCGGCCGTTCACCAGGTCCACGCCTTCCGCCCGGCTCATGCTGGACACCTCATGGCCGCGTGCTTTTGCCACCTCCACCACGTGGCGGCCAACAGTACCGGTTCCCCCTGCGACGGCAATCCTCATGCAGCAAATCCTATGCCCGTTAGGGGCAGGAGTGTCAGCGCGGCGTGGTGCCGGTGGCTGCCGGTATGCGGCGGCCGCTGCTGAGCGCCGTCTTGATGTTGACCTTTGAGGCGTAGGAGATGGAGCCGTACTGGAAAAGCCGGACTGCCAGGAAGAACATCAATACTGCTCCGATGTAGAGGATGGCCAGGACGATAGTTGTTTCCACTACTGACAGGGATCCCAGTCCATTGCGGAGGAGCGCGGTGACGGGGGCGGAGAACGGGAAGTAGGTGAAGACCTGCACGATGAGTGACTGCGGGTTGGAGAAAATCAATGACACTGCGTAGAAGGGGATGAAGATCAGCGCGATCATTACGGCCATGTAGTTACCGGCCTCCTTGACCGTGGGCATGATGGCGCCGATCGCAACCAGTGTGTTGGTGAACAGGGCGAAGCCGCCCACCAGGATCAGGAAGCCGGTGATCATGGGTGCCGGTTCGAAGACCAGCGCCTCAAGGTCCAGGTCCGGGATGTTGATCTGCTCGCGGAAGAAGAGGTAGCCGATGACCACCGGCGAGGCGAAGATGACCATCTGCAGCAGGCCAATGGCGAAGAGCGCAAGGACCTTGCCGCTGATGAGTGTGGTGGGCTTCAAGGTGGTCAGGATCATTTCGGTCACCCGGTTCTCCTTTTCCTCCAGCGTGGAGCTCAACATCTGTCCGCCGAGAAGAATGATCAGCCCGTAAAAAATGACCAGGAAAAACAGCGGCGGCACGGCCGAGTTGAAGCCGCCGGATTCCACGCCGTCGCGGTAGGTCTTCATATCGATGGTGGCGTCAGTGCTGGCCAGAGCGGAGAGTTCGGCGGAGCCGATGCGGGTGTTGACCGCCTGCGTCAGCATGGCCTGCGCGACGGCGGAGTACTTGTTGTTCTCGAACAGGCCCTGGTCTGCCCCGTATACCTTGACGGTTTCCGTGGCAGGGTCCGCGGGAAAGTCGAAGAAGGCATCAATGCTGCCGGACTGGACCGCGGCCACCCCCTCGTCCGCGGAAGCCGCCGTCGTTGCTCCAAACACCGCAGCCTGCCCGGGACTGATGAGCCCTGACGCGTCTGTGTAGGAGATGGTGAATTCGGCGCTTTTTTGGGCGTTGGCCGCGGTATCGGTAGCGGTGTTGGACGCAAAAAGAAGGCCGAACACCACTGCCATGATGAACGGTACGGCAAGGGTGCCGGCCCAGAAGCGCTTCTTGCCGATGGTGCGGAAGAACTCGAAGGTAACCACGGTGCTGAGGTTGTGCTGTGCCATGCCTCTTATGCCTCTGCCATCTGGAGCGCGGCCGCATCGGCCCTGTTCTGGTCGCCGTAAACGCGGATGAAGATCTCCTCCAGGGAAATCTTGGTGGTAGTGAAGGACCGGACAGACACACCGGCGGCAACCAGTTCCCGGAGGATGTCTGCCTCGTCCGCGTCATCGGCGATGGACAGTTCGGAGTAGTTCGTCTCATTCACGGTGACCGTATACCGCGGCGAGGAAGGGACCGGGCCGGAGTGTTTCAGCCGGACGATTCGGCCGCCGTACTGGTTCTGGATGTCGTCGATGGTTCCGTACGCTTCGGCGGTTCCGTTCTTGAGCAGGATGACCCGGTCGCAGAGGCGTTCCACCTCCTCCATCTGGTGGGTGACCATCACGACGGTGGCGCCCTTGGTCTTTTGCCCGTCGATGATGTCCATCAGGAGGCGCCGGTTGACGGGATCAAAGCCCTTGGTGGGTTCATCCAGGATCAGCAGCTCGGGATCATTCATGATGGTGACGCCCAGCTGAACTTTCTGCTGCTGGCCGCCGGACAGTTTGTCCAGCTGTACGCCTGCCTTGTCCGCCAGGGCGACCCGCTCGAGGTACTCCAGAGACCAGGTTTTGGCAGCGTGCCGGTCCAGGCCCTTGAGCCGGCCGAAGTAGGTCATGACGTCGATGACCTTTTCCTTCTTGTACAGGCCGCGCTCCTCCGGGAGGTAACCGAGCCGGCCCCCGTCCTTGGGCCGGAATGGCTTGCCGTCTATATGCAGGGTTCCTGCGGTGGGCTGGTAGATGCCCAGGAGGGCCCGGATGGTGGTGGTTTTGCCAGACCCGTTGCTGCCCAGGAAGCCGAACGTCTCGCCCCGCTCCACGTCGAAGGACAAATCGCGGATGACAGTCTTGTCCCCGAAATCCATCCTGAACTGATCGATATGGACGAGTGCTTCGCTCATGGCTGTTCCCCAAAAGTACCGGTAAGTGTCCTCCGAGTTTATCGAGGGGTACCGAATGAGGCTCGCTCTCAAGGATGACACTCGGGGCAGGGATGTCGCTGCCTGGTTGGCCCCACGGCCGGTGAGAGAGGAGGGCCGGCGGCTATTTGCGGAACCACGCTGTTCCGCCGCCTCCGCCGCCGGCCCTGGCCTGTTGCCGGGCCCAGACCCCAGCTGCTGCTGCCTTACGCTTCAGGCCCCTCTCCCACCAGTGTGCGGCGGACGGATCAAGGACCGGCGAGGATTGCCTCAAGATCAACCAAGGACCGGCTCTGTTTCCTCGCGAAACCTACCCCTGGGTGCGGTCCTTCGCCGTCGAAACGCAACAAAACTGAAAAATACTTCCGATAGCGGGACCGGGCGGCCGCTGGACGGACCCTCGCCCTCCTTTCCGCAATATATTGCGATTTCACGAATGCTGGGGCATCCTCTCCTAGAGGAGCGCATGAATCAGCAATATTTTGCGGAAGGAAATGATGGACGACGTTCAGGCCATCGGAGCCAGCATCCGGCGCGCCCGTAAAGAGGCCGGCGTTACCCAGGGCACGCTGGCCGATCTGATCGGCACGTCCTCGCGCACCATCCATGCCATTGAAACCGGGACGGGCAACCCGTCACTGGGCACGGTGGCCGCCGCGGCCAACGCGGTTGGCCTCCACCTCCGGGCCGCTGATGACTGAGGACCTGCAGCGCCTGAAGTTCGTCCGCAGCGCAGACGTGTACAAGGCGGGCGTCCTGGCCGGGCGCCTCTTCCGCACGGACTACGGCAGCGTGGCCTTCTCCTACACTGCCGAATACCTTGCGGCCGGCGCCCGCCCGGTGGCAACAACACTGCCCCTTGCCGGGGACCCCGTGGAATCACCCAGCGGTGCGCTGCCGGCCTTCTTTTCGGGGCTCTTGCCGGAGGGCCACCGGCTCACCGTGCTCAAGGACGCCGTGAAGACGAGCCTGGGTGATGAGCTAAGCCTCCTCCTGGCCGTAGGCGCAGACATGCCGGGCGACGTGCAGGTTGTTCCGGCCGGCGAACTCTTGGTGGAGCAGCGGCCGCTGGCGGACACGTCCCGCCCCGAAGACCTGGATTTCGCCTACCTTGCAGACGCGGTGGATCCGCACGGACTGCCCGGCGTGCAGCACAAGGCAAGCGCCTCAATGATGACCACACCGCTGGCGCTTGCCAACCGCCGCTACCTGCTCAAGCTGGATCCGCCCAGCTATCCGCATCTTGTCCTGAACGAGGCAGCCCACCTCACCGGAGCCCAAGCCCTGAAGATTCCTGTGGCCAGGCACAGCGTGGTTACCGACAAGCGCGGCATGCCCGGGCTGCTGGTGGAGCGGTTCGACCGTGCCCACTCCGACGGCCTGGTGCGCCTGGCCCTCGAGGACGGGGCGCAGGTGATGAACCTGCCGCCGGCGTCGAAATACGCCGTCAGTTCCGAACAGCTGGTCCTGGCGCTGGCCGGCCTGTGCAAGGCAAGGGCCGTGGCCGTGCGCAACCTCTACCTGCAGTTCGTCTTCGCCTGGCTCACCGGCAACGGGGACCTGCACGCCAAGAACGCCGCCGTCCTCGCCGGCAGGAACGGAAGCTGGGCCGTAGCCCCGATGTACGACATCCCCTGCACCCTGCTCTACGGTGATGACACCATGGCGCTTCCCCTCGCCGGCAAAGTCAAAGGACTCAAGGCCAGGCACTGGGAGGAGTTCGCGGCCGCCATTGGGCTGCTTCCCCGGGCAGCGGCGGCAGCCAACGCCCTGGCCCTCACCGCCGCCGAGGGCATCCGGCTGGACACCCTGCCCTTCACGGGATCACCCCTCAACGGCACCCGGCGGGAGCTGCGGTTCCGCCGGGACCAGCTGACGTCCTGACTCCTTCGACGCTTCTCTTCACATGAGTGCTTCCCGTATCGATTGACTTTCGATAGGTAGTAGCTGAAACTCGATATATGAAGATAACCCGCCTGGCAGTCACCGCCCTCCGTATGGTCCTTGTGGTGGCCTTCCTTCTGCTGCTCCTGTTCCAGGTCATGTCCATCCCCGGCCAGTTCGCGCACATGGCGCAGGAGAATCCGGACCGTGCCCACCTTCAGTGGCCCCTCACCATCTTCTTCATCCTGGAGGTGGCCTGCGTCCAGGTGGTGATCGTGGGCACCTGGAAGCTGCTGACGCTCGTCAAGCATGACCGGATCTTCAGCAACGGAGCCCTGGTGTGGGTGGACGCCATTGTCTGGGCCATCGCCGCCGGCTGGACCATGCTCGCGGCGCTCTCCGCCGTCGTCGTCCTTAATGCCGACGATCCCGGGCTCCCGCTCCTGCTGTTCCTGATCCTGGTGGCCGGCGCCGCCCTTGGCCTGGTGGTGGTGGTGCTGCGCGCCCTCCTCCGGCAGGCCGCCGACCTCCGGGCGGACATGGAAGCGGTGATCTGATGCCCATTGTGGTGCGCATCGACGTCGAACTGGCCAGGCAGAAGATGAGTGTGGGGGAGTTCGCCGAGCGTGTGGGCCTGACACCCGCCAATGTGGCCGTGCTGAAAAACGGCCGGGCCAAGGCGGTACGCTTCAGCACCCTCGAGGCCATGTGCCGGGTGCTGAACTGCCAGCCTGGTGACCTCCTCGAGTTCGTGGAAGACGAACCTTAGGCGCCAGTGACCAAGCGTTGCTCGTGCCGGGCAGGGGGGCAAGTGGGGGAGCTGGAAACCTTGACATGGCGGGCGGTCCGGAACCTACGCTGGAAGTGCTCAGGCAGTGGGCTATCCCGGCCCCAAGGGAGCGACATGGCACACGACAAGAACCAACCCCAGGAAAGTACCGGACCTGAACCTGCGCCCGAGCGGGAACCCGAACCGGAGCAGGAGACGCAGCGGGAGCACGGGCCAGAGCAGGAGTCTGAGCCACAGCCTGAGCAGCCGGAGCCTGAGCCGGGCGAAATTCCTGCCGGCCAATGGGAAGACCCGCCCAGGCCTCCGACCCCCAGCGGCTTCAATCCGGACTACTGGCCGAAGTACTGATCAGGGCCCGCTGCCTGCCGCGGCGCGTCACTGGTGTCCGTGCAGCCCGAGCAGCAGCCGGCGGCAACCGGACTGCTCTCCAGCCCGGCATCGGTGCCGTCCCTGGCCGGAACCGTGCAGCATACATCGCCGCGCCAGGCCTCGATGCCTTCCCGGACGGCGATGGCGGCAATGGCCAGCGCGGCGGCAGCGTCTGCCCACCACCAGCCCACCGTGGCGTTCAGCAGCAGGCCGGCCAGGAGGACGGCCGACAGGTAGGTGCAAAGCAGCGTCTGCTTGGAGTCGGCCACCGCAGTTTTGGACCCCAGTTCGCGGCCGGCCCGGCGCTGCAGCCAGGACAGTACCGGCATGATGGCCAGGCTTAAGGCTGCAATGAAGATGCCCGGCACAGAATGCTCGGCCCCTTCCCCGACGGTCAGGGATCGGATGGCCTCGGCGGATACAAAGGCGGCGAGGGCAAAGAAGGACAGGGCGATGATTCGCAGTGTCAGGCGCTCGCGCCGTTCCGGATCCTTCGAGGCGAACTGCCAGGACAGCGCGACGGCGGAGGCAACCTCGATCACCGAGTCCAGGCCGAAACCGATCAGGGCAGCCGAGCCGGCCACGCCGCCGGCCCAGAGGGCAACCGCCGCCTCAATGACGTTGTAGGCGATGGTGGCTGCGGCGAAGAAGCGGATGCGGCGGGAGAGGACCGCGCGGCGTTCCGGGGCCGGCGAAATTTGGAGGTCCGTCACGCCTGGCATGTCCCGTCCGGTGCGCAGCACGCCGGATCGACGGCCAGCACTACGCCCAGCAGGTCACGGATGGCGTGCCCCAGCCGGTCGTCCGCCAGTTCGTACCTGGTCCGCCTGCCGTCCGGTACTGCCACCACCAGGCCGCAGCCGCGCAGGCATGTCAGGTGGTTGGACATGCTCTGCCGGGACACGCCAAGGGCGTCGGCCAGGTCCGAAGGATACGTGCCGCTTCCCCTGTATTCAGGAGAAGCTGTACCCCCGGGCATGACCCATGGCGGGCTGTCAGCAAACCGGGAGTGCAGCTACCCGTCTATTCGGATACAGCTGCGCTCGCAGTCCGTGGACATCAGGAGGAAAGAAAAGTGTGCGGCTGGCGCCCTGGCCCGACGATTGGGCTCTCTGGGTGCCGTTGCCTGGGCGCCTATGCGGCGATCAGTGCCGGTGCGTGTGCCCTGCGGGAGGCAGTGCGCGGCGCCAGGACGCTGATGGTGCACGGCGCCTGCTGCGGATCAATCATGGCGGGCAGGTGGTGTGTTTCGGAAGAGGCATGGAGCATTTCCAGCGCTTCCTGATCCACCCGCGCATGCGATATATCCAGTTCCACGCCCAGTCCTTCTCGTAAGGAATTGGCGCGCTTGACGACTACATACAGTGCGTTGACGCTGTGGACGGTGACATGCCCCTTTGCAATCACCTGTGCCTTGGCGTGGTCGAGATCTACACGGACAACAATGTTCAGCTTGGAATTCAAGTTGTAAAGCCTTCCCCGGCATTGGCTGCGACGCTGCAGCTTCTTGCTTATGGCCGTTTGCATCAGCCTCATCCAGAGTAGGGACATAATGTGATCCACGCAACATGAAGGTGTTTATTACATCGTTTGGGGTTCCCGGATTTCCTTTCCCCCGCGCCCGGCCGGGTGGATCATGTAGCCATGGGCAAGCGCGCAGGTGGAAGCCTTGGCGACGCCGGCGACGCCAACGCCACGGGCCGGCGGGAACAGCCGGAGCCGCCAGGTCAGCCGGACCATGTGGTGGTGTTCGTCCACGGCATGGGACGCGCCCTCAAAGGCGGCACCCTGCAGGAATGGCCCAGCCGCTGATGCTGAGCCTGCACGATCTCTCCCTGGACCTGGTCCCCGACACCACGCACCCGCATCTGGTTATCACCCAGGCGAACGCGGTGGGCGACCCGCCGGAGGTGCTGGTCAAGGTCCTCCGGGGCGCCGCGGGCGGCACGCCTGAATGTCTCACTGTGCTCATGACGGAGGCGTCCTGGGGCAGGGACTTCGAGCCGGCGTCGGCTGCGTCCACGTACTCCTGGGCACTCCGGACCGCCCTGCGCGTGTACCTGCGCTCCCTCCAGCTGATCAAGTGGAACCTGTATCCCGGCCGGCAGAGGAACATCCGGTGGTTCGGGGCCTGGCTGCGGCAGTTGGTCCTGACCTCGCTGGCTGCCTTTGCCGGGTTCTTCCTCCTGCTGGCGGTGCTGCTGGTGCTGCTGCTGATCATCGGCCTGGCGTGGATCCCGGGTCCGGGCCGGTGGATCGGCAAGCTCGTTTCCCTGTTTGCCGACTTCCTTGGCGATCCGCAGGTGTGGAAGCGCAAGCCCCTGCAGGCGGCGGCGATGCGGCAGCGGGTGGTGGACACGCTCCAGCGCTGGAAGCGCTGCCCGGAAACTGAGGTCACCGTGGTGGCGCACAGCCAGGGTGCCGCCATCACCGGGCAGGTCCTGTTCCAGAACCAGGCGCGCGCCACCAACTTCGTCAGCGTGGGCAGCGGGCTGGACCTCCTGGGGTACGCGCAGTGGGGCGGGGGAACGGGCGAGGACCCGGTGTCGGACTGGCTGGCCAACCCTCAGCGACCGCGCTGGATCAACGTCTGGGGGAAGTTCGACTTCGTGCCGGCCGGGCCCATCTCCACCCACGCCAACGGGCCGCTTCCGGTTTTCGGCAAGATCTACGCCCGGGACAGCGAGGGCGACGGCGGTCCGGGACCCGAGGAACATCCCGTGTACAACAGGTCCGCCCTGATCTATGACCATATTGTCTACTCCCAGAACCGCGTGGAGGTGCTGGACCCGCTGGCACGGCTGATCCTGGATCCGCCGCCGCCAGGGTCCGCCGGGCTGGCCTTGAGGATTCTCGACGGCGACCGGCGGCTCCGCCCGCACCGCGTCATGGTGAAAAGCCTGGGAGTGACGCGGCTGCTGGCAGTCCTCACCTCGGGACTCAGCGCTCCGGCTGCGCTGGCCTGGCTGGGATCGCAGGAGTGGGCACGGAACATGGCCGCGTGCGGGGCTCCCGGGGAGGGCCCGGACCCGTGGTGGTCCGACTGGCTGTGCTCCGGGCCCACCTACCACTGGGCGCACTGGCAGGACTGGGGCGTGCTGGCAGTGGCAACGGCGGTGTTTGCCGGCGTGCTGGTGGGGCTCCTGAACGGGCCGGTGTGGGGAGTGCTGCACAACCGGCTCCAGCGGATGCGCCGTCCGTCCTTCACGCAATCGAGCGATCCCACCCGCAATCCGCCGGCCAACCCGTGGTGGTACGTGGCGTGGTACCTGCTGATCGTGACCGTGGTGGCGGTGGCCGTGCCCTTCCTGCTGGCGTGGCCGGATCTGCCCTGGGTGGTGGTGGTTGTGCTGGTGGCGGCGCTGTGGGCTTTGTGCTTCACGCGGACCAGCATCACCGGGCTGCCCGCACGGACCGTTCTCCAGGAGGCGCAGCCTGTGGCACCCGCGCAGCCTGTGGCACCCGGGCCGGCGGCCGGCGTCGTACGCAACTTGCCGCCCGCCGTCGAACGCGGCGAACAGTCAATGGCTCACCCCACTGCTTCGGAAAGCCTTCCGGCTAACACCGTGACCGGCGCGGCTGACCAGCGCTCGCGCTCCGGCTCATAGGAGATGACGACGGCGGTGTCGCTGTCCCGGGCCTCGTCCATGGCAAGCAGCAGGGCGTCCTCCACGTGCCGGGCGAATTCCAGCCGCTCGGCCAGCGAGCCCCGCAGCTCGTCGTCGTCAATAAGCACGTGGCCCTTGCCGTCCACGATGACCTTCAGCGAATAGCCCTGGTCCTCCTGGAGGGACCCGCGGGTGGATGAAATTTCGGTGATTCTGTCTGCCCGGACCAGCCCGTTGCCGAGCGTTCGGATCCACACTTCACCCATCGAATGACCTCCCCTTTCGTACGGGCGCGGATCAGCGCCCCATAAGGCGAACGCTACTCTTCCGCGGGACGTTTGTGACCCCCGGATTTGCTTCATGTGCGGGCCTTTCGGCCCTTCCGGACCGGAGTTCCCGCGGGGACGATGTTGGCAGGCGGCACGTCCAATGATTTGGCCGTTAACTGGCTCCGGGAGATGGCATGGCTGACAAGACGGTGACCAGCCGCGGCGGCAACGTTGTGTCTGTCCTGATTAACGCCGCGATGATGTGGGGGATCAACATCTGGCCGGGCTGGCAGGTGGTGCCGTTCCTGACCCCGGATATGGACCGCGTGCTCGGCATCATCAACGCGTCACTGACCGCTGGCATCGTGGCGAACCTCATCTTCGTGGTGATCCGCAACAGAGGCATTATGGCGCTGGGAAACCTGGTGGTCCTGGGAATAGGGCTCGCCGCCACGTTCCGCCTCTGGGAGGTCTTCCCCTTCGACTTCGGGGACGGCTGGTCCGGCTGGCCCGTGGTGGTGAGGGTCCTGCTGGTGCTGGGCATCGTAGGCTCCATCATCGGCATGGTGGTGGAAATCGTGGCCTTGTTCAGGTCGCTGGCAGGCTTCGGAGAGCGGGCCCGCCAGTAGTCTCCCGGCGCCGGCCTTCGGTGCGCAGGCCGGGCGGCGGCGTTACGGGCGCGGCCATAAAATAAATCTGATGACTTCCCCCGATGACCCCCAGCCCTTCAGCCTGCGCGGCATCGCGGTGGCAGCGTTCGGCCCCACGCTGCTCTACGGAATCGGCACGGGCGCCATCCTGCCGGTGGTGGCCCTGACCGCCCGGGATCTGGGAGCGTCGGTGGCTGTGGCTGCCCTGATCGTCACCCTGATCGGGCTGGGCTCCTGGTTCTTCAACCTGCCCGCCTCCCTGGTCACGCTCAAATTCGGTGAGCGCTGGTCAATCGTGGGGGCCGCCGTCGCGGCCGGCCTCGCGCTCGCGGCCGCCGGGCTGACGTCGCTGGTGCCCGACGGGCTGTGGCTGCTCGCCGCGGCGATGGCCGTCGTCGGAATGTCCGGCGCCGTGTTTGGGCTGGCCCGGCAGAAGTACCTCACCGAGGCCGTGCCCGTGGAGTTCCGGGCGCGGGCGCTGTCCACCCTGGGCGGGGTGAACCGGATCGGCGTGTTCATCGGGCCGTTCCTGGGCGCGGCCGTGATGCAGTTCGCCGGCATCAGCGGCGCCTACTGGGTGGGGGTGGTGGCCATGGCGGCTGCCGCGCTGCTGTCACTCACCATTCCGGACCTGGCCGTTGCTCCCGCGCCCGACGGCGGACACAAGGGGCCGGAGCCCACGCTGCGGAGCGTCGCGGTGTCCCACGCGGGCGTGTTCCTCAGCCTGGGCATGGGCATCCTGCTGCTCAGCGCGCTGCGCTCGTCCCGGCAGGTGGTCATCCCGCTGTGGGCGGACCACCTGGGCATGGACGCGACCTCGGCTTCCTTGATTTACGGGCTTTCCGGGGCCATCGACATGCTGGTGTTCTATCCCGCGGGCAAGCTCATGGACCGGAAAGGCCGGCAGTTTGTGGCCGTCCCTTCCACGCTGATCATGGGGATAGCACTGCTGCTGATTCCTCTCACAGGGTCCTTCACGGGGCTGCTGCTGGCTGCGCTCCTGATCGGGTTTGGCAACGGGATCAGTTCCGGGCTGGTGATGACCCTCGGGGCGGACTTTTCGCCGGACCGTGGCCGCGGGCAGTTCCTGGGGCTGTGGCGGTTCATGGCCGATGCCGGGTCCACCGGCGGTCCCGTGCTCCTCTCCGGGGTGACCGCCGTTGCCACCCTGGGAGCGGGGGTCTCAGCCACGGGCGTCCTGGGCTTTGCGGCGGCGGCCGTGTTCGCCGTCGTTATTCCCCGCCTGAAGCACCGACGCAACTACTAGGGATATCCTCGACAGATGAGTGAACGGGGCGTGAGCACTCGGATAAGTCCGTTGCGCAAAGCCATGTGGTGGCTGCAGGACTACCTTTATGCCGCGGGATGGCAGGTCCGCGGAGTGTTGTCGCGGGTCCAGCCAGGATCCTTCCACCAGGGCCACCGGCGGCCTGTGGTGATCATTCCGGGCGTTTACGAAAACTGGCAGTTCATGATGCCGCTCATCCAGTGCATCCACGACGCCGGCCATCCCGTCCATGTGGTCACGGTGCTGCAGCGGAACAAACTTGAGGTGCCGGTGGCGGCGCGGATGGTGGCCCAGCACATTGAGGAAGCAGGGCTGCAGGACGCTGCGATCGTGGCGCACAGCAAGGGTGGCCTGATCGGCAAATACACCATGCTGATGCTGGACCCCGAGCAGCGGATCGACCGGATGGTCACCGTGTGCACGCCGTTTTCGGGATCGCGCTATGCCAGGTACATGCTGCTGCCCACCCTGAGGATCTTCTCGCCACGCAATGCCCTGACGCTGGAGCTCGCCCGCGAAGAGGCCATCAACAGCCGCATCACCTCCATTTACGGCACGTTCGATCCGCACATCCCGGAGGGCAGCGTCCTTCCCGGCGCCACCAACATCGAGCTGCCCGCTGCCGGGCACTTCATGATTTTGGGTGATCCTGAGACGGCGCGGATCATCGTTGAGCAGCTGAACCCCGACGAGCCGTGACCCCTGGTGTAGGCGACTCGGGCGTGGGTGGCTCCGGCCACGAACGCCGACCCGGCCACCGACCCGCCAGCGGCTCCCGTCCAGGCCCCGACGGCGGCGGTGCCGGGCACTCTGGCCAGGAGCGGGCCGTGCCGGCGGAGCCCGACCACTCACCCTCCAGCAACGCGGTGGAACGGCGGCAAAGCCGGTGGGCCACCGTCCTGGCAGTGCTGCAGCGGGTGCTGTACCTGGTGGTGACTGTCGCCGTCGGCTGGGCGGTGTACTTTTTCCTGCTGTCGCGGCTTTCGCGCGGCCCTGACCAGGCGTGGGTGTTCCTGCCGGTCTGGCTGATCCTGGCCTACGCGCTGCTGCCGCGCGTCCACAAAATCCTGAGCAGCCTCTACATCCCCGACTACTTCATTGGCCGGGCCAGGACAGGCGACGGCGTCCTTGGCGATCCCGTGAACCTCGCCGTGGTGGGGACGCAGGAGGAGTTGCGCCGGGCCATGCGCACCGCCGGCTGGGTGGAGGCCGACCCCATTACCCCGGCCACGGCCTGGCAGACCCTCACCTCCACTGTGCTGGGCCGCAGCTATCCGGCCGCCCCCGTCAGCTCGCTCTACGTGTTCGGCAACCGGCAAGACCTGGCATTCCAGCGCGAGATCGACGGGAATCCGCGCAAGCGGCACCACGTGCGGTTCTGGAAGTGCCCGCCCGGATGGATGCTGCCCGGCGGCCTGTCCGTGGACTGGGTGGGGGCCGGAACGTATGACCGCAGCGTGGGCCTGTCCCTGTTCACCTTCCAGATCACGCACAAGATCGCCGACCGCACGGACGAGGAGCGCGATTTCATTATCGCCACGCTGCAGGCGGCCGACGCGGTGCAGTCCGTCCACGTCATCCTCAACTACTCCAGCGGTTACCACCACCGCAACGGCGGCGGCGACGCCATCCGCACGGACGGGCACCTGCCCATCATCGATTTGTACGAGCCGGGGCGGCCGGGAGTGGTGGGGTCCTAGTGTGCGTCCGAATAGGACGACCCGTTTGGCCTTCGAGTCACAGATTTATGTGACGTCGACTTACGGCTTGAAGCAGGTTGTGGGATAGCGCTTACCGGCGTCTGACCTGCTGCTTTATTCTTGCGCGAACCTTGATCAAATCCCTTATCAGGTCCTGAGATTTGCCTTGCAGAGTGGTCCCCAGATCCACAAACACACGCAAAGTCTGAGGGGACACACCATGAAGAACAGCACTCTGATCAAAGGCACCGCAGCCATCGCAGTAGGCGCAGCACTGCTCCTGGGCGGCGGCGGAACCCTGGCCGCCTGGAACGCTACTGATGACGTGCAAGCCGGCACCATCGTCGCGGGTGACCTGAATGTCGCTGCTAGCACCGGAGAGTGGACTGACAGGGACCTTAACCCCATCGACATCCGCACCTACAAAGTAGTTCCTGGTGACAAGCTGACTTACACCCAGGACCTGACGGTCACTCTCGTAGGCGACAAGCTGGCAGCCAACGTCGTTCTCACGAACGTCCCCACGAGCACATTTTCTACAGACAATGTCACCGTTTCTCCACTCAAGCTCACGAACAGCGCAGGCGACGTCGCGCCCAGCACGGTCTTGGAGCCTGTCGACGGAAGCCCGACCCAGACGGTGACGGCATCGACGGTTTTCGAGTTCAAGGGTTCCACCTCGGGCCGCAACGATGTCGCGAAGTCCTATGAGCTCGGGAATGTGAGCTACACGCTGTCCCAGGTAACTCAGGGCGGACTTGACGGCGTGACCACGGCCCCGTAGTAGGACCGCCGGGTGGCCCGGCTGCCACCTGTCATAAGTAGCAGGAAATTACGGCCCAGGAGGACTCATGCGCATCAAGCGCACACTGCAGGCGGCCGGCCTTATCGCCGCGGCAGTGATCCTGGGCCTCCTGGCAGTCCAGGGCACCTACGCCCTCTGGAGCGCTACCGCAGTTGCAGCGCCGGGGACCGTGTCCTCCGCTTCATTCACCGTGAATCTCACTGCCACGCCGTCCGGACAGGCCACCACCATGACCCTCCCGGACGGCAAGCCGGCCAACCTGGCTCTGACGCCGGCCGCGGCCCTGCTGCCCGGAACGTCCGTCTACGGCGGGGTGGTTGTCACCAACAGCACCGATGCCGGTGGAACGTTCAACACGGTCGCCACGGTGGGGCAGCCCGCAGCGGCGAATCTGTCCGGCGGGACACTCTCCCAGTACCTGAATGTCAGCGGGAAGGCCGCAGCCTCAGCAGCAGAGTGCAGCACAACCAGTGGATACGTTCCATTGGGCGCCTCCGGACTCGCATCACCAGCAGTTCCCAAGTCCGGTTCCACCGTGTTGTGTTTCCAGGTGACCCTCAGCCCATCAGCCCCGTCCACCGTGAAAGGACAAGCAGTGGCCATCACCCTTCCCCTCACCGTTCGTCAACTCTGCGGGGTCCCCGGTGGCTGCTGACCTGACTGAACGCCCGCTGACCCACGCCGCCGCGGAGGCTCCGGACGCGCCCGTGGCCGCATCGCCGTCGTACTCGAAGAAAGGGAGTGCCGGCGCCCAGGCGCTTTCCTTTGCGGGACGCATGGCAAGCATGGCTGCAATGCTCACTGCGCTGTTTGCGGCATTGGTCCTGATCGTGGTGCCGGTGGCGACGGGATCGCACGCGTATACCGTGCTCACCAGCTCCATGGCACCCAAATTTCCGCCCGGCACCTTCCTGGTGATGAAGCCGGCGCCTTTCGGGGAGCTCAAGCACGGGGACGTCATCACGTTCCAGCTCTACTCCGGAAGGCCGGAGGTCGAAACCCACCGGATTGTGGGCTTCGGGGCCACCCAGACCGGTGAGAAGACACTCATCACCAAGGGCGATAACAACGGCGCCACCGATGCCGACCCGGTCCGTGAAATCCAGGTCAAGGGCAAGCTGTTTTACGCCGTTCCCCAGGTGGGGTTCCTTGCCAACGCACTCGGCAATGCCGACCGCGGACTATGGACCACTCTCGCCGCCATGGGACTAATCGGGTACGGCACCATCCTGGTCTTCAAATCGGTGCGCGGGGCGCGCAAGCCGGCCGCCGTGACTGAGGCCGGGTAATGCGGCGTTTTCTCGGCCTGCCGGGCGCATCCGCCGCCGTAGGAGCTTTTGTAGTCACGGTGCTGCTGGGCTTTGGCGTGCCTGCAGCGTCGGCGCTGTGGCAACAAAGCGCGACGGCGACCATGACCGTCACTGCCGCAGCGAACTGGCCCGGTTCTGCGTTCCAGCAGTTCGCCTGCTCAAGGATAGACAACGCGGATAAAACGGTTGCCCTCAACTATGTCCTGCCCGAGGCGCCTGCCGCTCTGACCCTTTCCGCCAAGAGGCCTGACGGGTCAGACGGGCCGCCCTATACGGTGGCGGGCGCCGGAGCTTCTGGAAGCATCATCCTCACAGAGAACTCACAAATCATCGCCGAGAACCGTTCGATGAGCCTGCTGACGGTGAGAGCCACAGCGACCTATCTAAACCGCACGGAGGCGTCCGCTGAGGCAACTTTGAGGCTGGATGTCGGCACCAACAATGGCAAACTCCACTGCGTATAGCTATTGGGAACTATCCCGCGGACTGGGACCCCCGTAGCCATAACACCCCCGGGGGTATACGATGGCGAAGTACCCACAGCAGGAGCAACCGCCTGAGGAGGCACCATGAGCTACACGCACACCATCACCGTTCCCCTTGCCTGGGACGAGGCGCTGCAGCAGACCAAGGACGCCTTGGCCGAGCAAGGTTTTGGCATCCTTTCGGAGATCAACGTCCGCGCCACCTTCGAGGCGAAGCTGGGGCCTGAGGCCGCCGCATCCGTTGGCGACTACATCATCCTCGGCGCCTGCAACCCCAACCTGGCCAGCCGTGCCCTCGCAGCCGAGCCGGACATGGGTGCCCTGCTGCCCTGCAACGTTGTGGTCCGCCGCGGCACCGACGCCAGCGTAACCACCATCCAGGCGATCGATCCGCAAACCATGGTGCAGCTCAGTGACAACCCGGCAGTCAAGGAAGTAGCGGACGACGCCGACACGCGGCTCCGCGCGGCCCTCGCCAGCCTTAGCTCGGGCGGCAGCGCCGGCCCGGCGAGCTGAGGCGCGTGACTGGCGGCGGCCAGGGAAGCGGCCCTGCGGGGGAGCGCGGACCGGCGGAACTGCAGCACCCGCGCTTCGCCCGGGCCTACGCCCGGGCGGTCGAGGAGATGAACCGCCGCGGCGCTACCGAACACCGCCGTGAGCTGCTGGCCGGGCTGCGCGGGTCCGTCGTCGAAATCGGCGCCGGGGACGGTTCCGGTTTCGCGTTGTACCCGCCGGCCGTCACCCACGTGCTGGCCATCGAGCCGGACGACGACCTCAGGAGCATCGCCGCCGCCAAAGCAGCCTCCGCTCCAGTACCCGTGACCGTCCGCGCCGGAGCAGCCGAACACATTCCGGCGGCTGACGCCAGCGTTGATGCTGTTGTGTCCAGCCTGGTTCTGTGCAGCGTCAGCGAGCAGGCGCCGGTGCTGGCCGAGATCCGGCGCGTCCTGCGTCCCGGGGGGATCCTTGCTTTCTATGAGCACGTCCGCTCGGACAACCGGCTGTTCGCGGCAGTGGAGGACCTGCTGGCGCCTGCATGGCAGCGGTTCGCCGGCGGGTGCCATCCAAACCGGGACACAGTGGCGGCCATCGGGGAGGCTGGCTTTGCTCCGGTAGGCAGCCGGCGCTTCAATTTCGCCGTCCTTCCGTTATCGCCGGCCTTGGCCCATGTGCTGGGCACGGCCGTCAACCCCGGGCCAACCGCCGGGGCCTGACCGGGGACAATAGATCGTGGAAATCCCGGCGCCGCCATTGGGGGGAAGGGCGGCGCCGGGATGTTTGAGGAGCACACGTCCGCTTGCAGGGGGACTATCGTGCTCGCCGTCTCACGTCTGCCAGGAGCCGGGCGGGAGGCCGTTGATACCTGGCGGAGCCCACTTCAAGACGCCGCCAGGAGAGTGATGGGCTGCGAGGCCAATCCGGCTGGATGGCCTCCTGTTGCTTGCCTGCTGCCGCCGCCCGTCTCCTGACAGCCACTACTATCCACCGGGCCCATCAAAATACTCACCAGTAATGCGTCAAGGTTCGGTCAAGGTTTCCCTGGCATGTGGGGGCTCAGCGCCTTGCCGGGACCCGTCGTCGTGCGGCGTACGCGAACAGGGATGTGGTGGCAACGGTGGCTAGGTAGCCGGCGATCACAATCAGGGAGATTCCGGCCCAGAAATAGTGGGTGGTGCTGGTCTCCTGCCACGGGCTCGGGGCGATGCGCGCCAGCGAGTACAGCGCCACCGCGGCCGACGCCAGCCCGATGCCAACCGGAAGCGTCAGCCAGATCCGGGCCGAACCGATGTGCCCGCCAAAGCCGTCCCACGCATTCCAGGACCCCCGCCGGATGATAAGCCAGCCCGCGGGAATCATGAACGCGCCCACCAGCAGGAACGCCGCCACCACGTCCGCCGGCCGGTGCCACTGGTTGATCAGCGTGGACACCCCGGATGCGATGGCGAACGTGCCGCCGACGAATCCGGCCATCGGACGCCAGCGGGGCGAGGCCATCAGGAACACCGCGGCCGCCGCCGACGCCGCCAATGTGGTGTGGCCGGAGGGCAGCGAGTTCAGCTCCAGCGTGATCACGCCCTTGTCCGGGCGGGCGGGCAGGAGATCCTTCAGCACCTGCGTGGCGATGTTCGCGCCGATGCAGGCGGCCACGGCAATTCCTGCCTCCGCCCAGTGCTTGCGGATCACGGTCACAAACAGGACCACGACGGCGGCCATCACCAGGGAGACGGTGGGCAGCAGGTCCAGGAATTTGGTGGTTGCCTTGCCGGCCGGCCCATGGAGTTCCACGGCTTCCACCAGCGCGGACTCGTCGATGAACTGGCCCGTGGTGGTCTGGACGAAGTAGTAGTAGGTGGCCACCAGCCCGGCCACACACGCCAGCGTGGCCAGCACGAACAGGAAGCCCGATCCCGTTGCGGGTCGGGCTGCGGTCCTGCTCGTTGCCTGCCGTTGAAAAGTCATCGCTTAAAGGGTGTCACAGAAAGCTGGGATCCCGCCGCAGGTTGGGGCCCGGCACATCGAGGCGGCCGCGATGGCTATTCCGGGGCCTGGGCGAGTGCCTCGATGAGTTCAAACTGCTCCCGCACCCCGCCCTCCATGCCGGACTGCGCAATCATGTCCCGGATTTCCTTGCTGCCCGCATCGGTGCGGATGCTGATCAGGGTGGCGCCGCCGTCGGCATCGCTGAAGGTGACCGTATTGACCACGGCCCCTTCCTCGCTGTCCCGGCCCACACCCGCCGTTTCCATGACCTCCGTGTGGACGATGCGCTCGTTCGGCACGATCTCCCGGTACGTGCCGTGGAAGGCCACCTCAAACCCGCCGCTCGCCACCATGACGTACCGCCAGGCGCCGCCCTCCCGGAAGTCCATGTCCACCACCGTCATCTCGCCGCGGCGCCCGGACCACCATTTCCGGACGAGATCGGGTGTTGTCCAGGCCCTGTACACAAAGTGCCGGGGCGCTTCCACGATCCTGGTGATGAGGATTTCCCGATCGCCGGGATAGGTCACGTCCATGGTGCTTGTCTGAGTCATTGCCCTGCTCCTTCTTGCGAGGTGTCTTCCTGGAGGCCGGCGAGCACGTCATCCAGCAGGTCGAAGCGCTCCGCCCAGAGGTGCTCATATGTGGAAACCCAGGTGTGGATGGGCTTGAGGGCCTGCGCATTGAGCCGGTACAGCCGCTGCCGGCCTTCGTCCCGGACATCCACAACGCCCACCTCCCGCAGGACCCGCAGATGGCGCGAGACGTGCGGCTGGGCCAGGCCAAGCAGGTCCACCAGCTCGTTCACGGGGCGTTCGCCAAGGCTGAGGGCGTCCAGGATCTCCCGGCGGCGGGGCTCAGCTACCGCGTTGAAAGCGTCCGTGGTTGTTGCTGCCCGTGCCATGCCCACATTATATATCCATATGGATATGCATTGGAAGGCTGTTAGCGCTGGGAGGTTCCGCGGGGTTCGCCGGCTTTGTGTTCGCCGGCTTTGTGTTCGCCGGCTTTGTGTTCGCCGGGGCGGCGGCCCCCGCTTGTAGAGTTGAATCCATGCCATTCGTCCCGCCCCAGGTGCCCGCGCTCGAGGAGCTGCTGGCCGGCGCGCACGTGGTGTCCCTGCCCATGCGGGTCAAGTTCCGCGGCATCATGGAGCGCGAGTCGCTGCTGCTGCGGGGCCCGGCCGGGTGGGGCGAGTTCTGCCCGTTCCCCGAGTACGCCGACGGTGAGGCGTCCCGCTGGCTTGCCGCCGCCATCGAGGCTGCCTGGGAGGGGTTCCCCGCGCCGTTGCGTTCAGTTATTCCGGTGAACGCCACCGTTCCTGCCGTGCCTGCCGAACGGGTGCCCGAGGTGCTGGCGCGGTTTGGCCGGGTGGACGCCGTGAAGGTCAAGGTTGCCGAGCGCGGCCAGACCCTCGACGACGACGCCGCCCGGGTTGCCGCCGTGCGGGCCGCGCTGCCGGACGCCGCCATCCGCGTGGATGCTAACGGGGGCTGGGACGTGCCCGGGGCGGTCTCGGCACTCACCCGGCTTGCCGGCGTCGGGCTTGAATACGCCGAGCAGCCCGTCCCCACCATCGACGGACTGGCCGAGGTCCGCCGCCAGCTGCGGGCCGCGGGCACCCCGGTGCTGATCGCTGCGGATGAAAGTGTCCGCAAGGAGAACGACCCCCTGCGCGTAGCGCGGGCCGGCGCGGCCGACCTCCTGGTGGTCAAGGTGGCGCCGCTCGGGGGAGTCCGGCGCGCACTGGACATCGTTGCTGACGCGGGGCTGCCCGCCGTCGTCAGCTCTGCGCTGGACACCTCCGTGGGCATCCGCGCCGGCCTTGCCCTGGCGGCCGCCCTGCCCGAGTTGCCGTATGCCTGCGGGCTGGGGACGGTGTCCCTGTTTGAATCGGACATCACCACGGATCCCCTGGTGGCCGACGACGGCGCCATCCGCCTCCGCGATGCGGCCGCCGACGCCGGGCTGCTTGAGCGGTATGCGGCACCCGGGGAGCGCCGGGACTGGTGGCTGGCACGCCTGCGCCGCGTCCACGCGCTCCTGGCCCCCTGACACCCTCTCTCACTTAACGCGGGCTTTCCTGCGACCCTCTCTCACTTAACGCGGGTTTTCCTGGCACCCTCTCTCACTTAACGCGGGCTTTCCTGGCACCCTCTCTCACTTAACGCGGGCTTTCCTGGCACCCTCTCTCACGTTTCTGCAGGTCACACGCGGTTAACCGGAACTTCACCCGGCATACTACTGCGCGTAGAAACCGGCTGAAAGGGTGGGCGGGACCTCGTAGAAATTCCTTGGAAGGCCCCCATGTCTGAAACGACTGCCCGCAAGTTCACCCTGCTGCCGATGCTCGGCCATACCAAGGGCAAGCGCAGCGCCGTCACCTGCGCGTTGAAGTGCGACAACGCCTGCGCCGGCGACGTCTGCAACACCAGCTCCAACGGCTACTTCCGTGACATCGCCTCCGCCACCATGTCCCGCCGCGCCGCCCTGGGCTTTGGCGCCGCAGGTGCGCTCGCCGTCGTCCTCGGATCCGCCGCAACCTCGCCTGACTCCGCGAACGCCGCCGGCTTGTCCAAGGCCGCGAAGGAAGGCTTCGGCAAGTCCAAGCTGCAGTTCACGGCCATCCCGTCGATCGATGCCGCCGTGGACGCCGTGACCGTCCCGGAGGGCTTCGCCTGGCAGCCGGTCATCCGCTGGGGTGACCCCATCTTCAACGGCGCACCGGAGTTCGATCTGTACAACCAGACGGCCGCCGCGCAGGAAAAGCAGTTCGGCTACAACAACGACTACACGGACATCCTGGAGATTCCGGGCAGCAAGGGCCGCCGCGCGGTGCTCTTCGCCAACCACGAGTACACCAACGACGCCATCATGTTCCCGCCTACCATGCCTGCAGACCAGACGCGCGCTGTGGGGGCGGCCGCGCACGGGCTGTCCGTGGTTGAGCTGGAACGCAAGAACAAGAACAAGCCGTGGACCTACGTGAAGGGTGCGCCGCTCAACCGCCGCTTCCTCAACAACACGGTGTACGAACTGACCGGCCCGGCCGCCGGCTCGCCGCTTCTCAAGACTGTTGAGGACCCCGCCGGCCGCTTCATCAAGGGCACGCTGGGCAACTGCGCCGGCGGCACCACCCCGTGGGGCACCATCCTCTCCGGCGAAGAGAACTTCCAGAGCTACTTCGTGGCGCCGGGAACCTCTGCCGGGGACAAGCGGTACGGCATCACCAGCAAGCCGACTGCCCGCCAGTGGGAGCTGGACGAGCCGCGCTGGGACACCCGCAACCCCGGCTACGAGAACGAGGCGAACCGCTTCGGCTGGATCGTGGAAGTTGACCCCTTCGACCCCACCTCCAGGCCCAAGAAGCACTCCATGCTGGGCCGCTTCAAGCACGAGGGCGCCAACGTGATCATCGCCGAGTCCGGGCACGTTGTGGCCTACTCCGGCGACGACGAGCGCTTCGATTACCTGTACAAGTTCGTCTCGAAGGACAAGTACCGCGAGGGCGACCGCAAGCACAACATGACACTGCTGTCCGCGGGCAGCCTCTACGTCGCCAGGTTCACGGGCAACTCGCCGGCTGCCGAAATCACCGGAACCGGGGCTGTGCCCGCCGACGGCGCCTTCGACGGCATCGGCGAGTGGCTGCCGCTGGTGGTGGACGGGGCTTCGGCCGTTCCGGGCATGACCGTCGAGGAGGTCCTGGTGTACACCCGCCTGGCCGCCGACAAGGTTGGCCCCACCAAGATGGACCGCTGTGAGGACGTGGAGCCCAGCCTGCACACCGGCAAGGTCTACGTGGCCTGCACCAACAACTCCAACCGCGGTGTTGGGTCCAACGAAGGCGCAACCGAGGTCAACCCGCGCAACCAGAACCGCGACGGCCACATCGTGGAGATCACCGAGACCGGCGGCCAGACCTCCACCACCTTCACCTGGAACCTGCTGATGGTCTGCGGCGATCCGGCCCAGGGCGATGTCACCTACTTCTCCGGCTTCCCGGTGGACAAGGTCTCGCCCATCTCCTGCCCGGACAACCTCGCATTCGACTCCGTGGGCAACCTCTGGATCTCCACGGACGGGGCTCCCTCCGGCATCGGCCGGGCGGACGGCCTGTTCAAAGTCACCCTGGACGGCGCCGAACGCGGCAAGGTAGAGCAGTTCCTTGCCGTCCCGCGCGACGGTGAGACCTGCGGCCCCATCATCCACGACGAGGAGCGTACAGTGTTCGTTGCGGTGCAGCACCCGGGCGAGGACGGCACCTTCGACGCGCAGGTTTCCTTCTTCCCGGACTACGTCGCGGAAGGCACGACGCCGGCACCCGGCCAGGCGCGCGCTCCCCGCCCGTCCGTGATCCAGGTGTTCCGCACGGACGCCTAAGCCCGACGGCGACGCTCTCTCACTTAACACCGGGTTTTCGGCGACGCTCTATCACTTAACACCGTTTTTTCGGCAACGCTCTATCACCTTGTCGTCCGGCTTTGCGCGGCAGGTGATAGAGCGTTCCGGTTAACGCCGCATCAGGTGAGAGAGCGTTCTGGTAAAACCCACATCGAATGAGAGAGCGTTCGGGGGTGGCAGACTGGATTGGTGACTTCGCTGAACGAGCCTTCCCCGGACACCCCGCCTGACACCGATTCCGGCACTACTCCGGACGCCACACCTGGCACTACTCCGGACGCCACGACTGACGGCGGGGCTGGGCTGAGTGCTTTGGCGGCGGCGCGGATCGCCGTCGGGGTGTTGGTCGACGGCGGCGTGCAGCACGTGGTTGTCTCGCCGGGATCCCGCTCGGCCCCCATGGCGTATGCCCTTGCCGAGGCGTCAGCCGAGGGCCGGGTGGACCTGCTGGTCCGGATCGACGAGCGCTCAGCCGGGTTCACGGCCCTGGGCCTGGCCTTGGCCACGGGATCGCCCGCCGCCGTCCTCACAACGTCCGGGACCGCCGTCGGGAACCTGATGCCAGCCGTGATGGAGGCCAACCATGCTGCGGTTCCCCTGGTGGTGCTGTCCGCCGACCGCCCAGACGAGCTCCGCGGAACCGGCGCCAACCAGACCACCGTCCAGCCTGACCTTTTCGGCGAGCAGGTGCGCTTCGCCGTCGACATAGCCGCCGGCACCGACCCCCGGCGCGCCATCCAGACAGGCTTGTCCGCCGCCACCGGCGCGTTCCCCGACCTGCCGCCCGGCCCCGTCCAGCTGAACCTCGCATTCCGCGATCCGCTGGTTCCGTCCAAGGGGGAGGAACTGCCGCCCGCGGCCGAACGGCAGCGCTACCGAATCGGCACCGAGCCGCTCATCATGAACCTGCCGCCGGCGTCAACCGACCTGCCGGAGCGGCGCACCGTCGTACTCGCCGGGCATGACGCCGGGCCCGTCGCCGAGGCGTTCGCGCGCGCCCATGGCCTGCCGCTGCTGGCCGAGCCGTCCTCCAACGCCCGCTTCGGGCCCAACGCGGTAGGTCCATACCGGCTGCTGCTGGAGCACTTCGGCCCCGGCGCGGACATGCCGATTGAACGTGTTGTGCTCTTCGGCCGGCCCACGCTGTCCCGCCCGGTCGCCGCGCTTCTGGCCAGGGCTGATGTCCAGGCTGCGCTCTACCAGCCCGTGCCGGTGGCCTGGTATGAGCCCGGCCGCCGTACCGAGCTGCCGCTGGAAAACCTCGGCGACCTGGCCGGCTTTGCCGGCCGCGGGACCACAGAATGGCTGGATACCTGGCTGCTCGCAGGATCGGCAGCGCAGCATGCCCTGGATGGAATACTTTCAGCGGAGGCTCCCGCGAGCGGGCCGGCAGTGGGCTCGCTGGTGTGGAAGCATGCCCGCGGCCAGCTCCTCCTAGGTTCATCGAACGGCATCCGCGACGTGGACCTCGCCGGCCTGCCCGCCCCGGAACCCGCCGCCACCGTGTACGCCAACCGCGGCCTCGCCGGGATCGACGGCACTATTTCCACCGCCACGGGCATCGCCATCGGCGGCCGGCAGGACACCACAGTCCTGCTGGGCGACGTCACGTTCCTCCACGACGTCGGCGGCCTGCTCCTCGGCGCCGGGGAGGAGCAGCCTTCGCTGCGGATCGTCGTCCTCAACGACGCCGGCGGGGCCATCTTCGACCTGCTGGAACACGGCGCGGTGCGTGAGGCCGGAACGTACGGCGACGCCGTCGAACGCCTCTTTGGCACGCCGCACTCCGTGGACATCGCGGCACTCGCCGCGGCGTACGGCGTCGGGCATTGCTCGGTAAGTACGACGGCGGCACTCGCCGAGGCGCTCGCCCAGCCGGTTGAGGGGCGCAGCATCATTGAAGTCCGCACCGACCGTCATTCCCTGCGGCAGCTCCATACGCGGATCAAGGACGCCGTGGCGGCCGCCGTTGGGGGAGTGCTGACGCGCTAGGACCGGGATTCCGGCTCTAACTTGTCCATGACGCGCCTGGAAAGCCCTATCAACAGCTGGCGTTCCGCAGGCGTCAACAAGTCAAGAAAGTTTGCCCGGACCCATGCGAGGTGGCCCGGGGATGCCGTGCGCAATGCAGCCCGCCCCACTTCGGTGAGATGAACCATGACGCCGCGGGCATCATTGTCCGCCGGTTCCCGGTTGATCAGGCCGCGTTCCTCCATTCGCCGAAGCTGGTGCGCAAGCCTGCTGCGGTCCCAACCGGCACTGCGCCCCAGGTCCCGGGCGCGCATTCCGGAGGGCCCGGCTTCGGCAAGTGGGGCGAGCATCTGGTAATCGGCGCCCGATACGCCGCTGCCCGCCAGCTGCCTCTCCATCCCGGCTGCCAACTGGCGGGTGAAGAGGATGTAGGCGAACCACACTTCTTCCTCGTCCTTCGTCAGGCCGCGCGTCTTCGGAGCCATAAACCACCTTCCAGACGACAAATTGTTGTTGACACGTCAGCATAACAGGAGCAATGTTGCTGATACATCAGCAACTGCCGGTGCGGGGGATTCCGGCCAAGCCCAAGGAAAAACGCCATGACCGCCGAACCAGCCCTGCAGATCCGCGAGTTACCAGACGCGGGTGCGTACCGTATCGACCCTGAACGCTCGGGTGTCACCTACGTCTCCCGGCATATGTTCGGCCTGGGCACGGTGCGCGCCGCATTCCGCGTTTCCTCGGGGCTCTTGTACGTCTCTTCAACACTGGCAAAGTGCAGAGCCAGTGCCACGATCGATGCGGCAAGCTTCACGTCCGCCAGTGGACGCCGCGACCGGGATGTCAAAGGGCGGAGCCTGCTCAACGTGGCAGCCTTCCCGGGGATCCGGTTCTCTTCTACTGGCGTCAGCGAGGAGACGGACGCAATAGTTCTGGCCGGGATCGTGGCCATGCACGATGTAGCAACGGCTGTGCAGGTCAAGATCCTGTCTTGGGAAGCCCCCGCCCCTGGTTGGGTTCACGTAACGGCGCAGGCCACCCACCTGGACCGCTATTCGTTCGGCATTACCGGCTCACGGGGATTGGTGGGCCGCTACTTTGACCTGGCCTTCCGGATCGTCGCCGTACGGAGCGAAACGTAAGCGGCGCCGGGCAGCCAGCCTGCTTCCACGGACGATCAGCCCCCGGGTACCGCATCTGCGACTGCTCCTTTGTCCTTGATCGCTGCTTCGAAGGTTGGCAGGCTCCGCTCGATCATGTCCTCGTTGGCTGTCAGGGAAATCCGGAAGAACCCGGGCGTCTCGAACAGCGTGCCCGGGAAAACGAAGACGTCGCGGCGGGCGAGGGACTCGGTGAAGGCTTCGTCGTCCGGACCGGGCGTGCTGACGAACAGGTAGAACGTGCCCTCCGGCGGCTGCATCCGGTAACCCATGCTGCCGAGCGCGTCCACCAGGCGGTCCCTGCGCCGCTCCAGCTGGCCGACGTCGATGGAGAACTTCTCCAGCTCGGGAAGCGCGTGCTGCAGTAGCGCATTGGGGTACACCCAGCCCATCGCCACCTGCAGGCCGCTGATGGCCGGCGCCATCTCCTCCCGGCGGGGCATGGCCGGCGGCAGGGCCAGATACCCCACCCGCTGGCCCGGGGAAAGATGGGTCTTGCCGTAGGAGTAAGCCAGCAGCGTGTACGGGTAGAACTCCGCCGGGCTGTGGAACCGCACGCCGTCGAACACAATGCGGTTGTAGGCCTCGTCCGAGATGAGGTAGATGCGCCGTCCAATCCTTGCAGACGCAGTTTCCAGCAGGCCGGCGAGCCGGAGCAGCAGCTCCTGGGGATAGATCCGACCGGTGGGGTTGTTGGGCGAATTGACGATCACAACCCGCGTCCGCTCCGTGATGGCAGCGTCGATTGCGGCGAGGTCCAGATCGAACGTGGCGGTGTGGACCTTCACCTTGACCGGGACCAGGCCGGCTTCGAGGATCAGCGGCTCGTACAGGAACCACGGCGGCAGGCTGTAGACCACCTCGTCGCCGGGGTCCGCCACGGTCTTCAGCGCCAGGGCGATCGCAGCGAACCCGCCGGTGGTGAGGAAGATGTCCTCTGTCCTGAAGGGTATGTCCAGCAGCCGTTCCAGGGACTGTGCGGCCGCATCCTGCGCCGTCTCGACGTTGGTCTTGTAGGCAAACCACTGGTCATCACGGGGAACCAGGGCATCCCGCAAAGTGGTGACGTAGCGGTCTGGCGGCATCTGGTGGGGGTTGCCGAACGTGAAGTCGCACACGGTGCGCTGGTCCTGTCCCCGGTTGAGGTACCGCCGGATGAAGGAGTCAACCCGCTGGAACGAGGGCACTGATGCCAGCCGCGCGGCGCGTTCGGATACTGCCGCCTGCGGTGGTGGGGCTTGGAAATTCATCTCTGCGCTCCTGGGTGCGCCACCGCGCGGGACGGCGGCCGGACGGGCAGCGCGCTGCTGAGCCAGGGCTGTGATGTGACCTATTCTGTGCCCAGGCACCGCGGAAGTAAATGCCCGCACAGGAGGCGCGTGCCGCCGTCGTCCGCCTCGTTCAAAAGCGAGGCGCTGATGGCCCCGTGACGCACAAAATCCCCGGCGCTGCGGAGAATCTCTAGCGCCGGGGATTGTGCGTAGTGAAAGCGAAGAGACCTACTCCTCGATGTCGATGTGCGTGGGATCCAGGACGCGGCGCAGGAACTCCTTGGTGCGGGGCTGCGTGGGGGAGGAGATGACCTGCTCGGCCACGCCTTCCTCCACCACAACGCCGCCGTCCATGAACACCACGCGGTCCGCCACTTCGCGGGCGAAGCCCATCTCGTGGGTGACCACCAGCATGGTCATGCCCTCCTTGGCGAGGTTCCGCATGACGGAGAGGACGTCGCCCACGGTCTCGGGGTCAAGCGCGGAGGTGGGCTCGTCGAAGAGCATCAGCTCGGGGTCCATGCTGAGCGCGCGGGCGATGGCCACGCGCTGCTGCTGGCCGCCGGAGAGCTGGTCCGGGAACCGGTCCGCGAGGTGTCCGAGCCCCACACGTTCCAGATTGTGCATGGACACCTTGTCCGCCTCGGCCTGCGAACGCTTGAGGACCTTGGTCTGGGCGATGGAGCAGTTGCGCTTGGCGTCCAGGTGCGGGAACAGGTTGAACTGCTGGAACACCATGCCCACTTTGCGGCGCATCTTGTCGATGTCCACATCGGGATCGGTGGCCTCGAAGCCGCCCACGTGGATGCTGCCCTGGTTGGGCTGCTCCAGCAGGTTGACGCAGCGCAGCAGGGTGGACTTGCCGGAACCGGACGGTCCGATCAGGCACACCACTTCGCCGGGCGCCACGTCCAGGCTGATGCCCTTGAGGACCTCGTTGGAACCGTAGGACTTGCGCAGGTCCTTGATGGCCACGCCGGCGGCCTGGATGGTGGCAGCTCCGCCGCGGGAGTTGTTTACGACGTCGTTCATGGTCTTCCCTGCCTATCGATTGTTCCGCGCAGTGCGGCTTTCGAACTTCCGGGCCAGGAAGCTCAGGGGGATGGTGATCACCAGGTAGAAGGCGCCGGCCACCAGAAGGGGCGTGAGGCCTGCGCCCAGGCTCGAGATACCGTCGCGGCCGAACTTAGTGAGCTCGTACTGCGAGGCGGTGAGGCCCAGGACGTAGATCAGCGAGGAGTCCTTGGTGAGCAGGATGACCTCGTTGGTCAGGGGCGGCAGGACGATCTTGAAGGCCTGGGGGATGACGATGGTGATCATCGCCCGCCACTGCGGCATGCCCAGCGAACGGGCGGCTTCCAGCTGGCCCTTGGGCACGGCCTGCAGGCCTGCGCGGAGGGTTTCGGCGATGTAGGCCGAGGCCACCATGCCCAGGGAAACCATGACGATCACGGTGATGTTCCAGGAAACGCCGAAGGCCAGCGGCACGCCGTAGCCGAAGGCGATGAACACCAGCAGTGCCGGGATGCCGCGGAAGAACTCGATGTACCCGGAGGCGATCCAGCGGTACAGGGGGAAGCTGGAGAGCTTCATCAGGGCCAAAAGCAGGCCGCCGGAGAGGCCCACGATGAAGCCGAGGAACGTGTAGATCAGGGTGTTCGTCAGGCCGGTGACGAAGATGCCCGGGAACATGGGCCCGATCTTGCCGAAGTTGAAGACGCTGTTGCCGATGGTCTCCCAGTCGGTGGCCAGGATCAGCGCGGCGATGGCCACCACAAAGATTCCGGCCTGGACATACAGGCTTACTCTGGCTCGCTGACGTGCGGTCATTGCCATGGGTTGCTCACATTCGTTGTGCGTGGCAGAGGCCCCGGACGGACTGCGGTACAGCTCGTCCGGGGCCCCGGCTGCGTAGTTCTCAGGGCCGTGGCGGGGCCGGGGCGGGGGAGCCCCGGGCCTGCACGGCGACTACTTGGCGGTTGTTGGCTACTTGGCGGTCTCGCCGAACCAGGTGGTCTTGAACTTCTCCAAGGAGCCGTCCTCGGTCAGGCGCTCAAGCGTGCCGTTGACCTTCTCCAGCATTGCGGTATTGCCCTTCTTGATGGAGATGCCCAGCTGCTCGCCGGTTGCGAAGTCCTCAACGCTCTTGAACTTGGGCTGGTCCTTGATGGCGTAGCCAAGGACGGACTGGTTGCCCAGGGCGGCGTCGATGGTGCCGGCTTCAAGAGCCTGCACCAGGAGGCCGGTGTCCTCGAACTGCTGCGCGTCGATGCCCTGCTCCTGGGCGTAGTCGGCGCCGGTGGTGGCCTGCTGCACGCCAACCTTCTTGCCCTTGGCGTCCTCCAGGCCGGTGATGCCGGAGTCCTCGCTGGCCACCAGGGCCAGGTCGTCGTCGAGGTACGGGGTGGAGAAGTCCATAACGGACTTGCGGGTGTCCGTGATGGAGATCGAGGAGATGCCCAGGTCGCACTGGGTCAGGGCGGTGCCGGTCTCGATCGCTTCGAAGGAGCTGTCAACGATGCTCAGTTCGGCGCCGAAGTCCTTGGCGAGTTCCTTGGCGATGTCCACGTCGAAACCGACCGTCTCGCCGTCCTTCTCGAACTCGAACGGCTCGTAAGGGATGTCCGAGCAGACCGTGAGCTTGCCGGCATTGATGAGCTGGATGCCGCCTTCGGAGGCTGCGGGGGTGGAACTGCCGCCGCAGGCCGTGAGGGTGAGGGCGCCGGCGGCGAAGACTGCTGCTGCCTTGGCGGTCATTTTGGCCGTGGCCAGGGACTTGAGCTGCATGTTTTCTTACCTTTTGTTGCGGGGAGTATGCGGTACTAAATCGGTTCATAGTGTAGCGCCGATTATGAGATGTGCATCACAGGAAACTAAGTTTCACTATTGGATAACTAAATCACAGGGGAAAGCAAGCCCGCACGGGCAGGCGATGTCTCCCATCCCGGACTGCCGGGGAGAGAGGGAGTCAGCTGCTGATTCCCAGCGACTCCAGCATCGGCCGGAACTTGGCCCAGGTTTCCGCGAGCTCGGCCTCGGGTTGTGAGCCGTCAACTATTCCGCAGCCGGCATACAGTCGGACAGTATCCCGGGACTCGATGACCGCTCCACGAAGTGCGATGCCCCACTCGCCGTTGCCCGCTGCGTCCAGCCAGCCCACGGGGCCTGCATATGGCCCCCGGTCCAGGTGTTCCAGCTTCCGGATCAGGGCCCCGGCAACCTGGGTGGGGGTTCCGCAGACGGCGGCCGTAGGGTGCAGGGCGTTGATGAGCGCGAGGCAGGTGGGCACGTGGCCCTCGATTTCGGCCAGCTCAGCCTTGACGTCCGAAGCCAGGTGCCACACATTCGGGAGTTCCAGGATGAACGGCTCGTCGTGCGCATTCATCGCTTCCGAGAAAGGCGCCAGCTGCGTGGTCAGGGACTGGATGGCGATCTCGTGCTCGTGCCGCTGCTTTTCCGAGCCGGCCAGCACCCGGGTGGCGTAATCCATTGGGAGGCCGTCCGCGCCGTGGGCGTCCCGGCGGTCCAGCGTTCCAGCCAGCACGCGCGCCTGGGCGGTGCGTCCTTCCACCTGGATCAGCATCTCCGGCGTGGCCCCCACCAGCCCGTCCACCCCGTACGTCCAGCACTCGCGGTAGCGGGCGGCGAGCTCGCGCAGTACCTCTGCGGCATGTACGCCAGATGGAATAGTCGCCACCACATCCCGGGCCAGCACCAGCTTCTCCAGCGCGCCGGTCCGGATCTCGGCCACGCCCGCCTCGACGGCCGCCATCCAGGCTTCTTCGCTCAGCGATCCTGTATGCAGGGTTGCCCCTGCGGCGAGGGGGAGGGGGCGTACGACGGCGCCGCCCCCCTTGGTGGCCACGGCACCCAAGGTGCCGTCCCCGGCAGGGTCCGCTGCCGCCGTCGTGCTTCCTGGTGGCACCGCCGCAGGAGCCGCATCGCTCCGGAGCCAGCGGTCCAGCGCGGCGCGGGCGGTGTCCTCGGTGAGGGGGCCGTCGTCGAACGTCAGCTGGGTCAGCCAGACCTGCCCGTCCCGCACGCCCACCGCGATCTCCGGCACGATCAGCCGCGACTCGTGGGCGGAAGTCTTGGAGAACGCGAAGGAGCCAAAGGCCACGGGGCCCGTCCCGGGGAGCTCAACGGAATCGGTGACCTCGGCCTCAAGGACAAGGTGCCGCCACCAGATGTCGGCCTCGAGGAAGCGCTCGGGGCCGGTGGCGGTGAAACGCGCAATCTCGCCGAAACCGGCCAGTCCGGCTTCCCTCCGGGTCCAGCAGAGGACATCGTCCCGTACCAAAAACGCAGGAAGCCCCCCGGGGAAATCTTTTCCATCCAGGGGGACTGTGAGGGTGCGGAACGTGCTCGTCATGATGAGACAACACTACTCCCGCGTACACGATGGCCTTCCCCGGTCCGGGGCGGAGCCGGAATGGGGCAAATCGTGGCTGGTCGGGACGCTCCTGAACATTTGAGACAATGACATGGTGAACCGAGCATCCTTGGATAAGCGTCCGGACGAAGTAGCCACGATGTTTGACGACGTCGCACCGAAGTACGACGTCGTCAATGACGTCCTGTCCCTGTGGCAGACGCGCCGCTGGCGCAAGGTTGTGGTGGATGCCATGGAGGCCAGCAAGGGCCAGCGTGTCCTGGACCTGGCAGCGGGCACCGGCACCTCCAGCGAACCGTATGCCGATGCGGGCATAGACGTTGTGGCCTGCGACTTCTCCCTCGGGATGCTCAAGGTGGGCAAGCGCCGCCGCCCGGACATCAACTTTGTTGCCGGCGATGCCACCAACCTGCCGTTTGCTGACAACTCCTTCGACGCCACCACCATTTCCTTCGGACTGCGGAACGTCAACGAACCCAAGAAGGCACTGCAGGAGATGCTCCGCGTCACCAAGCCCGGCGGCCGGCTGGTCATTGCCGAGTTCTCCCAGCCCGTGGTTCCGCTCTGGCGCACCATGTACACCGAATACCTCATGCGGGCCCTGCCGGCCATTGCCACGAAGGTTGCGTCCAACCCCGACGCATACGTCTACCTCGCCGAGTCCATCCGCGCGTGGCCGGACCAGGACCACCTTGCCGCCTGGCTGCAGGAGTCCGGTTGGGAGAAGGTCACTTACCGCAACCTCACCGGTGGAATCGTGGCCGTGCACCGCGCGTTCAAAGCCGAAGAATCAACGCCGGACAGCGCCGCTGCCGCCATCGCGGCGCACAAGGGCCCCGTAGCCAAGCTGCGCCGCAACATCGTCCGCTGACCTGTGAAGGTACTGATTGTCGGCGCCGGTCCCGCCGGATCCACCGCCGCGTACTACCTTGCCAGGGCCGGGCTGGACGTGACCGTTCTGGAGAAGACCAGCTTCCCGCGCGAAAAGGTCTGCGGTGACGGGCTCACTCCCCGCGCTGTCCGCGAGATCCAGAAGCTCGGCCTGCCCCATCCCGAAGGCGACGGCTGGCGCCGGAACAAGGGCCTGCGCCTGATCGCCGGCGGGCGCACCATCGAACTGCCCTGGCCCGAGGTTTCCGACTTTCCCCAGTACGGGCTGATCCGCACCCGGCTTGGCTTCGACGAGGAACTGGCCCGGCACGCCCAATCCGCGGGTGCCGCCATCCTTGAGCGGCACAGTGTCACGGATGCCATTCGCAACGACGACGGCCGCGTCACCGGTGTCCGCGCAGCGCTCCTTGACGAGTCCGGACGCAAGACGGGGGAGACGCGCGAGTTCAGCGCCGACGTCGTCCTCGCCGCCGACGGCAATTCCACGCGCACCGCTGTATCCCTCGGAATGCATAAACGCGACGACCGCCCGCTCGGCGTCGCCGTCCGCTCCTACTTCACCTCGCCCCGCACGGACGACGACTGGATGGAAGGCTGGCTGGAGCTCCCCGGACGCGACGGCAAGCTCCTGCCCGGCTACGGCTGGGTGTTCGGTGTGGGCGACGGCACCTCCAACGTGGGCCTGGGCATCCTGAACTCGTCCAAGGAGTTCGGCAAGCTCGACTACAAGCAGGTCCTGCGCGAATGGACCGGCGGCATGCCCGCCGAATGGGGCTTCACCCCGGAAAACCAAGTGGGCGAGATCCGCGGCGCGGCGCTGCCCATGGGCTTCAACCGCACGCCGCACTACTCTCCGGGCCTGCTGCTGCTGGGCGACGCCGGCGGCATGGTCTCCCCGTTCAACGGCGAGGGCATCTCCTACGCCATGGAGTCCGCGCGGTTCGCTGCCGAGTTCATCATTGACGCCACCTCCCGCTCAGTGGCGGCCGGCGGAACGTACGACGCCGATGCGCACCTGGCGCGGTACGCGGACTATGTGCGCGAACAGTGGGGCTCCCACTTCACCCTGGGCCGCGCGTTCGCCGTGCTGATCGGCAAGCCTGCGGTCATGAAGCTCGCACTCCGGACCGGCATGCCCATCCCGGTGCTGATGCGGTTCGTGGTCCGGCTCCTGGCCAACCTCACGGACCCGTCCGCGAAGGGCTTTGAGGACCGCGTGATCCGCGTCCTGGAATCGCTGGTTCCGGCCACATCCAATACGCTGGCGGCCTCGAATCAGCGGTATCCGCAACAAAAAGTTAGGGTTAACCCGTGACCAACCCCGCAGACCACAGCTGGACGCACGCCGGACACGGCCTGCCGGACTCCGAACCCAGCCTCAATACCACCGCCATCGCAACGGGCCTGCAGCTGCCCGCGGGTTTCGCGGCCATCGCCGGAGACGCTGAACTGGGGCCGGCCATCACCAACAACCTGGCCCGGGTGGAGAAGAAACTCCGCGAAGCCATCGCCAACTCGGATCCGCTCGCTGACGCCACGTCGCGCCACCTGGTGGAAGCCGGCGGCAAGCGCATCCGGCCGCTGCTGACCCTGCTCTGTGCACACCTTGGCGACGCGTCGCTGCCCGCCGTGGTGCAGGCCGCCGTCGTGGTGGAACTGACGCACCTCGCAACGCTCTACCACGATGACGTCATGGACTCGGCCCCGTTCCGCCGCGGTGCACCTACCGCCCACGAGGTCTGGGGCAACTCCGTGGCGGTCCTTACCGGCGACCTGATTTTCGCCCGCGCCTCAATCCTGGTGTCCGAACTCGGTTCCCGGGCGCTCGGCATCCAGGCACGCACATTCGAGCGGCTGTGCCTGGGCCAGCTCCACGAAACCGTGGGTCCCCGTCCGGATGAGGATCCCGTGGAGCACTATCTTTCGGTGATTGCGGACAAGACGGGTTCGCTCGTGGCTGCCTCCGGCCAGCTCGGCGCCATCTTCGCAGGTGCCGATCCCGCGTACGAATCCGTGCTGGTGGAATACGGCGAAAAGGTGGGCGTCGCCTTCCAGCTTGCCGACGACGTCATCGATGTCACGGGCATCAAGGTCAAGTCCGGCAAGTCACCCGGCACGGACCTGCGCGAAGGGGTTCCCACCCTGCCGGTGCTGCTCCTGCGCAAGGCCGCTGCTGACGGTGACCAGTCCGCCGTCGAACTTCTCCGGCTTATTGACGGCGACCTGACCTCCGACGAGGCCCTTGCCGAGGCCGTCGCCGGCCTGCGCGAGCATCCCGTCACGGCAGAATCCTGGGTGGTGGCACGCCGGTGGGCTGACGAGGCGATCGACGCCCTCGCGCCGCTGCCCGAGGGCGTCGTCAAGGATTCGCTGTCCAGCTTCGCGCTGGCTGTGGTGGACCGCGCCAGCTGACCCAACGTGAAGCCCGGCTCCCTGCAGGGGCCGGGCTTCGCTGTGTGCGGCCCCGGGGCAACGTTGCTTAAACGGGACAGCCCCGGTCCGCAGCAACGATACGAGTCATACGTCGCTGTGAACCGAGGCTATCTCTCCGTTCGCATCAGACCCGCCGGAGGCGTTTAGCGGATCCGTGAATAGTCTATGACAGCTTTGTCACAAGATGCAACTACTAATTTACTGGTGGTGTCACGGACTTGTTGGCGCTGAGTTTCCCCACCTTTCTGCCGGCACCGGGTAGGAAGCCCGGCGAGTTGCAGGGACCCGCCGACAGGCAGCTCGAAAGCCGGGGAAGTTCAGCAGGAGCTTTGTCCACATAGGCCTCCCCGGCACTGCATTCCCCGTCGAAGATTGGGTCTGCTGGCTCCATGGACCTCACCCGATTTCTCACGTACGCAGGCTCTGTGGCGCGCACATCCACACTCCTGCAGGCTGGTTTCACCGACCGGAGCATTCGCAATGCTGTGGCGCTGGGTGACATCCGCCGTCTGCGGCACGGGGTGGTGGCACTGCCCGGGGCCCCGGCGGACATGACTGCGGCTGTCCTGGGCAATGGCCTGCTGACCTGTGCTTCCGCCGCAGTACATCGCCGTCTTTGGCTGTTGAGGGAACCGTCAAGGGTTCACCTCCTGTGCCGGCACCGTGGGCCGGCGGACGCCGTCGTGCACCGCGGGACCCTGATTCCTCCGGATTCACCAAAACCCGTGGCGAGCACTACTGACGTGTTGATCCACAGCCTGCGCTGCCTTCCGGCCATGGAAGCTGCCGTCATGGTGGAGAGCGCAGCCCGGCAGGGGATAACCACCCTCGGCTACCTGCGCGGGCGGCTACCCGGTAAGCGGAACGGTGCAGCCAGGCGCGTGCTGGAACTCGTTGACGGTACCGCAGATTCGCCCATCGAGGTGGTTGCCCGGATCCTTTTCCGCGCGGCGGGCATTTTCACGGAGACACAGGTGGAGCTCCCCGGCATCGGCATCGTGGACTTCCTGCTGGAAGGATTCCTGATCGTCGAGCTTGACGGCGCCACCCACCTTGAGCCCCGGCAGGTAAAGAAGGACCGTGCCAGGAACAACGCCAGCACCCTCACCGGATATGCGGTACTGCGTTACGGGTACGCCGACGTGGTGCATCACCCGGAAAGAATCATGGCAGAGGTGTGGCAGGTCCTCCGGGGCCGGGTTATCCGCTGAGATTCCTAAGGTTTTGCTGGCGAACCGGGGGAAACACCGTCATCGGAGGAGGACACACCGTCGCACACCCCAAAAGGTGAGGAAACCCAGCGGGCACCGGAGGATCTCGACGCCGCGCTGTAACGGAAGAGAGGGAGCCTAGTTGTCGTCGTCCTCGAAGGCCCACTCGAACATGTCGAACACGAACTCGGAGAACGTGCCTTCTTCGGACTTCCACTGCCCGCGGGCGTTGTTGCGCCGGTACACAATGGGGTCGGGGACGCTGAGGTCGCCCACCCGGAAGCCCCACGTGTATTCCTCTTCCTCGTCCTCGAGGAACATCAGGAAGCCTTCGTCGTCAACCTCGAGCTCGTCGGGATCCCAGAAGTAGTGGTACGCCTCCATCAGGTCCTCGCAGCCACCGACAGCCAGGTAGAACTCGCGGAGCACCAGGGGAATCTGGAATTGGTGGTCGGCCAGGGCCTTGTCCAGCTCGTCCGGATCCAGCCCGTCCTCTGCCTGCCATTCGTCTTCGAGATACTTCGGAACAAGCGCACGGAATTTCTCGAGGAACATGTCAGTCATGCTTCATATCCTAGCTAATCCCGGGCCCTGCAAAGTGACGCGGGAGTGCCACCGATGGGGTGGTCAGGCCGCGGGATTGCTGCCCCGCCGGTGCCACCCGTGAACGGCCAGCGGCGCCTGCCAGGAGCGCCGCCATGCCAGGATGCGGAAAGTGAAAACCACGGCTGCGATGGCGGTGGCCGTCAGCACGTTGAAGACGCCCAAGACCCACAGCCCGGCGGTCATGGCGGCCCCCACGAAGGCCGGCAGCGCGTAGATGTCCTTGGGGTTGAAGAGTTCAGGAACCTCGTTGGCGGTGATGTCGCGCAGCAGCCCGCCGCCCACCGCCGTGGTGACTCCCAGCAGGACCGACGCCACCGGGTTCATGCCGGCAGCCAGTGCCTTGAGCGTGCCGGTCATGCAGAACAGGGCAAGCCCGCCTGCGTCGAACAGGGTCAGCAGCGACGTGTACCGCTGCACGCTGGGGAACAGGAAGTACACCAGGGCCGTGGCCAGCAGCGGCGGTACAAGGTAGGCCGGGTTGGTGAAGGCCGCGGGCGGCCCGCTGTTGAGGATGATGTCCCGGATCACGCCGCCGCCCAGTCCCACCAGGGAAGCCAGCAGCAGGGACCCAACAATGTCGATGTGCTTCCGGGCCGCCAGCAGGGAGCCCGACACCGCGAAGAAGAAGACGCCCAGCAGGTCCAGCCACACCGGCGCGTTGTCAAAGGCGAATGTCATGGAGCGTCCCGGCAATTCAAAAGAGGGCGGACAGGGCGGCTCCAACGTTACGCTAGCCCGTATGAACAGCCCCATCATGATCGCCTGCGCCCATGGGACGTCCAACACACAGGGAGCCGCGGAGGTCAACGCCCTGCGCGCCGCCATCGCCGGGCTCCGCCCCGGCCTTGATGTCCGGGAGGCCTATGTGGACGTCCAGCAGCCTGATCTGGTGGACGTGGTGGCGGGCCTGCCCGAGGGGGAAGCCGCCGTGGTGGTGCCGCTGCTGCTCAGCGTGGGCTACCACGTGAAGGTGGACATTGCGCGGGCCGTGAAGAGCCGCCCGGGCAGTGCCGCAGCCGCGCCGCTGGGGCCTGATCCGCGCCTGGCCGCATTGCTGGACCAGCGGCTGCGTGAAGCCGGCGTGACGGATAACGACGTGATTGTGCTCGCCGCGGCAGGCTCCTCCAACCCCAACGCCGCCATCAGCGTCGAGGAACTGCTGGGCCAGCTCCGGGAGCTGCGGTCCAACCGGATGGTGGCCGCCTATGGTGCCTCTGCGAAACCTTCCGTGCCCGACGCCGTCGCGATGCTTCGCGAGGAGCTGGAAGGCGGTGCCGGGGCGGGTGAGTCCGCCGGGGCGGTCGACGTCGGCGGCCGCGTGGTGATTGCCTCCTACCTCCTGGCGCCGGGCTTCTTCCACGACCAGCTGGCCAAGGCCGGGGCCGACGTCGTGACCGAACCGCTGCTGCCCTCCCCGGTGCTCGCCGAGATTGCGCTGGACAGGTATGACGCCGCCGTCGAAAAAGCCCGTCAAGCCGCCGCCCACGCGCCAACTGAAACAACAGCACAGGCCCCCCAAAAGGCCCCCGCGGAACCGGCCGCAAATGCACAGCAGGGTGGCTTCTTCAAGGCTGTCCGGCGTTTCGTGACGAAATATTTCCCTAGGTGACTTAGCGTTTCCGGGCCTTTGTGACGCTCTTCGGGCGGGACCTACAGTCGATGCATGACTGATACAGCTCTAGCCGGAGCGTCGGCGGATTCCGCTGCCGCAAAGCGCCCGGCCCGCACGTCCCGTCCCGCCGCGAAGCCGCACGGTCAGTGGAAAGTGGACGGCAAAACGCCGCTGAACGCCAACGAAACCTGGAAACAGGAAGACGACGGCCTGAACGTGCGCGAGCGTATCGAGACCATCTACTCCAAGGAAGGCTTTGACGCCATCCCCGGCCAGGACCTCCACGGCCGGTTCCGCTGGTGGGGCCTGTACACCCAGCGCAAGCCCGGGATCGACGGCGGCAAGACGGCCACGCTTGAGCCGCACGAGCTCGAGGACAAGTACTTCATGCTCCGCGTCCGCATCGACGGCGGCGCCCTCACCACCGAACAGCTGCGCGTCATCGGGCAGATCTCCGTGGATTTCGCCCGCGACTCCGCCGACCTGACCGACCGCCAGAACATCCAGCTGCACTGGATCCGCGTGGAGGACATCCCCGAGATCTGGACCCGCCTGGAGGGTGTTGGCCTGTCCACCACCGAGGCCTGCGGCGACGTTCCCCGCGTGATCCTGGGCTCGCCCGTGGCCGGCATCGCCAAGGACGAGATCATCGACCCCACCCCGCTCATCGAGGAGCTGGGGGAGCGGTTCATCGGCAACCCACTGCTGTCCAACCTGCCGCGCAAGTACAAGACCGCCATCACCGGCCACCCCAGCCAGGACGTGGTCCACGAAATCAACGACTTCGCCCTGGTGGGTGTCCGCCACCCGGAACTCGGCGTCGGCTACGACCTCTGGGCCGGCGGCGCGCTGTCCACCAACCCGATGCTCGGCAAGCGCCTCGGTGCGTTCGTGACGCCGGAGCAGGCCGCCGACGTCTGGCTCGGCGTGACCAGCATCTTCCGCGACTACGGCTACCGGCGCATGCGCACCAAGGCCCGCCTGAAGTTCCTGATGGCCGACTGGGGTCCGGAGAAGTTCCGCCAGATCCTCGAAGACGAATACCTCGGCTACAAGCTGGCTGACGGCCCCGCCGCGCCCAAGCCCACCACCCCGGGAGACCACATCGGCGTGCACGAGCAGAAGGACGGCAAGTTCTTCATCGGCGCCACCCCGCTGGCCGGCCGCCTGTCCGGTGCCGCGCTGGTCAAGCTCGCGGACACCCTCGAGGCCCGCGGCTCCTTCCGGCTGCGCACCACCCCGCACCAGAAGCTCGTTGTCCTGGACGTCGAGAAGGACCAGGTGGAGCCCCTCGTGGCCGAGCTGGACGAGCTGGGCCTGTCCGCCCGCCCGTCCGTGTTCCGCCGCGGCACCATCGCCTGCACCGGCATCGAGTACTGCAAGCTGGCCATCGTGGAGACCAAGTACACCGCAGCCACGGCAGTGGCAGAGCTGGAACGCCGCCTGGCCGACCTCGCTGACAGCGGCCAGCTGCCCCACGCGCTGTCCCTGCACATCAACGGCTGCCCCAACTCCTGCGCCCGCATCCAGACCGCGGACATCGGCCTCAAGGGCATGATGCTGCCAACGCCCGACGGCGACCCCTCCCCGGGTTTCCAGGTCCACCTGGGCGGCGGGCTGGCTTCCAACGAGCGCGAGGAAGCAGGCCTGGGCCGCACCGTCCGCGGCCTCAAGGTCTACGTCGACGACCTCCCGGATTACGTGGAGCGCGTTGTCCGCACTTTCGTGGCCCAGCGGGCCGAAGGCCAGACCTTCGCGGAATGGGCCCACGCAGCAGACGAGGAGGCACTCCAGTGAGTAAGCACGCACTTGGGGTAGACGCCGTGGTGGCACCGGCTGAGGCTTCCGCGCAGGTTGAGGAGACGGTGGCGACCGCCGCTCCCAAGCTCCGCAGCAAGGAAGAGCTCAAGGCCATCGCCGAAGCCGGTGCCGCCGAGCTCGGCTGGGACGCCCCCGCCCGCGATGTAATTGCCTGGGTGGAGCGCAACTTCGAGCTGCCCGCCGTCGCCGTCGCCTGCTCCATGGCCGACGCCGTCCTCCCGGCCCTGGTGGCAGACCAGATGCCCGGCGTCGACGTCCTGTTCCTGGAGACCGGCTACCACTTCCCGGAAACCTACGCCACGCGCGATGAAGTGGCCGCGAACCTCCGCGTCAACGTGGTGGACGTGCTTCCAGAGAGCACCGTGGAACAGCAGGACCGGCTCCTGGGCAAGGACCTGTTTGCCCGCGACGCCGCCCAGTGCTGCGCCCTCCGCAAGGTGGCCCCGCTGCGCCGCACCCTGTCCGGCTACGAGCTGTGGTTCACCGGTGTACGCCGCGACGAAGCGCCCACACGCACCAACACCCCGCTGGTCACCTGGGATGAGGTCAACGGCCTGGTCAAGGTGAATCCGGTGGCTGCGTGGACGTTCGACCAGCTGGTCCAGTACTCGGATGACAACCTCCTGCCCGTCAACCCGCTGCTTTCCCAGGGGTACCCCTCCATTGGCTGCCAGCCCTGCACCCGGAAGGTGGCGCCGGGCGACGACCCCCGCGCCGGCCGCTGGGCAGGGACCGACAAGACAGAATGCGGACTACACGTATGAGCACTTACCTAACCGAGGAGACCACCCAGGTGACTGACGCTGCCGTTTCCACGCGCCTGAGCAGCCTGGACACCCTGGAGTCCGAGGCCATCCACATCATCCGCGAGGTTGTTGCCGAGTTCGAAAAGCCCGCCCTGCTGTTCTCCGGCGGCAAGGACTCCGTGGTGATGCTGCACCTGGCCACCAAGGCCTTCTGGCCCGGCAAGGTTCCGTTCCCCGTGCTGCACGTGGACACCGGCCACAACTTCCCCGAGGTCATCGACTTCCGCGACCGCACCGTTGAGCGGCTCGGCCTGAAGCTCGTGGTGGGCTCCGTCCAGGAATTCATCGACCGCGGCGAGCTCGCCGAGCGCGCCGACGGCACCCGCAACCCGCTGCAGACCGTCCCGCTGCTGGACGCCATCCAGCAGAACAAGTTCGACGCCGTCTTCGGCGGCGGCCGCCGCGACGAGGACAAGGCCCGCGCCAAGGAGCGCATCCTGAGCCTCCGCGACGAGTTCGGCCAGTGGGACCCGCGCAACCAGCGCCCCGAGCTGTGGAACCTCTACAACGGCCGGCACACCGTGGGCCAGCACGTCCGTGCGTTCCCCATCAGCAACTGGACCGAGCTGGACATCTGGCGCTACATCGAGCGCGAGAACATCGAGCTGCCCGGCCTGTACTACGCCCACGAGCGCGAGGTCTTCGCCCGCGACGGGATGTGGCGCGCAGTGGGCGAGGTGTCCCAGCCGCTGCCGCACGAGGACGTCATCACCAAGACCGTCCGCTACCGCACCGTGGGGGACATGTCCTGCACCGGCGCCGTCGAGTCCGACGCGTACACGGTGGCCGACGTTGTGGTTGAAGTCGCTGCCTCCACCCTGACCGAACGTGGCGCCACCCGTGCAGATGACCGCATCTCCGAGGCCGCCATGGAAGACCGCAAGAAGGACGGGTATTTCTAATGACCACCGAAGCAGTTCTCCCGGCGGACCTGGAAACAGCCCTGCCAACAACGCTCTTCCGTTTTGCCACCGCGGGATCGGTCGACGACGGCAAGTCCACTTTGGTGGGCCGCCTCCTTCACGATTCCAAGGCCATCCTGGCTGACACCCTCGACGCCGTTGCGCGCACTTCGGCGGACCGCGGCTTCGGCGGCGACAAGGGCGGGATTGACCTGGCCCTGCTGACCGACGGCCTGCGTGCCGAGCGCGAGCAGGGCATCACCATTGACGTCGCGTACCGCTACTTCGCGACTGACCGCCGCAGCTTCATCCTGGCCGACTGCCCCGGGCACGTGCAGTACACCAAGAACACGGTGACCGGCGCGTCCACGGCGGATGCCGTCGTCGTACTTATTGATGCCCGCAAGGGCGTGCTGGAGCAGACCCGCCGGCACCTGTCCGTGCTGCAGCTGTTGCGCGTGGCGCACGTGATCGTGGCCGTGAACAAGATCGACCTGGTGGACTTCAGCGAGTCCGTGTTCCGCGACATCGAAGCCGACGTGCAGCAGGTGGGCCGCGAACTCGGTCTGGGATCCGATGGACTCAGCGACCTTCTGGTGGTTCCGGTGTCCGCCCTTGATGGGGACAACGTGGTGGAGCGCTCGGAGCGCACCCCCTGGTACACCGGGCCCGCGCTGCTGGAGGTCCTGGAGACCCTGCCCGCCGCCGATGAGCTGGAAAGCCACCTCGAGAGCTTCCGCTTTCCGGTGCAGCTGGTCATCCGTCCGCAGGGCGCCCTGGCTCCGGACGCCGTCGCCGCCGGCCTGGACGTGGAGGCCTACCGTGATTACCGTGCGTACGCCGGCCAGATCACCGAGGGCTCGGTCAAGGTGGGGGACAAGGTCTCCGTCCTGACGCCCGGCCAGGACCCGCGCACCACCACTGTGGTGGGCATCGACTTCGCCGGCGCTTCGTTGGAGGAAGCCGCCGCCCCGCAGTCCGTGGCCCTCCGCCTGGCCGAGGAGTTCGATGTGGCCCGCGGCGACACCATCGCCGCCGCAGGTACCGTCCGCGAAGCCTCAGCCGACCTGTATGCGTCGCTCTGCTGGCTGTCCCCGAAGCCGCTGCGCGAGGGCCAGAAGGTGCTGGTCAAGCACGGCACCCGCACCGTCCAGGCCCTGGTCCGCAACGTCGGCGGCAAGCTTGACCTTGCGTCCTTCAAGCTGGAACCGGCGTCCACCCTGGAGCTTAACGACATTGGCAACGCGCAGCTCCGGCTCGCCGCGCCGCTGCCGCTGGAGAACTACCTCCACCACCGCCGGACCGGAGCTTTCCTGGTGATCGACCCGCTGGACGGCAACACCCTCGCCGCCGGACTGGTCAAGGACCACCCGGGCGACCATGAGGACGAGCGCTACAGCATCTGATTTCCCCTAATACCGCGGCAATACCGCGGCTTGTTCGCAGATCCTTGCCTTGATGGTTCGGATCCGCGAACAGGCCGCGGTTTTGTTGTCTTGGGCGGTGAGTACTGGCAACAGCCCTCAGTGCTGCCCTGTTCAAATGCAAGTACTCGCTACTCGTGCGGGCTGCTGCGCCACCACGACTTAATGGTCTGCGGGGGCACGAGCTTCCTTTGGATCTGGACGCAACACCTGAGGAGGCACAATGCCGGCCATCAAAGAGTGGAAAACCCGGGCGGCTGAGCATCTCCGGCGAGACTCCGAGGACTGGAGGATCGAACCCCGCCATGCGCGCCTGCTGATCCTGATCCCGTTCATCATCGCCGTGGTGGTGGCGGCAACCCTTCCGTTCAAGGACTTCTACCTCTGGCTGGTTAACGAGGACTCCGTTGTCGAATGGCTGCAGTTCGCGTGCCTGCTGGCGGCAAGCATCTTCCTGCCCCTCATCACCGTGTACCTGATCCGTGCCAAACGCTGGGGCATGGCTGTGCTCTATGGGGTTGTTACGTTGGGGGTCTGGTTCCTGACGGGCGAGGAGATCTCCTGGGGACAGCGCATCTTCGGCTGGGCCACGCCGGAATCCTTGAACGAGGTCAACCGCCAGGGCGAAACCACAGTGCACAATATCCGCGGCGTGCAGGAACTGGTCCCCGCGGCCATGCTCCTTGCGAGCCTTTACGGCGTCTGTGCCCCGCTGGTATGGACTGCCCTTGGAAAACGGTGGGAGCACCTGAAGAACAGGCGCCTGCTGGTCCCGCCGCTGTGCCTTGTGCCGGCCTTCCTGCTGGCCGCCGGCTACCGCCTGTTCCGCCTGCTGATCTGGCCGGAGCCCACGTTCGTCATCTCGGAGTATGCCGAGGCGATGGAGCTGTCCCTTTACCTGGGGCTCGCGATGTTCTGTTGGTACAACCTCCGCCTGCTGCGTGAGCCGCAGGCGGGGCCTGGCCGGAACCAGACCCGGGGCCTGCACCGCAAGGCTGCGTAGGTTCCAGACTTCTCACGACTCCAGAATGGTCTTGAGTTTCTGCAGGTCCTTGCGGGTTTCCCGGCGGATCATCGGTGCCATGAAAAGCCCCGCGAGCTTCGAGAAATCCGAGGGGCTCCCGGTGTTGCCAAGCGTCATGCGCGTCCCGCCGTCGTCGTCCGTCCAGGTGTAGGTGGTCTGCATGGGGAACGGGCCCTGCGCCGTCCGCATGACGAGCCGCTCGCCGGGGACATAGTCCACGAACTCATAGGTGTAGCTGAGCTCGCGGCCCAGGAACTTTGCCGTGAAGGCCACCTTGAATCCGGTACCCAGCGGTCCGGCGTTCAGGCGCTGCGACCTGTGGATGTTGGCGTACCACGTGGGGGCGTTGTCCGGGTTGGCCGCATAGTCCGCCACCTCCGCACGCGGCCTGCGGATGAGGATGCCGGTCTGGACGTTCACCATACGTGCGTCTCCTTGTCAGGGTGGACCGGCCAGATAACCTGCCCGGGGTTAGCCTAGGAACCACGTTAGTCCCCAGCCGTCCCATGGGAGGCCCCGCATGGAAGCCATCAACAGCAAGCTGCTGAACTGGGCCTCGATCCTGGATGACAAGACGCGTGAGCAGGCGGTGAAGACCTCACAGCTGCCATTCATTTACCCGCACCTCGCCCTGATGCCCGATGCCCACCTGGGAAAGGGCGCCACCGTGGGCTCGGTGATCCCCACCCTGCACGCGATCATTCCGGCGGCCGTGGGGGTGGATATCGGCTGCGGCATGATCGCCGTCCGGACCCAGTACGCACTGAAGGACCTGCCCAGGGACCGGAAGAGGCTGCGCGAGGACATCGAGCAGACAATCCCGCTGTCCGCCGGCCACAACAACCGGACTGTGCAGGCCACGGCGGAGCCGCGGATAGCCGAGCTGAAGAAGCTGGCCGCGAAAGCCGGCTTCAACCCGGCTCAGTACGTGGAGAAGTGGGACCTCCAGCTGGGCTCGCTCGGATCTGGCAACCACTTCATTGAGGTCTGCGCGGACGAGGCCGACGCCGTGTGGCTGTTCCTGCACTCAGGTTCCCGCGGCATCGGCAACAAGATCGCCCAGCATCACATCGGCGTCGCCCAGCACGCGGTGGCCAAGCAACAGATCCACCTGCCGGACCCGGACCTCGCCTACCTCGAGGAGGGCACGTCCCAGTTCGAGAGGTACATGGCGGAGCTAAGCTGGGCCCAGCACTTCGCCCTCCTGAACCGCGAAGAGATGATGGACCGCGTCAGTGCCCAGTTCGGCCGTTGGGTGGGCGGGACGGTGCAGGAACTCGAGAGGGTCAACTGCCACCACAACTTCACCCGGCAGGAGGTCCACTACGGCAAGTCCGTCTGGGTGTCCCGCAAAGGCGCCATCAAAGCCGCCCACGGCGATCCCGGACTTATTCCGGGGTCCATGGGGACGTCGTCGTACGTGGTGGAAGGACTCGGCAACGCGGCGTCGCTGAACTCCTCGCCGCACGGGGCAGGCCGGGAGTACTCCCGCAACGCCGCCCGGAAAACCTTCTCCCTCGACGAACTGAAAAAGGCCATGCGGGGCATCGAGTTCAGGGCCTCGGAGGCGTTCATCGACGAGATACCCGCGGCCTACAAACCCATCGACGTCGTGATGCAGGACGCGGCGGACCTGGTCACCGTCCGGCACAAGCTGCGGCAGCTGGTCAACGTCAAAGGAAACTGAGCCGGTCACGGGCACCTGGCCGCGCGCGTTCGCCGGAACGGTGCCACGGCGCCGGAGCGGAACGGCGAGCGGGCACCGTTCCGGCGACCCCGGCGGATGGCGTCCGAATATGACGCTAGATGAACCTGCGTGACCCCCCGTTTCCGCGTCATTGAACGGGTTTGGGGCACTCCCTATGGTGAAACAATGACTAGTTCCAAGCCCGGGATGACCCGCATCGTGGCAGGCGAAAGCGCGGTACCCAAGCGCAAGCGTGCCATCGAGGCTGCCCTGGCCATCGGGCTGGTCCTGCTGATCGCCGTCGGCGCCGTGGTGGCCTCCACCGTTTCACGCAACACGGAGGCGCAGGCCGCTGAACCCACGCCCGCCGCCGAGCTTAAACTGGGCTACTTCGGCAACGTCACCCACGCCCCGGCCCTGGTGGGCATCAAGCAGGGCTTCCTGGCCGAAGCCCTGGGCAGCACCGCGCTCAGCACCGAGACGTTCAATGCCGGGCCCGCGGCCATCGAGGCCCTGAACGCCGGTGCCATCGACGCCGCCTACATCGGCCCCAACCCGGCCATCAACTCCTTTGTCAAGAGCCAGGGCCAGTCCGTGCGCATCATCGCCGGCGCCGCCGCGGGCGGTGCGCAGCTGGTGGTCAAGCCTGAGATCGACTCCGCCGCGGACCTTAAGGGCAGGACCCTCGCTTCCCCGCAGCTCGGCGGCACCCAGGATGTGGCCCTCCGGTCCTGGCTTGCCTCCGAGGGGTACCAGACCAACGTGGACGGCAGCGGCGACGTGGCCATCAACCCCACGGAGAATGCGCAGACGCTCAAGCTGTTCCAGGACGGAAAGCTCGACGGCGCGTGGTTGCCTGAGCCATGGGCCTCGCGGCTGGTGCTCCAGGCCGGAGCGAAGGTGCTGGTGGACGAAAAGGACCTCTGGGACGGGACCGCCACGGGCAAGCCCGGCGAGTTCCCCACCACCGTCCTGATCGTGAACCAGAAGTTCGCCGCTGACCACCCGGACACCGTCAAGGCCCTTCTGGTCGGCCACGCGGAGTCGGTGGCCTGGCTCAACGAAGCCCCCGCCGAGGAAAAGGCAAGCGTCATCAACTCGGCACTGCAGGAATCTGCCGGGGCAGCCCTGGCCGATGACGTCCTGGCCCGGTCCCTGGCCAACATCACGTTCACCCTGGACCCGCTGGCCGGAAGCTACCCGCGGCTGCTGGAGGACGGCGTCGAGGCCGGCACCACCAAGCAGGCCGACATCACCGGCCTCTTCGACCTCCGGCCGCTCAACGAGGTTGCCGCCGGCGCAGACCTTGCCGGCGCGGACACCAGCAGCAAGATTTCAGCAGCCGGCCTCGGCCAGGACTGATCCACCCACCAACTTAAGGACGGCACCATGCCAGTCGTACTGGAACACCTGGGCAAGCGCTTCGGCGACGGCGCCCCGGTACTGGACGACGTCAACGCCACCATCGGGAAGGGCGAGTTCGTTGCCCTCCTCGGTGCCTCCGGCTGCGGCAAATCCACCCTGCTGAACATCATCGCGGGACTGGAGCCGCCGTCGTCGGGCGCCCTGGAGGTGCCCAGCGACGGTGCCGCCTTTATGTTCCAGGACGCCGCGCTGTTCCCCTGGCTCACCGCCCGGGAGAACATCGAACTGGCCCTGAAACTCCGCGGCGTTGGCAAGGCAGACCGCAAGGCCAAGGCCCAGGAGCTGCTGGAACTGGTGCACCTGGGCGCGGCGGGGGACAAGCGCCCGCACGAGCTTTCCGGCGGCATGCGGCAGCGCGTGTCCCTGGCGAGGTCGCTCGCGCAGGACCGGCAGCTGCTGCTCATGGACGAGCCCTTCGCCGCCCTCGACGCCATCACCCGCGACCTGCTGCACGATGAACTGGAGCGGATCTGGAAGGAAACCGGCCGCACCATCGTCTTTGTGACCCACAACGTCCGCGAAGCCGTCCGGCTGGGCCAGCGCGTGCTGCTGCTGTCCTCCCGCCCCGGCCGCGTGGTCCAGGAATGGGCCGTCACCGAGGAACACCGCACCGACGCCGGGCTCGCCGGCCAGCTGACCGGGGTCATCACCGCCCGGCTCCGGGAGGAGATCCGCCGCCATGCCAAGTAACCCAACGCCCCTGGCTGAAGCTTCCGCCGAACCCGCCGAACCCCGGCACATCCACGCCGCACTCACCCGCACCTCCACCGGCAACGAGGACCTGCGGGAACTCGAGTCCGGGCTGGACTCCCTGCAGTCCGACGCCGCCCGCAAGAACCGCATCGACTGGAGCCGCATCCTGCTGCCCATCGCCGCACTGGTGGTGCTGGTTCTGATCTGGCAGTTCTACGTCTCGCTCGGCCTGAAACGGCGCGACCTGGTGCCAGGCCCGCTGGATGTCGCAGCGCAGGTGGGCGTCCTCTGGAACGAAGGCAAGCTCCAGGAAGCCGTGTGGACATCACTGCAGCGCGGGCTGGTGGGCTTCCTGATTTCGGTGGCCATCGCCACGCCCGTGGGCCTCCTGCTGGCACAGGTCGCGCCGCTGCGCCGGGCCTTTGGTCCGCTGATTTCCGGGCTTCAGGTGCTGCCGTCGGTTGCCTGGGTCCCGGCTGCCATCATCTGGTTCGGCCTCACCGATGCCACCGTGTACTTCGTGGTGTTCATGGGCGCCATCCCGTCCATCATCAACGGCCTGATTTCCGGTGTGGACCAGATCCCGCCGCAGTACCGGCGCGTGGGCACCGTCCTGGGTGCGTCCCGGCTGGAGATGGCGCTGCAGATCATCCTCCCCGCCGCACTGCCCGGCTACCTGGGCGGCCTGAAGCAGGGCTGGGCCTTCTCCTGGCGGTCCCTCATGGCCGCAGAAATCATCGCCGTGGGCGGCACCATCGGCTTCGGCCTGGGTTCCTTGCTGGACCAGGGCCGGATCCTTTCCGACATGACGGTGGTGATGTCGGCGATCCTGCTGATCCTCGCCGTCGGCATCCTGATCGAACTGCTGGTCTTCGGGCCCATCGAAAAGCGACTCCTCCGCAGCCGCGGGCTCCTGGCCGGCAGCACCCGCTAAGCACCCCCGCCTTACGCACCCCGCAAAGCCCGACGCCGCCTCCCGCCGTCGGGCTTTGCCGCGCCCGCCGACCCACATGAGCAAGGTGGCAGACTGGCCCCATGACCGCCAGTTTCGTGTGCCGCACCCAGAGCTCCCTTCCGCCGGAGCGGCTGTTCGACCTGGCCCGCAGCGTCGACGCCCACGTGGAGTCACAGAAGGGCTCGGGGGAGCGGGCGGTGGCCGGGGTGACATCAGGGCTGATCGGCGAAGGGCAGGAGGTCACCTGGCGGGCGCGGCACTTCGGGCTTCCGCTCACCATGACCAGCCGCGTCACGCAGGTGGACTTCCCCCGCAGCTTCACTGACGAGCAGGTCCGCGGCCCGTTCAGGTCCTTCCGCCACGTCCACGAATTCGAGGCCACGCCCGGAGGCTGCATCATGACGGACCGGGTGGAGTTCACGGCGCCGTTCGGGCTCCTGGGCCGCGCTGCCGGGAAGCTGGTCCTGCAGCCTTACCTGCAGCGGCTCATCCGGGACCGCGGGCGGTTCCTGGCCGGCATCAGCAGCTGAACCGGGGCACATTGACACGGACTCGCCGGAGATCTCGGTGTCCACGGTCCTGACCCCCGCCAATGTGCCCCAGGACCGCGGACGACGGCGGTCCCGCGCCATTGTGACGCAGCGTTACCTTACGTGAACTGGTGTTGCTGCGCCGTTGTTGGCACATGTGAGGCCGCCCTACCGTTGATTCATGGCAATTCAGGATATCTACCCCACGGCGCTGCGCCTCCTTGGGCGCCCCGTGCTGGTGGTGGGCGGCGGCCCCGTTGCAGCCCGCCGCGCCAAGGGGCTGCTCGACGCCGGTGCACGGGTCACCGTCGTGGCGCCTGTTGCCTCCGCTGCGCTCCGGGAACTGGCCGACGCCGGCCTCCTCACCTGGGAGCCGCGCACCTACCTTCCCTCCGACGTCGACGGCGTGTGGTTCGTCCAGACGGCCACCGGCGATTCCGCCGTGGACGCGCAGGTCTCGGCCGACGCCGAGGCGCAGCGCGTCTGGTGCGTCAACGCCTCCGACCACGAAGCGTCTGCAGCCTGGACTCCCGCTGTTGCCGAAGTGGACGACGTCAAGATCGCCGTGAACGCCGGGGGAGACCCGCGCCGCGCCATGGCCGTCCGCGACGCCGTTGCCACCGCACTCGAAACCGGCGACCTTCCGCTGCGCCGCCGCCGGGCCCACCGCGGTTCCGTGGCGCTGGTGGGCGGCGGACCCGGCGACACCGGGCTGATCACCGTACGCGGCCGACGCCTGCTCGGCCAGGCCGACGTGGTGGTGGCAGACCGCCTTGGCCCCCGCGAACTCCTCAACGAACTTGCCCCGGACGTCCGCGTCATCGAGGTGGGCAAGACCCCCGGCCACCATCCCGTGCCGCAGATGGACATCAACCGCATCCTCGTCGAGGAGGCCCTCAAAGGTCACCGCGTGGTCCGGCTGAAGGGCGGGGATCCCTACGTCCTGGGCCGCGGCGGCGAAGAGGCGGAGTACTGCCGGCAGCACGGCGTCGAGGTCGAAGTGGTTTCCGGTGTCACGTCCGCAATCTCCGTTCCGGCGGCCGCGGGAATACCCGTCACGCACCGGGGCCTCGCCAAGGGCTTCAGCGTGGTGACCGGGCACGAGGAGCTCTCCGAGGTTCCCGCCCGGGCCGACCACACCATCGTCCTGCTGATGGGCGTGGGCCAGCTGCGCGAATCCGCGTCCGCCCTGGGCAAAGCCGGCCTGCCGGCGGGGACGCCAGTTGGTATCGTGGAAAACGGCTATTTGCCGGACCAGCGCGTGACCATTGGCACGCTTGGTTCCATTGCGGACCAGGCGGAAGCCGCCGGCGTCGCAAATCCCGCAGTCATTGTCATCGGCGACGTTGTGCGCGTGAGCCCCTTCGCGCCGTCGCACTTCAAAACCGCTGACTACAGCACCACCACCCCGAACAGCCCCCGTACCAGCAAGCCCCGAGTCCTCACCACCTAGCCACCACCCAACTAGGTAGCAGCAGATGTCGTTATGAGCCCTCAAAACGACATCAACTGCTACTTAGTTGGGCCGGATCGAAGAAAAAGGAACACAGCCGTGTCATCAAGCACCACCGTAGGTTCTGCCGATCGTCCGCTGCGCGTCGCCGTCGTGGGCTCCGGCCCGGCAGGCGTCTACGCCGCCGACATCCTCACCAAGAGCGAAGCCGTCAAGAGCGGCGAGCTGACCGTGAGCATCGACCTCTTTGACCGCTACCCGGCACCCTATGGCCTGATCCGCTACGGCGTGGCCCCGGACCACCCCCGCATCAAGGGCATCGTCAATGCCCTGCACAAGGTCCTGGACCGCGGCGACATCCGGTTCTTCGGCAACGTGGACTACGGCACAGACCTCACCATCGAGGACCTCCGCACCCACTACGACGCCGTCATCTTCGCCACCGGCGCCATCAAGGACGCGGACCTGAACATCCCCGGCATCGAGCTGGAAGGCTCCTTCGGCGGCGCCGACTTCGTCTCCTGGTACGACGGCCACCCGGACGTCCCGCGCGAATGGCCGCTGGACGCCAAGGAAATCGCCGTGATCGGCAACGGCAACGTGGCCCTGGACGTGGCCCGTGTCCTCTCCAAGCACGCCGACGACCTGCTGGTCTCCGAAATTCCGGACAACGTCTACGCCGGCCTGAAGGCTTCCCCGGTCACGGACGTGCACGTCTTCGGCCGCCGCGGCCCCGCCCAGGTGAAGTTCACCCCGCTGGAGCTGCGCGAGCTGTCCCACTCCAAGGACGTGGACATCATCCTGTACCCGGAGGACTTCGAGTTCGACGAGGAATCGGACCGCCAGATCCAGAGCAACAACCAGACCAAGACCATGGTGGGCACGCTCACCAACTGGATCGCCGAGCAGCCCGAGGACCTCTCCGAGCTGAAGGCTTCCCGCCGCCTGCACCTGCACTTCCTGCACAGCCCGGTGGAGATCTATGACGACGCCGAGACGCCGGGCAAGGTGGCCGGCATGCGGTTTGAGCGCACTGAGCTGGATGGCACGGGCAACGCCCGCGGCACCGGCGAGTTCGTGGACTACCCGGTCCAGGCCGTGTACCGCGCCATCGGCTACTTCGGTTCGGCCCTGCCGGAGATCGAGTTCGACCACACCAAGGGTGTCATCCCGAACGACGGCGGCCGCGTCCTGGACGCCGCCGGCACCCACGTGCCGGGCATCTACGCCACCGGCTGGATCAAGCGCGGCCCCGTGGGCCTGATCGGCCACACCAAGGGCGACGCCCTGGAGACGGTCACCTACTTGCTGGAGGACCGCGAAGACCTGCCGGTTGCCAGCGTTCCCGACGCCGACGCCGTGGTGGAACTCCTCGACGCCCGCGGCGTGCAGTTCACCAGCTGGGAAGGCTGGCTGGCGCTGGATGCCCACGAACTGGCCCTCGGCGCAGCCGCCACCGAGGCCGGCGGTTCGCACGGCGTTGAGGTCAAGCGTGAGCGCATCAAGGTAGTGCCGCGCGAGGACATGGTGAACATCTCCCGCGACGGCGTGGCCGCGCAGGTCTAGGCAGACTCACCACCCCGGGGCCCTGCGTGCCAGTCCTCTGATGGACCGGCATGCAGGGCCCCGGAGTTCTTTAAACCCTGGGGTGTACTTTGACACTGGGGCTTCGTTAACCCTGCCGGGCTATTTCCCGGCGCCGCCCGCGGCCATCAGCTCGAGCCGCCGCAGGGTTTCCCGGTTCCGCACAGCGATCAAGGGGTCGCGCAGGAACTTGGGCACCATCTTGCCCGGACCGCGGACGGCGTCCTCGGAGATGGTGACCTGGCATTGCCCGCCACGGTCCTCCAACGTAATGACGACCTTCGCCTCGCCCATGGGCCAGCCGCGGGCGACCACTTCCAGCCGGCGGCCCGGCTCGACGGCGGTCACCTGGGAGCTGTCGTCGATCACCAGCGGCCATCCGCCCACGGAGTGATGGAGGCGTGATCCTGCTTCCGGCCACCGGTCGTCCACGGCACGGATCCGGGAGGTGCCCACCACCCAGCCGGAGTAGAGCCAGCCGTCGGCGATGACCCTCCACACATCGGCGGCGGGGGAGTTGAACAGCTGGGACACGGTGGACATGGTGTTCCTTTCTGTAGCGGCGAGGCTCGTCCCGCCCGGCGTAGGGCCTGCGGGTGGGGATGATGCGGAGGCGGAAGGTGCGACGGCGGGAGGTGCCGGCCGCTGCGCTGCCCGGTAGGAGTGTTCCCTTAGGCGGCGGGTCCAGGCGTAGGTCTGGGCTCCTGGCGGCTGGTTCTCGAGGGGATTGAAGCGCAGGGGAGTATCCGCCGGTTCCGGTTCTGCCCGCAGGCGGAGTTCGCCGCATTCGTGCCAGGACCCCGTGGGTTTGGCCCAATAAAGGTGCAGCACCCATTCCCCGGTTGTCAGTGGGCCGGCCGGCAGCCCGCTTGTCCGCAGCCCCAGCAGCACAGGTCCTTTGCCGCCCCGGTACGGCATGAGTGTTGTGAAGGTGGCGCTGGCAACGTCCAGTTTCGGCTGGAGCAGGAACCTGCCCGGAAGCCGCCAGCCGGTGGAGGCGAAGAGTACGTCCGTGATGCCGTCCGGGGATGGTGTGACGCGCAGGGCCAGGCCCAGGATGTCCGGAAGCTGCTGGGGCAGCCCAACGGATCGCGAAAACCGGGCCCTGACGGGGTCAACGCCGGGCGTATCGAGCCACTCCAGCCCGCTTGTAGCCCCGGTGCTGCCGGTCCTGGCCAGGTGTCCTGCCAGGCCGATGCCCTGCGGGTGGATGGGCCGGTCCGGCCGGGCCAGCTTCAGCATCCGGAACATGCCGGCGAAGGCGCGGCCGGCCGCCTCCGTGACGGCGGGGGTGGCGTCTCCCGGTGCGGCACTGTGGCCGCCGGGGGTTTGGTCGTGCGCTGCGGAGTGCGTCATGGTTCCTTCGTACCCCGAATCCGGCCGGAACTACATTCGGCCGAACCGTGACCGGACCAGGGCGAAAATTCCGTAAGCGATGAATCCGGCGCCGATGGCCACCAGCAGGGTCGGGCCGAACGGGTGGTCCCGCAAAGCCTTGAGGCTGCCGTCCAGCCCGGTGGACTCCTCGGCGTTGTGCTTGGCGGCGGCGATGACGAAGAGCAGCCCGGTGAGGAACAGGGCTACCCCCTTGGCGATGTGGCCGGCAACGCCAAGGGTGTCGATCAGCCTGCCGCGCCGGGTGCCGTCAAAGTGGAAGAGCTCTTCCTTGAATCCGCGCCGGACGCCCTTGACCACGAAGTAGATCCCGATGCCAATGATTGTCAGGCCCAGGGCCACGAGTGCCCACAGCCCCACCGGTGTGGTCATCAACGAGGCGCTGAAATCCCGGGTGCTTTCGCCGGAGTCCCCGCGCATCCCCACGGCGAAGCCCGCGAAGCTGAGCCCCACGCTGGTGTAGGCGATGGCCAGGAAGCCCGAGGAGATCAGCTTGGACAGCCGCTCCTTCCGCGGCAGGGGGCGTGCCCGCAGCGTTGCCTCGCTCGCCTGCCACAACCCCAGGCCGAAGCATGCCAGCACGCAGGACCACATCACTGCCGGACCCCACGGGTTCGCGGCCAGCTGCTCGATCGCGCCCGTAGGCTCCGCTTCCCCGGGCTGTCCAAACGCTACGGCGATGGCGATGAAGCCAATGATCACGTGCAGCAGGGCCATGACGGCGAAGCCGGCCCGGGCCAGGACGTCCAGGGCGGGGTGGTTGGAGGCCTGCTCGACGGCGTCGGCGGCCTGGCTGATGGTGGATTCCCCGTCCGACATCCGTCAGCCGTTCATTGGCCCTTCGGCACGCAGCTTGTCAGCACCCGGTCCCTCCACGTGCACGGTGCAGCGGACCACAAGCTTGCCCGGCGCGTTGTCCAGTTCCACGAGGGAGTCATCGGCACTGAGGACCGTAAACACCTGGGAGTCAGCCACGACGGAAACCCCTTTGGCCTTTGCGGTTTCCCGGGCATTGGCCAAGGCCTCGTCCTGCAGTTTTCCTACGTATGCGTCCTCTTGTTCCCGCGCCGGATCACCAAATGCCCAGCCGAACAGCGTCCCTGTGTTTCCCATGGCCACGATATTACGCGTTCCGCCCGCGGAAGACGGGCTTTCGTAACATTAGTAAGTGTGCTTACCATGGGCGGACCATGACCTTGATGGGACACGGCAAGTGAAGTCCGCAGGCGCGGCACCTTAGGCAGCTCAACGATAGGAATGCACACCATGGCAGGAAATCTTATTGCCCGTTCAGTTCACGATCTCACGGCAGCGGCCTGGTTCGGCGGATCCCTCATGGGCGCCATCGGCTTGAACGGTGCGGCAGCCGAGGCGAAGGACCCGTCCGAGCGGACGCGGCTCTCCAGCGCCGGCTGGATGAAGTGGGCGCCGTTCCAGACGGCAGCATTTGCCTCGCACCTGGTGGCGGACCTCGCCATCGCCTGGGAGAACAAGGGCCGCATCGCCAAGCAGGACGGCGTGGCGAGGGACACCGTCATCAAGACCGCGGTCACCGTGGTGGGCGCCGCGGTGACCCTGTACTCCGGCATCCTGGGCAAGAAGGTGGAGAAACTCGCTGCCGAAGGCGCCCAGGGGGCCACCGAACCCCGGCCGGACGCCTCTGACGAACTGAAGGCTGCCCAGCAGCAGCTGAAGATGCTCCAGTGGGCCATCCCGGCCTTCGCAGGCGCCGTGATCGTCCTTGGCGCCAAGCACGGCGAGATGCAGCGGCCCAAGAATGTGTTCGCGGGCCTCCGCTCCTGACGCAGCAGGGCTGTCCCGCAGCTGAAGCAACACACGCACGACGACGGTCCGGCACCCGAGTGCCGGACCGTCGTCGTGCGTGTGCCCCGCGCTAGGGGGTTAGATCGGTTTCGTGCCGGCCGGCGGGAGGTCTGGGTTCATGTCTTCAAGGTGCGGGTCTTCGGCCGTCCACACCTGGATGATGGCCCAGGTGACGGCCGCCAGCGGCACGGACAGGACCGCGCCGACGATACCCGCCAGGATGGTGCCGGCCGTCAGGGCCATCAGGATTACCAGGGCGTGGAGCTGGAGCGACTTGCCCATGACCACCGGCTGGAGGAGGTCGCCCTCCAGCTGGTTGACCGCGATGACCACGGCCACCACGATCAGGGCCACCACGGGCCCGTTGGCTACCAGGGCCACGAGGGCGGCGAGGATGCCCGCCACCGTTGCACCCACCAGCGGAATAAAGGCGCCGAGGAAAACGATGATGGCCAGCGGGAAGGCCAGCGGCACCTGCATGATCAGCAGTGCCGTGCCAATGGCAACGGTATCCACCAGGGCCACGATGGCGGTGCCGCGGACGTAGCCGCCCAGGACCTCAAGGGTGCGGCTGCCCACCCGGCGCAGCTTCGCTTCGCGGGCCCCATTGAAGGGGCGCAGGAAGAAGTTCCAGATCTTGGCCCCGTCCTTGAGGAAGAAGAACAGGATGATGACCATGAGGCTGGCGCCCGCAATGAACTCCGTGACCATGGACAGGCCGGTGATGGCACCGGAGCGCACCTGGCTGCTGGTGGCAAAGTCGATGATTCCCTGCCGCGCCTCGGCAAGCTGCTGCTGGTCGATGGGAATCGGGCCTGTCAGCAGGAACCGTTCGAACTCGTCCAGTCCCGACGACGCCTGCTGCGCCAGTTCGCCCCACTGGCTGCGGACCGAGAAGTAGATCACCGTGCCAACGCCTCCCAGCACCAGCAAAAGCCCGATGAACGCGATGCCCGTGGCCAGTCCGCCGCGCATTCCCCGGCGGCGGAGCATGTTCACGAACGGGCCGATCGCGGCGGCCAGGATCAGCGCTATCAGGATGGGAATCACCAGGAGCTTGATCTGCATCAAGGCGTAAATGGAGACCACCGCCACGGTGAGGATCAGCAGTAGCTGGGCCGAACGGATGCCCACCCTGCCCAGGCCGTCACCCCACAGCTGGGAGGGGGACTTGATGTCCCGGGGGACCCTGGTGGCCGGGCGCTGCGCCTGCGGCGTCGCTGCCAAGTCCGTCCCGGGTGAATCCGTCCCTGCCGGTTGCGCGGGCTCTTTGCCCAACTGGTGGTTGGTCAGGCGTGATGATCGCGCCATGGAAACTCCTCATCGTCAGCGGTGCCTGCAGCGCCGTGATGGGGGGCGCGCAGGACTACCTTCTTCAGATAGTAAGCCTACTGACCGATTAAGCCCTGAAGAAACTTCATGGCCGCACTATCCGGCCAGCCACTCCGCGCAGGAGTTCAGGTTCCGGTCAACGGTGGCGACGGCGGCGTCCTCGTCGCGCGCTTCGATGGCATCCGCCAGGAGGTCGTGGCCCTCGTGCGGGCGGCCGTCGAAGCCGGGGCGCCGCTGCTGCTTGAGGAGGTCCTGGTGGAATGCGCTGCCGAAACTGAGGTACAGCTCGTGCAGCAGGGGATTGCCGGAGGCCTGCGCCACCCGTTCGTGGAACCCCCAGTCCGCCCGCGCCCACGCCTCGTAGTCTCCCCGCGTCCAGGCCTGGTCCCGGGCGGCGAGGAGGGCACGCAGGGCCGTGACGTCGTCGGCCGTTGCATGGCGGGCCGCCAGTCGGGCAGCCTGGGTGTCCAGGCCCAGCCGGACTTCAAGGATGTGCTGCTCGGTGTGGTCCTGGTACATGCGCCGGGCAGCGCCGGACAGTTCGCTGGTGGCGCGGACATAGGTGCCGTCGCCGCGCCGCACCTCCAGCATCCCGCTGTGGGCGAGGGCCTTGATGCCTTCGCGGAGGGTGCCGCGCGAGACCCCCAGGCCGGCCATCAGCTCAGGCTCGGACGGGATGCGCTGGTGAAGGGGCCATTCGCCGGACTGCACCATGGCGCGCAGTTTGGCAGTGACCTCGTCAGCGAGCGGGGGGCGGGCGGAAGGACTCAGTGCCATGGCTGCTACTTCCTTCCAACCGCGTTGGTCATGGCCTTGCCCGTGATCAGGTGCGCCACCACGATCTGGGCCAGCGCCAGGGCAAGGAGGAGCAGGAGGGGAAGGGTCCAGCCGCCGGTGGCACTGTGCAGCAGCCCCATGCCGAACGGCCCCAGGGTGGCCAGCAGGTAGCCCGTGGACTGCGCCAGCGTGGACAGTGCCGTGGTTTCGGCGGTGCTCACCCCGCTGCGGCTGATCATCACCATCACCAGCGGGAAGATGCCCAGGCCGAACCCCAGCAGGGCGGCAGGAACAGCGGCCAGCCCCACCGGCAGGATTAGCAGCGATGCCAGCCCGGCCACCATGGTGATGCTGACCAGGTAGAACGCGGGCCGCAGCATCCGCGGCCGGGAACCGATGGCGATCAGCACCATACCCGCCGGGACGGAGACAAGCTGCATCAGCCCGAACATGAGTCCGCTGTCCGCAGCGCTCAGGCCCATGGTGGTCAGCATGTACGGGAACCAGCTCAGCAGGGCGTAGGCGAGCAGGGCCTGGAGCGTGAAGATCGCGGTGAGGAGCAGCCCTTTGCGGGTCCGCAGCAGCGGCCAGGGGGAGATCCGGCGCCCAGTTGCCCGGGGACTGTGCCGGTGCGCATGCAGGGCCACGGGAAGGAAGCCCAGGAGTGCCGCCACGGCGGTGATGCCAATGGCGCCGACGGCGGCCGAGGGCGAGCCGAGTGCCTGCGCCAGCGGCACCACCGCGACGGCGGTGACTGTGGCGCCCGTGGTCATGGTCACCGTGTAGACGGCGGTCATCAGGGACGTCCGGTGGGCAAAGTGTTCCCGGATGAAGGAGGGCATGGCAACGTTGCAGACGGCCAGGCCGGACATGCCCAGCACGCTGCCGGCCACCAGCATGCCGGTGGCGGGAATGCCGCGCAGGAGCAGTCCGCCTGCCAGCATGGCCAGGGCCACCAGGATCGCCTTCTCCACACCCAGCCGGCCCGTCAGCCAGGACGTGCCTGCCCCGGCAAGCGCGAAGCACAGCGTTGGAATGGACGGGATGATGGCAGCCACCAGCGTGCCGTAACCCAGCACCGACTGCAGGTTGTGCAGCAGTGCCGATGCTCCGGTGATGCCCGCCCGCAGGTTCAGTCCGATGAGCACCAGCGCAATGACACCGAACACGACGGCGGACCGGGGCTTGGCCTGGCCCGTTGCCGTTGCGATTCCGGTCGCCGTTCCCGTTGTCGGCGCCGGGGTGGGGACGGGGGCTGCGGCGGCCGGAGCAGGGGCCGGCGGCGCTTGGGCGGCGGGAGGGTGCGGGGCGGACATCCCACAAGTCTAAAGGTTAGACGTTTGATGTTTGCGGTTCTGTGGCCAAGCTCTCCCGGCTTCGCGGCGGAGGGCAATAGACTGCCAGCGGGAGCCCGGACGCCATGGTCCGGACCCGTGCGCGGATGCGGAAGGGACAGCTTGTGAAGGCTTCGCAGGGACTTGAGATCGAAAAGAAGTACGACGTCGACGACGACGCCGCCGTGCCCGCGCTGGACAGCCTTCCCGGCGTGGCCAGGGCGGGGGCACCCCACACCGCCGTCCTGGAAGCCGTCTACTTCGATACCGCCCGGCACATCCTCGCGTCCCGCCGGATCACCCTTCGCCGCCGCACGGGCGGATCCGACGCAGGCTGGCACTTGAAGCTGCCGCCGCTGGAATCCGGCGGGACCGCAACAGAACCCCAGCAGCGGCGGGAACTGCACGCCCCGCTGGGACAGCCCGGCGTGGTGCCGGACAGCCTGCTGGTCCACATCCAGGCGTACCTCCGCGGAGCGGCCGTGGCGCCGGTGGTCCGGCTCGAGACCAGGCGCACCACCCACGCCCTTTACGGCGGGGACGGCGTGCACCTGGCGGACCTGGCCGATGACCGCGTGACGGCGGAGCGCCTGCACCCGGGACAAGGAGAAGGCGCAGGGCCCGGCGGGCAGCAGCAGTGGCGCGAGTGGGAACTGGAACTTGTCCACGGCGGGCCCGAGCTCTTTGCCCCGGCTGAGGAACTGCTGGTGCAGGCCGGCGCACGCCCCGCGGGCCACGCCTCGAAGCTGGCCCGCGCCCTCGGCGGCGAAGCGGGCGGCCGAAGCGTTCACGACGGAAGCACCCAGGACGGAAGCACCCCGGACCTTGCTGCCGGCAGGAAAGCGCCAGCGGCCGCCGTCGTCACCGTGTATGTCGCCGCGCAGATCCAGGAAATCCTGGCCCAGGATCCGGGGGTTCGGCTGGAGGAACCCGAGTCCGTGCACAATATGCGGTCAGCGGTCCGGCGGATCCGTTCCGCGCTCGCGGCCTACCGCAAGCTCTACTCCGCCCGCCCGGTGCGGCATGTGCGGGACGAACTGAAGTGGCTGGGCCAGGTGCTGGGCGGCCCGCGGGACGCCGAGGTCCTGCTGGACAGGCTCCGCGGGCACCTGGGTGAACTGCCGCCGTCCCAGGGGGTTGCCGCCGCCAGTGACCGGGTGGAGCGCAAGGTGGGCGGCGCGTTCGACGACGGGTACCGGCAGCTCCAGGAGGCGCTGCGTTCGGACCGCTACTTCCGGCTCCTGGGCGACCTCGAGGCCTTCCGGGACGCCCCACCGGTCCGGCCGGAGGCCGTGGCGCGGGGCCGCCGGGAGTCCGCGAAAGCAGTGGACAAGTCCGCCAGGCGGCTGCGGCGCTCGCACAAGGCGGCAACGCGTGCCAGGCGTGGGACGGACCACGAAAACGCCCTCCACCAGGTACGCAAGAATGCCAAGCGGCTCCGGCATGTGGCGGAAACGGCAGCCCTGGTGCGCGGCAAGCGCGCCCGCAAAGTGGCCAAGGCGGCGCAACGGCAGCAGAAGATCCTGGGCGACTTCCATGACGCCGTGATAGCCCGCGACCTGCTGATCACCGTGGGCTCGCGCCAGGAGCAGACAGCGGCGGCCGCGGTCTTCGCTGAGCTGGAGAACCGGCAGGACGAACTGATGAAGGACGCCGAAGCCAAGTACCGGAAAGCCCGCAGGAAATCCCGCGAGCTGCTGCGCCGCGGCGTCCTTTGATGCCAGGGCCGGCTACTTGAGCTGCCGTGCGCCCAGCCGGGCCACGGCCAGGGCCAGCCAGAGCTGGACCCGGTCCGTGGTGACGGCGGGGTCGTACCCGGTCAGCTCGGTGATCTGCGCCAGCCGGTAGCGGACCGTGTTCCGGTGCAGCGTGAGCTCCTCCGCCACCGCGGCCACGGAGCCGTTGTTGTTGAGGTAGCTCTCCAAGGTGGTCATCAGTTCCGAACCGTGCGTGGCATCGAAGGTCCGCAACGGGTTCAGGGACTCGTTGGCCATGTCAGCCAGCGGCACGTCCTCGCTGGCCAGCAGCAGCGACGTGAGGCTCAGCCGCTCCGGTTCGTTGACGGGCAAACCGTGGCTGGCGGCATCCCGGGCCTCGAAGTAGCTCCAGCGCAGGCCGTTCGGCTTGGTGTACGCCCCGCCGATCCCGATGGTCGCATGGAGGCCCGCCTCGGCGAGGTGGTCACTCAGCTTGCGGGCCAGCGCAGGTGCGCCGCCGCCGTCGTCATTAATCACCAGCACCAGGTCCTTGCCCACGACGGCGGCCACGGCGTTCTCCAGTTCGCGCGGCACGGAGGTGCTCACCAGCGCTTTGTTGTGTGCGGCGGACACGGCCAGCAGCACCACGTTCTTGCGGGTGCTGTTCACGCCCACGCCCGCCAGGCGCCGCTGGGCTTCGCTGGTTTCCAGGGCCCCGTGGATCACGTCCTCGAGGACCTGGCCGCACAATGCCCGCTGGGCCTGGCGCTGCTTGACCATGTTGTTCAGCTCCACGCTGATCAGGTTTTGGGCGTAGCCTATGATGCCTGAATCCTCGAAGGGCTGGCGGACCCACAAAGTACAGGCGTCCCGCCGGCCGGTGGGGACGGGGTAGGAGGACCAGGTGTCCGCCGAGGGAGGTTCGCTGCTGCTGTTGTAGAGCTGGGCCGTGAACTGGGTCAGGGCAACGTCGGTGCGCAGCATGCCGCCCAGGTGCTTGAGCAGCTCGGAGAGCCCGCCGCCGGTGAGCAGTGCCCGTGCCAGCACCTGGTGCCCGGCGATCAGCCGTTCAAGCTTCGCGTAGTGGTCTGCGGACTGGGCATCGGCCACCAGCTTGCCGATGGCGATGAAGGGCGTCTCGTAGGGGACCTCCACCACGGGCAGTCCCCAGCGGTTGGCTTCCGCCAGCAGGGCCGGGGGGACTGCCTCGTGAGAGAGCCCTACGCCGAAGCCAATGCCCACCGCCCCGGCCCGCTGCACCTGCCGGACAAAGCGCCGCTGTTCCGGGGCGGACCGCAGGCGCAGGCCGGTGGTGAGGATGAGTTCACCGCCGTTGATGAAGCGGTGCGGATCCTCCAGCTCGGTCACTGCCACCCAGTTGATGTCCTGGTGCCAGGTGGTTTCCGCGAGCCCGGCTTTGGTCAGCTTCAGGGAGTTCACACCCAGGAGGGCGGCAAGGGAAATGGCCATGGATCAAGGATAAAGGGGCGCTGGGCAACCGCACTAAACAGGTTCAGGAAGGGTGTGCAGGTGGCTATTCACTGCGCAGGGGCGCTGGCATAGGCTCTAGGCAGTTCCATCCCTCCGCCCTGAATTCCGCCCGGGCGCGGACGGCCCCTACGAAAGAGGTTGCACACCGTGGTCCAAACCTTGCAGAACTTCATCAACGGGAAGTTCGTCACTCCTGCCGGCACTGCCCTGCTGGACATCGTGAACCCCACCAACGGCGAGGTCGTGGCGCAGTCGCCCGTCTCGGTGCAGGCCGATGTGGACGCTGCCATGACCGCGGCCAAGGACGCCTTCACAACCTGGAAGCACGCCACCCCGGGCCAGCGCCAGCTCATGCTCCTCAAGCTCGCCGACGCCGTCGAGGCCAACAGCGATGAACTCGTGGAAGCCCAGCACCGCAACACTGGCCAGGTGCGTTCGCTGATCGCCTCGGAGGAAGTGGCCGCCGGCGCCGACCAGCTCCGCTTCTTTGCCGGCGCGGCGCGCATCCTCGAGGGCAAGTCCGCCGGTGAATACTTCGAGGGCCACACCTCCTACGTCCGCCGCGAGCCCATTGGCGTCGTGGCGCAGGTGGCACCCTGGAACTACCCGTTCCTGATGGCCATCTGGAAGATCGGTCCCGCACTGGCGGCCGGCAACACCGTGGTGCTGAAGCCCTCGGACACCACGCCTGAATCCACCCTGGTCCTGGCCCGCCTGGCCGGTGAGATCTTCCCGGCCGGCGTCCTGAACGTGGTGCTGGGCACCGGCGAGACCGGCGCCATGATGGTTGACCACAAGGTCCCCGGCCTGGTGTCCATCACCGGCTCCGTCCGTGCCGGCATTGCGGTGGCCTCGGGTGCGGCCAAGGGCCTCAAGCGTGCGCACCTGGAGCTTGGCGGCAAGGCTCCCGCCATAGTGTTCAAGGACGCCGACATCAAGAAGAGCGCGGCGGCGATTGCCGAATTCGCGTTCTTCAACGCCGGGCAGGACTGCACGGCCATCACGCGGGTGCTGGTGGAGGATTCCGTGCACGACGACGTCGTGGCGGCCATGGTGGAGCACACCAGGACCCTGCACACGGGCTCGCAGAACGACGAGGACAACTACTTCGGCCCGCTCAACAACATCAACCACTTCAATGCCGTCAGCTCCGTGGTGGAAAACCTGCCGGAGAACTGCAAGATTGTCACTGGCGGCCACCGGGCGGGGGAGAAGGGCTACTTCTTCGAACCCACCATCGTCACCGGTGCCAAACAGACCGACGACATTGTCCAGAAGGAAACCTTTGGACCCGTCATCACGGTGCAGAAGTTCAGCACCGAGGAAGAGGCCGTTGAGCTGGCGAACGACGTTGACTACGCCCTGGCCTCGAGCGTCTGGACCAGCAACCACGGCACGGCCATGCGGCTCAGCCGGGACCTCGATTTCGGTGCCGTCTGGATCAACACCCACATCCTCCTTACAGCCGAGATGCCCCATGGCGGTTTCAAGCAGTCCGGCTACGGCAAGGACCTCTCCATGTACGGCGTGGAGGACTACACGCGCATCAAGCACGTCATGTCCGCCCTCGACGCGTAACCGCGCCTTCCATTTCGACCGCACCAAATCCCAGGCTTCAAAGAAAGGCCTCCCCATGACCACCACAGCATCAGACATCACCTTCCGCCTGGAGCAGAAGCGCCGGGTCCAGGCTGACTTCCCCGGCCCCAAGTCCGTGGCGCTGACGGAACGCCGCAAGGCAGTCGTCGCCGCCGGCGTCGCCTCCAGCGTCCCCGTCTACGTTGCCGACGCCGACGGCGGGATCATCCACGACGTCGACGGCAACTCCTTCATCGACCTCGGCTCGGGCATCGCCGTGACGAGCGTCGGCGCGTCCGATCCCGCCGTCGTCGGGGCCGTCAAGGAAGCCGTGGAGCACTTCACCCACACCTGCTTCATGGTGACCCCCTACGAGGGCTACGTGGCAGTGGCCGAACAGCTGAACCGCCTCACCCCGGGCAGCCACGAGAAGCGCACCGTCCTCTTCAACTCCGGCGCCGAGGCCGTGGAGAACGCCGTCAAGGTGGCCCGCCTCGCCACCGGACGCGACGCCGTCGTGGCTTTCGACCACGCCTACCACGGCCGGACCAACCTCACCATGGCGCTCACCGCCAAGGCCATGCCGTACAAGACCAACTTCGGCCCGTTCGCGCCCGAGGTCTACCGCATGCCCATGAGCTACCCCTACCGCGAGGAAAACCCGGAGATCACCGGTGCCGAGGCCGCCAAGCGCGCCATCACCATGATCGAAAAGCAGATCGGCGGGGACCAGGTTGCCGCGATCATCATCGAACCCATCCAGGGCGAGGGCGGCTTCATCGTCCCGGCCGAGGGCTTCCTCCCGGCACTGGCCGCGTGGGCCAAGGAAAAGGGCATCGTCTTCATCGCGGACGAGGTCCAGTCCGGCTTCTGCCGCACCGGTGAATGGTTCGCCGTCAACCACGAAGGCGTTGTCCCGGACATCCTGACCATGGCCAAGGGCATCGCCGGCGGCATGCCGCTGTCCGCCATCACCGGCCGGGCAGACCTGCTGGACGCCGTCCACCCGGGCGGCCTGGGCGGCACCTACGGCGGCAACCCGGTTGCCTGCGCCGCTGCCCTTGCGTCCATCGGCTCCATGGAGGAGTACAACCTCAACGGGCGTGCCCGCCACATCGAGGAACTCGCCACCGGCCGGCTCCGCGAGCTCCAGTCCGAGCTCGCCGCCGCCGGGACTGCCGTCATCGGTGACATCCGCGGCCGCGGCGCCATGCTGGCCATTGAACTGGTCCAGGCCGGCTCCAAAGACCCCAACCCGGAACTGACCAAGGCCGTTGCCGCTGCCTGCCTCAAGGAAGGCGTCATCATCCTGACCTGCGGAACCTACGGCAACGTGATCCGTCTGCTGCCGCCGCTGGTCATCACCGATGAGCTGCTCAACGACGGCCTGGACGTCCTCGCCGCCGCCATCCGGGCCAACGCGTAACACCTACCTATAACCAACACCCCGCGAGGGCGCACGCAGCCCCAGGCCCCGGAGCGCATGCTTCCCGGGACCTGGGGCTTTCCTGCTTCGGCAGGGGATGCCCGGGGAACCCCTGCCGGGGCGGTCCGGATCAGCGAAGGATGGAGGCCAGCGGAATGTACTTCAGGTTGGACGTTGTCCCGCCGCTGTTCTCTTCGTCGTGGACCACCAGAAGTCCCTCTTCGAACTGCGGCCCGGCGTCCAGTGCCGTCACGTCCAGGCCGTCGGTTCCGGACACGCCGTCGATATCCCCGTTTCCGCCCACACTGAACTTCCTGACAAAAGCGTTGCTGCCGGACCGCTCATAGATGGCAATGGTGGAGTCGCCCTGGCTGGACACGAAAAGGTGCCCTGATCCGCCGGGGCCGTAGCTGATGCCCAGCCCCTCCACGTCTGCCACGAGCCGCCCTGCGCCGGTTTTGTCCACGGCGGTCCGTTCCTTGCCGGCGTCGGGTTCGGCGCTGTACTTCCACACACCGACGTCCTCCTGCGCGATGTAGAGGTGCCCCAGCTCGTCGTCCGCCACGCAGCTTTCCGTGATGCTGCTGACCGGGAGCTCCCTGACGAGCTCCGCCTCCACCCGGCTTTCGCCGTCGTCAACCAACTCGAACTGTTGGATGGGCCCTTCCTCGTTCGGGGTGACAAAGGCGTAGAACTTGCCGCTGGTGCTGCTGCGGTACATGCAGAAGCCGTAGTTGGGCGCGAACGTCCTGATGCTGCCCGCCGCAACGGGTGTGAGCTCCCGGGTCTTTGGGTCCAGGGTCCACAGGGCCAGGGTGTCATCCGTCCGGTTGTTCCCGCCCACCAGCACGGCCGATTCCCCGGACAGCGGGAACCCTGTCCTCAGGTCGACGTTGCCGATCTTTCCGTCCGGACGGAAGTGGATCAGTTTGCCGTCCATCCCAAAGACGCCGATTCCCCCGCCAGTGTCTGCCTTGTTGTCCGCGATTACCACGCTGTTGGCCGGATTGGCGGGGTCCACCCAGATGGCCGCGTCATCCGCCACGTCTCCTGACCCCGAAAAGCTGGACGTCTCCACGGTGGGTCCCCCGGCCGCCGGGGCCGGTGCCGATGTGGTGGGCGGAGAAGGTTCAGGGCTGGCAGGTCCGGGCGGCTGGTCCCCGGACGGGAGGTTGGTGATCAGCACCAGCGCCGCAAGGACTGCAAGCGCGAGGAGCGCGGCGACGGCGATCCGGATGCGGGTACGCCTGGTGTTTCCCGCGGCAGGAGATGTCATGTGCCCCGCTTTGCGCGTTTGGCCACCGAGTTCCTGCGTGCCGTCCCCAGCATGTCCGCGGTGAGGACGGCCAGGGCCAGCCATACCACGCCGAACCCGATCCAGCGGTCCACGGTCATCGCTTCCCTGAACACCACGAGGGCAATGATGAACTGCAGGACGGGAGCGCAGTACTGGAGCAGGCCGATGGTGGTCATGGGAAGCCTGCGGGCGGAAGCGCCGAAGAACAGCAGCGGAACCGCGGTGATCACCCCGGACGCCACCAGGAGCCAGAAATGGCCGGGACCCTGCGTGGTGAGCGTGTCGGTTCCGGTGGCGGCCAGGAAGATCATGGTGGCCGCTGCAAAGGGGGCCAGCACCATGGTTTCCACGCTGAGGCTCGTGACGGCGTCCACCCGTGGACCCACCCGTTTCTTGACGAACCCGTACAGGCCAAAGCTGAACGCCAGGGTCAGGGCGATCCACGGGAGCTTGCCGTAGGAATAGGTCAGGACGCCCACCGCCACAAACCCGATGCCGACGGCGGCCCACTGCAGCGGCCGCAGCTTCTCCTTCAGGACAAACACGCCAAGCAGCACGGACACCAGCGGGTTGATGAAGTAGCCCAGGGACGCCTCAACAGCCTGCCCGGTGGTGACTCCATAGGTGTAGGTGAGCCAGTTGACGGCGATCAGCAATGCGGCCAGGGCCAGGGAACCGAACACGGCGCGGTTCCGAAGGGCTTGGGCCAGGGCGGACCAGGCGCGGGTCACCGTGATGAGGAGGGCGCAGAACAGCAGCGACCACACCACCCGGTTGGCCACGATCTCGACGGCGCCGGCCGGCATGAGCACAAAGAAGTACAGCGGGAGCAGCCCCCACAGCCCGTAGGCGGCGATGCCAAAGAGGACTCCCGCCGTCGTCTCCTTGTCCACTGCCTTGGGACCCATTGCCTTGGGGCCCGCTGCCGGGGAAGGAGGGCCGGCGGCAGCCGCGGGAGCCGGGGCGCTGGGGGAGGACGATCCGTCGGGAGAGGGCACGAAACCCATAACACCACCTCATTGGCAGGTATTCCAGCAGGCAGGACATGCAATCCGGGAAATAGTCAGTAGGCTTGCTTTCATGACATTCGCGAAGCGGCCGGGCACGGCCCTGTGAGGCTCCGCCGCAGCAACGCCTCAGGCCGGGGCTACCGCCGTGTCGCCGCCGGCAAGGGCTTCAGCTACCGGGACCTCGACGGTTCAACACTGCCGCCCGGCCCTGTCCGGGACCGGCTGGAGAGCATTGGCATCCCGCCGGCCTGGACCGACGTCTGGATTGCCCCGTTTGAAAACGGGCACATCCAGGCCACCGGGCTGGACGCCGTGGGCCGGCGCCAGTACATCTACCATCCGGAATGGCGGGAACGGAAGGACCGGGTCAAGTTCGACCGCGCCCTGCAGTTGGCCGAGTCCCTGCCCGCTGCCCGGCGCCGGGTCACCATGGACCTGCGCGGGGAGGGGTTCCCGCGCGAGCGCGTCCTCGCCGGCGCTTTCAGGATGCTGGACAGCGGGTCCCTGCGGGTGGGGTCCGAACGGTACACGAACGAGAACGGCAGCCACGGGCTCGCCACCCTGCTGTGTGCCCATGTGCAGGTGCGCAAGGATCGGGTCCACCTGAGTTTCCCGGCCAAGAGCGGCAAGGACTGGGAATCGGAAATCCGCGACGCCGACCTCGCCGCCCTGCTGCGCCTGCTCAAGCGCCGCGGCGGGAACGCCAGGCTCCTGGCATACAAGGAGGGCCGGCGCTGGCGTCCCGTCACCAGCGCGGACATCAACGCCTACGTGAAGGAGCGGACCGGCTCGGACTTCACCGCCAAGGACTTCCGGACCCTGCGCGGAACCGCGGCTGCCGCTGCCAGCCTGGCCCGGACCGGCCCGCAGCGGACGGCCGCCACGCGCAAACGCGCCATCAGCCGGGCCATGATTGACGCGTCCGAGGTGCTGGGCAACACCCCGTCCATCGCCCGCAAGAGCTACGTGGACCCGCGCGTGCTGGACCATTACCACGAGGGCGAAACCATGGACCCCAAACGCCCGGACTCCGCCGAGGCCGAGCTCCGGGCGCTGCTGTACCGGGAAGGGGACGTGGTTCCGCTGGCGAAAAGCGGCTGAGGCCTAGAATAGGGGACTGTGCGCTACCTGTTCGGCGCGACGTCATGCATCAGATGATCAGTTCAGAAGGGCTTCCGGTGTCCAACCACAGCGAAACCACCTCTTCCCGTCCCCTCCGCGTTGCCATTGTGGGCGCGGGACCGGCGGGCGTCTACGCTGCGGACATCCTGACCAAGTCCAGCGGGGTCAAGGACGGCGACTTCGAGGTCAGCATCGACCTCTTCGAGGCCCACCCGGCGCCGTACGGCCTGATCCGTTACGGCGTGGCCCCGGACCACCCCCGCATCAAGGGCATCGTCAATGCCCTGCACAAGGTCCTGGACCGCGGCGACATCCGGTTCCTCGGCAACGTGACCTACGGCCGTGACCTCACCCTCCACGACTTCCGCGCCTTCTACGACGCCGTGATCTTCTCCACCGGGGCCGTCAAGGACGCGGACCTGGACATCCCCGGCATCGACCTTCAGGGCTCGTTCGGCGGCGCGGACTTCGTCTCCTGGTACGACGGCCACCCGGACGTGCCCCGCGAATGGCCGCTGGACGCCAGGGAAATCGCCGTGATCGGCAACGGCAACGTGGCCCTGGACGTGGCGCGGATGCTGGTCAAGCACCCCGAAGAGCTGCTGAGCACCGAGATCCCGGACAACGTGTACGCCGGCCTGAAGTCTTCCCCGGTCACGGACGTGCACGTGTTCGGCCGGCGCGGCCCTGCCCAGGTGAAGTTCACGCCGCTGGAGCTCCGCGAACTGAGCCACATGAACGACGTGGACATTGTGCTCTACCCCGAAGACTTCGAATTCGACGAAGCCTCCGATGAAGCCATCCGCAGCAACAACCAGATCAAGACCATGGTGAACACCCTCACCAACTGGCTGGTGGAGGAACACACCGAGTCGGAGAACCCCTCGTCCCGGCGGCTGCACCTGCACTTCCTGCACAGCCCGGTTGAAATACTCGGCGAAGGCGGCACGGGCAAAGTGGGCGGCATCAAGTTCGAGCGCATGCAGCTCGACGGCACCGGCAACGTGAAAGGCACCGGGGAGTACATCGAATACCCCGTCCAGGCGGTCTACCGGGCCATCGGCTACCACGGGTCCGCCCTGGACGAACTTGAGTACGACGCCAAACGTGGCGTCATCCCCAACGAAGGCGGCCGCGTGCTCGACGCCGCGGGCAACCCGGTGCCGGGCATCTACGCCACCGGCTGGATCAAGCGCGGACCGGTGGGCCTGATCGGCCACACCAAGGGCGACGCCCTGGAGACCATCGGCTTCCTGCTCGAGGACAGGCTTACCCTGCCGCCGGCCCAGAACCCCGACCCCCAGGCCATCATCGACCTGCTGGAAGAGCGTGGCATCGAATACACCACGTGGGAGGGCTGGAACAGGCTGGACGCCCACGAGGCAGGGCTTGGTGCGGCCTGGACCGGTCCGGAGGGCCTGGACCACGTGGTCCGCGAACGCATCAAGGTGGTGCCCCGCGAGGAGATGATCCGCATCTCCCGCGGCTGACCCACCCCGCGTTCCCGGCTCCGAGGCTAGGTGGGGGAGAGGGGCCGCGCTACAATGGCCACCACCCCTTGGCCGGCAGCCTGCGGCCGTGCCCCCTTGCAGACGGATTGCGCAACCAGGAGTTCGATGACGAACCTCACCCAGCCCGGCGCCGGCGAGTCGCTGCAGCTCCACGCCCTGGCCGCGCATGAGCAGCTCGACGGCGGTACGTTCGCCGATGCGCCTGAGTTGCCGGGCCTGCGTGCCCTGATCCGCGAATCCTGGCAGCGGTCGGCAGGTTTCAAGGCGAACCCGGACAATCCGGCGGCCCCGCTGGCCATGGACCTGGACGAACTGGACGACTACCGCAGGCAGCACCCCCTGGCCGCCATCATGCCGGTGATCAACAAACTCCTGGTGCAGCCCAGCCATGACAGCGGCCTGCTGGTGGCGGTGGGCGACGAAGTGGGCAGGCTGCTGTGGGTTGACGGGGACCCCGCGCTGCAGCGCCGGGCCGAGGGCATGATGTTCGTCCCGGGCGCCGACTGGTCCGAAGCCACCGTTGGCACCAGCGCGCCCGGAACCGCGCTGGCCCTGGGCCGGGGCATCCAGATTTCCGGTGCCGAGCACTACCAGCGGACGGTCCACCCGTGGAGCTGCACCGCTGTTCCCTTCCACGATCCGGATTCCGGAGCCGTCCTGGGCGTGGTGGACATTACGGGTACGGCCACGGCGGTAGCACCCCACACGTTGTCGCTCGTCGAGGCGACCGTGGCCGCCGCGCAGGCGCAGCTGCGGGTTGAACGGCTGCAGCTGGCGGCGTCGCTGGCCAGCAGGCCCGCACGACGGCGGAGCCAGGGCAGCGCTTCCCGGTCACCGGGGGCAGGGGCGAAGGAAGGCAGCCTGTACCGCAACAGCCTCCAGCTGCTGGGCCGCGACCAGGCCCTCCTCAGCATCGAAGGCAAAACCGTGGTGCTGTCCGCCCGGCACAGCGAAATCCTCGCCCTGCTGAGCTCGCACCCTGAAGGACTGAGCGCCGAGGAACTCAGCGTCCTCCTGTACCCGGGCGACGGCTCCACCATGACCCTGCGCGCCGAAATGGTCAGGCTGCGCAAGGTCCTGCAGCAGCTCAACCCTGCCGCCGTGCCGGAGTCCCGGCCGTACAAGCTCAGCATGGACCTTGTGCCGGACAGCGGCCAGGTCCTGAACTGCCTTCAGCGCGGCGCCCACCGGATCGCGCTCGAGATCTACCGCGGCGCCGTACTGCCCAAGTCCGAGGCGCCCGGCATCATCGACCTTCGGGACAGGGTCTCATCCCTGATGCGGGAAGCCGTCCTCACCGACGGCAGCGCCGAAACGCTGCTCAGGTACGCGGAGCTGCCGGAGGCGAGGGACGACGTCGGGGTCCGCCGTGCCGCCCTGAAACTGCTGCCTGCCCGCTCGCCCAAGCGTGCCGCCGTCGTCGCCGACCTCGAGCGGCTGGAAGCCGAACTCAGCGCCTAGGCCCCTGCCGCCGTCGTTCCATCCGGCGACCTTTCTGTGAGCTGGACCACTCCGGTGCAACCTGACTGCAACCTTTGCCCTCCTACGCTGAGTGCAACGGCGGACGCCATGACCCGGCCTCCGCCCCATGCACAGCAAAGGAGCTAGCAATGACTGTTTACGCCCAGCCCGGTACCGAGGGTTCGAAGGTCACCTTCAAGGACCGCTACGAGAACTGGATCGGCGGCGAGTGGGTGGCCCCCGTCAGGGGCCAGTACTTCGAAAACGTCACCCCCGTCACGGGCAAGGTCTTCTGCGAGGTGGCCCGCGGAACAGCCGAGGACATTGAACTGGCACTCGACGCCGCGCACAAGGTTGCACCGTCCTGGGGCACAACCTCCGTGGCCGAGCGCGCCGCGATCCTGAACAAGATCGCTGACCGGATCGACGAGAACCTGGAAATGCTGGCCGTCGCCGAGTCCTGGGACAACGGCAAGCCCATCCGCGAAACCCTCAACGCCGACATGCCCCTGGCCGCGGACCACTTCCGCTACTTCGCCTCCGCCGTCCGCGCCCAGGAGGGCCGGCTCTCGCAGCTCGACGACGACACCACCGCCTACCACTACCACGAGCCGCTCGGCGTCGTCGGCCAGATCATCCCCTGGAACTTCCCCATCCTGATGGCCGTCTGGAAGCTCGCTCCCGCGCTCGCCGCCGGCAACGCCGTGGTGCTCAAGCCTGCCGAGCAGACGCCGTCGTCCATCCTGGTCCTGATGGAGCTCATCGGCGACCTGCTCCCCGCCGGCGTCCTGAACGTGGTCAACGGTTTCGGCGTCGAGGCCGGAAAGCCGCTCGCGTCCAGCCCCCGCATTCGCAAGATCGCCTTCACGGGCGAGACCACCACGGGCCGGCTGATCAGCCAGTACGCCAGCCAGAACCTGATTCCTGTCACCCTTGAACTCGGCGGCAAGAGCCCCAACATCTTCTTCAACGACGTCGCCCAGGAAAACGACGCCTTCTACGACAAGGCACAGGAAGGCTTCGCGCTGTTCGCCTTCAACCAGGGCGAGGTGTGCACCTGCCCGTCCCGCGCCCTGGTCCAGGAAGACATCTACGAGTCCTTCATGGCCGACGCCGTTGCCCGGGTGGAGAAGATGGTGCAGGGCAACCCGCTGGACACCGAGACGCAGGTGGGCGCCCAGGCATCCAACGACCAGCTCGAGAAGATCCTGTCCTACATTGACATCGGAAAGCAGGAAGGCGCCAAGGTCCTGACCGGCGGCGCCCGCGCCGAACTGCCCGGCGACCTCGCCGGTGGCTTCTACGTCCAGCCCACGGTCTTCGAGGGCCACAACAAGATGCGGATCTTCCAGGAGGAGATCTTTGGCCCGGTGGTCGCCGTGACGAAGTTCAGTGACTACAACGACGCCATGGGCCTTGCCAACGACACCCTGTACGGCCTCGGCGCCGGAGTCTGGTCGCGCAACGGCAACGTCGCGTACCGGGCGGGCCGGGAAATCCAGGCCGGCCGTGTCTGGGTGAACAACTACCACGCCTACCCGGCCGGGGCCGCGTTTGGCGGCTACAAGTCCTCAGGCATCGGGCGTGAGAACCACTCCATGATGCTGGACCACTACCAGCAGACCAAGAACCTGCTGGTCAGCTACAACGAAAACAAGCTCGGCTTCTTCTAGGAGCCGCCGCTGCACCCCCGCTCCAACCCAGCTACAACGACGCAAGGATTTCGCCAATGACGACGAGAATGCAAGCAGCAGTAGTAACCGAGTTCGGCAAGGACCTCCAGGTCCAGGACCTCGAGATTCCCACCCCCGGTCCGGGACAGGCCCTGGTCAAGGTCCTGACCACCGGCGTCTGCCACACCGACCTCCACGCAGCAGAAGGTGACTGGCCCGTCAAGCCCTCACCGCCCTTCATCCCCGGCCACGAGGGCGTGGGAGAAGTGGTGGCCCTCGGCGAGGGCGTCACGGACCTGGCCGTCGGTGACCTGGTTGGCAACGCCTGGCTCTGGTCCGCCTGCGGCGACTGCCAGTACTGCCGCACCGGCTGGGAGACGCTCTGCGAAGTGCAGAAGAACGCCGGCTACAGCGTGGACGGCTCATTCGGCGAGTACATGCTGGTGGACTCGCGGTTCGCCGCCCGCATACCGGCGGGATCCGACCCCGTCGAGGTGGCGCCGGTGCTGTGCGCCGGCGTCACCGTCTACAAGGGCCTGAAGATGACCGAGGCCAAGCCCGGCCAGTGGGTCACCATCTCCGGCATCGGCGGCCTGGGCCACATCGCCGTCCAGTACGCGGTGGCCATGGGCCTCCGGGTTGCGGCGGTGGACATCGCCGACGACAAGCTCGCCCTGGCGAAGGCCCACGGCGCCGAACTGACGGTCAACGCCCTGCACGAGGACCCGGTGGAAGTCATCCAGCGCGAAACCGGAGGTTGCCATGGCGTCCTGGTCACGGCCGTGCACCCGTCAGCGTTCGGCCAGGCCATCGGCATGGCACGCCGTGGCGGGACGATCGTGTTCAACGGGCTGCCGCCCGGCGACTTTCCCGCACCGATCTTCGAGATTGTGCTCAAGGGCCTGACGGTCCGCGGTTCGATCGTGGGAACCCGGCAGGACATGGAGGAAGCGCTGGACTTCTACTCGCAGGGCAAGATCCACCCCACCGTGTCAGTGCGGGAGCTCTCGGAAATCAACGCGGTGCTCGATGAGATGAAGCACGCCAAGATCGACGGCCGCGTGGTCCTGAGGTTCTGATGCCGGACACGCTGAAGGCCGCGGTGACGCTGCCCGGAGAGGAGTTCTCCCGGGTGGCGCTCACCCCGGCCGCCGTGCAGCTGCTGCGGAAACTGTGGCTCCAGCACGGGCCGCTCATGTTCCACCAGTCCGGCGGCTGCTGCGACGGGTCCTCGCCCATGTGCTATCCGGCGGGCGACTTCATCACCGCGGAAGCAGACGTCCTGCTGGGCCTCTTTGACCTCTCCGACGGACTGGAACCTCAACCGCTGGAATTTTGGATGTCCCGGGAACAATTCAGTTACTGGAGCCATACCCATCTGACCGTGGACGTGGTGTCGGGGCGGGGAAGCGGGTTTTCCGTGGAAGCGCCGGAGGGCAAACGGTTCCTGATCCGCTCCACTCTCATGGACTGGCCTGCCTAGTAATTCGGCCGAAGCACGCTTGGGACCCTTCAACTGGAGGGTCCCAACTGCGTTCACCGGAACAAAGTTTGGCACATCGCGCATCTCACCATTCGGAACAATTCGGCCCGTCCAGTGGATGGACACTAGCGTTAGGAGGTCTGTTTCCAGCCGAAACCAGGATTGTGATTTCCCCTATGAACCTTCTCCGGACCAAATCCATCGAGCAGTCGATGGCCGACGCCGATGAGCCCGGACGCAAGCTCAAGCGCTCCCTCAGCACCTGGGACCTGATGATCATGGGCGTCGCGGTGGCTGTCGGCGCCGGCATCTTCTCCGTGGGCGCCAAAGCGGCAGCCAACTTCTCGGGACCGGCCGTGACGCTGTCCTTTGCCGTCGCCGCGGTCACGTGCGCGCTGGCCATCATGTGCTACGCCGAGTTCGCCACCGCCATCCCGGTGGCAGGCTCCGCCTACGTCTTCACCTACGCCACCATGGGCGAACTCCTCGCCTGGATCATCGGCTGGAACCTGATCCTGGAACTCTTCACCGCGGCGGCAGTCATCGCCAAGTACTGGGGCATTTACCTCAGCAAGGTGTTCGCCCTCATGGGGGCCGACATTCCGCCGGCGGTCTCCCTGGGCGGGGTTGACCTTTACTGGGGCGCCTTCCTGATCGTCGCCGTCTTCACCGTGCTGCTGGTCCTTGGCACCAAGCTTTCCGCCCGCGTAGGCAACATCTTCACCCTGATCAAGATCGGCGTCGTCCTCTTCGTGATCGTGGTGGGCTTCACCTACGTGAAGTTCGAAAACTACGCCCCGTTCGTTCCCGCCGCTGAGCCCACCGGCGGCACGGGCACCGCCGACGTCCTCAAGCAGTCGTTCTTCGGCTTCCTGACCGGGGCCGCGCCGGCCCAGTACGGCACCTTGGGCATCTTTGCCGGTGCCGCGCTGGTGTTCTTCGCGTTCATCGGATTTGACGTGGTGGCCACCTCCGCCGAGGAAGTGAAGAACCCGCAGAAGACCCTGCCGCGCGGCATCTTCGGCGGACTGGCCCTGGTGACCCTGCTCTACATCCTGGTCTCGCTGGCCCTGACCGGCATGGTGTCCTACACGCAGCTGGCCGAAGCTGAGAACCCCACCCTCACCACCGCCTTCGAAGCCGTAGGCGACACGTCAGCCGCCAAGGTCATCGCCTTCGGCTCGCTGGTGGGCCTGACCACCGTGATCATGGTGCTCCTCATGGGCCTGTCCCGCGTGGTTCTGGCCATGAGCCGCGACGGCCTCCTGCCCCGGGCGCTGTCCAGGACCAGCGAGAAGCGTTCGACGCCGGTACGCCTCCAGGTCATCTGCGGCGCCGGCGTCGCACTGGTGGCCGGCCTGACCAACGTGGACCTGCTGGAGGAAATGATCAACATCGGAACGCTGTCCGCGTTCGTGGTGGTAAGCCTCGGCATCCTGGTGCTCCGCAAGAAGCGCCCTGACCTGAAGCCCGCCTTCCGCGTCCCCTTCGGAAAGGTCCTGCCCATCGTGTCCGCGGTGCTGTGCCTCTACCTCATGACCAACCTTGCGGTGGAGACGTGGATCTTCTTTGCCATCTGGCTGGTCATCGGCATGGCGATCTACTTCGCCTACGGCCAGCGCCACTCCCGCCTCAACGAGCGGTTCGGCGACGCCAGCAGTGCGGTCAACGGAACGGCTTCAGGCGAGGTGCGCGACGGCGACGAGCTCACCCGCGTCTGATCCCCTTCCCCGAATGCCCGCCCTGGCCGCCCGGGCGGGCATTCGCATGCCCGGCTTCCAGGATGGAGCCGCCACCTAGGATTGGACTTATGGCCCGCCCCACACGACACGAACGCAAGGCCGAACTCCTCGCCGCCATCCTTGACTATTTGATGGACAAGACGCTGGCCGAGCTCACCTTCCGGAGCCTGGCCGAGGGCCTGGGGATGAGCGCCTACGTGCTGGTGTACCACTTCGGAAGCCGCGACCAGCTCATCAACGACATCGTTGTTTCCATCGAGTCCCGGCTGGACCGGATGCGCAACACCGACGTGCGGGACATCGACCGCGCCGCCTGGCGGGACTTCCTGCTGGATTCCTGGCAGTGGACCATGGCGCAGCGCAACCGGCACCTCACGCGGCTCGAATTTGAAGCGACGGCGCAGGACATCGTGGCCGCCGAGCCACGGGGAACGTCGCAGGAACACTTCCGGATGCTCCACCACAAGACCCGCGACTGGCTGATGGTCCAGGGGATACCGGAGGAATTCGCCGATACGGACGCGCGGCTCTTCACCTCCACCTTTTACGGACTCCAGTTCGACTTCGTGGTCATGAACGAGCCGGAGGCAGCCACGAAGGCCTTCGAACTGATGCTCACGGTCTTCTTCAACAACCTTGAGACCCGGCTGGCGGCAAGCGGACAGGACGGCTGAGCAGCCCTGCCCTTCGGACTCGCTGGCCCCTCGACGGCGGCAGCACCCTGCCGCTGCGTGTCCCTTACGCCGCCGTCTCAGAGCTGTAACAATGAGCCGTATATGGGTGGCCTGACCGTCGTACCATGATTGAATCAGAGTAATCGAACGATTGTTCGAATGGCGAACACCAGGGCTAGGGAACGCAGAAGTTCCCAGTCATGTGCACGAAGGAGTGAACATGAAACGTCGTCTTATTTCCGTCCTCGCAGCAGCCTCCATCCTTGGAATGGCGGCCTGCGGAAGCGGTTCGCCCAGTTCCACGGGAGGCGGAACCGCACCCGCCACCGGGGGCGGGGAAGAAGGTTTGACCAAGGTCAGCGTGGGCGTCATCCCCATTGTCGACTGCGCGCCCATCTATCTCGGTGACAAGCAGGGATTCTTCAAGGAAGAGGGCCTTGAGCTGGATATCCAGACAGCCACCGGCGGCGCGGCGATTGTCCCCGGCGTGGTGAGCGGCAGCTTCGACTTCGCCTTCTCCAACCTGATCTCGGTCATGGTGGCCAAGGACAAGGGTCTGGACCTGAAGTTCGTGGCAAACGGCGCCTCCACCACGGGTGAAGAGGGCAAGGACATCGGCGGTGTCGTTGTCCCGGCCGGATCGGACATCCAGTCCGCCAAGGACCTCGCCGGGAAAACTGTTTCCGTGAACAACCTCTCCAATATCGGCGACACCACCATCAAGTCGGTCATCGAGAAGGACGGCGGCGATCCCAGCGGGGTGAAGTTCGTGGAAGTAGCTTTCCCGGACGCCCCTGCGGCGCTGGCCAACAAGCAGGTGGATGCAGCATGGATCCTCGAGCCGTTCCTGTCCAAGGCCGTAGATGAAGGCGGAACGGTGGTGTCGTCGAACTTCGTGGAGATGAGCCCGGAACTCGATATCGCCGGCTACTTCACCAAGGGCGACACCATCAGCGGTAAAGCCGACCTGACGGAGAAGTTCACCCGCGCCATGAACAAGTCCCTGGAATACGCCCAGGAGCACCCGGACGAAGTCCGCGAGATCGTGGGCACGTACACCAAGATCGACGAGGCCACGCGGGCGAAGATGATCCTCCCGCGCTACCGCGTTGAGTTCGACGAGGGCGCGTTCAAGACGCTGGGCGACGCGGCAGCCAAGTACGGCACGCTCTCCACAGCCCCCAGTGCGGACGACCTCCTCCCGTGAGTCCTGGAACCCTGGCCGCCGGCGGTGCCGCTCCACCCGTGGAGCGGCAGCGCCGGAAGGCGGGCAAGGGGGTGTCGAAGCAGCTGCTGGGGATCCTGGGCATTATCGGATTCCTGGGAACGTGGGAGCTCATTCCCCGGCTCGGCCTGATCGATGAACGGTTCCTCCCGCCCGCCAGCGAGGTTATAGCCGCCCTGGTTGTCGACTTCGGACTGACGGCCTTCTGGGTTGCGGTGGGCGAGACCATGAAGGCGTGGTTCCTCGGCCTGCTGATGGCAGTGGCGGCCGCCGTTCTGCTGGGCTTCATCATCGGCTCCAGCGATTTCCTGCGGAAGGCCACCAACTCCACCATCGAATTCCTTCGCCCCATCCCGTCGGTTGCCCTCATCCCGTTGGCCGTGCTGCTCTTCGGCGTGAAAATCGAGTCGTCCCTGCTCCTGATTGTGTACGCCTCCTTCTGGCAGGTCCTGATCCAGGTGCTGTACGGAGTGGCCGATGTGGACATGGTTGCCAACAACACCGCCAAGACGTACGGCCTGGGCAGGCTGGCCCGGATCCGGTACGTGGTCTTTCCCACCGCCCTGCCCTACCTGATGACGGGAGTGCGGCTCGCCGCCGCCGTGGCGCTGGTCCTGGCCATCACCGCGGAACTCGTCATCGGATCCCCGGGACTTGGCAGGGAGATCGCCTTGGCCCAGTCCGGCGGCGCCATCTCCGGCATGTACGCCCTGGTGCTGGCCACGGGCCTGATCGGCGTCCTCATCAACATGCTGATGCGCCAGATTGAAAAAAGGATCCTGGGCTGGCATTCGTCCATCCGGTCGGAGGTGATCGTATGAGGACGGCCAGGAACATCGGCTACATCCTGGGGCTGCCCGTGCTGCTGGTCCTGGTCTGGTGGTTGTCCACCCTGGGTTCAGTCAACTTTTTTGTCCCCAAACCGGCAGATCTCGTGGAGACGTTTGGCGAGGTCTGGTTCGGTGAGCGTTTCTTTTCGGATGTCCTGCCCAGCCTGGGCCGGCTTGTGGTGGGCGTCGCCGCTGCCATCCTCATCGGGGTGGTGGGCGGTGTCCTGATCGGATCCGTCCGCTGGCTGCGGGCCCTCCTGGAACCAACGCTGGAGTTCTTCCGCGCCATCCCGCCTCCGGTCCTGGTGCCGGTCCTCATGCTGCTCATGGGAATAACCGATTCCATGAAGGTCATGGTGATCATCTCCGGCTGCGTCTGGCCGGTGCTGCTGAACACCATCGAAGGCGTCCGGGCCGTGGACCCTGTCCTTTCCGACTCCGCCCACACCTACGGCATTAGCGGCTGGGCGCGGGTCCGGTACCTGGTGCTGCCCTCCGCGAGCCCGCAGATCATGGCCGGCGTCCGCCAGTCGCTGTCCCTCGGGCTGATCCTGATGGTGATCTCCGAAATGTTTGCCTCGTCCTCCGGGCTGGGCTTTACGATCGTCCAGTTCCAGCGCTCCTTCGCCATCCCCGAAATGTGGTCCGGCATCGTGGTCCTGGGCCTGCTGGGCGTGGCCATGTCCTTCATCTTCCAGTGGGCCGAACGGAACATCCTGCGCTGGTACCACGGCCAGAAAGAGGTAGAAAATGCAGCCTGACGCCACTGAAGCAAACACGGAGGCCACGCTTTCCGTACGGGGGCTGAAGAAGGTCTACCAGACCGACGGCGGCGACGTCGAAGCTGTCCGCAACCTCACCTTCGACCTGCGCGCCGGGGAGTTGGCCTGCCTGGTGGGGCCTTCCGGGTCCGGCAAGACCACACTGCTCAAGTGCATCTCCGGGCTCATGGCGCCCACCGAGGGCGAGGTGCTCCTTGACGGCAAGCGCGTGACCGGCCCGCCCAAGAAGATGGCGGTGGTCTTCCAGGAGTACGGGCGTTCGCTGTTCCCGTGGATGCGGGTGCGGGACAACGTGGAACTGCCACTGAAGAACCAGGGTGTCCCCAAGGGCGAACGCGACCGGCTGGTGGACGACGCCCTCGAAGCCGTGGGCCTCTCCCACGTCCCGCGGTCCTATCCCTGGCAGCTCTCCGGCGGTATGCAGCAGCGCGTCGCAATCGCCCGGGCCATCGCCTACCAGCCCGAGGTCCTGCTCATGGACGAGCCGTTCGCTGCGGTGGATGCGCAGACCCGCGCCGACCTTGAGGACCTGATCCGGGTTGTCTGGAAAAAACTCGGCGTGACGGTGCTGTTCGTGACCCACGACATTGACGAATCCGTCTACCTTGGCGAGCGGGTCATCATCCTGTCGAGCTCTCCGACGGTGATCCAGGAGGACATCCAGATCGACCTCCCGGCGGACCGTGACCAGCTGAACACCCGTTCCCTGCCGCGCTTTACCGAGCTGCGCCACCACGTCTACGAACAGATCCAGCTGGCCAAGAAGGGACACCGGCCGGCGGCGGCTACCTCCGGGGGAGCAGGCACCGAATAGGGAATTCGCACAAGGGGGTACACCGCTCAAGGGGCAGCGTGCCGGCTGACCCAGTCCACCAACGGGCGCAGGTCATCCCACAGCTCCGCGATTTCATGGACCGCGCCGGGGGTGGCAAGCCAGTCCGGCCGGCCCAGGCTGACGCTGGCTGAGAGGGATTTGTGCTTCAGGAGTTCCGCCCGCGGATGCTCGCGGGCGTACCCCCGCGGCACTGTTTTCAGCTTCTCGCCCTCAACAGAGAAGCCGGTTGCGGCAGCGGCCTCCACAATGTGGCGGAGAGCCTCACCGGTGCCTGAGGCGTCCACCGAGTTGCGGTAGCGGGCCAGCTGCGCAGGGGTGTGCGAGTGGCAGCCCCCGCCCACCAGCAGGCCGTCAGCGCTGATCTGCAGGTAGTAGCCAACACCCTCCTGGACGGACGCCACCGCACCTTGGGCCGTCTTGTACGGGGACTTGTCCTCGGAGAACCGGATATCCCTGTTGGGCCGGAAAAGCTTCGCCGGACCGAACCGGGGCTCCAGCTCTGCGAGCAGTGATGCCAGCGGTTCCTTGACCAGCGACTGGTACCCCGCCCGGTGTTCCTGCCACCACTCCCGGTTGTTGTTGTCCTGAAGCTCTTCGTAGAACCCAAAAGCGCCGGCCGGGATGCCCTGGAAAGTTGTCATGGTGCGAGCCTAGGGGCGCCCCGCACCGGAGGACAGTGCCCGGATCCGCTATGTGCACATGCTGCCCTATGTGGAAAAGGGGCCACCCCGCCACGGAATCCGTGACGGGGTGGACCCTGGAGCAACCTCAGGAAAGGCTGGATTAGCCGATCTTGTTGGCTGATTCTGCGTCCGAAGCCGGCGCTGACGGGGCGTCTGCGGCACCGAGGTTGGCGCGCAGCTTGGCGCCGAGGTCGGCGTCAACGTTCGTCCAGTACTGGATGGCGCGTTCCTTGATGCCGGGGCTCTTCACGCCGCCCACGGCACCGGTGATGGTCTCGAGCAGGCGGGCCTTGGCGCCGTCGTCGAAAACCTCGCGGTACAGAGTGCCGGCCTGGACAAAGTCGCTGTCCTCAGCGTGGAGGGAGTGCGCAGCCAGCGTCAGCTCGCCGTCGTTCTCCCAGCCGCCGGCCGGGTTCTGCGGCTCCACGGCAGCCGGGCCGCCCACGGAGTTGGGGGCGTACACCGGAACGGACGGGGCGTTGAAGTGGTAACGCCCGGCGCCGTCCTGGCTGTAGTTGTTGACCTGGTTCTTGGGCTGGTTCACCGGGATCTGGGCGTGGTTGGTGCCCACGCGGTAGCGGTGCGCGTCCGCGTAGGAGAAGATGCGGGCCTGCAGCATCTTGTCCGGGGAAGCGGCGATGCCCGGCACGAAGTTCGACGGCGCGAAAGTGGCCTGCTCGATCTGTGCGAAGTAGTTCTCCGGGTTCCGGTTCAGCTCCATGGTGCCCACCTTGATCAGCGGGTAGTCGCCGTGCGGCCACACCTTGGTCAGGTCGAACGGGTTGAAGCGGTAGGTCTTGGCGTCCTCGTACGGCATGACCTGGACGTGCAGGTCCCAGGACGGGAAGTTGCCGGCTTCGATGTTCTCGGACAGGTCGCGGATGTAGTAGTCAGCGTCCGAGCCGGCCAGCTGCTCTGCCTGCTCGCTGCCCATGGAGTTCACGCCCTGGTTGGACTTGAAGTGGTACTTGACCCAGAAGCGCTCGCCCTCGGCGTTGATCCACTGGTAGGTGTGCGAGCCGTAGCCCTGCATTTCACGCCAGGAGGCGGGCAGGCCGCGGTCGCCCATCAGCCAGGTGACCTGGTGGGCGGATTCGGGGGACAAGGTCCAGAAGTCCCACTGCATGTCTGCGTCGCGCAGGTGGGTGCCGGGGAGGCGCTTCTGGGAGTGGATGAAGTCCGGGAACTTGATGCCGTCGCGGATGAAGAAGACGGGGGTGTTGTTGCCCACGAGGTCGTAGTTGCCCTCGGAGGTGTAGAACTTCACGGCGAAGCCGCGGGGATCGCGCCAGGTGTCCGGGGAGCCGCTTTCGCCGGCCACGGAGGAGAAGCGGATCAGCATCTCGGTTTCGACGCCCGGCTGCAGGAAGGCTGCCTTGGTGTACCTGGACACGTCCTCGGTGGCCTTGAACGTGCCGAATGCGCCGCCGCCCTTGGCGTGCACTACGCGCTCCGGAACCCGCTCGCGGTTGAACTGGGCGAGCTTTTCCACCAGGTAGTGGTCAGTCAGGATGATGGCACCGTCGGCACCGGTTGACTTGGAGTGCGCGTCGGACGTAACGGGGGCACCTGACTGGGTTGTTGAAATGGCAGTCATTGTTCTCCTATTTCTCTTATTTCTGTGGTTCTTCAGAGGGACGATTGGAAGGAAGTTGTGGGGACTGCTGGCAGTCCTGGCAGATGCCCTGGTACATGACATCGGCGATCTGGATGGTCATCGGCTTGGTTTCCTCGTCCCAGTGGGGGGTGAGGCAGGGCGCGTGGCCCACTGCGCAGTCGACGTCCTCCACGCGGCCGCAGCTGATGCAGATGGCGTGGTGGTGGTTGTCTCCCACCCGTGTTTCGTACAGGGCGGGGGAGTGCGGGGGCTCAAACCTGCGGAGCATATGCAGGTCCGTCAGGTCGCCCAGCACCACATACACGGACTGGGCCGTCAGCTCGGGAAGCTCGGCACGGGCGGCGCTCAGGATGCTTTCGGCGGGGGAATGGGGATGGCGTTCGACGGCGGACAGGACCGCCAGCCGCTGTTTGGTCACCCTGCGGCCGTGGGCGCGCAGGGCGGCAGCCCATGCTTCGTGGCCGTCAAAGTGTTCCGTCATGACACCATTGAAGCACTTATTATGAACATCTCACAATAAGGCTGGACTAACCTCGCGGGAACCAGCAGCCACATCCGCACCACTAGGGTTGCAGGGTGGGGAAACTGCTCGCTGACATTACGCCGCTCCGGGAGAGCCCGGCGTTCCGCAGGCTCTGGCTGGGATCCGCCGTGTCCGCCGTCGGGAGCCAGCTCACGCTGGTGGCAGTCAGCCTGCAGGTCTACCGCCTGACCCAGGACAGCTTCTACGTGGGGTTGCTGGCCGTTTTCGCCCTGGTGCCGCTGGTCATTGGCGGGCTGCTGGGCGGTTCCATCGCCGACGCCCACGACCGCCGCAAGGTGGCCCTGCTCGCCTCGTCTGTCCTGTGGCTCACGACAGGCGTGATTGCCCTGCAGTCCTGGCTGCAGCTGGATAATGTGTGGCTCCTGTACCTGTTGGTGGCGGCGCAGAGCGGAGCCCAGGCCATCAACCAGCCGGCCCGCAGCGCCATCCTCCCCATGCTGGTCCGCAAGGAACTCCTGCCCGCAGCCAACGCGCTCAGCATGATGTCCTTCGGCCTTGCCATGACGGCAGGTCCCCTGCTGGCCGGCGTGCTGGTCGCCTGGATCGGGTTCGCCTGGACCTACACGCTCGACTTCATCAGCTTCGCATTCGTGCTGTGGGCGGTGTACCGGTTGCCGCCCCTCCCGCCGTCGGGAACTCCGCGCCGGCCAGGGCTCCGCTCCGTCGTCGAGGGCTTCCGCTTCCTGGGCACCCGGCCCAACCTGCGCATGACCTTCGTCATTGACCTGATCGCCATGATCCTGGCCCAGCCGCGGGCGCTCATGCCGGCCATCGGCGCGGTCATGATCGGCGGCGGCGAGGCCACCGTGGGCATCCTCCTCGCCTCCACCGCCATCGGCGCCTTCCTGGCCGGGCTGTTCTCCGGACCGCTCGGGAATGTCCGCCGGCAGGGGAGCGCCGTGGTCTTCTCGGTGATGGGGTGGGGCGCCTCAATTGCCGGGTTCGGGCTGGTGGTGCTGCTGGCCGGGCGCGCGCCGGACGGGGCGGTGACGCCGTGGCTGCTGCCTGCGGCACTGTGCTGCGCGCTGGCCGGGATTGCCGATTCCATCAGCGGCGTCTTCCGCCACACCATCCTGCAGGCAGCAACGCCGGACCACCTCCGCGGGCGCCTCCAGGGTGTGTTCATCGTGGTGGTGGCGGGTGGCCCCAGGATCGGTGACCTCCTGGCAGGCGGCGCAACTAAAGTCGTGGCAGAGGGCTGGGTCCTGCTGATTGGCGGCTTCCTCTGCGTCGCCGGCGCGTGGGCGGCCGCAAAGTTGCAGCCCGGCTTCAGGGAATACGACGCCCGGAACCCTGTTCCCTAGACAGCCGTTTCCTTAGTGAGTAAGGAGGAGACGTGCACAAACATCACAACGGCCTCAAGACGGCGGCGCTCTTCGGGGTGCTGTGGGCGGTGCTCCTCGGACTCGGGGCGGTAATCGGCACCAGCACCCGCAGCTCCGCGCCCATCTGGATTATGGCCCTGGTGGGGGTGTTTACCACCGCCTACGGATACTGGAACAGCGACAAGATCGCCATCCGGTCCATGCAGGCCATTCCCGTGGCCGAGGCGCAGGCCCCGCAGCTCTACCAGATGGTCCGCGAGCTGTCGGCCCGGGCCAACCAGCCCATGCCGCGCATCTATCTTTCGCCCACCATGAACCCCAACGCCTTCGCCACCGGCCGGAATCCGCGCAATGCCGCGGTCTGCGTAACCCAGGGCATCCTGCAGCTGCTGGACGCCCGGGAACTTCGCGGGGTCCTGGGACACGAGCTGATGCACGTCTACAACCGGGACATCCTCACCTCGTCGGTGGCGGCCGCCGTGGCCGGCGTGATCACTTCGGTAGGGCAGATGCTCCTCTTCTTCGGCGGCGACCGGCGCAATGCGAATCCGCTGGCCATGATCGCCATGGCGCTGCTGGCCCCCTTCGCGGCCTCCCTGATCCAGCTCGCTATTTCCCGGACCCGGGAGTACGACGCCGACGAGGACGGTTCGCAGCTGACCGGCGATCCATTGGCCCTCGCCTCAGCCCTGGGCAAGATCGAGCGCGGCGTCAGTATCGCCCCGCTGCCCCAGGACCAGCGCCTTGTGAACGCCTCGCACCTGATGATCGCCAATCCGTTCCGCGGCGGGGCGATGAACAAACTGTTCGCTACCCATCCGCCCATGCGGGACCGGATTGCGCGGCTGGAGCGGATGGCGGGCCGGCCGCCAGCCTGACGTACGGCTGGCGGCCTGGATCCTGCCGTCGAAAACCGACGGCAAGGACTAGCTGCGGAAGTTCACAAACTGCAGGTCGGCTTCGTCGAAGTCCTTCAGCAGGGCCATGGTTGCCTGCAGGTCGTCACGGGACTTTGACGTCACGCGCAGTTCGTCGCCCTGGATCTGGGACTTGACGGACTTGGGGGCCTCGTCGCGGATGAGCTTGTTGATTTTCTTCGCCAGGTCCTGCGCGATTCCCTCCTTGATGGAGGCCTCGAGCCGGAACTCCTTGCCGGAGGCGTACGGTTCGCCGGTGTCCAGGGACTTCAGCGAGATGCCGCGGCGGATCAGCTTGGACTGGAGGACGTCCAGCACCGCCAGTACGCGTTCCTCCGAGTTGGCCTTCATCAGGATCTTGTCGCCGCTGAAGTCCACCTCGGCTCCCACGCCCTTGAAGTCGTAGCGCTGGGCCAGTTCCTTCTGTGCCTGGTTCAGCGCGTTGGCCACTTCCTGCTTGTCCACTTTGCTTACGACGTCGAACGTTGACTCGCCTGCCATGACTCTCCTTGTGCCGGTGGGAACCCTGTGCGCGGACAGGGCTTGATCGCTGCCTAAAAGCCTAATACGGATGCCGGTGTTGGTGGGGGAGCGTGGGGAAGCCGGGTTCACAGTTCCCTCTCAGCGGACACCCGGAGGGAACGAAGGAGGCCGCCGCAGAGTTGAAGGAGTTGGGAAGTTGCACGAAGGGAACACCATGCACCGCAAGGCCGTCCGGTACGCCACGCGAACCACCACAGCAGCAGCCGGAGCGGTTGCAGGGGCCGCCAGTTCCGTTGCGGCCGCGGCAGTTGCTGCGGCCATCGTCTTCAGTCCCGTGCCGGACGCTTCAGCCCGGATGGAAAGGCGTCCATGAGGATCTGCTCAGGGCTGTCCAGCTGAACCAGATCACGGAGGAGCAGGCCCTGAAGTTCGAAGCGCGCCTCGCCGGCCGGATCCTGGGCGGGGCCTGATTCCGTCCCTTTCCCCTGGTATTGCAAGGGTTTTGGAGGCCTCCGCGGCCCGATTCGATTCTTCGGCGGAAGTTCTGTAAAGTTGTCTTGCCCGCGGTTACTGGAAGCGGAACGGCCCGGAAACGGACGGTTCGCAGACTGCATCGGCGGGTACTTCTTTTGAAGTTCGGCAGATTACCCGAGCGGCCAAAGGGGGCTGACTGTAAATCAGCTGGCAACGCCTACGGGGGTTCGAATCCCTCATCTGCCACCCAAGGAAAAGCCTTCGGAACCGAATGGTTCCGGAGGCTTTTTTGTGCCCGCCGCCGGATCCAGCGCCTGAGTCACGGCCTTGTTCGCGAGTCCAGCCCATGGAAGGTCCTGGGCCGCGAGGAAGGCCGGGAAGCCGGGAAACGAGCCGGCGCCGGGGGCGGAAGTCCCCTTCCGGAACCGTGGAAAACCGCCGTCGACATCAGCAGGGGCCCGGCGTAGGCTGGCAGCATCGGCGCATGTGCCCCGGTACCCTGCGTCGATATCCCCATCGATGAAGGAGGACCAATGAGTGCCGTACGTGAGTTCATGACGACGGACGCGCAGTGTATTAAGGAAAACCAGTCCCTGGTGGATGCCGCCAAGATGATGATGGACCTTGACTGCGGGTCGCTGCCCATCTGCGGTGACGACGGCAAGCTGAAGGGCATGATCACCGACCGCGACATCGTGCTCAAGTGCGTGGCAGCAGGACGCGATCCCCGCGAAATGATGGCCCGCGACCTCGCCTCGGGCAGGCCGCACTGGGTCGACGCGGACGCGAACGTTGACGAGGCGATCGAGATGATGGAAACCCACCAGGTCCGCCGGCTCCCGGTGATCGCCGACCACAAGCTGGTGGGCATCATCAGCCAGGGCGACATTGCCCGGAACTACTCCGAGCAGCGCGTGGGTGAGCTCGTGGAGCACATCTCGGAGCGCAAACGGATGAACGCATAGGTGGGATCTCCCCGTCAGGGTTTCCCGCTACCAACGCCACGGGGTCCCCTCCGTGGCGTTTCTTTGTGTCCGGCCATGGCCTTGCCCGCGGCTCCCCGCCGTCAAGGCTAGGAACCGCGGACAAGCTTGGGAAAATTGGGGATCTTCAACCGCACGGGCCAGGGTGCCAGTGAGGCATTCCCGTCAGTTCAGTGCAAATCAGTTCAGCGCAATCAGAAGCATCTGGCTGGTGCCGGGGATGCAGGTCTGGAGGATCGCCCGGGGGAAGCCGCCGAAGACAGCAAGGACGTCGTTGGTGGTACCCGGGTTGGGCACCTGTCCCCGTGCTGAGACGGTATAGGTTCCGTAGCCCGGGATGCTGACGGTTTCCCCTACGCCTATGCCGGAGAACCGGGCCCAGCCGCCACAGAAGTCGTGCTCAGTGATAAAGAGCGAGTAGCCGTCGTTGGGCGTGTAGTGGATGGGCCCGATGCAGGCGTCCACCATGGACTGCCCGCCGGCGCCGGCCACGTAGATGGTGCGGATGGCCGGGGCGGCCGGGACGAAGGCCGGGGCAGGGGCGGGAGCTGCTGCGGGTGCGGCGGCCGCGGGCGCCGGTGCCGGTGCCGGCGCAGGGGCGGGCGCAGCTGAAGCGACCGCAACGGGCGGTCCGGTCAGCACCAGCGTCTGGCCCGGAACGATGATGCTGTAGTGGCCCAGTCCGTTCGCTGCGAGCATGGCATTCATGTCCACGCCGTGCCTGGCGGCAATGGCTCCGACCGTATCGCCCGGAACCACGGTGTACAGGTTTGGGTCACCCGCCGGAGCAGGTTCGGGTTCAGGAGCAGGAGCAGGCGCAGGTGCTGGCTCCGGCGCAGGCGGTGGCGCCGGTTCGGCCGCCGCCGCGGGGGCGGGAGCCTCAGAAACAGCCTCGGCGGCGGCCACGGCCGCGGGCGGGGCTTCGGCGGCTGCTGCGGCGTTGGGCGCTTCCGGCAACGCGGCCTCGGCAACTTGGCCCACCGTCGTCGTGCCCTGGTCCACTGACACGGGAGGCGCCGCCAGGGCGCCGACGCCCACGGCCGCCACCACGGCGGCCGTTGCCATGCCGGCCCACAGCCTGTTGCTGATGGCCGGCCGTCCAGTGGTGATCTCGGTGCGGGGTTCATCCGTGGCGAAGCTCCTGCTGGGACCTTCGGGGGTGGAAAGGTATGGCTGGTTCATGGGTAGCCCGTCCAGGCTCGGTCCAGCCGGGCCGGAGACGTGCGCTTCGGCGGGCGGGACGGATCGAGGGGAACGCGCCGGCAGCCTCCGTTGATGCGGGGCCGCAGGAAAGGCGCGGGATGGAGGCATCCGCATACCCAGAAAATACGGAGGCTCCGCGAGGGGCGGGACCCCGGGAAGCAATTCCGGGGGACCGCCGGCACTGTGTTCGGTCCTAGGAATCCCGAGTCTAGGAAGGGCGCACCGCAGGCGGCACCAGTAGGAAATACCCGAATATTTGAGTGCGGTACTTGGTGGCGGGGAACATGCTACTCAAACGCCGAAGCCCCGGTACTTGCCGGGCAGCAGTGTTTTCCGGACAGCCATGGGCTATGGTGTGCGCCGTTCCTGGAGGGCAGCGATCTCACGCCGCAGCGCGGCAATTTCGGCCGCGAGGTCCGCCACTTCCGCACGGACCGGTTCCTCGGCCTCGGAGACTGCCTCAGCTGTATCCTCCACCCGCTGGACCAGCCAGGAGGCGATGGACGCCGTGACCACACCCAGCACGGCAATGCCGCTCATCATCAGGGCAGCGGCAACCATCCGCCCGATCGGCGTCACCGGGTACATGTCGCCGTAACCCACGGTGGTGATGGTGGTCATGGCCCACCACAAGGCATCGCCAAAGGTGACGATCTTCGCGTCCGGGGCCGACTGCTCCACGTCCAGGACCGCCAGGGCGCCCACAAACACCAGCATGGTGGCCGAGCCCACCACATAGGTCACCACCCGGCCCCTCAGGGTGTCGCCCAGTGTCCGGTGCAGCACGGACAACAGTGTCACGAGCCGCAGGAGGCGCAGCGGCCGGAAGAACGGCAGCGCCACAATCACCAGCTCGTGCAGGTTCCGGACAAACCAGCTACCGCGGTTGGCTGCCAGCCACAGGTTGGCCAGGTAATCCACGGCAAAGATGCCCCAGGTGGCCCACATGACAGCCTCTAGGAGGAGGGCTGCACTGCCTTCGATCCGGCCAATCACCTGCCACGCGTAGGCCCCCAGGAAGACGAGCGCCGTCACCGTGAGCGGCCAGTCCGCCAGGTCCCGGTAGCGTTGTTGCGTCATGCACGAAATCCTACTGGCAGCGCCATGGTGCGCTGCGAACGCAATGTTACTGGCGGGTAGCATTGGGGGATGCACCTCCTCCTAAGAACCCTGCTGATGCTGGTCCGTTCGTCGCGCCGCCCGCCCCTGACCGTCTGGGACAGTTCCTCACTGCCGCTGCGGGTCCTGCCCACGGACATCGACATAGCCATGCACGTGAACAACGGCATGTACCTGTCCCTCATGGACCTGGGCCGGTTCGACCTGATGGTGCGCAGCGGAGTCTGGAAGCGGATGCGACGGCGCGGCTGGGGCCCGGTGGTGGCGGCGGAGACCATCGCCTTCCGGAAGTCCCTCCAGCTGTGGCAGCACTACACCATCGAGACCCGCATCATCGGGCTGGATGCCAAAGCCATCTTTTTTGAACAGCGCATGGTGGCGGACGGCGAGGTGTACGCCCGCGCGTACATCGCCACCCGGCTGGTCCACAAGGGGCGGCCCGTCAGCCAGGCGGACATCCTGAAGGAGTTCGGCGAACCGCCCGCGGACCTGGAGCTTCCCGACTGGATCCACGAATGGCGGGCGTCCAGCACGCTGCCCGGGAGCCGGACACCAGCACCGCACAGCTGGAAAGCGTAGTGGCCTACGCGCCCACGTCCCGCCGCTCCAGGGCGACGCCGGCGAGTACCACCAGCGCGGCCGAGATGGCCCACAGCCATGCCGCTGCCGGCCAGTCCGCCCCGTTCGCCACCGGTGAGTTTCCGTAGGCCCAGTGGTAGGGGCTGAGGTTCAGCAGCCACTCCACGTCCTTGCTTTGCCGTCCCACCGCGTTGAACACGTACCCGAGCACCCCGACGGCGGCGCCGGCTGCCAGCCCGTGCGTACGGCGGCCGGTGACAGCGCCAACACAGAGGGCAGTTGTTCCGCTCAGCAGTGCCAGCCCGGCGAACAGCACCGTGGCGCCCAGCAGGTTGCCAAGCTCAATGCCCAGTTGCGCCGGCCCGTTCAGCAGCCACACCAGGGCGCAGACCACAGCTGCGAGCAGTACCACACGCAGCAGCAGGGCAAGGGCCCGTTCCAGCACCACCTGCACCCTGCGCACCCCGTGCGCCAGGGTCAGTTCCAGCTGGCCCGACTCCTCGTCCCCGCCCACGGCCGCGGCGCCCCAGGAGACGGATGCGATGGTCATCAGGAGGAAGCCGAGGAGCCCGAACAGCGTGGCCTGCGTGTAGCCCGGACCGGTGGCAATCTGGTCATAGTTCAGCGCCTTGGTCATCTCCGGAGGGAGGGCATCGATCATGTCCTGCATCTGCGCGCTGCCCCCGATGGACGGGTACAAGGGCAGGTAGAGGAAGATCGCGGCGGCCAGGCCCAGCGCCCAGCCCAGGGTGGAGCGCCACGTGTCAAAGAAGGCCCGGCGGAACAATGGAAGAGTTGTCATCGTGCCTCCTCCTGCGGGGCGGCATACATCGTCAGCACTGCCTCCTCCAGGTCCGGTTCCTCCAGGACGAGGTCAGTCAGCCGGAGGGAAGCCAGCATCCTCACCAGCGGCTGGATGTCCCCGCCAATGGTGGCGGACAGCGTCGCCGTGCCGTCGGCCTCCAGCACCTCCACGTGTCCGACGCCGGGCACGCCACTGAGCAGCGCAACGGCGTCGTGCGCGGCTATGCCGGACGTGGTGAAGCGGACGCGGCGCACGGCACCTTCGCGGAGGCCGCTGACTGATTCGACGGCGATGATCCTGCCGTCCCGGAGGATGGCCACCGTGTCCGCTGTCTGCTGGACCTCGCTCAGGACGTGCGAGCTGAGGAAGATGGTCTGGCCGCGGTGCCTTGCCTCGCGCACCATGGCGTGGAACTCCTGCTGGACCAGGGGGTCCAGGCCGCTGGTGGGCTCATCGAGGACCAGGAGCTCGGGCTGGTGCATGAACGCCTGCACCAGGCCCAGTTTCTGCTTGTTGCCCCTAGACAGCTTGCGGATATGGCGGGTGAGGTCCAGACCCAGCCGCTCCGCCAGCTGGTCCACCCGGCCCGGCGGCACCGGCCCGCTGATTGCCTCATAGTGGGCCAGCAGGGTGCGCCCCGTTACCCGGCCGGCCAGGAACAGCTCCCCGGGAAGGTAACCGATGCGGCGCCGCAGTTCCGGACCACCTGCCCGCGGGTCGGTCCCCAGCACCCGGATGGTCCCGCTGGTGGGGCGGATGATGTCCAGCAGGCAGCGCATGGTGGTGGTCTTTCCGGCACCGTTCGGGCCGATCACACCAAAGACGGAGCCGGCCTCCACCTCGAAATCCACGCCGTGGAGCACTTCGCGGCGCCCGAATTTCTTGGTGAGGGACTTCGCTGAGATAGCGGTTGCCATCAGACCTCCTGGGTGCGCACGCGCGGCGATGACCCCAGACTAGGCGCCGCCGGCCGCCCTGTACATTGCGGTTGCCCGTGTTATTCCCGATGACGCGGGGAGCGAACAAGGGGCCGCGGGCGGGACAGGCCGGGGGAGCGGCGCGTACCGTTGACACATGGCTACCCTTGACATCACAGGTGAACAGTTCGCATCCACCATTGAAGGCAACGACATTGTCCTGGTGGATTTCTGGGCGGAATGGTGCGGGCCCTGCAAGCAGTTCGGTCCCACGTACTCGGCCGTGTCGGAGAAGCACCCGGATGTCCTCTTCACCAAGGTGGACACCGAGGCGGAGCAGCAGCTCGCCGCCGAGGCAGGCATTTCGTCCATCCCCACCCTGATGGCCTTCCGTGAAAAGGTGCTGGTGTTCTCGCAGCCCGGCGCGCTGAACGCCCAGCAGCTCGAACAGGTGGTGGACGCCGTGAAGGCCCTGGACATGGAGGAAGTCCACGCCCACGTGGCGCGCCAGCGTGAAGAGGCTGCTGCCGCCGCCGGCAAGCCGGCCGGTCCGCAGGACGGCACGCAGATCCCGGACGCCTAGGACTTAGACAAAATGCGGGACCTCCCACTGGGAGGTCCCGCATTTTTGGTTAATGCCGTTAGATCCGCTCCACCTTGACGGGCTCGGCCAGGAGCGCGCTCAGTGATTCGTTCAGGTCCTGCACGGCGATGCCCTTGGAGTGCTTGGCCAGGTCCTCCTCCGACGCCCACTGCTCCGTCAGGACCAGCTTCTCCTCGGTGGCTTCCGTCAGCTCGTACCGGATGCAGCCGGGCTCATTCACCACCTCGTCGATGGCGATTTCGAGGGCCAGCTTGACGCGGTGGAACTCGCCGTCGTTGGGGATGAACGTTGCCTGCAGGTCAATGGGAGAAGTCATGGATTTCACAATACCGGCACCTGCGGACGGCTTTCGTTCTGTTGCGCCGGACACCGCTTCCGCTGGTGCTTTCATTGCCGGAAGCCACTTGGTAGCGTGCCAGCATGCGCGCCTACACAGCCGGGGACACTGACGTCCCGCTGCTCCATGAAACCATCGGCCGGAACTTTGAGCGGGTGGCGGCCCGTTTTCCCTTCCACGACGCGCTGATCGAGGCGGCACCTGTTCCGGGCGCCGACGCCCGCCGCTGGAGTTACACCAAGATGAACGACGACGTCGACCGGCTCGCGCGTGCGCTCCTCGCCCTGGGCGTCGCCAAGGGTGACCGGGTGGGAATCTGGAGTCCCAACTGCGCCGAATGGACCCTCCTCCAGTACGCCACCGCCAAGGCCGGGGCCATCCTGGTCAACGTCAACCCTGCCTACCGCAGCCACGAACTGGAATTCGTGGTGCGGCAGAACGGCATGCGGATGCTGGTCACTGCCCCGTCGGATACGAACAGCGACTACGTGGGGATGGCCCGGAAAGCGCTCGCGGAGTGCCCGGACCTGCGCGAGCTGGTCTTCCTGCCCGCGCCCGCGGAGGACGGGTTCGACGCCGGCGTCCCCCTCGGTGATGCGGAGCTGACGTACGCCGAGCTGCTTCGGCGGGCGGACGACGTCGGCCATGCCGGACTGCAGGCCCGGATGGATGAACTTGACCCGCACGATCCCATCAACCTGCAATACACCTCCGGGACCACGGGCTTCCCCAAAGGGGCAACGCTCACGCACCACAACATCCTCAACAACGGGTTCTCGATCGGCGAACTGCTTGGGTACACAGAGCACGACAGGGTGGTGATCCCGGTGCCGTTTTACCACTGCTTCGGGATGGTGATCGGTAACCTGAACGCCCTCAGCCACGGCGCTGCCACCATCATCCCGAGCCGCGGCTTCAGTGCGGCCGCCGCCTTGGAGGCCGTCCAGGATTTCGGCGGGACCTCCCTGTACGGGGTGCCCACCATGTTCATCGCCGAGCTGGCGCTGCCGGACTTTGCTTCCTACGACCTGTCCACCCTGCGCACGGGTGTCATGGCCGGCTCGCTGTGCCCCGTCGAGGTGATGAACCGGGTGATGTCGGAGATGAACATGGTGGATGTGGCCATCTGCTACGGCATGACCGAAACGTCGCCGGTGTCCACCATGACCCGGCTGGGGGACAGCCTGCGGCAGCGCACCGAGACGGTGGGACGCACCATGCCCCACCTGGAAAGCAGGATCATCGATCCCGGATCGGGGGAAGTGCTGGAGCGTGGCCGGATCGGGGAGCTCTGCACCCGGGGATATGCCGTGATGGAGGGGTACTGGAACCAGCCGGACAAGACCGCCGAGGCCATCGATGCCGAGGGCTGGATGCATACCGGCGACCTTGCCCGGATGGACGACGACGGGTACGTCGTCATCGAGGGCAGGATCAAGGACATGGTGATCAGGGGCGGTGAAAACATCTATCCGCGGGAGATTGAGGAGTTCCTCTTCGCCCACCCGTCGATCCAGGATGTGCAGGTCATCGGGGTGCCGGATGCCAGGTACGGCGAGGAGCTGATGGCGTGCATCATCCTCAAGCCCGGCGCCCAGCCGCTGGACGCGGGTTCGCTTGCCGAGTACTGCCGGGGGAAGCTGGCCCACTACAAGATTCCCCGCTACGTGGAGGTCCGGGAGCGGTTCCCCATGACGGTCTCCGGGAAAGTCCGCAAAGTGGAGATGCGCCAGGAGGCCGTGGCCCGGCTGGGGTTGTGACGTCAGCGGATGTTGCGGCTGATGGCTTTCACACCCACGGCCAGGCCGACGGCGGCTGTCACCGAGGCTGCAAGCAGGCCCAGGAGGGTGTCCGTCCCGACACTTCCCGCGAAGAGTTCGCGCTCGGCGTTCACCAGGTATGTCAGTGGGTTGAACAAGCTGGCCGTCCTCATCCAGCCGGGTCCCGCCTCGATGGGAAGCATGATGCCCGAGAGGATCATCAGTGGGAACAGCAGTGTCTGCTGGACTCCCCAGAAGATCCACTCCTTGTTTTGGGAGACGAGAGCCAGCGCATACGAGAGGGCTCCGAGTCCTATGCCGAAGATCCCCAGGATGACCAGCCCTGCCAGCACGTGCAGCGGGTAGAAGACGAAGCCGAAGGGGATGCAGACCAGAGCGATGAGGAGCCCTTGGACCACCAGCGGCGCCCACTCCTTCAATGCCCGCCCGATCATCAGCGAGGACCGGGACAGCGGCGTTGCCAGGATGCGCTCATAGGAGCCCGTCATGAGCTCGTACTGCAGGTTCGAACCGGTCATGGACGTTCCGAAGAGGGCGATCATCACCACCACGCCCGGGAGGAACCACTGGAGCGTGGACTGTCCGCCGAACGCCGGCGCGCCCACGGCCGCCCCCAGCAGCGGGCCGAACAGTCCCAGGAAGACCAGCGGCTGGAGCAGCGAGAACACCAGCGAGAACGGGTCCCTGAGTGGCAGCAGCATTTCCCGCCAGAACACGTACCTGGTGTCATGCAGGACCCTGCCCAGCCCGGGCCTTTTACGGGCGCCGGCGGTGGTGCCGTGCGTGGCCATCAGCGGTTCGCCCCTTCCCGCAGGTTGCGCCCGGTCAGCTCCAGGAACACATCGTCCAGGGTGGGCGGCTTCAGCTCCAGGGACTGGGCGGGAGCACCGGCGTCGTGCATCTCCAGCAGCAGCGCAGGCGCCAGGCGGGCACCTTCGGGAAGCCGGAGGCGGAAGCGGACAACGCCGTCGTACGAATTCTCGCTGACCTCTCCGCCCGCCGCGGCGCGCCCCAGCAGACCCCGCACCCCGGCCGCGGAGGCCGCCGCCACTTCGACGGCCAGCAGGTCGCCGGCGAGGTTTGCCTTCAGCCGCGCGGCGGTGTCATCGGCGATGATCCTGCCGTGGTCGATGATGATGACCCGCTCGGACATGGAGTCGGCCTCGTCCATGTAGTGCGTGGTCAGCACAATGGTGGTGCCGTGTTCCTCGCGCATCCGCATGATGTGCTCCCACAGGTTGGCACGGTTTTGCGGGTCCATCCCGGTGGACGGCTCGTCCAGGAAGAGCAGCCGCGGCGAGTGCATCAGCCCCAGCGCCACGTCCATCCTTCGCCGCTGCCCGCCGGAGAGCTTGATGACCGTCCGCTTGGCGAGGTCCGCGAGGTCCAGGGATTGCAGGAGCTCCCGGGCCCGGGCAAGGGCGTCCGCGGAGTTCATGCCGTAGAAGCGGCCCTGCATCACCAGCTCATCGATCACCCGGAAACTGTGGCCGCCGCCGTTGCCCTGGCCGATGTAGCCAATCCTTGCCCGCACTCCCGCCGGATCCGCAGTGACGTCCACGCCGGCAACCCTGGCCGTCCCCGAGGTGGGCGTCAGCAGCGTGGTGAGCATCCGCAAGGTGGTGGACTTGCCTGCCCCGTTCGGGCCAAGGAAGGCCACGAGCTCGCCCGGCGCGACGTCGATGTCGACGCCCTTGACGGCTTCCACTGTTTCTTTCTTGACCGTGAACGTCTTTGCCAGTTTGTCCGTGTGGATCATGCGTGACTCCAGAGGATGCGGCGTGCCGGGGCTCTGGAACGGGCTCCCTGGCGCCACGCTATACCTATACCCGGCACGAGTCCACGGAAAAATCGTGCTCGTGCGTTGGGGGCCGTGTGCCCGGCGGGCGTCAGTGCCGGCGGTGGTCCTGGATGGTCATCCGCGGGCCGAACGTGGGTTTGCGGAAACCGCTGCTTTGGATCATCCGCACCACCCGCTGGCGGTGTCCCGTCCAGGGTTCCAGGAGCCGGAGCATGCCGGCGTCATCAGTCCGCCGTCCGGTCAGCGCAGCCCCGACGTACGCGGCCAGGTGGTAGTCGCCCACCGAGATGGAGTCAGGGCAGCCGTGCGTTCGCTGCACCACTTCCGCGGCCGTCCAGATGCCGATGCCGGGGATGGTCTGCATTCTTGCGGCCGCCTCCAGCGCCGGCAGCTCCGCCAGCCGTTCAAGCGCGACGGCGGAGCGCAGCGCCCGCATCACCGTTGCGGAGCGCTGCGGGCCCACCCCGGCCTTGTGCCACTCCCAGCTGGGGACCTGCAGCCACTGCGCCGCCGTGGGTGCCAGCACCAGGCCGGCGGGAGCCAGCGATCCAGCCATCGGCGCGGGGGACCCGTAGCGGTGAAGGAGGTACCGGTAGCCGCGGCGGGCCTCGATGACCGTGACTTTCTGTTCCAGGATGATGGGCACGAGCTGGTCCACCATGCGGCCGCTGGAGGGAAGCCGGACGGCCAGGCTTCTCCGCCGCGCTTCCCTGACCATGCGGGGGAGCGTGGCATGGAACACCCGTTCGTCGAATGCCGACCAATCGTCGTGCGCACCCAGGAGGCGCGGCACTGCCGCTGCCGCCGCCGCGGCGCCCGGACCCCAGGCCTGGACGTCCACCCGGTGCTCCGTCTCCGCGCTGGCTGCCGGGCTGAGCCGGATGGTAGCGGGGCCCTCGGCTGTAGCGAAGGCGTTCCAGATGACGCCGCCGTCCACCGCGAAGGAGGGATCACTGGTGCCGCGCAGGAGCGGGCGGAGGGTCCGCGCCAGGTCGTAGGGGCCGCCCGGATACCACCGGAGGGAGGCGTCCGCGGCGGCCGCCAGCCGTGCAGGAACCTCTGCAATCGTCATTGAACCATCGTCCCACGGTGCCCCGACAGTTTGCCCCGCCAGCTCCGCCGTGCCGGTTCCGGGGCCGGAGTTTTTGTCCAAGCATGCCGGGTTGCGCGGCCCGGAAGCCTGCATATGTGGACAGAACCCCGGCTTGTTCCCGGCCCTTATCGGGGAGCGGATGGAGGACTAGAATCCCAGGTGTGGCGCGGGGCGTCCGCGCCCGTCCCTTCGAGATTCCAGAGATTCCAGGTGAGCGCAATGGGTGGAGTAGTGCATTTCGAAATCCCCGCGGACGATCAGGAGCGGGCCAAGAAGTTTTACCAGCAGGCCCTGGGCTGGCGGATAGAACCCGTCCCTGGAATGGACTACAACATGGTGATCACCACCCCCATGGACGAGGCAACCGGGCAACCGACAACCGCGGGTGCGATCAACGGCGGCATGATGGCCCGGGAAGAAAAGATCGCCAACCCCGTCATTACGGTGGACGTGCCGGACATCGATGCCACGCTGAAAACCGTCGAGGAGCTGGGCGGTTCTGTTGTTATGCCCAAGAACGAGATCCCCGGGATGGGCTACTTTGCCTACTTCAAGGATCCTGAGGACAACGTCATGGGCCTGTGGGAGAACCTGCCCTCCGACCAGCAGTCGCAGTCCGGCGGGTAGCGTCAGGGCATCCCCGAGGCCACCCACAAGGCCACCACCGCAAGCGGGACCGTCAGGGCTGCCACCACCAGCCCGGCCAGAGCAAAGCCGCTCCACTTAATCCGGACGTTCAGCGCCCGCAACCGCTCATGCCAGAGAAGTGTGGCCAGGGACGCCCACGGGGTGACCAGCGGGCCCAGGTTGACACCGATCAGCAGGGCGGCCACCCGGGCAGGAGAGCCGGCCACCGGCTCAAGGGCCAGATAGGCGGGCAGGTTGTTGGCTGCGTTGGCCGCTCCGGCTCCCAGCGCGGCCAGGTGCAGGAGGGCGGGCAGGCTCTCGCCCTGGCCGGCCGCGCCGGCCAGGAGCGCCGTCAACCCGTTGGCATGCAGTGCCTCAACAACCATGAACAGTCCCACCGTGAGCATCAGCGGACGCCACGGAACCATGGACCACCGCAGCACGGAGGGCCGCCGCCAGAGGAAGACCATCAGCAGGAAGGCCGCCGCCACGATGGCCGGATACTGCACGGGTACGCCGGACACCAGGGCGGGCAGCAGGACCAGCAGGGTGGCCGCTGCAATGACCAGCAGCGGGCGGTCCCGCACGGCGGGGGACCGTTGCGGCCGGTACCGTCCCCGCAGGTCCTTGCGGAACGCCAGCCACAACAGGGCCAGCGGAACAACAACCCCCACCAGTGCGGGTGCCCAGACGGTCCCTGCAAAGCCCAGGGGGCTGAGCCCCAGCGCGTCCTGGGCCAGCAGGTTCGTCAGGTTTGACACAGGCAGCAGGAGGGAGGCGGTGTTGGCGAGCCAGATGGTGGTCAAAGCGAAGGGGAGCGGCTGGATGCCGGCATGGACTGCAAGGAGGACCACCACCGGTGTCACCAGCACGGCAGTGGTGTCGAGCGACAGGAAAACAGTTGTAACCGTGGCCAGCGCCACGACAAGGAGCCACAACAGGAACACGCGGTCCCGGCCCAGCCCTGCGAGCCGGTCTGTAACAACCTTGAAGAGCCCAGCTTCGTCCAGCAGTTCAGTCAGCAGGGACATCGCGAGCACAAACGCGAGGATGGGAACGGTGCGGCCCGCCAGTGCGTCGAAAGCGGGCAGGGGCAGTGCCCCGGAGACGAGGGATGCAACACCGGCCAGGAGCATCGCTCCGGGAAGGAGGTAGCTCCGGACTTTCATCAACCAGGCGAACTGCTGCACTGGCCCATGATCCCACCCGTGCCTGCGTGGAACCTGTTGGAAACGGCTGAACCCGCGTGGCGTGCCGCCGGGGGGCACAGGGCGCGGAAGGTGCACGCGGCAGGGAAGCGGTAGCTTTGTATCCATGAAGTACGCCCAGTCCATCCTGGACCTCATCGGCAATACCCCGCTCATCAAACTCAACCACGTGACGGAGGGCATCAAAGCCACCGTCCTGGTCAAACTGGAGTACCTGAACCCGGGCGGGTCCATCAAGGACCGCATTGCGGTGAAGATGATCGAGGACGCCGAGCGGGACGGCAAACTGCAGCCCGGCGGGACCATTGTTGAGCCCACGTCCGGCAACACTGGGGTGGGCCTGGCCCTGGTGGCCCAGCAAAAAGGCTACAAGTGCGTCTTTGTGGTGCCGGACAAGGTGGGTGAGGACAAGCGCGCCGTCCTGCAGGCGTACGGCGCTGAGGTCGTGGTGACGCCCACTGCCGTGCCGCCGGACAGCCCCCAAAGCTACTACGGCGTCTCGGACAGGATTGTCCGGGAGACCCCCGGTGCGTACAAGCCGGACCAGTTCTCCAACCCCGCAGCGCCCGGAAGCCACTACCAGACCACCGGTCCGGAGATCTGGCGCGATACGGAGGGCAAGATCACCCACTGCGTCATCGGCGCAGGAACCGGCGGAACCATCACCGGCACCGGCCGCTACCTGAAGGAAGCATCGGCGGGCCGGCCGGTGTCCGACGGCGGCGTGGTCCGGATCATCGCCGCTGACCCGGAAGGCTCGGTGTACTCCGGCGGCACCGGACGCCCGTACTTCGTCGAAGGCGTGGGCGAGGACATGTGGCCGGCGAACTACGACAAGTCCGTCCCGGACCAGGTGATCGCGGTCAGCGATGCCGATTCCTTCGCCATGACCAGGCGCCTCGCCCGTGAGGAGGGCCTCCTGGTGGGCGGATCCTCGGGCATGGCCGTGGTGGCTGCGCTGAAGGCGGCGCGGGACCTGCCCGAGTCCGCCGTCGTCGTCGTGATCCTGCCGGACTCCGGCCGGGGGTACCTGGCGAAGATCTTCAACGATCAGTGGATGCGCTCCTACGGTTTCCTCTCCGGCGGCGAGGAAACCTCCGTGGGGGAGGTCATCAGCTCCAAGAACGGCGAACTGCCGGACCTGGTGCACATCCATCCCAACGAGTCCGTGCGCGATGTCATCAACATCATGAACGAGTTCGGCGTCAGCCACATCCCGGTCCTGTCCCAGGAGCCGCCGGTGGTCATGGGCGAGGTGCTCGGTGCCGTGGACGAACGCACCCTGACCGCCAAACTGTTCCGCGGCGAAGCCAAACTGACGGACAAGATCTCCGAGCACATGGGCCCCAAGCTGCCCGTCATCGGATCGCTGGAAACCATTTCCGCAGCCAGGGAACTGCTCTCGGACGTGGACACCGTGATGGTCACGTTCGTCGGCGCGCCGGTGGGCATCCTCACCCGGCACGACCTCCTGGCCTACCTCAGCAACTAAAACTGCTTCACCCTGATACTGCTTCACCCAGACAAGGAGCATCATGTCCGTCCCCGAAAACCAAGGTTTCAACACCCGCGCCGTCCACGCCGGACAGGCCTTCGAGCCCCGCACCGGCGCGGTGGTTCCGCCCCTGCACTTCAGTTCCACGTACGCCCAGGACGGCATCGGCGGGCTCCGCGAGGGCTATGAGTACGGCCGCGGCGGCAACCCCACCAGGGACGCCCTGCAGGAACAGCTCGCCGCGCTGGAAGGCGGCACCCACGCCTACAGCTTCAGCTCCGGACTGGCCGCCGAGGATTCGCTCATCCGCGCCCTGACCCGCCCCGGCGACCACATTGTGCTGGGCAACGACGCCTACGGCGGCACCTACCGACTCATCAGCAGGGTGCTGGGCGGCTGGGGGATCGGCAACACCCCGGTTGACATGGCAGACCTCGACGCCGTCCGGGCGGCAGTCGCCGCCAACAAGACCCGGTTCGTCTGGGTGGAGACGCCGTCCAACCCGCTGATGAAGATCACCGACATCGCGGCGCTCGCAGGGATAGCGCACGACGCCGGCGCCCTCCTCGTGGTGGACAACACCTTCGCTTCCCCCTACCTGCAGAACCCGCTCGCCCTGGGTGCCGACGTCGTGGTCCACTCCACCACCAAGTACATCGGCGGGCACTCGGACGTCGTGGGCGGCGCCGTGGTGGTCAATGATGCAGAGCTGGCGGAGAAGATCGGCTTCGTGCAGTTCGCCGTGGGCGCCGTCTCCGGTCCCATGGACGCGTTCCTCACCACCCGCGGGCTGAAGACCCTGGGGGTCCGCATGGACCGGCACAGCCTCAACGGCCAGGCCGTGGCTGAGTGGCTCCTGGAACGCCCCGAGGTGGAGGCCGTCCTGTATCCGGGCCTGCCGTCCCACCCGGGCCATGAGCTCGCCAGGAAGCAGATGCGGAGCTTCGGCGGCATGGTTTCGGTGCAGTTCAAGGGCGGCGAGGCGGCTGCCCGGAAGGTGGCGGAATCGACGTCCGTGTTCACCCTGGCGGAGTCCCTGGGCGGCATCGAATCGCTGATGAACTACCCGTCCGAAATGACCCATGCCTCGGTCAAAGGCACCGAGCTGGCGGTTCCGGTGAACCTCCTCCGCCTGTCCTGCGGCATTGAGGACGTGGAGGACCTGCTCGCGGACCTGGACCAGGCGTTCGCCGCCATCCCCTAGACCCGCCGGTTGAACCGGGACGGCACGTCGCGGCAGTCCCCGGAGTGAGGGGTTGCCGCGACGTGCCGTCCCGCGGTGGGAAAATTCCTACTTTACGGAACCCTCGGTGAGGCCGCCGCGCCAGAAGCGCTGAAGGACCACCATGGCGATGCTGAGCGGGATGATCGAGAGCAGCACGCCGCCGGTGGTCAGCTCGTAGAACTCAGGCAGCCGGTCCACCTGGCTCAGCCAGTTGTTCAGGCCGAGCGTGATCGGGTACAGCCCGGAGTCGGACAGCATCACGAGCGGCAGGAAGTAGTTGTTCCAGATTCCCACCAGCTGGAAGAGGAACACGGTGACCAGGGCGGGGGTGAGCACACGCAGCCCGATGGTGTGGAAGATCCTCAGTTCGCCCGCGCCGTCCAGCCTGGCCGCCTCGATGAGTGAGGTGTCCACCGTGGCCTGCGAATAGATCCGGCACAGGAACAGTCCAAACGGCGAGACGAGGGACGGCAGCAGCACGCTCCAGTACGTGTTGGCCAGGCCCAGCTGGCTGAAAAGCAGGAAGAGCGGCAGGGCTGTGGCCGTGCCGGGTACCAGTACTCCGCCCAGGATGGTTCCAAAGACCAGGTTCCGCCCGCGGAACTCGTACTTCGCCAGCGCGTAACCGCCCGCCGCCGCGAAGTAGGTGGCCAGGAGGGCGCCGATGCCGGCGTACAGCACTGAGTTCAGGAACCACCGGATGAAGATGCCGTTGTCATAGCTGAGCACCTGCGCAAGGTTGTCCCACAGCGCAACGGTGGGGGCGAACCAGAACCCGTTGGTGGAGAACAGGTCCTCCGTGGACTTGGTGGCAGCGACCACCACCCAGTACACAGGAATGAGGAAGTACAGGGCAACCACCACGAGCACCGCTGTGACGATGATGGTGGACGGACGGCCCTTGCTTCCGGAACGCCTGGTCCCTGCCGCGGATGGGCGGGCCGGGGAAGCCGATGTCGACGTCGGGGTCACGGTAGCGGTCATGATGACTTCCTGTTCGTGAATTTGAGGAAGGCGAAGGACAGGAGGAAGGCGGCCACGGCTATCAGCACGGCCTGCGCAGCGGCCACGTTGTAGTCGTTGTAGGCGAACGCGGTGGTGTAGGCGCTGAGGTTGGGCGTGTACTGGCTGTCGATGGCGGGGGCCACGGTCTTCAGGACCTGCGCCTCGGCGAAGAGCTGCAGGGTGCCGATAATGGAGAAGACAGTTGTCAGGACGAGGGCGGGCCGGATCAGGGGAAGCTGGATGCTGAGGGCCACCCGCCAGGTGGAGGCGCCGTCCACCTTCGCGGCCTCATACAGCTCCCCGGGTATGGCCTTCAGCTGGGCCACGATGATCAGCATGTTGTAGCCGGTGTAGCTCCAGGTGACGATGTTCGCAATCGACCATAGAACGGTGTTGGCACCCAGGAAATCCGGAGTCAGTCCCACCAGGGCCGCGACGTCGAACAGCGGACTCAGCCCGGGGACGTAGAGGAACGACCAGAGGATGGTGGCAATGACCCCCGGAACGCCGTAGGGGAGGAAGTACGCGGCACGGAAGAAGCCCGGCCACTTGGCGGACGCTGATTCGAGCATGAGGGCAAGCACCGTGCAGAGGACGATCATCACCGGGACCTGCACCACGCCGAAGAGGAGCATGCGTCCGATCGACGCCACGAAGCTGCCGTCAGCCAGGGCCTGGGCGTAGTTGCTGAACCCGGCGAATTCACTGGTGACCCCTGCCTCCCCAAAGAGCCCGCTCCGGGTCACTTTGGTAAAGCTCGAGCCAACGGCAACGAAGATCGGAAGGATAAACGTCAGGATGAACAACGCCAGGAAGGGCGCCAGCAGGAGCCAGGGCGCGCGGGACGCAGCGCCTGTCCGGTCGCCGCGTTTGCCCGGCCGGGCGGAAGGCTGCGCGGATGGAACCTGCCCCGTCCGCGCGGTGGGTGATGTCGCTGTCATGACGCTTCCTTTCGAATGCTGAGGCCCTTGTTCCTGAAGACGGTCATGATCTGCTGTTCCGCCGTCGCCACCGAATCCACCAGGCTGGTTCCTGACGCCTTCTTCCGGAAGCCGTCGCTCAGGATGTTGAAGGACTGCTGCGTGACGGGCCACCAGGACCAGTCCTTGTTCTGCTGCTGGGCCGCCGGCACGAAGATTTCCTGGTGGTAGCTTTGGCCGCCAAAGAACTCCGACGGCGCCTGCCGCGGAGTGCCGATGAAGTCCGGCGACGGCGACCAGCCAATGCCGCTGTTGGTGATTTCGGCGTCGATGCCTTCCCTGGACGTGGTCATCCAGACCGCGAACTCGAGTGCTTCGCGGGGGTGTTTGCTGTTGGCCAGGACCGCTGCGGTGGAACCGCCAAGGTAGCTTGACCCGAATCCGCTCCCGCCCCAGGTGGGCATGGGTGCCACCCGCCATTTGCCGCTGCCGCCGCTGACGCCTTCAATGAGGGCGTCTCCCCAGCTGCCGGACACCACGGAGGCGATGGTTCCCTTGGCGGCTGCAGCGAACCAGCCGGGGGAATAGGCGCCGAACGCCGTCTGCACAAGGTCCTCATCGATGGCCTGGTCGAAGAAGCGGGCAACCTTCATGGTGGCGTCGTCGGTCATGTTAATGACCCAGCCGTCCTCCTCAGGCCGGAGCCAGCTGGCACCGGCCTGGGCTGCGAAGGCTGTGAACACGGAGGCGTCACCCAGCGGGAAGCAGTCCAGGTAGACATCCTTTTGGCGCAGTTCGCGTGCCAGGGCTGCCCATTCGTCCCACGTGCCGGGGTTTGTGCCGCCCACCTGGTCCAGGACTGCCGGCTGGTAGAACATGGCCATGGGGCCGGAGTCCTGGGGGATGCCGTACACGCCGCCGGAGAAGCTGACCTGGCCCCACAGGGTCTGGTCGTACAGGTGCGCGTAGTCCTGGGCGCCGTACCGGGCAACGTCCACCAGGCCGTTGACCAGCATGAATTCGGGGAGGGACCGCATCTCCACCTGGGCAAGGTCGGGTCCGCCGCCGGCAGCCAGGGCCGAATAGAGCTTTTGGTACCCGCCGGCGTTGCCGCCGGGAATCCACACGACCTCCACCTGGACCTGCGGATGGGAGGAGTTCCAGATATCGGCCACTTTTTGGGCGTCCTTGAGCCAGCACCAGTACGTCAGGGTGATCTTTTCCCCGCTGGCGGCGGGAGCGAGCACCGGTGCTGTGTTGACGGAGCGTATGCCTGGCGTGGCACAGCCGGACAGGAGCCCCACCGCTGCGGTGCCCAGGCCCGCACTCAGGAGTTGTCTTCGCGTGAATTGGGACATTTGCCTTCACCTCATTGTGTCGGATATGTGCCTAAAAGTGTGAAGCATGGCACTTTTTGTTCGGTTCGAGAAAGGCTAACACGAAAACTCGAGTGGTCGCTCGAGTTTTGGTTTAACGGGAGTTACGGCGGGTACACTGGCTTGCCATGAGCACCAAGGAGGGCCCTCAAACTTCCCGCCGGGGACCCTACGCGAAGTCGGCGGAGCGGCGCCGGGCCATCCTGACCGCAGCCCACGCCGTCTTCGCCGCCCACGGGTATCGCGGCAGCTCGCTGCAGGACGTGGCCAACCACGCGGGCATGAGCCAGACGAGCCTCCTCCACTACTTCCCCTCCAAAAGCGATCTGCTCCTGGCAGTACTCAATTGGCGGGATTCCATCACGGGAGACGGTACCGCGCCGCCGGACCCGGAGGAATCACTTTCTGATGCCGTCCTCCGGCAGGCGCGCTTCAATGAAGATGTCCCGGGAGTCCTTGAGCTCTACACCGTCCTGTGCGGGGAAGCGGTCACGGAGGGGCATCCCGGGCGGGACTACTTTACGCAGCGCTTTGAGCGGCTGCGGCGGAGCTACGCGCGCCAGCTTGCGCAGCTGGCCAGGGAAGGCCGGCTGCGCCCTGGTGTGGATCCGGACACTGCCGCTGCCTCATTGATCGCTCTGTGGGACGGCATCCAGACGCAGTGGCTCCTGGCGCCCGGGAGTGTGGACATGGCCGGCTGTCTCCGCGCTTACCTGGACCTGGTCCTGCTGCCTGAGGAGAACCCGGAGGGTGCTTCAGCCGGGGCACTTCCATTGGCGCCGCTAGGCTGATCCCATGGATTCTTCCCCCGCAGCCGTCCGCCCCGCCGCCCTCATCACCGGGGCGGGCCGGCTCGCGGGCATCGGCGCCGGCATCGCCCGGCACCTCGCCGCCGAAGGCTGGGACCTGGTGCTGGCCTACTGGCAGGACTACGACGCCCGGATGCCGTGGGGGACTGAGCCGGACGACGTCGTGCGTTTGACTGCCGAGCTCGAAGCCATCGGCGCCCAGGTCCACGTGCTGTCCGCGGACCTCCAGGACCCCGCCGTGCCCGACCAGCTGGTGGCGGAGTCCGTGCAGCTGGCGGGCCCGCTGCAGGGCATGGTCCTGAGCCATGCCGAGTCCGTGGACTCGGGGATCCTGGACACCAGCGTGGAATCGTTTGAGCGGCATTTTGCCGTGAATACCCGGGCCAGCTGGCAGCTGATTGCCGCGTTCGCGCGGCAGGCAACGGACGACGGCGGCGCAATCGTTGCGCTGACCAGTGACCACACAGCGTTCAACCTTCCCTACGGTGCCTCGAAGGGCGCGCTGGACAGGATCGTCATTGCCGCCGCGCGGGAGCTTGGACCGCAGGGCATTTCGGCGAACGTGCTGAACCCGGGCCCAGTGGATACCGGCTGGATGGACGACGAGGTCCGGGCAGCGCTGACGGCCCAACAGCCCACCGGACGGCTGGGAACACCCGCCGACGTCGCAGGAACCGTGGGGTTCCTGCTCTCACCCGCCGGCCGCTGGGTCTCCGGCCAGCTCATCAAGTCTGACGGCGGCTTCTCGGCGTAGCCCAACCAGGTAGCAGCAGATGCTGTTATGAGCCGCCAAAACGACATCACCTGCTACCTGGTTGCGCCGGAAAACCAGGGTCAGCGGAACGCGTTGATGCCGGTGATGTGCTGGCCAAGGACCAGGGTGTGGACTTCGTCGGTGCCCTCATAGGTGCGCACCGATTCCAGGTTGGCCGCATGGCGCAGTGGGGAGTAGTCCAGGGTGATGCCGTTTCCGCCGAGGATGGAGCGTGCCTCCCTGGCCACCGTGAGGGCTTCCCTGACGTTGTTCAGCTTGCCCAGTGAGATTTGCTCGGGCCGCAGGACGCCGGCGTCCTTAAGCCGTCCCAGGTGCAGCGCCAGCAGGGTCCCCTTCTGGATCTCCACCAGCATGTTGACCAGCTTCTCCTGGGTCAGCTGGTAGGCGGCCAGCGGCTTGCCGAATTGCAGCCGCTCCTGCGAGTAGGCCAGTGCTGTCTGATAGGAATCCCGGGCAGCACCCATGGCGCCCCAGGCGATGCCGTACCGGGCCTCGTTCAGGCAGGTAAACGGGCCGCGCAGGCCACGCGCCGCCGGCAACAGCGCCTCCGGACCCAGCCTGACGTCGTCGAACACCACATCGCACTGGATGGACGCGCGCATCGACAGTTTCTGCGTGATGGGGACGGCGGCGACGCCGGGGGTCCCCGCCGGCACCAGGAAGCCGTGCACGCCGTCGTCGGTCATGGCCCAGACCACCATCACCCCGGCCACCGAAGCGAGGCCGATCCAGCGTTTGGCGCCGTTCAGCACCCAGCCGGCGTTGTCCCCGGCACCGTCCCGCCGGGCGAACGTGGCCATGGAGGAAGGATCGGAGCCGGCTGAAGGCTCGGTCAGCGCAAAGCACCCGATCACTTCCCCGGCGGCCATCCGGGGGAGCCACTCCTGTTTCTGGTCCTCGGAGCCCCACGTGTGGATGGCGGTCATGGCCAATGAGCCCTGCACCGAGACAAAGGTGCGGATCCCGGAATCGCCGGCCTCGAGTTCCATTGCGGCCAGGCCGTATTCGACGGCGGAGCGGTCCGGGCAGCCGTAGCCCTCCAGGTGCATTCCCAGCACCCCGAGTTCGCCCAGTTCCGGCGCGAGCTCCAGGGGAAAGACGGCGTCCTCGTACCACCGGGCGATGTTTGGCCTGATCCGCTGGGCCGTGAAGTCCCGGACTTTCTGCTGGATTTCCTGCTCGCCGGGGGTCAGCAGGGCATCCAGGGCAAGGACGTCCGAGGGGTCCGGGTTCACGGCTTCGCCAGGAAGTAACCGCGGGTGGCGGGCAGGAACCGGCACGCCACAGCCAGCACCACGCCCAGGGCCAGCAGCAGCACGCCGCTGACGAAGGCCCCGCCGATCCCGAAGATCTGGGTGTCGCCGTAGGCCGGGTCCCACATCTGGACAGCCGAGATGAAGAAGGCGGCCGTCAGCAGGAGCGCACCCACGAGCGGCAGGATGCCCCGGAACCACAGGTTGCGCGCCGAATGCCGGAGGGTGCCGCGGAAGTACCAGAAGCACGCGAAACCGGTGAGCGCGTAGTAGAAGGCGATGAACAGGCTGATGGCGCTGATGGAATCGGAGAGCAGGTTCTCGCTCAGGAAACTCATGGCCACGTAGTAGGCGATGGCGGCCGCCCCCATGACCTGGGTGGAGAACCCTGGAGTCTGGTTCTTCGGGTGCACCTGGCCGAACCTGGCCGGCAGGGCGCCGTGGACGCCCATGGACAGGGTGCCGCGTGCCGTGGGGAGGATGGTGGTCTGGGTGGAGGACAGGACCGAGGCAAGGACGGCGACGACGATCAGCCAGCCCCAGGGGCCCAGCACCACGTCCCGCATGGCCAGGAAGACGTCGTCCTGGTTGGCCTCGTTGCCCAGGCCAATGCCCTCCGTGCCCACCGTGGCGTACATCATCACCAGGAGCGCCACGGAGACATAGATGGCCACGAGGATGAAGGCGGAGATCACCGCGCCGCGGCCGGGGGTGGTTGAAGGGTTCTCTGTTTCCTCATTGACCGCGAGGCAGGTGTCCCAGCCCCAATAGATGAAGAGCGCCAGGAGCGCGCCGTGCACCACGGCCCCGGGATCCGCAAAGGCACCCGCCGGGTTGAACCATTCAAGGTCGAAGGCCTGGATAGAGGTGTCTCCCGCGGCGGACCCCGCAACGATCCGCACCACAATGGCCAGGGCAAAGATGCCCAGGGAGATGTATTGCACATAGGTCAGCACCCGCTGGACGTGTTCGCCCAGCCGGATGCCCCGGTAGTTGACCAGCGTCATTACGGCGATGAACAGGACGCCCGTTGCAGTCACCACTGCCGTGTTGTCAGCCAGGGAGCCGTCACCCACCAGGAGCCACAGGTACTGGCCCGCCACCTGCGCCAAATTGGCCAGGACCACGATGCCGGCGAGCGCGACGCCCCAGCCGCCCAGCCAGCCCGCCCAGGGGCCGAACGCACGCCGGGACCAGGTGAAGGTGGTGCCGCAGTCCGGAATGGCGCTGTTCAGTTCGCGGAACGCATACGCGATGAAGAGCACGGGGATGAAGCCGAGCAGCAGGATCAGGGGAGTGTAGTTGCCGTTTACGGCCACGATGAGGCCCAGTGTTGCGGCCAGCGAGTAGACCGGTGCCGTGGAGGCCAGCCCCAGCATCACGGAGTCGCCGAGGTCGAGGATCCCGGCGCGGAGCCCCTTGGCCGGGACGGTGGCGCCCGGCGCGCCGCCGGGGCCGCCCGTCGTCGTGGTTCCTGTGCTCATGCTGTCACCGGGTTCATAGTGCGATACCTGCTTTGTTGGAGGAGGCCTCGGCCGAGAGCGGCGCCGGCGCGTCAATGGTGTTGGGCACAAAACGGCAGAAGTAGTCAGTGACCGGCCCATCCGATTCCCGGATGCCGCAGCCTACGGACTCGCCGTCCACCACCCACAGGCCCAGGACGGGATGGTTGCCGTCGAAGTCGGGCAGTTCCTGGTACTGCTGGTAGCACCAGCCCTCGCGGCCGTAGCCGCCGGGTTGCTCAAGGCTGATGCCCTGGGCGTGGATCTTGATGTTGTCGCCTTCGCGGCCGTGCAGGGGCTTGGCCACCCATTCCTTAAGGGGGCCCGGCTCGTTAAGGTAGGCCGGAAGCAGGTTGGGGTGCTGCGGGTACAGGTGCCAGAGGGCGGCCAGGAGCGCCTTGTTGGAGAGGAGCATTTTCCAGGCTGGTTCAACCCAGCGGGGGTTGTGGGCCCGTTCCAGAAGACGGTGCCCGAAGGGTTCCTTCATCATCAGCTCCCAGGGGTAGAGCTTGAAGATGGTGCTGATCATGAAATTGTCCAGGTCCACGAACCGGTTCAGGTTGGGGTCCCAGCCGATGTCCGACATGTTGATGCCGATGGTGGTCCAGCCTGCCTGGCTGGCCACGTCCCGCATGTAGGCAGCCGTCATCCAGTCCTCGCCGGATTCCTCCACCTCCGAGTGGGCAATGTGCAGGGTGCTCATGCCGGTGCGGTACTGGACCTTTTTCCACTGCCGGATCAGGGCCTCGTGGATCCCGTTCCACTGGTCCTTTTCCGGGAAGACGTCCTGCAGCCAGAACCACTGCGCCACTGCCGCCTCGATGAGCCCGGTGGGGGTGTCCGCGTTGTATTCGAGCATCTTGGCGGGCCCGCCCTGGCCGTCATAGATGAAGTCGAAGCGGCCGTAGACGTCCACGTCCCCGGCCTGCAGGGACTCTGCAGCCAGTTCCAAAGCCTGCGGGCCGATGCCGATATCGCCCATGGCGCCGGTGGCCAGGAACTTGGCCGCTTCCACGCACATCCTGTGCATGTCCTCGGCCGCCAGCTCTAGCTCCTCCACCTCGTCCGTGGTGAATTCGTAGTACGCGGACTCGTTCCAGTACTCGATCCGCCGCCCGTCCTCCATGGTGGTGGTGGAAAAGACCAGGCCCTGTTCCTGGATCTTCTGCTTCCAGTCGGGCCTGGGCTCAGACACCAGCCGCTTCACGCTCAGCCCCCCACTTTGCTGCTGCCGCCGCTGGTACCGCTCTTGGCGGTGGTACCGAAGCCGCCGCGGCTGACGGTGCCGCCCTGCGTGCTGTACCCGGTGGAGGCTTTTGCGCCGCTGGGAACGGTCCTGGTGTAGGTGGGGGCGGTGGAGCGGTTCTGCCCGACGGCGGGAACGAACGCCCCGCGGGAGAAGAAGTACCAGGCGTAGATGCCGCCGCTTCGGCCGGCAGAGCTGTTGCAGTTGGTGTCTTCCACGCGCTCGCCGGTTTCGTCGTTGAAACACACCTGGGCGTACTCGGGATCATCCTGGTTGCTGGCCACCACAGCCGTGATGGTGCCGGCGAGCAGCGCCGTCACGCCCAGGCCCACCACCACGGTGCGCCGCTGCGAGCGTTTCTTCCTGGCCGCCGCCTCGTTGAGCTGCCTCTCCCGGTCGCGGGCAAACGGGTCCACGGGAGTAACAGGCTCGTTGAGCAGTTCAGGGCGGAGCTCCGGTTTGGGTACCTGCCAGGGCGGAGGCTTCGCGCCTGCCCGGCCGTCACCGTCAGGCTGGTTGCCGCTTGCCCGCCCGCGCTCCGGGTTTTTGTTCGGGTCCATGGCGTCCCCTTCAGTAGTCCACGTGAATTGGGCACAGCGCTCCACCCCCAATTGCAATCCTGAACTCAGCGTAGTCCCTGCCGGTGCCGGCTGCGAGCAGCGCAGCGGATAGCGGATGGGGGAGAAGTCCCCATGCCGGCAGCTGAGGCCTGCAGGGGGTCGCGGACCCTACACTGGTGCCATGGAAACCGCCTCCGTAGTTGCCGTCTGCCGTGTCCACCAGCTCCTGCCGGATACATCCAACGTGGGCGTGACGGCCATCGACAAGCGTCCGGCCGAGGGGCCGGTCAAGGTTCACCGCCTGGGCCTCCAGGGCGACATCCAGGCGAACCGGGTACACCACGGCGGTCCGGACCAGGCCCTGTATGCCTATTCGCAGCAGGACGCGGACTACTGGGCCGGGGAGTTGCAGCGGGACCTCCCGCCTGGAATCTTTGGCGAGAACCTCCGGGTAGCGGGCATCGACGCCACGGGAGCGGTGATTGGCGAACGGTGGAAGATCGGCCTCAGCCTCGAAGTCGAAGTCACCTCGCCGCGAACGCCCTGCGCCACCTTCCAGCGCCGGATGCGGGAGCCGCACTTCGTCAAGAGGTTCACCGAGGAGGGCCGCGTGGGCACCTACCTGCGCGTCATCAGGACCGGCACCATCCAGGCCGGGGACCATATCCACCGGCTGTATGTTCCGAAGCACGGCATTACCGTGGGCAGGTGGTTCAGCGAACCGGACGCGGAGTCGATGGAAGCGTTGCGCGACGCCGACGCCGACGGCGAGATCCGCCTGCAGCAGCCGGAGTTCACGAAAAAGTTCGAGGCGCTGGAACGGCAGCTGGGGCGGTAGCCACAGGCTGCAGCGGCTGGAAGGGGAGGGGTGTGCGCAAGCTCACCGCCGTCGTCGTACGTTCAATTTCCGCTGCGGCAGGTGCGTACCTTACACTTGAAACATCCCCCACTCCGGAAATCCCTTATTCCTGCCCAATTTTTGAGGCAGGACTGGCAAGTGTTGGGGCCCGCGCAAGCGATGCGGGCATTTTCATAGGGAGAGCCGGCTAAAGAAAACGCTGTACAGACTGCTGGGATAGCAGCCAAGAGATGCAGCGGGAAGTCCTGCCACGGGATTGCGAAAGCGCCGGACTTCTGTGACCGGCCGGTCAATGTTTGCCCGGCATCCACGGCACACGTACTGCGGCTCCGCTCACCTCGGGTAGTGCCGCCTGGCCCCCTATGGATGAGGAATACTTCCCTATGCCCGAAAATCACAACGACGCCACCGCTGAAGCAGCGACTGCCAGCATCGAATTCACTGAGCCCGCTGCCCACGCAGCCGAGGCCGCACCGGCACCCGCCGAAGCCCCCGAAGAAGCCCCCGCCGCCAAGGCTGAGGAAGCTCCGGCCGCTCCCTCTGTGGAAGCTCCCGCCGCCAAGGCTGAGGAAGACGAAGAAGAAGGCATCAAGTTCGCCGACCTCGGCATCGACGGCCGCGTCCTCGCTGCCCTGCAGGATGTTGGCTACGAAAAGCCTTCCCCCATCCAGGCAGCAACCATCCCGCTGCTGCTCGAAGGCCGCGACGTCGTGGGCCTCGCCCAGACCGGCACCGGTAAGACTGCAGCATTCGCAGTACCGGCACTGTCCCGCCTGGCCGAGCTCCACGACCTCAATGGCCCCTCCCGCAAGACCCAGGCCCTGGTGCTCGCCCCGACCCGCGAGTTGGCCCTCCAGGTTGCCGAGGCCTTCACCTCGTACGCCAAGCACATCGATGACTTCACGGTCCTCCCGGTTTACGGCGGCTCCGCTTACGGCCCCCAGCTCGCCGGCCTGCGCCGCGGTGCCCAGGTTGTTGTCGGTACTCCCGGCCGTGTGATCGACCACATCTCCAAGGGTTCCCTGGACCTGTCCGAGCTCCAGTACCTGGTGCTGGACGAGGCCGATGAGATGCTGCGCATGGGCTTCGCCGAAGACGTGGAGCAGATCTTCCAGCAGACCCCGTCGGACCGCCAGGTGGCCCTGTTCTCGGCCACCATGCCGAGCCAGATCCGCCGCATGTCCAAGCAGTACCTGAACAACCCGGCCGAGATCTCCGTCAAGTCCAAGACCACCACCGGCGCCAACACCCGCCAGCGGTACCTGCAGGTCATGGGCCCGCACAAGCTCGATGCTCTGACCCGCATCCTTGAGGTTGAAGAGTTCGACGGCGTCATCGCCTTCGTGCGGACCAAGATGGCTACCGAGGACCTGGCTGACAAGCTGAAGTCCCGCGGTTTCCAGGCCGCCGCCATCAACGGCGACATTCCGCAGCAGCAGCGCGAGCGCACTGTGGACGCACTGAAGGAAGGCCGCATCGACATCCTCGTGGCCACCGACGTCGCGGCCCGTGGCCTTGACGTGGAGCGCATCAGCCACGTCATCAACTACGACATCCCGCACGACACCGAGTCCTACGTCCACCGCATCGGCCGCACCGGGCGTGCAGGCCGCTCGGGCGACGCGATCCTGTTCATGACGCCGCGCGAGAAGTACCTGCTGCGTTCCATCGAGAAGGCCACCCGGCAGCCGGTGGAGCAGATGCACCTGCCCACGGCCGAGACCGTGAACACGCTGCGCCTGGGCAAGTTCGCCGAGAAGATCACCGAAACGCTGGCGTCAGAGGACGTCTCGGCGTTCCGCGACCTCATCGCGTCCTACGAGGAAGAGCACAACGTTCCGGCTGCGGAAATCGCTGCTGCCCTTGCCGTCATGGCACAGGGCGGCCAGCCGCTGCTGGTGAAGGAACTGCCTGCAGCTCCCGAGTTCCAGAAGCGCGAGCGCTCCAAGGACGGTTTCGGCTCGCGTGGACCGACCCGTACGCTCACCGAGGGCAACGCCACCTACCGGATCGCCGTGGGACGCCGCCAGCGCGTCATGCCGGGTTCCATTGTGGGCGCCATCGCCAACGAAGGCGGCATCTCCTCAGCCCAAATCGGCGGCATCGACATCCGCTCGGACCACTCCCTCGTGGAGCTTCCGGCAGACCTGAGCCCCGAGCAGTTGCGTGCCCTGTCCCGCACCCGGATCGGCGGCGAGCTGATCAACCTTGAGCTGGACAACGGCCGCAAGCCCTCCGGCGAGCGCGGCGCCTACCAGGGCAACCGTGGCGGTGACCGGGGAGGCAACTTCAAGGGCAACGGCGGGTTCAAGAAGGAATTCCGGAAGTCCGACGGCGAGCGTTCCTCGGCTGACCGTGGTGGCCGTTCGTACAGCGAGCGTTCTTACAGCGCCGACAGCGGTGCCAACCGCGGCCAGGCCAGCGACTCCCGCTTCGGCGGCCACGGTGACGGCTCCCGCAAGCCCCGCCACGGCAACGAGGGCGGCCAGCGGGACTTCAACCGCAAGGGCAAGTGGTAAATCCGTCAGCTAGCTGACAAGGCGCCTGTGGGCCGGCTTTCGAGCCGGCCCACAGGCGTTTAAGGCGTGCAGTAGTGAATGTCCGACGGCGGACAGCGGCGGGGGAGTGTGGGGATCGACACATTCTTGGTGCGGGCCTCTGGGAAAAGGCTCCGGCCCGGCCGGCCTGCGCTGGTTGCAGGGGTCCTGTTTCCCTGATTTTCCGGCGTTTTTCGGCTGACAGGGCGTTCATTGGACACCTGTTCCAGTCTCGCTCCGCCTGACCGAACGCCGATTTGTTGGTGGGTAAATCTTCCGGTAGAGTATTTACTCGTTGCCCCCCTAGCTCAGTGGTAGAGCGCGTTCTTGGTAAGAACGAGGTCACCGGATCGATTCCGGTGGGGGGCTCTGGATGAGGGCCTGTGTCAAGGCGGTTTTGACCGGCTTGACGCAGGTTTTTCTCATTCGTGGCGGTGTAGCTCAGTTGGTTAGAGCGCACGACTCATAATCGTGAGGTCGGGAGATCGAGCCTCCCCACCGCTACAGGTCAAGCCCCCGGATTCGTTAAGAATCCGGGGGCCTTTTTTGGTTTAACCAAGGCCTCCTTGAGCCGAGTCTCTTATCCAAGACTGCTTTGCCGTGCATTCCATTGTTCCTGCCCGGGATCCACGGTGCCATGGTTCTATACACAAAAATGCCGGCTCGGGGGGGCCGCCACGTAGTCAGGAGATAGACCGTTGGCCATCACCTCGGAAGCCCCGCGCACAGCCTCGCGGCACATGTGGAAGCTGTTTGTTTACAGCGGCATCGGCGCATTCATGTTCTTTGTGCCGGTGACAATCGCTGGAAAAAACACCATCATGCTGGACCACATCGTCTCGTTCCTCCAGGCGGGCATCGCCCCTGTCCTGCCCTACTACGCGCTGGCCGTGATTATCGCCGGCGCCGCATACCCCTTCATCGCAGGAACCTGGAAAAGGTCCGCGGTTGAGGTGGCCTTCTCCCTGCTGAAAGTGGTGGGGATGGTGGTGGGCTTCATGATGGTCTTCAAGGTTGGGCCCGCATGGTTGTTTGAACCGGGCATGGGGCCGTTCCTGTTTGAAAAGCTCGTCATTCCCGTAGGGCTGCTTGTCCCCATCGGCGCGGTGTTCCTGGCGCTCCTGGTCAGCTATGGCCTGCTGGAATTCATCGGTGTCATGGTCCAGCGCGTGATGCGCCCCATCTGGCGAACCCCCGGGCGGTCCGCCATCGACGCCGTCGCCTCCTTTGTGGGCAGCTACTCCCTGGGCCTGCTCATCACCAACAGGGTCTACAAGGAAGGCAAATACACTGCCCGCGAGTCTGCCATCATTGCCACCGGGTTCTCCACCGTGTCCGCCACGTTCATGGTGATCGTGGCCAAGACGCTGGACCTGATGGGCCAGTGGACCGCCTACTTCTGGATCACGTTCCTGGTCACGTTCGTTGTCACCGCCATCACCGTCAGGATCTGGCCGCTGAACAGCATCCCCGACGAGTACCACCCGGAGGCCGTGCCGCAGCCGGAGGAGGACGTTACCGGGCGCCGGCAGTCGGTCGCCTGGCGTGAGGCCCGGCAAACTGTGGAAGCAGCGCCGTCACTTGCTGTCAACGTATGGACCAACGTCCGGGACGGCGTGCTGATGGCCATGGCCATTCTCCCCTCAATCCTTTCCATCGGCCTGCTGGGACTGGTCCTTGCCACCTACACTCCCGTGTTCGACTGGCTGGGCTTCCTCTTCTATCCCTTCACCTGGGCGCTGCAGCTGCCGGAACCCATGCTGGTGGCCAAAGCCAGCGCCGTGGGTGTTGCCGAGATGTTCCTTCCCGCGCTCCTCGCGGCGGAAGCGGTCCCGGTGGTCAAGTTTGTTGTGGGTGTTGTTTCCGTATCAGGGATCATTTTCTTCTCCGCGCTGGTCCCGTGCATCATGGCCACGGACATCCCCATTCCGGTCTGGAAGCTGGTGGTCATCTGGTTCCAGCGGGTTGTCTTGACGCTGATCCTTGTGACGCCCATAGCGTTCCTGTTGTTTCCGTCCTAGAGCACGGGGCTGGAATCAGCTGAAGGTCCTGAGCGGGGCCGGCGGCCTTGGCCGGCCCCGCCCTCACGTGCGTGACAACTTCCCCGTTTCGCCGTAGCTTTGCGGCAACGGAGGTTGGGGGAAAGTGCGTGGACATTCTTGACGAAATCATGGTTCCGTTCAGATGGCTCGTGTCCGTGGTTATGGTTGGCTTCCACGATGCCCTGGGTGCCATCGGAATGCCCCCAGCGGACGGCTGGACGTGGACGATGTCCATTATTGGGCTGGTGCTGGTGATCCGGGCGGCCATGATCCCGGTGTTCCTGAAACAGCTCGATGCCCAGCGCCGGTTGCGGCTACTGCAGCCGGACCTGAAGGACCTTCAGGAAAAGTACAAGGGTAAAACTGACGCGTTATCCCGCCAGGCCATGGCCGAGGAGCAGATGGCGTTGTACGGGAAGCACGGCACCAACCCGCTCTCGGCCTGCCTTCCAGTGCTGATCCAGGTGCCGTTCTTCCTGGCCCTGTTCCAGGTCCTCTCCGGTATCAGCACGAGCGCCCGGCAGGAGCAGGGGATCGGCGCGATGTCCCACGCCCAGGTGCTGCAGTTCGATCAGTCCAGGATCTTCGACGCACCCCTGTCCGCGTCGGTGCTGCACGGAAGCGATGGCAACCAGACTGCCGTGGCTGTCCTGACCCTCCTGATGATCCTGGTGATGATCGCGGCCCAGTTCATCGCGCAAAAGAGGACTATGGCCAGAAGCGCTGCCGCCGGCGCCCCGGAAAGCCCGTTTATGAGGCAGCAAAAGCTGATCCTGTACATCCTGCCGGTTGTGTTTGGCCTGGGCGGCGTCCTTTTTCCAATCGGGGTGCTCGTCTATTGGACGGTCACCAACCTCTGGACAATTGCCCAGCAGCTCCTCGTCCGTGACCGGCGGACATCCGGCACTGCCTAGCCCCGCCCGGATCCAGCGTGGCAGCTCTTACGCAATGCCGCAGGCGCAGGCAGAATGGGCCAATGGCTGACCTGATCTACACCGGGATCGCATCGCTGGACGGCTACCTGGCGGACAGCGACGGCAACTTCGACTGGAGTGCGCCCGATGAGGAAGTCCACGCCTTCGTCAACGACCTGGAGCGCGACGCCGGGACCTACCTTCTCGGGAGGCGCATGTACGACGTCGTGTCCGTGTGGGAAACGCTGGGAGGGCCGGACGATCCGCCTGTGATCCAGGACTACGGACGGATCTGGCGGGCGGCCGAGAAGATTGTCTTCTCGGAAACCCTGGAGGAACCACCCGCTCCGCGGACGACAGTCCGGCGCTCCTTTGATCCCGCCCTGGTCAGGGGTTTGAAAGCGGAGGCCAGCGGCAGTATCGGCGTGGGTGGCGCGACCCTTGCCGCCGCTGCGCTCCGGGCCGGGCTGGTGGACGAATGCCGGATCTTCCTCAACCCGGTCGCCGTGGGCGGCGGCCTGCGTTTCCTGCCGGACAACCTGAACCTCCGGCTCGAACTCCTGGACGAGCGGCGGTTCGGAAACGGCGTCATGTACCTGCGCTACCGCATCCGCGGCTGATACCGGCTGACGACGACGCGCCGGTGGCGTGGCATCGGCGGGCCGGGGGAGCAGAATAGGGCCATGACCCGAATCGCAATCATCGGCGGCCACGGCAAAGTGGCCCTGCACCTGTCCAGCCTCCTCACAGACGAGGGGCACAGCGTCACCTCGTTCATCCGCAACCCGGACCATGCCGGCGACGTTGCGGAGTCCGGCGCAACGCCGTCGGTACTTGACGTGGAGAATGCGACGACGGCGGAGATCGCCGTTGCGCTGAAAGGCCACGACGCCGTGGTCTGGTCCGCAGGCGCAGGCGGCGGGGACCCGGCGCGCACCTATGCGGTGGACCGGGACGCCGCCATCCGGTCGATGGATGCCGCAGCGGAGGCCGGCGTGGGACGCTACGTAATGGTTTCCTACCTCGGAGCCGGCAAGAACCACGGCGTGCCGGAAAGCAACAGCTTCTTTGCCTATGCCGAAGCGAAGGCCGCTGCCGACGATTACCTGCGCTCAACAGGCCTCACATGGACCATCCTGGGCCCCGGAGCCCTGACGGACAAGCCTGGGAGCGGCCTGATCGACGTCGCCCCCTCCCCGGAGGGCAGCCGCGAAACCTCCCGCAGCAACACCGCAAGCGTCGCCGTGGCAGTCCTGGAAATGCCGGAGACCGCGGGCAGGACCATCGAGTTCTGTGACGGCAGCCTGCCTATCGCCGCCGCACTGCAGCCGCCCGCGTAGCGTGGACCTCGTCTAGGAAACGGGTTGGGCAGGCTTCGGGAACGAAGCAGGGTAAAGGTCCAGTGCGTGCTCTTCGACGTAATCCAGGGCAAGGCGGATGGCTCCGATGGAAACGATGCCGTCGCCGAGGGAGGAGGCCTCCACCCGGGGCGGAGTGAATGTGAACTTCGGCAGTTGCTCCTCGATGACGGGAATGAGTGCGTGCGCTGAGGCTGCAACGCCTCCCGCGAGGACGACGAGCTCCGGGTTTACCAGCGTGCTCACGGAGCCAATCACACGGGCCATGCGCTGTGCCACCTGGTTGAGGACGTCCTGAGCGACGTGGTCGCCGCCCCCGGCTGCGGCAAACACCATCTCGGCCGTGAGGCCGGACGGAGCGTTGCCGCACAGCTCATGCAGCTGCGTGTCGGCGCTTGAGGCGAGCGCCTCCTGGCCCAAAAGCGCTACATAGTGCGCGATGCCGAGGGTGTCGCCGACACCTTCGACATTGTCCAGGTATCCCAGCTCGCCAAAGCCGCCAAGCTGCCCGTGCAGCAGGCGGCCGGACTCCAGGATGCCGGCGCCAAGACGGTCCCCGGTGAGCATGACGACGAGGTTGTCGACGCCCTGGGCCGTGCCCCGCCAGCGTTCAGCCAGTGCAGCCAGATTGGCATCGTTCTCCAGGAGCACGTGCCAGCCGTGCCGCTCGGAGACAAGCCGGCGGACATCGAACGACTTCCAGAATTCCTGCACCGTGAGGACTTCGCCATCGCGACTCACCGGGGCGGCGACTCCAACAGTTACAGCCAGGACAGAGTCCGCGGACACTGCCGCCTTCTCCAAGGCCTCCGCGGCGATCCGGTCCAGCACATCGGCGCGCTCGTCAGCGCGTACGTTGAAGGCCCGGAAGGGCGTGGTTACCCTGGCGAGGGCGTTTCCCCCCATGTCGGCGACGATGGTGGTGATCTTGTTGGCCCCAATATCGATGCCCAGGACGCTGGCCGCGCGGTCGTCGAAAACGAACCTGCGCGCCGGCCTGCCTTTGGTATATCCCTCGGCGCCGCGTTGGGTTTCCATTTCCCGGAGCCAGCCGAGCCGGACCAGCTCATCACAAATCGAGATCACCGTGGCCCGGGAAAGCCCGGTGGCAGCCATGAGGTCCGTGCCTGTCATGATGCCGGCCCCGCGCATTGCCTTGAGCATCGCACTGGCATTGACCCTCCGCACCAGCTGCGTTGACGGTGCAGTCTCAGTCCTCATTGGGCGCTCCCATTCTGGCCTGCTCACAGGACGTAAAGGCGATTCTAAATTTAGGTCATAAATATAGCCGAGGAAACATTCGCCCCAGTGCTTGACGATGTGCCCGGCGTCACCGCATACTAACGATAGGAGCTAAATTTACGCCCTATATAAACTCTGCGGCGAATTAACAGCCGTCCCCGCCGCCATGCGGCGTTCTGCCGCACCACGAAAGGACGAGGGTGTCTTTGAAATTGACGCGCACACTACCTACCGCAGTGCTGGGCCTGTGCCTGGCACTGCTCGCCGGCCTCCTCTCAGGCTGCACGGGAGACTCCGGCAAGGAGACCATCCGGTTCACGTTCAGCAAGCGGGAGGCGATCGGCTTCATGACCAAGCTGGTCGCCGACTACAACGCCTCGCAGGACAGCACGGAGGTCATCCTGGATACTTCCGGGGTCGACGTCGTTTCAGCGAGCTTTGTCCGGGGCAACCCGCCGGACATCGCGCTCGCGAACTACAACATGGAAACGGCCAGGTTCGTGCAGCGCGGTGCGCTGAGTGACCTGTCCGGAACCCAGGCCGCCACCCGGGTCCGGAAGGACCTGCAGCCACTGATGGACCAGTACGGTTCGTACCCGGACCGGACCAGCGCCCTGCCGTACTCGGTCATGGCGTCCTCCGTGATCTACAACAAGGAGATCTTCGCCGCCCACGGCATTGAGGTGCCCAGGACCTGGAGTGAGCTGCTCGCAGCGTGCGACGCGCTGAAAGCCGCGGGTGTGACGCCGTTCTACGCCACGTGGAAGGACGACTGGACGGTGGCCCAGGGATGGTTTGACTACTCTGTGGGCGGCCAGCTGGACACCCTCGACTTCTTTGACAAGCTTGCCGAAGCCGGCACGGACGTCGGACCTGACTCGCCGGCGTCCTTTCAAAAAGACTTTCAACAGCCTGTCGAGAAAATGCTGAAACTGGCGGGCACCTACGTGAACAAGGACGCCGCGAGCCGCGGCTACGGCGACGGGAACCTCGCGTTTTCCCAGGGCAAGGCAGCCATGTACCTGCAGGGCCCGTGGGCGTTCAGCGAGATCGCCAAGACTGCGCCCGATCTCCAGCTCGGAACCTTTCCACTGCCGATGACGGAGAACCCCGATGATCTGCGCGTGCGGGTCAACGTCGATCTCGCGGCGTGGATTCCGGAGGAATCCAAGCACAAGGAGGCGGCGCGCGACTTCCTGGAGTATCTCTACCGGCCGGAAATCATTGAGGCGTACAACAAGTCGCAGCTGGGCTTCACGCCCACCATCGATGCGGACGCGGCCCCGGACCCGCGTATCGAGGGGATGGTCGAGTACTACGACAAGGGCTCTGTCTACCAGGGACCATCGGTGCTCGTGCCGCGCACCATCCCCATCATGAACTACACCCAGGCGCTCGTGTTGGGCGCAGATCCTGCAGCCACGTTCCGCACACTCGACGCAGACTGGGCACGCCTGGCGTTTCGCCAGTAGCCCAGAACAAGGGAGCCAGACACATGTCCACCACCACAGCAACCAGACGCGGGCAGGGACGCCCCGAAAGCCGCAGCCGGCGGAGGGTCGAACCGATCTTCTACCTTTTCCTCCTGCCAAGCCTTGTACTCTTTACGCTGGCGATCACGGTTCCAGGCCTCGTTGGCATCTTCTTCAGCTTCACGGACTCCATCGGAATCGGTGACTGGGAGTTCGCAGGCCTGACCAACTACATAGCAATTTTCAGCGATCCCGCCATCCTGCAGAGCTATCTGTTCACCTTCGGCTTCTCAATCGTCACCGTGCTGGTGGTGAACGTGATCGCCTTCCTCCTCGCCGTGGGGCTCACTTCGCAGATCCGCATGAAGACAGCGCTGCGAACCATCTTTGTTATCCCCATGGTGGTCTCCGGCATCATCATCGCCTACGTTTTCAATTTCCTGTTCTCCAACTCGCTGCCCGCTGCAGGTGCGGCGGCAGGCATCTCCTGGCTGGAGACGAGCCTCCTGGCAAACCCGGACCTTGCCTGGACCGCCATTGTGGTGGTAACCGCCTGGCAGGCCGTGCCCGGGGCGCTGCTGATCTATATCGCCGGTCTCGTCTCAATCCCGGGGGACGTGTACGAGGCCGCGGAGATCGACGGCGCCAGCAAGTTCCAGCAGCTCCTGAAGATCACCGCTCCGCTCGTGGCCGGCTATGTGGTGATCAACATCATCCTCGGCTTCAAGGGCTTCCTTAATGCGTACGACATCATCGTCGGACTCACGAACGGCGGCCCGGGAACCTCAACAAGAAGCATCGCGATGACCGTCATCGCCGGCTTCAACGGCGGCGACTATGCCTACCAGATGGCCAACGCCACGATCTTCTTCGTCGTCGCTGTCCTCATCTCTCTCCTGCAGCTGTCGCTGACTCGCGGACGGAACACACTCTAATGACCACACCATCAACCCTCACCGCCCAGGAACTCCACCACACCGAAGCAACCCCGGCCGGGAACGGACGGCGACGCCCGGGCCTGAAGGTCGAGCGGGTGAACTGGCCGGGTACCACCATCCTTGTCCTCTGCGCCGTCACGGTTCTGCTCCCGCTTTACGTGACCGTGTCCATGGCTTTCAAAACCCAGGCGCAGGCTGTGGACGGCAATGCGTTCTCATTCCCCGCGCCGTTCAGCATCGACGGCTTCGTCCAGGCGTGGACGTTGACGAACTTCCCCGTCGGCGCAGCAATGTCGCTGCTGGTCACGGCCGGGACCGTCGTAGCGACGATCGTGCTGGCCGCATTCGCCTCGTATGCGATTGTGCGCAACTGGGAACGCAGGCTGTTCCGGTACTCCTTCTACTACCTGCTCGCAGCGATGTTCATCCCGTTTCCGGTCGTAGCCCTGCCGCAGATCCAGATGACCGGCCGCCTGGGCCTGGACAACCCGCTGGGCGTTATCCTGCTCGCCACAATGTTCCAGCTGAGCTTCAGTGTGCTGCTGTTCACGGCGTTCCTGCGGTCCATCCCGCTCGAACTGGAAGAGAGCGCCCGCATTGACGGTGCCACCACCTGGCAGACCTTCTGGCAACTGATCTTTCCCCTGCTGGCGCCGATGAGCGCCACAGTCGGAATTTTTGCCTTCCTTTACGCCTGGAATGACTTCATGATGCCTTCGCTGATCATCTCCGACCCGGCGCTGCAAACCCTTCCAGTGCGGCAGAACCTGTTCCAGACCCAGTTCAGCAACAACTATCACGTGTCCTTTGCGTCTTATCTGATGGCCATGGCGCCGGCCATCGTGGCTTACCTCTTTACCCAGCGGTGGGTCATGGCCGGCGTCACACAGGGTGCCGTCAAGGGCTAAGTACAGCCAGACTGTAAGCCACCACTAAACCCCCGGAAAGGGGAAAACGCTTGTCCATCCTCGCCAGCCAGACGCACCATGCCGACAAGGGACCCGAGGCCGCCACCACCTGGTGGCGCCAGGCCGCGGTGTACCAGATCTATCCGCGCAGTTTCGCCGACTCGAACGGTGACGGGATTGGGGACCTCAAGGGCATTACTTCGAAGGTGCCGTATTTGAAGAGCCTGGGGATCGACGCCGTCTGGCTGAGCCCGTTTTATCCCTCGGCCCTGGCTGACGGCGGTTACGACGTTGATGATTACCGCGACGTCGATCCCAAGATCGGCAGCCTGGCAGATTTCGATGCAATGGCCGCGGCCCTGCACGCCGCCGGTATCAAAGTGATCGTGGACATCGTCCCGAACCACTCCTCCAACCGGCACGCCTGGTTCCTGGAAGCCCTGGCCGCCAGCAAGGGTTCAGCGGCCCGGCAGCGGTACCACTTCAGGGACGGGAAGGGCGAGCACGGCGAACTGCCGCCGTCGGACTGGACAGCCGCTTTCGGCGGCCCGGCCTGGTCCCGGGTGGACGACGGCCAATGGTACCTGCACACCTTCACCCCCGAACAGCCGGACTGGAACTGGGACAACCCCGAGGTCCGTGCGGACTTCCTCAGGACGTTGCGCTTCTGGGCTGACCGGGGCGTTGACGGGTTCCGCGTGGACGTGGCCAACCTTCTGGTCAAGGACCTCCCCGCCGAGCTTCCCAGCAAGCAGGAACTGGACGCGATGGACCGTACCGTGGGGACGCATCCGCTCATGGACCGCGACGAAGTCCATGAGATCTATGCGGAATGGCGCAAGGTCTTCAACGAGTATGATCCGCCGCGGTTTGCCGTGGCGGAGGCATGGGTGGAAACCGCCGAGCGGCGCGCCAAATACGCCTCCCCTGAAGGGCTGGGCCAGGCTTTCAGCTTCGACCTGCTCCTGGCCGACTTCAACGCCGCCCAGTTCCGCACCATCATCACGGACAACCTCGCACAGGCGCGCCTCACCGGGTCCACGACCACCTGGGTATTTTCGAACCACGACGTCACCCGCCATGCCACCCGTTACGGTCTCGAACCGCTCAACGGGCGGCCTGGGAAGCCGGGGGTGGACTGGGTCAAAGCGGGCGGTCCCCGCGAAGCGCTGGACGTGGAAGGGGGCCTCCGCCGCGCCAAGGCCGCTACGCTGCTGATGCTCGCCCTTCCCGGCTCCGCGTACCTCTACCAGGGGGAGGAACTGGGCCTGCACGAGGTGGCGGACATCCCCGCTGACCGGCGCCAGGACCCGTCATTCTTCCGGGGAGCGGAGTACGACGGCCTGGGCCGGGACGGCTGCCGCGTGCCTTTGCCCTGGGAACCCTCGGGACCATCCTTCGGCTTCGGCACAAACGGTGCCCACCTGCCCCAGCCGGACTGGTTCGCCGGCTACGCAGCCAGCACCCAGGAAACCGACAACCCCTCAACCCTGCAGTTCTACCGCCAGGCATTGGCGCTGCGCCACGAACTCCAAGGTGCGGAGGCCCTGGAATGGCACCACAGCGGAGACGGGCAGGTGCTGCACTTCGTGCGCCCGGGCGGCTGGCACGTTGTGGCGAACTTCGGTACGGCCGCCGTCGAACTTCCTGACGGCGAGGTCCTGGTCTCCAGCGGCGGGATCAAAGGCGGCATGCTCCCAGGAGAATCAACCGCCTGGCTCAGGGCCTAAAGCGGCGTCCGGAGGGGGGCAGGCAGCGAGCTGTTGACCATGCCCGCCCGGTCGGCACATACTGGTCACTATAAAATTTAGATACTAAATAAAAGGAGTGTTGTGAGCACCACCGCCACCCTGGCAACCCTGTCCGATTCCGGCCACCTGTCCGATCCGAACTGGTGGCGCCAGGCTGCTGTCTACCAGATCTACCCCCGCAGTTTTGCCGACTCCAACGGCGACGGCATTGGCGACCTCAGGGGCATCACCTCCAAGGTCCCGTACCTGAAGTCCCTGGGGATCGATGCCGTGTGGCTGAGCCCGTTCTACCCCTCGGCGCTCGCAGACGGCGGCTACGACGTGGATGACTACCGCGACGTCGATCCCAAGCTCGGCACCCTCGAGGATTTCGACGAGATGGCCGAGGCGCTGCACGGGGCCGGCATCAAGCTCATCGCGGACATCGTTCCCAACCACTCCTCGAACCGCCACGAGTGGTTCAAGGAAGCGTTGGCCTCGCCCAAGGGCTCGCCGGCCCGGGACCGGTACATCTTCCGTGACGGCAAGGGCCCCAACGGCGAGTTCCCGCCGTCGGACTGGGACTCGGTGTTCGGCGGCCCCGCCTGGGAGCGCATCACCGAACCGGACGGCACCCCCGGGCAGTGGTACATGCACATCTTCGCCAAGGAGCAGCCGGACCTGAACTGGTCCAACCGCGAGGTCCGCGACGACTTCCTCAAGACCCTGCGCTTCTGGTCCGACCGCGGCGTGGACGGCTTCCGGGTGGACGTGGCGCACGCCCTCACCAAGGACCTCACCGAGCCGCTGCTGTCCAAGCTTGAACTGAGCGCCGCCAACACCGGCGTGGACGGTTTCGACGACGGCACGCACCCCTTCTGGGACCGCGACGAGGTCCACGAGGTGTACGCCGAGTGGCGTGAGGTCTTCAACGAGTACAACCCGCCGCGCACCGCCGTGGCCGAGGCCTGGGTGCACGCCACCCGCCGCGCCCGCTACGCAAGCCCGCAGGGGCTCGGCCAGGCCTTCAACTTCGACCTCCTGCAGGCCGATTTCGACGCCGACGAATTCCGCGAGATCATCACCCGCAACCTGGCCGAGGCCGCCGCCACCGGCGCCTCCTCCACCTGGGTGTTCTCCAACCACGACGTTGTGAGGCACGCCACCCGCTACGGCCTGCCGCAGGTCTCCAAGAGCAAGGCGGGCGCCAAGGGCCAGGACGGCAAGGAGTGGCTGCTTGCCGGCGGCCCCAAGGAACAGCTGGACGTGGAGCTCGGTGAACGCCGTGCCCGCGCCGCAACCCTCCTGATGCTGGCGGTGCCGGGCTCCGCCTACCTGTACCAGGGTGAGGAACTGGGCCTGCAGGAAGTGGCGGAGATCCCCGAATCCGAACGCCAGGATCCCTCCTTCTTCCGGAACAGGGGAGTGGAGATCGGCCGGGACGGCTGCCGTGTGCCCCTGCCCTGGAAGGTGGAAGGCACCTCCTTCGGCTTTGGCGACGGCGGCGCGCACCTGCCGCAGCCGGACTGGTTCAGCAAGTACGCCGTGGAGGCGCAGGACGGCACCGAAGGCTCCACCCTCGAGCTGTACCGCACCGCCCTGAGGCTGCGCCATGAGCTCCAGGCGGATGAGGACCTGGAATGGGTGGAGAACGCCAACCCTGAGATCCTGCACTTCCGCCGCCCGGGCGGCTGGCAGTCCGTGACCAACTTCGGGGACACCGCCGTCGACCTCCCCGAGGGGACCGTGCTTGTCAGCAGCGCACCGCTGGAAGACGGCAAGCTGCCCGGCAACACCACCGCATGGCTGCGCTGATGCCTGTGCCTGTCCCGGAAGGGCGGCCTGCCTGATGCAGGAACTCATTTATGGCTGCATGGGCCTGGGCGGCAGCTGGTCCGGCGAGCCGCATGGGGCTGAACATGTGGACCAGGCCGCTGCCGCCGTCGAGGCCGCGCTGGATGCCGGGATCACCTTGTTCGACCACGCGGACATCTACCGCAGCGGCAAGTCGGAGGCCGTGTTTGGTGAAGTCCTGGCCGCTGAGCCGGGGCTCCGCGGCCGCATCAGGCTGCAGACCAAATGCGGTATCCGGCTGAACGAGCGCGGGCTGCAGACGCACTACGACCTCAGCCGGGATGCCATCCTGGAGCGGGTCAACGGAAGCTTGCAGCGGCTGCGGACGGACTATGTGGACATCCTCCTGCTCCACCGGCCGGACCCGTTGGCGGACCCGGCGGAGGTGGCCGCCGCCGTCGGGCAGCTGATGGCGGAGGGCAAGGTCCGGCAGCTGGGCGTGTCCAACATGTCCGGGGCGCAGATCGAGGCGCTGCAGGACCGGCTGGAAACCCCGGTGGTGGCGAACCAGCTGGAGATGAGCCTGCTCAAGCGGGCCTGGCTGGAGAGCCAGGTGCTGGTCAACCACGCCGAGCACCTGGACTACAGCTTCCCGCACGGCACCCTTGAGTACTGCGTGCGCAACTCCATCACGCTGCAGGCCTACGGTTCGTTGGCGCGCGGCCTCTACACCGGGGCGGAACCGGAAAGTCCGGCCTCAGCAGATGCCGCCACCGCCGAGCTCGTGGCCCGGCTGGCGGGGGAGTACGGCAGCACTGGCGAAGCCATCCTGCTCGGGTGGCTGATGAAGCATCCGGCGGGCATCGCGCCGGTGATCGGGACCGTCAACCCGGAACGGATCCGTGCGTGTGCCGACGCTGCCCGCGTGGCCCGGGAGATGACCCGGGCTGACTGGTACGGGCTCTGGGTGACGGCGCGGGGCAGCAACATCCCCTGACCCACCCCAACTAGGTAGCAGCAGGTGTCGTTCTGAGCGCTCAAAACGACACCTGCTGCTACCTGCTTTCCGGCAACGTCCGGTCATTTGGGGTTTAGTTCGTATTGATCCCCACAAGGAGGCCATTTTCTTCGGCGTCGGGGTTGCGGGGCGGATACGGTAGATACATGACGTCTACCATCGCCACCGAGACCGTAAGGCCGGAACGCAATATCCCAGCAGAAATCGCCCGTTCCTGGCTTCTGGTCAATGCCATGAAGACAGAGCTGTTCGACCAGTCCGCCGTCTCGCGTGCTGACTCGATCATCCTGGATATTGAAGATGCCGTGGACCCGTCGCAGAAGGACCACGCACGGAACAACGTTGTGGACTGGCTGACCGCCGGCGGCAAGGCCTGGGTCCGCATTAACGATGCCACCAGCCGCTTCTGGGCTGATGACCTGGCGGGCCTCCGCGGCACGCCGGGGCTTCTGGGCGTCATGCTGGCCAAGACCGAGTCCGCAGACCAGGTGACGGAGAGCTTCCACCGCATGGACGGCAAGACGCCGGTCATCCCGCTGGTGGAGTCCGCGCTGGGCATCGAGGAAGCGAACAACATCGCCAAGGCGCAGGGCGCCTTCCGCCTGGCGTTCGGTTCCGGCGACTTCCGCCGCGACACGGGCATGGCAGCCACGCCCGAGGCCATGGCCTACCCCCGCGCCAAGCTCGTCGTCGCCAGCCGCGTGGGCAATCTTCCCGGCCCCATCGACGGCCCCACCGTGGGCACCAACCACCCCATCCTGCGCGAGCAGACCGGCATCACCGTGATGATGGGCATGACCGGCAAGCTCTGCCTGGCCATCGACCAGACCCCCGTCATCAACGAGGTCATCAGCCCCACGCCCTCGGACGTCGCCTGGGCCACGGACTTCATGGCGGACTTCGAGGCCAACGGCCGCGTCATCCGTGACGGCTCCGACCTGCCCCGCCTGGGCCGCGCCGAGAAGATCATGAAGCTCGCAGTGGCCTTCGGCGTGCAGCCCGCGCTCTAGCCCCACAGCCTTCGCTGCAGGAGACCCCGTGACCGGTACCCGTTATCTGGTCCACGGGGTCTTCTGGCCTCCGCCTCCGGAGGCGGCAGCGGGCGGAGGTGTTGGTCCGAGCCCGTACCTCCGCCTCCAGGCGCCGGACGGCACCTTCCGCGAGGTAACGCTCGACGCCGGGACGCACCTGGGCTTCCGGCTCGCCGCCGAGGGGAAGCACTGCCTCGGCCACCATGTGGTGCACGGCCCCGCCCACCGGGACCACGTCCTCTGCGCCAGGCGGGCCCCCGCAGTCCGCGGACACCAGTGCGAGCGGTGTTTCGTGGTGGACGACTCCCGGCTCATCCACGACTTCCACCGGGGCGGCCGGGTCCCGCCCGGGCTGCGCAGCTACCTGATGCAGCCACACTGGCTCTACGTTGCCACCTTCGCCAACGGCGCCAGCAAGGTGGGCACGGCCGCGGAGCTCCGAAAGTGGCAACGCCTCGCGGAGCAGGGAGCCGTGGCGGCCAGCTTCGTTGCCCACGCCGCCGATGGACGCGTGGTGCGGATCCTCGAGGACCTTGTCACGCGCGAGGCCGGGCTTCCGCAGCAGGTCCGGTCGGCAGCCAAGGCTGCCGCACTGGCTTCCCCGGCCCCGGCTGGTTGGCTCAGCGGCCATAACGCGGCCGTCGCCACTTCCGCCCGCGGCGTGGTTTCCCGGTCAGGCGCTGAGGGCTTCGAAGTGGTGGAGGAGTCCTGGAGCAGGCCGGAGCTGGCCGGCCCGCTGTGCTCCGTGAGCCGCCGGCACCCCTATCCGCACGCACTCGCGGCAGGCTCCCACGGCTTCACCATTACTTCACTGTGCGGCAGCTTCGCCCTGGCAGTCATCGACGGGACCGAGCTGGAGTTCGTGGTGGATCTGGGTCAGCTCAAGGGCCGGAGCATCGAACTGGGCCAGTACAGTTCCGAGGTGCCTGCCGTCCAGGAGGCGCTGTTCTGAGGCTGCGCTTCTGCAGCTGCCCGCGCGGCCCCCGGTAGACTGTCTGCGTGCTGAACGAATTCTGGGCCACCGCGCCAACCCGCTATAAAGTCCTGGTTTTCAGTGCGATGGGACTGATCGCCGTCGGAATCATTCTCAACCTGGTGGGCAACACCAGCGGCAATTCCGGCCTTGCCACGGCATCCCTGCCGGTGATCGGCCTGGGCCTGGTCCTGCACATCGCAGGGATTGTGGTCCGCGGCCAGGCGATCCGGAAGGGCTACAAGCGGTAGGCGGCGTTCCGGCGGACGTGGCTGCGGGCGTGTTCCACGGCGTCCCCGAGGTGCCCGAACAGGTGCTTGTGGTGCCGCAGGGACCGGATAACTCCCACGTTCGTTACCAGCTGCAGGTGGTCCGGCCGGACGCCCTTGAGTAAAACGGTGATGCCCCGGAGCTCCAGCGCGGAGACCACCTCCACCAGTGCATGCGCGCCCGTGGCGTCGAGCATCCGCAGCTGGGAAAGCCTGATGATGGCCACCTGGACATCCTTGACCTGGCTGATCTCCTGCAGGATCCGTTCGGCGGCGCCGAAGAACATGGCCCCGTCCAGCCGGAGGACGGCGATGTGCTCGTCACCCTCGGCGCGCGGACCGGGGATCTCCTCCCGCTGCACGCTGCTCAGCGAGGCGAACGTGCGCAGGGCAAAGAGGGCCGCCGCCGCGAGCCCTATCTGGATGGCAACGATCAGGTCGAACGCCACCGTAATAATTGCCGTCAGGATGAAGACGGCGGCGTCGGACCGGGTGGAGCGGAGGATCGCCGCCACGGTCCGCCGGGACACCATCCGCACCGCAGTGACCATCAGGACCCCGCCGAGGGCTGCCAGCGGAATCCGGCTGACCATGCCCGAGGCGAGATAGACAATCGCCAGCAGCACCACGGCGTGGACAGCGGCAGCCAGGCGGGTTTTTGCACCGGACCGGACGTTCACGGCCGTCCGCGCGATGGCCCCCGTGGCGGGCATGCCGCCGAAGAGGCCCGCGGCGATTGACGCCAGGCCCTGGCCCGTCAGCTCCCGGTCCGGGCTGTACGGTCCACTCGGTCTGCCGTCCGGCCCGGTCATTCCTGCCGCAACCCGGGCAGACAGCAACGACTCGATGGCCGCAAGGCAGGCGATTGCCACCGCGGGCATGGCCAGGCTGCCCAGCAGATCCAGGTCAAAGGCGGGCACCGCCGGAGCGGGCAGGGAATGCGGCAGGGGGCCGATCCTGGGGATGTCCAGCCGGAACAGCTCGGCGGCTGCCGTGGCGAGGAGCACCGCGATCAGGCTGGCCGGCAATGCCCTGAGCAGCTTCTGCACCAGGACCATTACGACGGCGACTCCCGCCACGACTGCAAGGGTCAGCAGGGCAGTCGGGACGGTTGCGGCGGATGCGGCTTCCACTGCAGCGATGAGGGTGTTGTGTCCCGGGACGGCGGACGTGCCGGTGGCGGGCGGAACCTGCTGGAGGAAGATAATGGCGGCGATCCCCAGGGTGAAGCCTTCCACCACGGGCCATGGGATGAAGGCGACCGCCCGGCCCAGGCCGCTGAATCCCAGAACACAGACCAGCAGCCCCGCCATCAGAGACAACGGGGCCACGCTGCCGGCGCCGTGGACTGCCACCACGGGCGCCAATATCACAACCATGGCACCGGTGGGGCCGGAGACCTGGACGGGTGATCCGCCCATCACGGCTGCCACCAGGCCGGCGACGATCGCGGTGATGAGCCCGGCCTCCGCACCCACTCCCGAGCTGACGCCGAACGCGAGGGCCAGCGGCAGGGCCACAATGCCCACCGTGATGCCGGCCAGCAGGTCGGTCCGCCACGATGTTCCAAGTCCCGCGTAATCCAGTGTCGAGGGCAGGAACCGGCTGATGTGCAGCCTGGCGGTGCCCACGTCCGGTTTCACAGGGCGGCCCCGCCAGCCAGGTGTTCTGCAGGCAGCTGCTGCGCCAGCCGGAGCTGTTCGTTTGAATCGGCAAGGGTGTCCAGGAGGAACGTCCGCGCGATGGCAAGCAGCTGGGCAATTCCGGGGTGCGCCAGCCGGTAGGTCACGGCGTTGGCGGTACGCACAGAGGTCACCACCTTGTGCTTGCGCAGCGTGGCCAAGTGCTGGGAGAGGTGCGAGGCTTCAAGCCCGGTCTCCGCCAGGAGGTAGCTCACCGCGGCGGTTTCCTGTGGCGCCGCTGCCAGCAGCTCAAGGATGCGGATCCTTGCAGGGTGCGCCAGCCCCTTGAAGAGGTTGGCCTTGATCTCGTACAGCGGAGCCTGGGCGGAAGGCAGCATGGGAAGCTCCTCAACGTGACAGTAACGTGTGGACTTAGTCAGGGTGAATCAAAGCACTGTGGATTGATGGATTGATGGATTCATCATATCAGCGTCATGCAACCCCCTGCCAGGTGCGGCAACGATAGGCTTGAGGCCATGACTATCAATCCGGACCTGCAGGGCCGAAGCTACCCTGCCGCAGAGGTGTACGACGTTGGCCGTGAGAAGATCCGCGAGTTCGCCCGCGCCGTAAAGGCCACCCATCCCGCGCACTTCGACGTCGACGCAGCCCACGCCCTGGGCCACGGCGACCTGGTGGCTCCACCGACGTTCGCCATCATCGTCGCCCAGCGTGCCGACGCCCAGCTCATCGAGGATCCGGAAGCCGGCATCGACTTCTCCCGCGTGGTGCATGCAGACCAGCGCTTCATCCACCACCGGCCGATTTTCGCGGGGGACCGCCTCGTCGCGGAGCTCCACGTGGACGGTGTCCGGGCCATGGGCGGTGGTGCGATGATCACCACACGGTCGGAAATCTTCGCCCTCGGCCAGGATGATTCCCGCGAACCCGTCACCACCACGTCGTCGTCCATCCTGGTCCGCGGAGAGGGACAGTAACCATGAGCCTCAGCATCCACGATCTCAGCGCCGGCCAGGAGATCGGCAACCGCACCGTCGAGGTCACGCGCACCGATTTGGTCAAGTACGCCGGTGCCTCCGGTGACTTCAACCCCATCCACTGGAACGAGGCCTTTGCCACCAGTGTGGAACTGCCCGGCGTCATCGCCCACGGCATGTTCACCATGGGCTCCGCCGTCCAGCTGGTGACCGACTGGGCGGGTGACCCCGCCGCCGTCGTCGACTTCCAGACGAGGTTCACCAAGCCCGTCCTGGTCACCGACACCACGGGCACGTCCGACGCCGGCGCCACCATCGAGGTCAGCGGCATCATTGGAAAGCTCGACGCCGAGGCGAACACCGCGCGGGTGGACCTCACCGTCATGGCCGCCGGCCAGAAGGTCCTGATGAAGGCCCAGGCGGTCGTCAAACTGGCATAGCCCGGAAAGGTGGGAACACTTTCCCGATAGGGTGGACAGGTGACTTCCACCCTGCTTTCCCAGCTGACCACGGCCGCCGTCGGGGGCCCCGCCCACAAGTTCATCAAGGCCGGAACCGAAGCTGAGATCATCGACGCCGTCCGTGCGGCGGATGCCGCGGGGGAGCAGTTGCTGATCATCGCCGGCGGCTCCAACCTGTTGATTTCCGACGACGGGTTCCCTGGAACCGTGGTCCAGGTCGCTTCGCAGGGGTTCACCGTCAACGCGGAGGACTCCTGCGGCGGCGTGGCGGTGGTGGTGCAGGCCGGGCACAACTGGGACAAGCTGGTGGAGCACGCGGTCCGCCATGCCTGGTCCGGGGTGGAGGCCCTGGCCGGCATTCCCGGATCAACGGGTGCGACGCCGGTGCAGAACGTGGGTGCCTACGGTGCCGACGTGTCCCAGACCATCGCGGCAGTGCGCACGTGGGACCGGGAGCGGAACGCGGTAAAGACCTTCACGAACTCGGAGCTGCAGTTCGGCTACCGGGACTCCATCCTCAAACAGACCACCGTCAACGGCTCGCCCCGGTACGTGGTGCTGACCGTGGAGTTCCAGCTGCCCCTGGGCCGGATGAGCGCGCCGATCCGTTACGCGGAACTTGCCCGTGCCCTAGGCGTCGAGGTGGGCAAGCGCGCGTACTCGAACGATGTGCGCCGCGAGGTGCTCCGGCTGCGTGCCTCCAAGGGCATGGTGTGGGACCCGCAGGACCGGGACACGTACTCCACGGGATCCTTCTTCACCAACCCCATCGTTCCGGCCGAGGTGGCTGCGGCCCTGCCAGAGGGCGCACCCCGGTACCCTGCCGGTCAGGACGGGCTGGTGAAGCTCTCCGCCGCCTGGCTGATCGACCAGGCCGGCTTTGCCAAGGGTTTCGGGCTGGAACCAGGCAGCGTCAGCGGCGGACGGGCCTCCCTGTCCACCAAGCACACACTTGCCATCACCAACCGCGGCTCAGCCACCGCCCAGGACGTGGTGGCGGTGGCACGCGAGGTGCGTGCCGGCGTCGAACAGCGCTTTGGCATCCAACTGCACCCGGAACCGCTGCTTATCGGCCTGGAGCTGTAGCACCGGCAGGATCGCCCGCCATGCCCGGGGCGTTGGCGCGGACCACCGCCGCCTGGCCCAGCAGGGCGGACGACCAGCCGGCGAGCACCAGGTAGATTCCCGTGAAAAGCCATACCAGCTGGCCCGGCAACAGCGGGTTTGCGAGGCCTGACAGGATGCAGGCCACGAGTCCGCCGAGGGCGACGGCGAGGGACAGGACCCAGAGGACCCTTGCCGCGGGCGGGTGGTGCCGCCAGTCCCGGTACAGCTTCACTCCCTGCCGGCTGACGCTGATGCCCGGGAAAAGCACCGCATAGCCGCCGCCGAGGCTCAGCACGAGCGAGGGGAGCAGCAGCAGGGGATCGGACCGGCCATCTCCGAGGAAGGTGGAGAACTGGAGCAGCCCCAGGCCGGATCCTGCCAGGACGCAGACCGTGCCGCCGGCCATCCAGCACCTCGTTTTAAGCGCGAGCAACTGCCACAAACTCCCCAAAGTCATGGTTCTACCCTATCGGTCTATGACCGGCGGGCAGTGGTGCGCCCTAAGATAGGGCCATGGCTGCTGGCATGGGCCGTCCCGACGGCAGGATCGTAGGCAGGCTGAGGCTTGCCTCCCAAAGGCTTGCGGCTGGAACGGACGGCGTCGGATCGGTTGCGGACACTGTGCGCTGGATGACGGCGATGCAGGCCCAGGACCTGCAGGCCGCCATGTGGGCCGTGGGCGTGCGGGTGCCGGGATGCGGCCTCAGCGACGTCCGGTCCGCCCTGGACACCGGTGCCGTGGTCCGGTCGTGGCCCATGCGCGGCACACTGCATCTCGTGGCCCCCGAGGACCTGCGCTGGATGCTGGACCTCACGGCTGAACGGCTCACCAAAAGCATCTCGGCCCGCCACCGGGAACTGGGCATCACATGGGCAGACATTGAGAAGTGCCGGGATATTGCGCTGGAGCACATCGCCGCCGGCGGTCCCGCCAGCCGTGCCGGACTGTTCCAGGTGTTCGACGCCGCCGGGCAGCCCACGCAGGGACAGCGGGGCATCCACCTATTGGGGACACTGTGCCGGCACGCGTGGCTGGTGCAGGGGCCGCTGGCCAAAAACCAACAGCTGCTGGTGGCCTTCGATGACTGGATCCCGGTGTCGCGGAACATGGAGCGCCAGGAGGCCTTGGCGGAGTTCGCGCTGCGGTACTTCCGCAGCCACGGACCGGCAACCCTGGTGGATTTCGCGTGGTGGACCCAGCTCCCGCTGACGGAAGTGCGGGCCGCGTTCGAACCAGTCCGCGGGCTCCTTGTGGAACGCAGGTTCGGGGACGCCGTGCACTGGATGTCAGCCGGGACCGCCGCCCTGCTGGATGCTGGGGTCCCTGGAGCACGGTCCGTCCTGCTGCTGCCCGGATTTGATGAGTTCCTGCTGGGATACAAGGACCGGACAGCCGTCCTTCCCCCGGAGCACTTTGACAGGATCGTGCCCGGCGGGAACGGCGTTTTCAAGAAGACCCTCGTGGCCGGGGGCGAAGTGATCGGCACCTGGGCCCGGGACGGCACCAGCCGGGATGCCGCCGTCGTGCCCGAACCCTTCGACCACACCAGGCGCCTTGGCCCCGCCGCGCAGGCCGCCTTCGCCCGGGCAGCCAAGCGCTACCTCAGCTTCCTGGATAGCTGACGGCACCCCGCGCCGCGTCCGGATCAAACAGGAACGGCCCTGCCCCGCACGAACGGTGCTGCCCAGCACCGTTCGTGCGGGGCAGGGCCGCTGTTGCGTTTTTGAATCCTGGCTGTCCACATCCAGGTCCGAGACGCTTCCGGGAGCGCCCTGCGGCAGGCCACCCTGTAGTGATGAAGCCTGACACGATCCGCGACATGTTGGACGAGCGCTGGCCCGACTTCCCGGTGGCATCAACCCTGCAGCTGGCGCACGAGGGTCTCGGGGACAGGGTCTTGACGGCGGCAGTGCGCATAGGTCTGGTCATCAGACTGCGGCGGGGCGCGTACGCCCGGAGCTCCTACTGGCACGGCCTGAAACCGTGGGTGCGGGATGGCCTGTTAGTGCATGCCCACCACCTGTCCACAGGCGGGGCAGCACGGTACAGCCACATAAGCGCAGCCAGGCTCCATGAATGCCAGGCCTGGGGCGCAGGACCACGGATACACGTCACTACGGACTACGCCAACTCGCGAAGAAGCGCCGGGGAGGACGTCAGGACACATCGGGCACACCTGGATGAAAGGGACTGCACCTCGTTCCTGGCCAGTGACGGAAGGGAGATGCTGGCGACCAGCCTGGCGAGGACCGTGCTGGATTGTGCCCGTATCCTGCCGCTTGAGCAGGCTGCCGTCATAGGTGATCACGCTCTCCGGAAAGGGGTTGATGCGGCTGGGCTGCGCCGGTTGCTTGAGGAAGGGCTGGAAAAACGGGGGAGCCGGCGGGCGCGTCTCCTCCTCGACTCGCTTGACGGACGCTCAGAGTCGGCAGGTGAGACACGAACCAGGCTTCTGCTGTATTCCCTGGGTCAACGAAACTTCACGCCCCAAGTCGAGATTCCAACACCCACAGGGCTCTTCCGCGCTGATTTTGCTGACCCTGGATCGAGGATCGTCGTCGAGTTCGACGGCATCGGGAAGTACACGGACTACCGGCCCACAGATGAGGCCCTCATCGCCGAACGCCAGCGGGAAAATGCGCTGATCGAAGGGGGCTGGTTGGTCCTTATGTTGTTACCGGGATCAGTTCCTCGGCCATTGTAGGGTCGTGGCTACCCAGGGGAGGCGGGTATGGCTTTGGTTGCTGTGCCGGACGGCTCGTACGTGATGGCTTCGAAGGATTGGCCGCCCGTCACCCCGCGATGACCCGACCGCTGATTGAGAGACGCGACATGATCGCCGGATAAGGACACGACGGCGCGGTTATCTGCTGGGCTCTTACCCATCCACAGACTGGAGGCTGTTCTTGGTGCAACTTTGGGCCGGCATCGACGCCGGCAAAGCCCATCATCACTGCGTTGTTATCGACGGCGACGGTAACCGTCTACTCTCCCAACGAGTCCCCAACGATGAACCAGCCCTGCTGCAACTCACGGCAGATGTTCTTGAGCTCGCAGGTGGGGACGACGTGGTTTGGGCGACCGACCCGAACCATGGGGGACCGGCGCTGCTCATTGCCCTGCTCGTCGGTCACGGCCAGAACATCCTCTACATTCCGGGCCGTACTGTGCACCACGCTTCCAAGATTTACCGAGGCGAAGGTAAGACCGACGCGAAAGATGCTGCGGTCATCGCCGACCAGGCCCGCATGCGGACTGACCTGCAACCCCTACGTGCAGGGGATGAGATCAGCACTGGGCTGCGACTCCTGACCGCCCGACGTGCCGACAAATCCGCGGACCGGGTAAGAGCGATCAACCGTCTGCAAGCCCAGCTGCTCGAATACTTCCCCGCGCTGGAACGGGCCTTCGACTACAGCCGGTCCAAAGCCGCCCTAACCCTTCTGACCAAGCACCGCACACCGGACGGAATACGCCGTACGGGGCAGGCCAGGATCCACGCCTGGCTGAAGAAGCAGGGGGCCCGATCTTCGGCAGCCATCGCCGTGGCAGCAGTCGAGGCTGCAAAATCCCAGCACACAACGGTTCCCGCCCAGCACATGGGCGAGGCGATTGTCGCCGCACTCGCCCGGGAAATTCTCACCCTGAACGTGGAATTGGCAGAACTTGATGCAATGATCACCGAGAAAGTCACCGCCCACCAGCACACCGAGGTGCTGTTGAGCATGCCTGGCTTCGGACCCGTCCTCGCCGCAGAATTCTTAGGTGCCACCGGCGGCGACCTCAGCGTCTTCCAATCCGCAGACCGGTTCGCGGGGGTTGTCGGCCTCGCGCCGGCACCCCGGGACTCGGGAAGGATCAGCGGCAACCACCACAGGCCCAGACGCTACGATCGACGGCTCCTACGCGTCTTCTACCTCTCCGGGCTTTCAGCCTTGAAGTCATGCTCGGCCTCGCGCGGTTATTACGACCGAAAACGGGTGGAAGGGAAGTCCCATATTCAGGCGATGCTCTCGCTTGCCCGACGACGGCTCAATGTCCTCTGGGCTATGCTTCGCGACGGCACAACCTATACGCCAGCGCCGACGGTGACACCACTATTGGCGGCTTAAACAAGGAGTGCTAACCCCTTTCGCCGCACTCAGGGCGCGTGCCACCTCGTGCAGAAGGCTCGTGTCGCCACCGCTCAGTAGTCTGGCTACATGACTTCCTTCGCTGAACGCATGGGACTGCGCGCCGCACGCTCGTTCATCCAGCGCGACGATCTAGACATGGAGACCCGCACCGAGCTTTGGAACGTCCTTGTGATCCTTCGTGAAATCCTACGAAATATCGCCGAGGAGACCTATCGGACCGACACCACTGAGAGACGCCTCTTGGAGGCCGTGTGGGCTTGGGAATTTAAGAGACCTCGCGACGAAATGAGGAGTGACGGGCAGGTGTGGGCAGACATCAAGTCCTCAATCATCAGCGCTGATTGGTATGAGGTGCTCGACTTGGTTGAAGCGGTCGTCAAGTATCTCGACCGCTACGAGACACACGCCAGCACGGACCTTCGGTCCATCGTCGCGGAGGCGTTCAACAACAGCTTCGAGCGTTATCTCGTCGGCTACCGATTTATTGGTAATGAAGTTACGCCGGTTGACTCGACCGCAGAATCGGAAGCTGTGGTGAGCGCCCAAGAAGATACCGAAAGCATCGCAGGAGCGCGACATGCTCTGGATCGAGCTGTCGAGTTGCTCGCTGACAGGCAAAATCCCGACTATCCCAACTCAATTAAGGAGTCGATCTCCGCGGTCGAATCCGTTATCAAGAAGGTAACCGGAGAAGGCACTCTCGGAGCCGGACTGGGCAAACTGGAAGCTGCAGGTCTAACTATCCATCCCGCCCTTAGAAGCGCTTGGTCGAAAATGTACGGCTGGACCTCAGATGCAGATGGCATCCGACATGCGGGTATCGAAGCGGCAAACGCCGACCAGACTCTTGCCAAGTACGTCCTCGTCGTGTGCTCTGCGTTTGTTTCGTACCTTATTGAGGAGGGGCGCAAAAAAGGCCTTCTCAACTAGCTTGCGGTCACACAGTCACTTTCCCTGGGTGGTCGCCTTCTCATGCGCTGCCAACGCAAGGACCTCGATCCGATGCATCAACAGCGGAACGTTAGGCATGAGTACGGCAGTTAATGCGGCGCCTCCCTAGGAGGAGTGTTGCTGCCATGCCTGCGGCGATATTTCCGGACTGGCTTGAAATCCAAGCTGCGCATGTGGTCATAGGCGTTCCCCCTTTCTCAACGTTTCGGACTGAAAGAATCATCGAAATCCCGAGTGAGATCAGGTATAGCGCTACGGCTACAACACTCCCCCATGGCCCAAGGGGGTCTGTGAAAGATGTGACCATTGAAGCACAATTTCCCTTAACGGCGAATGCCATGTCGATAAAGGGATACCTCGGGAGTACCGCAGCGGCCAGGAGCTACTCCGACGCGTCTCATAACTAACAGCTTCTCAAGACACGGGTGCGGGCAGCGCGAGAAGCTCCGGCGCAGGTGAAAAACCGGCATCTGTCGCCGTCTCGGAAACGCCTCTCACCGTAAATTGTCTCAACGGCGGTCCTTGAGGGGCTTTTCGAGCCAATAGTCCTCGTAGTGCCGCTTGGTCAGCTGTCATTTTCAGGAGTCGTCTGCACTGAATATCAGAAGTCCTCTGCACTCAAACCAAGGGGACTCCGTCCAGGCCCCGGTGGGACTTGGGAATGACTGCCGGGACTCGCGGCCCTTCCTTCTCCTTGCGTCCGGGCCGCGGCACGACCAGATCCAGTAGATGCGAAGCTGGCGTCACACTATGCACTCAGTGTATAGATTGAGGTGTGAACAACTCCCTCACCCTGCTGGGCCTCCTGAGTCGCGAGCCGAGCTACGGCTACGACCTCAAGCACTCCTATGACCGCTACTTCGGAGCCGGAAAGTCCTTGGCCTTCGGGCAGATATATTCCACGCTGGCCCGAATGGTCCGTGACGAGCTGATCCGGGCACTGGGTGAGGAGACCGGCGGCGGTCCGGACCGCAAGAAGTACGAGATTACCGTTGCCGGCCAGGACAGGGTGCGCGAGTGGCTGTTCACTCCCGACGTTCCCTCGGAGTCCTTGCAAAGCAACCTGTTTGCCAAGACCGTGATCGCCTTGCTGCTCGACGACGACGCCGACCGGCTGCTTGATGTGCAGCGCAGCGAACACATGGCCCGCATGCGTGAACTGACCCGGCTGAAGAAGGACGCGGACTTGCTACGGGTCCTGATGTGCGACCACGGCCTGTTCCACATCGAAGCTGACCTTCGCTGGATCGACCTCACCAGCGCCCGCCTGACCCAACTCAAGAAGGAGCTCCAGAGCGCATGAGCACCAATGACACCGCTGCACCCATCCTCAGTGCCTGCGGCCTGCACCACTCCTTCGGGCAGACCGAGGCATTGCGGGGCATCGACCTCGACGTTCATGCAGGGGAAGTACTCGCCGTCATGGGCCCGTCCGGATCCGGAAAGTCCACACTGCTGCACTGCCTGGCCGGTGTTCTTGTCCCCGACGGCGGTTCGGTGACCTACCGTCCCGGCGGGCGGGCCCCCGTGATGACTAGTGCGCTCCGGGAGCCGGAACGGGCCCGGCTGCGGCTGACCGATTTCGGGTTCGTCTTTCAGTTCGGCCAGCTGCTGCCGGAGCTCACTGCGGTGGATAATGTCAGCATCCCGTTGCTCTTGGCCGGGACCCGGCGGCCGGAGGCGTTGCGCCTCTCCAGGGACTTGCTGGACCGCCTCGGTTTGGACGGGCTGGGCGCTAAGCTGCCCGGTGAACTTTCCGGAGGCCAGGCCCAGCGCGTCGCCGTTGCCCGGGCATTGGTGACGTCCCCTGCCGTGTTGTTCGCCGATGAGCCCACGGGTTCGCTGGATTCTCTCGCATCAGAGAACGTGCTGACTCTTATGCTCGAGCTTGTCCGCGAAGCGGGCACCACTGTGGTGATGATTACCCACGATGCCCGCACCGCCGCGTATGCGGACCGGGAAATCATCGTGCGCGACGGCGCAATCGGCGCCGGCTACCGGGTGTCGGCATGAATCCTGGGCTGCTTAAACTTGCAATCGTCGGCAGCCGGTCCGCCTACGGCAGGCTCGCCGGAATCGCCGGAGGAGTTGCCGTCGGAGTGTGCCTCCTGCTGCTACTGTGGGGCGGCGCCAACGGCCTGGGCGCCCGCGATGACCGGGGTGCGTGGCTGCGCGAAATGGGCAGCCCATCAATGTCCAGCCCGACGGCAGTGGACGACCCGGCCGTCGTTTCAGGGCCGGCAACACCGGTGCCGCTGACAACCAGCACGGTGCTCATGGAAGCCAACCCGGGGGAGGTCTTCCGCAACCAGCTGATTAACCGCCGTGACGTCGCTGCCCTGGGGTCGACTACCGTCAAGATCCCCGGTATCGGCGCCCCTCCGGAACCTGGCCGCTACTACGCGTCACCGGCGCTGCAGCGACTGATCGAGTCAACGCCACGGGACCAGCTTGGCGATCGTTACGGGACGTTTGCGGGCACGATTGACGATGCTGCCCTGCCCGGACCGGATTCCCTGATCGTCATCACCGGCGCCACGGAAGCCGAACTCCGCCAGTCCGGGAGAGCGTCCCTGGTGTCAGACTTCACGACCAACCCTTATGGTGGCAGCGCTGCCGCCTACAACACGGTGCTGTCCATCGGGGCCATTGCGGTGTTCTTCCCCGTGCTGCTGCTGATCAGCATTGTCACCGGCCTAGGCGCTGCCCAGCGCCGGGAACGCTTCGCGACCCTACGCCTCATTGGCGCACCCCCACGGACACTCTCTCGCATCGCCGCCGTCGAAACCGCCGTCCCCAGTCTGATCGGGGCAGTGCTGGGCGTCGTGCTGGCCATCGTGCTCAGGCCGGCTGCCGCGCAGATACCCGTCAACGGCACTAGGATGTTCGCTGCCGACCTGACAACCGGCTGGGCGGCGGCCGTCGTCGTCGGCGGCGTGGTGGTCGCGGCCTCGGCACTCGTTGCCGCGCACCGCACTGCCCGCGCAGGCATTGGCCCGCTGGGCGTGACGAGGACTGTGCACGAAAAAACACCCACCATGTGGCGGACCGTGCCCCTGCTGGCCGGTCTGGCCGCCATGATCACGGCCGTACTTATGATCAGGGTCTTGGAGGTGCGGCTGACGTGGCTGGAATCACCGCTCCTTATCGGCGGTTTTCTTCTGGTCCTCGTCGGCCTTGTGGTGATCGGCCCTTGGCTGACCCGACTGGTCAGCCGGATCGGGCTGCGTAGGGCGCGGAGTGCGGCGGGAGTCATCGCCGCCAGCCGGATCCAGAAAACGCCAGTGGCAACCTTCCGTTCCGTATCAGGGCTCGTGATCGCCGTGTTCGTCGTCTCCGTCTTCGCGGGAGGATCCAGCATCATCGAGTCCACTGAGGAGCGTCCGGCCTGGCCCGGTCTGCTCCAGCCCACCAGCCTCCATGCGACCGTGGGCACCGGACACACTCCTGCCCAGGCCATGGAGGCCGCCCGTCAGGCCAGGGAACTGCCCGGGATCCGCAGCGCCACCGTCGGCTACGGCCCGGCAGCCCTGTCTCAAAGGGATTCCGGCTCGGAAATTTACCTTCGCGCCGCGGACGCCGCCGGGCTCGGGTTCGAGGACATCCCGGTAGTAGAGACCGTCACCGTTGATGCCTCGTTTCTCTACTATTGGACAACCCAGCCATTGGCACTCACCCCGGCGCCCGCTACCGGGTTGGATGACCTGGTGCCGGTCGTGATTCTCATCAGCACCGACGGGACGCCCGAGGCTATGGACCGTGCCCGGACAGCACTAGACAGTTCAGGCATCACTGCCGTCCCGGCTGCCTCTCCGGTGGACTTCAAACTGCAGTCCAGTACCCGCCTGATTCAGGGCCTGGCGGTGCTCGCCTATCTGGGAATGTTTGTCGCGATCGCAATCGCCGGCTTGTCTTTGGCTGTTGCTACCGCCTCTGCCGTTCTGGACCGGAAGAGAGTTCTCGGACTTATGCGGCTGATGGGAATGCCGGGCTCTGTCATGCGCCGGATCATTACCCGTGAAGCAGCAGTCCCGCTCCTGACTGTCCTGCTGCTCTCGGTCGGCCTCGGATTCCTCGTGGCCTGGCTGATGGTGACCGGCATCAACGATGCCTATCGGATGACCTGGCCGGCGCCCGACTACTTCATGGCCCTGGGACTCAGCCTGTTCCTGGCCCTTGGAGCGGTCACCGCGACATTCGTTTTCATCCGGGGCACCACCCCAATGACGGCTACACGCTTTGAATGAAACCGCAGTCTGGATGAAACCAGCATGGGGAAACCAGCAACTAGGTCTTCTCGGAAAGGAAGGATTTCAAGAACAGGTTGAAACCGCGCGTGCCTGGGATCCGGCACTCATTGTCGCGGCCGGACCCAGTGTCCTACTGCAACTGACGCCGGCCGAGGCTTAGAACCAAAGAGGCTGCGCTCCATCGAACCCAGAAATACCCTCTCACCTGGGAGTCCGGGAGAGTTCGAGTCAGAATGGCCGTGTGAGACATCTGGGATATACGCGTGTCAGTACTTCCAGTCAGGATGCCCAACTGCAGCTGGACGCGCTGATCGCCGCCGGTGTGCAAAAACGCGACGTCTTCGCTGACGTGACTTCGGGTAGCAAGACTGCAATCAAGCGGCCCGGAATGAAAAGGCTCCTCGAGTACGCCGAGGAGGGTGACACCGTCGTGGTGTGGCGAGTCGACCGCTTGGGTCGGTCGCTGATCGATGTGCTCAACACGGTGACCCTGCTGCGTGACCGCGGCGTCCATGTCCGATCTATTTCGGACGGCATCGACCCGGCGACCTCGACGGGCCGGCTGATGCTGAACATGCTCGCCACCCTCGCCGAGTATGAGCGCGAGTTGATCGTCGAGCGGGTTAACGCCGGCATCGCAGCTGCCAGGCAGAACGGGACACGCTTCGGCCGGCCGGTGTCCGACCCGGCCGTCATCGCGGACAAGTTGGCCATCGTCCAGGACGCCCGCGCGAAGGGACGCACCGCGGAAGATGCCGCCCGGCTTGTGGGCTGGAGCCGTGCAACGCTTTACCGGCACCAGCTGGCCCTCGCTGCACGCCAAGAACACGTGTAGGTGCTCCTCAACGGCGGATGACGGGGAGCCCTGTTTCCCAGCCTCGCCTATCTGGCGCTTGGGTTAGGGGATCGGTCCTCGCTTCGCTCGGGCTGTAGAAGCGTTTTTCTGTTTTTTGCTGCTGTCCTGCGGATCGTACGTGCCCGCTCCACCGGCTCAACCGTCCTGCGGACGGCTGCGCAGCCGATGCCTTGTGTCGGCGCTTCGCTTATTTCCTCCCACAACCCATCCGCTGCTTGCCCTTCGGGTTGCCCCGGCTCCGTCGGGCACAGCTACGCGTTGCTCCGCCAGCAGGCAAAAAACAACCGGGGGAGAAGGGAAGCTGGCCGGTCACCACGAGCCGCCCCCGCCCACTTGGAAGGAACACAACCATGAGCAAACAGAAGTCCCGCGAGCCCTACCCAGGAGCGCCGACCGAGAGAGGACCCCCCGCTGACCGACCCGCAGGAATCCGTTGACAACATCATTGAGATTCCTTCGGCTCGGATGGAAGCACCTGGACCGGCCCATGGAGCTCAACCGCCGCATCATGGCCATGGCGGAGCGCTCCCGGAGAATGTCAGCCTGACAGCAGAACGGCCCTGCCCCGCACGAACGGTGCTGGGCAGGACCGTTCATGCGGGGCAGGGCCGTTCGTGAGCGCTGCTGATACGGGTTACAGGTTCCCGGTGGCGATGTTGAGCATGCGGCGCAGCGGCTCGGCAGCGCCCCAAAGGAGCTGGTCGCCCACGGTGAAGGCACTGATGTACTCCGGACCCATCTCCATCTTGCGGATGCGGCCCACGGGGATGTCCAGCGTGCCGGAGGCCGCCACCGGGGTCAGGTCCGCCATGGAGGCTTCCTTGGTATTGGGAACCACCTTGGCCCACTGGTTGTCCTCGGCGAGGAGCTTCTCGATCTCGGCGACCGGGAGGTCCTCGCGCAGCTTGAGCGTCAGAGCCTGGGAGTGGGACCGCATGGCACCGATGCGCACGCACAACCCGTCCATGACCACGTGGTTGTCCTCGGAGGTGCCTAGGATCTTGTTGGTTTCGACCCCGGCCTTCCATTCCTCCTTGGACTGCCCGTTGCCCAGGTCCGCGTCGATCCAGGGGATCAGCGATCCGGCCAGCGGAACGCCGAACTGGGTGGCGTCGATGTCGGTGCGCTGGTGGGCCAGGACCTTGCGGTCGATGTCCAGGATGGCCGACGCCGGATCGTCCAGTTCCGTGCTGACCTCGGCGTTGAGCGTGCCGAACTGGCTGAGCAGCTCGCGCATGTGCCGTGCCCCGCCGCCGGAGGCCGCCTGGTAGGTCATGGAGGTGCCCCACTCCACGAGGTTGTTCTTGAACAGGCCGCCGAGGCCCATGAGCATGCAGGAGACGGTGCAGTTGCCGCCGATGAAGTCCTTGGTCCCGTTGACCAGGCCCTTATCGATGACATCGCGGTTGATCGGGTCCAGCACGATGATGGAATCGTCGTTCATGCGCAGGGTGGAGGCGGCATCGATCCAGAGGCCGTCCCAGCCGCGGCTGCGGAGCTCGGTGTGCACGCGCTTGGTGTAGTCCCCGCCCTGGGCGGTGACGATAATGGGCAGCTTCGCCAGGGTATCGACGTCGAACGCGTCCTCGAGCTTGCCGGCGCTGCCTCCTGCTGTTCCAGCGAAAGACGGCGCGGCACCTCCCGCGTTGGAAGTGGAGAAGAACACCGGGTTGATGTTGGCGAAGTCGCCCTCATCCTGCATGCGCTGCATGAGGACGGAACCGACCATGCCGCGCCATCCGACCAGGCCGACGGAAGGGGTAGCTGCTGTAGTCATTCGTACAGTTTAGACTTCCGTTCCGGCAGCGCGCAGTCGGTTACGTCACTACCGGCTGGAGTACCTTCTCCGCACCTTTGGCTACTGGCCCGTGGTCATTGGGACACGTGGCCTGCACCCGGTTCGGGGGCGCCCCGCTGTTGACGCACCTGGGCGGCACGGTGCTCGTCACGGGCCAGCCCAAAGGTGTACCAGCCGCCCAGCCCCGCCAAGGCAGCAAGGATAAGTGCCGCCCAAAACGGCGGCTCACCCTGCGCCAAGGGCATGAGCAGTATTACCCAGGAGGCAAGGAACAAAAGCCCCAGAACGGCTGTAAGGATTCCCATGCCCCACCAGGACCTCACCTGGACCTGTCCGCGGCCGGGCGAAAAGCCGATTTCATCGCTGGGGTAACTGTGCAGCTCACCGGTATCCGTCTTTCGCAGGACGCGTTTTTCGCCCCGGGCGATGGCTGCCTTGTGTTCGGCATATACGTCGTCGTTGCGGCGTTCGCGGTCACGGTCGAATGTCATATCAGTCCTGACGGATGGTGCGGATCTGGGCAAGGAGCGCGGCGTCATCGAGCCCCGTGGTTTCGGAGATGTCTTCCTGCCCGCGGTTGGAGGTGCCGACGGTCCACGAGCCCTCACCCTTCTTTACATAGAGGGTTTGGCCGGTGGCGTCCTCGCGGCGGCGCACCGTGGCGCCGCCCTGGGGGTTCTCGCGCAGGTGCTGCTTGATGACCATCAGGTTGGCTTCGGCGGCGCTAACATCAGGGCGCTGTGCCATGGCCCACCACGTGAAGTAGGCGCGAGGCTGGAAGAGCAGTTGGATGTCTGGGCTTTCCACTCCGATGACGCTGTCACCGCCTTCCGCGGTGAGCAACGAGATCTCCATCCGGCGCGTAGCGGAAGAGAGCGCCGTGGCGACGGCTGCGGTGGGACCTGCTACGGCGAGCTTCCCATCCGTCTCGGCTGTAGCAAGGCCACGGGCCACCAGCGACGAGGCACCGGCGCTGATCATGTCGGTATTGTCCAGATAGCTGCCCACGCGCAGCGCCTCAGCACTCAACACGGAGGCTTCCCCGCGGCGGAGGCTGGCCAGGGTGGCGATCTCAGCAAAACCAAAACCGAGCGCGTCCGGTACGGCTGTTGGTTCCGTTGGGGTTTCAGTCATCGTCAATGCCTCTCGTTGTGTACTCAGAACCCAAAGAAGTCACCGACCTTGTCGGCCGCGTCTCCGGCGCCTTCCCAGGCTGCCTCGGCGCCGTCGGCGATGGATCCTCCGATGGCGTTCACTGTTTCCTTGACGACCGGAACGTTGTCATAAATGGCGAGGGCGCCGGAGGCCACCATGGCTGCCGTTCCCACCGGTGGCGGAGCGAAACTTGCCACGCCCAGTCCTGCCTTGATGCCCGAATAAACGGCCCCTCCGGCGTCCCCTTCGCTGATGTTGTTGACCGTGTCCAGCAGGTCAAGGCCAACACCGACTCCTCCGAGGACTTTTCCGCCCACCTCGAAGAACGTGGCGGCCTTGCCGCCGTCGACAAGGTTCAGGGCTGTATCCCACCTGCCGTCAAACAATTCCGAGGACGTGTTGAAGTACTGGCTCAGGAGGTTCGAATCCTGGAATGCCCTGGCGACCTCGCGGAAGTCCTTGGAGAAGAATTCGGCGACAGAGTCCGCTTTGCCGATAAAAGCGCCAAGATCGAACAGGCCGGCACGCAGGTTGGGGAAGGCCTTGGTCAGGTTGTAGATGTCCCAGCCGTCGCGGAACGCGGAATCCGGGTCCGCGAGCCAGTCCGGTCCCCACGGATTAGCCCCCCCTGGGCGGCCTGTGCCCTGGCTGCCGACGCTGCCCGGCACACCCGTGGCGGGTCCGCCCGGTCCCGGCACGCCGGTCCCGCCAGGCCCGGCGGCGCTGCTCGCCTTGTCCTGTTCCTCGGCGTTGGTGAGCAGGAGCTTTGATTCCTGCTTCAGGCGCGCCGCAGTCTTCTGCAGGAGTGCCCGGTGGCTGCCGTTCCAGTCTGAACGGAAGTGCTCGGCGTCCTGGCCCTTCCAGGCCGGGGTGTTGTTGATCTGACCGCTCAGCTGCGTGGACTGCTGCAGCAGCAGGTCAGCGGTCTTGCTGAACTGCCGTGCCAATGTGCGCAGCTGGTCAACATCGGCGCCCCACAAATTTCCTGCCACCAGGCATCCCCCAATCTTTTTTACAGCGGTCCCTGACGCTGCAGGCCCAGCCTAGTAACAACCCGGGACGGGCGCGATGGGGTGGTCTCCCCATCGCAGGCGCTACCTGCGGTCGGAGTCCTCCAGCACGGCGGCCTTGCGTGCACGCAGCGCGAAGAAGGCGCCGAACGCGAAGACCTGCGTAACCACCACCAGCACGATGGCTCCTGCGATCTTGTTGCCGCCCAGAATCATGGTGAGCCCAACAATTGCGGACAGGAGGGCCAGGAGCGGGAGCAGCATGTAGCCCAGCACAAAGAGGGTTTCCGGTTTCTTCAACATTCCTAGCCCTCAGTCCTTGACCATTTGGTGAATCTGTAGCGCGTGCCGTTCCCTGCCGTCAGCCAGCCGTCCGGAGGGACGGACGCAGCCGCCTCCCAACTGGTGCCAAGCTCGGGGGCGAATGTGTCGCCGTCGGCCTCCACGTCGATGGTGGTGACCACCGCGACGTTGGCCAGCTCCGTTGACTGGCGGAAAATCTCGCCGCCGCCGAGGATCCAGACAGTGTCGCCGCCGTCCACGAACTGCGATTCCAGCAGGGCGTCGTCCAGGGAAGGAACCACGACGGCGCCCTCCGCCTCAGGTGTATCGGCCCAGCTTTTCTGGCGGGTGATGACGATATTGGTGCGCCCGGGGAGAGGACGGTATTTGTCCGGGAAGGACAGCCACGTCTTCCGGCCCATGATGACCGGGTGCCCGGTGGTCAGCCGGGTGAAGTGCCTGAGGTCTTCGGGAAGGTGCCAGGGCATGTCCCCGTCCTTGCCGATGACGCCGTCCGGGGTCTGCGCCCAAATGAGGCCCACGCCGGTGATCGAGGCGGCAAGTTCTTCGGTGAAAGACTGTGGATCCGTGGAGTTTTCGGTGCTCATACGGCGATCGGCGCCTTGATGGTGGGGTGGTGCTTGTAACCCACCACGTCGAAGTCTTCCAGCGTGTAGTCGAAGATCGAGTCGGGTTTCCGCGTGATTTTCAGCTGCGGGTACTCGTAGGGCTCGCGCTCCAGCTGCTTGAGGACCTGGTCCATGTGGTTTTCGTAGATGTGGACGTCTCCGCCGGTCCAGATGAACTCACCGGGCTCCAGCCCCACCTGCTGGGCCACCATGCAGGTGAGCAGTGCGTAGGAGGCAATGTTGAACGGCACGCCCAGGAACATGTCCGCGGAGCGCTGGTACAGCTGGCAGGACAGCTTGCCGTCCGCCACGTAGAACTGGAAGAAGGCGTGGCACGGGGGCAGCGCCATGTCCTGCAGTTCGGAGACATTCCAGGCGGACACCACGTGCCGGCGTGAGTCCGGGTTGGACTTGAGGTTCTCGATCAGCTCCGCGATCTGGTCGATGTGGCCGCCATCCGGGGTGGGCCAGCTGCGCCACTGGACGCCGTAGACCGGCCCGAGGTCGCCGTCGGCATCGGCCCATTCGTTCCAGATGGTGACGCCCTGGTCCTGCATCCATTTCACGTTGGTCTCACCGCGCAGGAACCACAGGAGCTCCACGGCCACGGACTTGAAGTGGACCCGCTTGGTGGTGATCAGCGGGAAACCCTTGGCCAGGTCAAAGCGGATCTGGCGTCCGAAAACGCTGGTGGTTCCGGTGCCCGTGCGGTCCGATTTGTGCGTGCCGGAGGCCAGGACATCGCGCAGGAGGTCTTCATAAGGCGTTGGGATGCTCACGGCTCAAGTCTACTGGGACAACGCGGGGAGGCTGCGTGTCCGTGTCACCTTGCGTCCCTTCCCAGCTTGCCGCGCAACACATCCAGCAGAACTTCGTCGCTCAGGTGGGCTGCCCGGCCGGCTGCGATGTAATGGTCGACGGCGGCCTGCACCGATGCAGGGACGGGCACCGTCCCGCGGCTGCCCGGCCTTCCGGCGGCTGGTGCGGCAACGACTGTCCCGCCCCGCCGCCGGGAATCCACGAGCCCGGCAGCCTCCAGCTCCTTGTAGGCCCGGGCAACGGTGCCCGCTGCGATGCCAAGGTCGGCCGCGAGGCTGCGGACAGTAGGCAGGCGGCTCCCTGGGGCGAGTGCACCCAACGCGATCAGGGAGCTGATTTGCGAGCGTATTTGTTCGTAGGGAGGTGTTGGGGAGCGCAGGTCCACGGTAATCCCGGCACTCATGTGGCCGGTTCCTTCGCAGAAGTGCGGCCTGAGGCTGTGGTGCGGGCGAAGCTGCGCACGGGAATCACGGCAATGACGATCCCCGCAGTGCACAACAGCACACCGGTGAAGGGGGCCGCATCCCAGGCCCAAGCCCAGGAGGCAGGTTCCAGGTCCAGTGCCCGCTGTATGTCCGGCCCCGCTGACAGCAGCAGCACCCCGGCCTGCACCATGAAACAGGCCGCAAGCGTCCGGACCACCCTGTGCACGGTGATGGCGCGAAGCGCGGCGTCCAGCCCGGGGACCGTCGTCGGAATGCCTTCCCGGCTTTTCGCGGCAGCCAGGGGGACGCCTGCGAGGAGCGCCACGGCAGCGCACGCCCACAGGGTTGGAGCCCACGTCGGCAGGATGCCAAGGTCCGGTTGGACGGAGGCAGTCACGACGACGGCTGCGGCCAGTATGGTGAGGGCTGCGATGCCGGTGGTGAGCAGGGCCGGGCTGACGGGCTGCCGCGGCCACTCCCGCGGCGCTTCGAGGGTTCCGTAGTTGCGCTGGATCAGCAGTTCCCCTGCGGCCGTGACCAGCAGGACGGGCGCGGCGGCCATGGCCACCACCAGGGCGGGATGCCCCGTCACGGCCCCCGGAATGATCACCGCCACCAGGACGGGGACAAAAGCGGCAAGCCCCAGGGCTGCGCCCAGGGACATGCAGAGCCGGGCGGCGGGGTGGGAGGCCGCTGCCGGTTCACGGGGTTCCGGCCCGCCGCCGTCTGCCTGGACCGCGGGGAGCTTGGGCGGCGCCCACCACCACATGGCCAGCAGGATTGCGAGGTTTACCGCCCCGGCCGCGTTGATCCATCCGCCGGCAACAAGGGAAGGATCGGGCCGTGCTGCGTGGTTGCCCGCGATGGCCGCCAGGCCCGAGGCTATGGTGGCCACGGTCCGGAGCAACCTGTTCATGGCAATGGTCCTGAGGAGGTTGTTCTCCTCGGTGTCCAGCGCCTCAAGCCGGCGGCGCCGCGTGATCAGCACCAGCACCAGCCAGGTTCCCACTGCCAGGACAAGGAGGGCAGGGCCGAGGTAGGAAGCCAGTTCGATGCCGGGGACCCGGCCGTCGCCGCCAGACGTCACATAGGTGTGGACGGGGTCGGGGAGGGAGCGGTAGGGGACCGGATCGTAGCCGGGAAGCGTGGCCATCCAGCCGATCTGCAGGGCGGTCCCTGCAAACACCGCAAGGACGGTCCAGGCGAGTGGCCGGGGCAGGAAGTCCCGGACCCGCCGCACTTCCAGGTCCGCCTGGCGCCGGGGGAGCCGGGGGCCGGGATAACTCAGCTGGCCGATGGCGTGCACGGCCAGGCACCCGAGTACCGGCCAGGCCAGGGCGGGCACGATGGCTGCGGTGCTGATAAGCGGCTGCGAGACCGGATTGACGTGAAGGATGCCGGCGTTTCCGGCCGGTTGGAGGGAGCTGGCCAGCCACCCCATGATCCCCACCCAGAATGCGTGCTGGGAGGCAGTGGCAGCGGACCCGCTGCCCGGTCCCCAGATGACCCACCGAAGCAGGAGGTAGCTGCCGGCCGCCAGCAGAAAGGGCCACACCACGGCCATGGGCGGAACATTGCTGAAAAGAGCTGCATCGGTAAACGGCACGTCATCCCCCAGAATTGTGCATCAATGTACTAAGTCTTTGATACAAAGCGCCGGGGGTCAAGCGCAACGGCAGGGCCGTTCCTAGTCGTCAAAAGGCTTGAACTGCTCCACCGCCACGATCCGCCGCTTACCGCCGGGAGCCACATGGCACACCACCAGCTCGCCGGGGGACAGGTAGGGCTCCTTCCCCGGCAGGAGTGCCCTCAGGTGCTGCGGCATGTGCTCCGCGAGCTGCCCGAACACGGTGGGCAGTGCCGGGCGGTGCGTGCAGACAGCCACCGCGCGCTGCTTGTCGAAAAGGGCTTCAATGACGGCGGCCGTCTTCTTCGGGCTGCGGGCGTGCCGGTGCTCGGTCAGCGCCTCGGCGAGCTTCACCTTGGCACCAACCACCTTGGCGTAGGGTGCGACGGTTGCGGCGCACCGCAGCCAGGGGCTGGTCACCACCCGAAGCGGTTTCCAGGCGTGCAGGAGCCGGCTTACCGCCTGCGCCTGCCGTGTCCCCGTGGCGGCCAGGGGCCGCTCGCCTTCGGCCTTGCTCCAGGAGGAGCGCGGTTTTGCCTTGGCATGGCGGAGCACCAGGAGCGGCCACGTGTCCAGGTGCCCGCGCCCGTGGGCTTCCTGCAGGTACTGCAGCGGCACGACGTCGGAGGGGTTGGACAGCAGCGAAGCGGCCTTTTCGGGGGCGCACCACATGATGCTGTCCACCTCCTTGCCGTCGGGAAGGAGCCTTGCCCCGTTAGCCTTGACGGCCCAGTAATAGACCACTTTGAGGCCGGAGGCCACGTGGTAGTGGATGGGCGGCAGCGGAATGCCCAGTTGGGCGGTGAGCCCGATTTCCTCCTGGACCTCCCTGACCGCGCACTCGGGGATGGTTTCGCCGTCGTCGATCTTGCCCTTGGGCCAGGACCAGTCGTCGTAGCGCGGCCGGTGGATCAGCAGGACTTCAAGCTTGTCCTTGACCACGCGCCACGGCACGGCGCCGGCAGCCGTAACGGCTACTGGTTCCCCCGGGTGGTCTGTCTGGTCTGCTACGAGTGCATCGCTCGACAAAACAGGAGCCCTTAACGCCGGCTCAGGCTGCGCTGCCGGGGGCGGGACGCCAGCAGCCAGGACTGGACATCCTCAAGGGGCTTGCCGTCGTCGGAGAGGTGGTGCCGGGTCCAGACGCCTTCCTTGTCCAGGTGCCAGCTGGAGGCTTCGGGGGCCATGTAGCGCCGCAGCAGGTCAAGGACGTAGTTGATGTCGTCGGTGCTGGACAGCTGGACCAGGGCCTCCACCCTGCGGTCAAGGTTGCGGTGCATCATGTCAGCCGAGCCGATGTACACCACGGGATCCCCGCCGTTGGCGAAGGCGAACACCCGGGAGTGCTCCAAGAACCTGCCCAGGATGGACCGGACGGTGATGTTGTCGCTGAGCCCGGGCACCCCGGGGCGGAGCGAGCAGATACCGCGGACCACCACGTCAACCTTTACTCCCGCCTGCGAGGCGCGGTAGAGGGAATCGATGATGGCCTCGTCCACCATGGAGTTGACCTTGATCTGCACAAGGCCGGGGATTCCCGCGCGGGCATTGCGGATTTCGGTCTCAATCCGGTCGATCAGCCCTGAACGGACGGAACGCGGCGCCACCAGCAGTCTCTTGAACGTGGACTTGGGGGCGTAACCGGAGAGCTGGTTGAAGAGCTTGGACAGGTCCTCGCCCACCTGCTCGTTGGCGGTCAGGAGGCCCAGGTCCTCGTAGTAGCGGGCGGTGCGGGGGTGGTAGTTGCCTGTGCCGATGTGGCAGTAGCGCCGCAGCCCGTCAACCTCCTGGCGCACCACGAGCGAGAGCTTGCAGTGCGTCTTGAGGCCAACAATGCCGTACACCACGTGCACGCCGGCCTGTTCCAGCTTCCGGGCCCAGGAGATGTTCGCCTGCTCATCGAACCGGGCTTTGATCTCCACCAGGGCCAGGACCTGCTTTCCGGCCTCGGCTGCGTCGATCAGGGCGTCGACGATGGGGGAGTCGCCGGACGTGCGGTACAGGGTCTGCTTGATGGCCTGCACCTTGGGATCGGCGGCGGCCTGTTCCAGGAACGCCTGCACCGAGGTGGAAAACGAGTCATAGGGGTGGTGGAGCAGGATGTCCCGGCGGCGCATGGCGGCGAACACGTTGGCGGCCTTGGACGTCTCAGACTCGTTCAGGTACCGCGACGTATGCGGAACGTGCTTCGGGTAGTGAAGGTCGGCGCGGTCAATGCCGGCGATCACGGAGAGTCCCCGGAGGTCCAGGGGGGCCGGGACGGAATAGACCTCGGATTCCTCGACGCCGAGCTCGCGGATCAGCAGCGCGCGGATGTTCGGGTTGATGTCGTTGGTGACCTCCAGCCGGACGGGCGGGCCGAACCGGCGGCGCAGGAGTTCCTTCTCGAGGGCCTGGAGGAGGTTTTCGGCGTCATCCTCTTCCACTTCCACGTCCTCGTTCCGGGTGACGCGGAAGCTGTGGTGCTCCAGGACCTCCATCCCGGGGAACAGCTTGTCCAGGTGGACCGCGATGACTTCCTCAAGCGCAATAAAGCGCGCCACGCGTCCGGCCACGGCCCCGGCGCGCGGACCGTCGATGGACATCAGGCGCGGCAGCTGGTCCGGCACCTTGACGCGGGCGAAGAGTTCCTTGTCGCTCACAGGGTTGCGTACCACCACGGCAAGGTTCAGCGAGAGGCCGGAAATGTAGGGGAAGGGGTGCGCCGGGTCCACCGCCAGGGGCGTGAGGATGGGGAACACCTTCTCGCGGAAAATCACGCTCAGCTGTTCCTGCGCCGCGTCGTCCAGCTCGTCCCAGTGCATGAGGTGGATGTGTTCGTAAGCCAGCGCCGGACGGATCTGTTCGGCCCAGACCTGCGCGTGCCGCTGCTGGAGCCTGTGGGCTTCGCCGCTGATCCTCTCCAGCACCTCAACAGGGCTCAGGCCCGCGGGGGAGGGAACTGCGAGGCCGGTGGCGATGCGCCGTTTCAGGCCAGCCACCCGGACCATGAAGAACTCGTCCAGGTTGGAAGCAAAGATCGACAGAAAGCTGACGCGCTCAAGCAAGTGGAGTGTGGGGTCCTCCGCCAGTTCCAGGACGCGGGAGTTGAAGCTGAGCCAGCTCAGTTCACGGTCCAGGAACCGGTCCGGGCGGATGTCGCCCTCCGGTTGCAGGTTTGGCGCAAACTCCGGGATATCGATACGGTCCTGGGTGGCGCGCGAGGCGGGGACTTCCGAGGAGCCGAAGCGGGCGCGGACCGGCACTGCGACGTCCTGGGACGTGACTGCTCCGGAAGGTTCCGGGTTCATGGCATCTCCTTTACCTGGCGGTTGATGCTGGCGCTTCCGGCCTGCGCGGGTTCTGCTTCAACCTTACAAGCAATCAGTGCGCCGAAGGCCGTGCATTTCCCGCACGGGAAACCGTATGTCAGCCTGCTGGACTAAACAGCAGCCACCTGTCCGTACATGACGTCCATGTCCCAGCGGGTGAAGCCCAGGCTCCGGTACAGCGACACAGCAGCTGCGTTGTCGGCGTCGGTGTACAGCATGACGGCGTGCAGCCCCAGCTCCTGGAGGTGCCGGATACCGGCAACCGTGAGGGCCTTGCCCAGTCCCATGCCCTGGGCTTCCGGCGCCACGCCCACCGCGTAGACCTCGCCGATGGCCGGGTGCGGGCCGTGCTTCGGATGGACCTTGGTCCAATGGAAGCCCAACAGCCGGCCCTGCCCGTCCTCGGCCAGGAGGAAACCCGAGGGGTCGAACCAGTCCTCGGCCATCCGCGCCTCGAGATCGGCCCGGGTGAGGCTGCCCTGTTCAGGATGGTGCGCAAAAGCGGCCCGGTTCGCCGCCAGCCACGCGTCCTCATCCTGGCCGGGCACGAAGGTCCGGAGGGACACGCCCTCCGGAAGGGCGGCCTCGGGAAGGTCCGCCCCCGCCGTCGTCATCCTCATCTTCCACAGTTCACGGACCGGGCCGAACCCATACCGGGCGGCCAGGTCTGCTGCGGCCTCATGGTTGCCGTGGGACCACGCCTTCAGCCCCTCCAGCCCGCGGCTGCCATTGAGCGCACCCACCAGGCGGTCCGCCACACCCTGGTTCCGGTAGCTGGGATGGACAGCGATCTCAAGCACGCCGGTGCCGTCGGGTTCCTCCACCACCACAGCGAATCCGGCCAGGTCCTGGCCGGTGGCCGGGTCGGAGTCCTCGTCCGGGGCATACAGCGCCAGGGTCAGCGGTGACTGCCCGGCCGATCCGCCGGTGCGCATGGTCACCAGGGTCTGTTCAGAAATGGAGGGGTTGCCGTCAGATTCTTCTGCCGCTGCCAGGAGGTTCCGGCAGTCCCTCAGGAGCTGCTGGTCAACAGCGCCCCGTTCTGTATGGACGGGCCACTTCTCAGGATGCGCTGGAGTCATGAGGCAAGGCTATACGGGAAGCCGCAAGGGTGCTCAGGCCTCGGTGAGCTCGTCTTCCTGCTGGCGGACCAGGGTAAGGCGGTAGCCAACGTTGCGCACGGTGCTGATGAGGTTCTCATGGTCGGCACCGAGCTTCGCCCGCAGGCGCCTGACGTGGACGTCCACGGTGCGGGTGCCTCCGTAGTAGTCATAGCCCCACACCTCGGTGAGCAGCTGCTGCCGGGTGAAAACGCGGCCGGGGTGCTGCGCCAGGTACTTGAGCAGCTCGAATTCCTTGAAGGTCAGGTTCAGCGGTGCACCGTTCACGCGGGCGGTGTAGCTTGCCTCGTCGATGACGACGCCGGCAGCGCGGATCTCCGTCGGCGCGTCCTCATGGTCCGGGACGGCCCGGGCAACGGACAGCCTGATGCGGGCCTCCACCTCGGCCGGGCCTGCCGAGTCGAGCACGATGTCATCCACGGCCCATGCGGAGGAAACGGCCGCCATGCCGCCCTCGGTCAGGATCAGGACCAGGGGCGCGCTGAGGCCGGTGGCTTTGAGCAGCTGGGTGAGCGAACGGGCGCCCACCAGGTCTTTCCGGGCATCCAGCAGCACAATGTCGCACGGATCGGTCTCCAGCAGGGCAGTGGGCTCGGCGGGAAGGATGTGGACCCGGTGGTTCAGCAATTCCAGGGCAGGCAGGATGTCCACCGAAGAGCCAGTGCTGTTCGTCAAGAGCAGGATGTGCGACATTGTTCCTCCATGGGCCGTCCGCGCATCATTGGGCGACTGAACCGGGTTTTCACCGGCCGGTACTGGCTTCCTGCTCCGGCGTTGGGCCAGCGGAAAAGAGCCGGCCTGCCACCTCAGCAGTGAGCTTAGCTGAGCTTTGAGTATACCCGCAGGCCTCTCCGGAGCCACGGATCCGGCCCGGATAAAGGGACGTTTTGCGACATATCCTGTTCACATAAGGCAGGATTGAGCCAGGGCCCCGACGCCCTCCGCGAAGGGCGGCCCCGCCCTTCCAGGTCGACGCCAGGATGGGATTGCAGCGCAGTGAGTGCAGAAACTAAATCCAGGCCGGGCTCCGCATGACCGCGGAGCTGCAGGCACCGGCGCGGTCGTTGGGCTCATGGACTATCGGCGTCGTGGGGATGGCCGGCCTCGCTGCGATCATCGCCGGCGTCTACACCTCCCGTGAAGTCCTCGTGGCCGTTGCTGTTGCCATGGCCGCCGCCGTCGGCATCGGGTGGCCGCACTTCCTTCGGATTCCCGCCAAGAAGACCCTGGCCGCCGTGATTGCCGTGCCAGGGGCCGGGGCAGCGGTTGCTGCCGGCCTGGCCCCTGCCCCCGGCTACCTGGACTGGACCCCGGCGTTCATTGCCCTGGGCATGATGGCCGTGTTCATCGTGCAGCTGCTCCGCGGAACAGGGCAGGCCCAGCGACTGGAATCCACCCTGGGCTGCTGCGCGGGTGTGCTGCTCGCCTGCCTGGGTTCCGGCTGGATAGCCGGGGCACGGTTCAACGGCGTCCGGGAGATGCTCCTGGTGGCGGCCATCAGCGCCGCAGTTGCGCTGCTGGCCGGGCTGATCCGCTGGCCGGACAGCGTCGTGGCGCCCCTGGGCATTGTGATGGCAGGCCTTGCGGGACCGCTCGCCGGGCTGGTGCTCTCGGATATCGCCGTCCTGCCGGCAGCCATCTTCGGCGTGGTGGTGGGCGCGGTGCTGGCGAGCTTCCGGCGACTGGCCACCCTGCGGGGTGCGCCCCTGAACATCCCCGCTGCGCTTAGCATGGGCCTTGCCCCTGTCTCGGCGGTGGGTTCCCTTGCCTACTTCATAGACAAACTCCTCATCTACTAACGCGTTAGGATGGCATCATGTCCGTACTTGCTTTTGAAATCTTCTTCCTTGTCCTGCTCGGCATCGCCAGCCTCGCCATGGCCTGGTTTGCCGGATTCGTGGTCTACCGCCTCTTCAAGGGCCAGAAGTAGACGCCTTTTTCCGGAGCTAGCCGATTTCCAGAGGTAGTCGCTGTGCCCATTGAGATTCCTACAGACCTGACTCCAGAACTCGTCCCGCTTTCCTGGCTCATTGGTGAGTGGGAGGGCCGCGGCCGCCTCGGCAGCGGTGACGAGGACTCGGAGCACTTCCTGCAGCATGTGTCCTTCACGCACAACGGGCTGCCGTACCTTCAGTACCGTGCGGAAAGCTGGCTGACGGACGACGACGGCACGCGCCTGCGGCCGCTCACTGTCGAGACAGGCTTTTGGGCGCTGGAGCGTAAACAGCTTGATGCCGACGGCGGCCCCGGCCTGATCCCCGCGGACATCGTTCCGGCGCTGAAGAGCGCGGACGAGGTAGAGGCCCTGCGCAACAGCGAGGGCGGGTTCGACATCTCGGTGTCCATCTCCCACCCCGGGGGCATTTCCGAGCTGTACTACGGGCAGATCAAGGGCCCGCAGATCCAGCTCACCACGGATATGGTGATGCGCGGCAGCCATTCCAAGGACTACAGCGCCGCCACCCGCATCTTCGGCCTGGTGGACGGCAACCTCCTGTGGCGCTGGGATGTTGCTGTTGGCGGCAAGGAAGGCAAAGGCCTGGAAGCGCATGCCTCGGCCTTCCTGAAAAAGGTTTCCTGACTCCTCCCGGTCCTTCGGCATGAAAGACGCAGGCGGCCCGGATCCACTCCGGCCATGAAAATCCGGAATACCGCCGAGCCCCAAGGACTTCTACTACATATGACTACTCCCAGCCCCCTGCTGTCGCGCCCTGGCGCCGTTGAGGCGGCCGGCGCGGACGCCGGCGTTGCCGCCCACTACGGTGAGCCCCTGCGCGAGCAGCGCGCCCTCGCGGCCGGAACCGCCGTCGTCGACCTCTCCCACCGCGGCGTTGTCTCCGTGACCGGTCCGGACCGCCTGGGCTGGCTCAACACCCTTTCCTCGCAGCAGGTCGCCGGCCTGCAGCCGAATGAGTCCAGTGAACTCCTCCTCCTGAGCGTGCAGGGCAGGATTGATTTTGACGCGCGGGTCATTGACGACGGCGCCACCACGTGGCTGATCGCCGAAGCTGCCGAGGCCGCACCCCTCGCGGAGTTCCTTAACAGGATGAAGTTCATGCTGCGGGTGGAGATCGCCGATGTTTCCGCGGACTGGGCCGTTGTTGGCAGCACCAAAGCTGTCCCGGAGTGGTCCAGCCTGCTGGCTTGGCAGGACCCGTGGCCGCACGTGGGAGCAGGCGGCTACTCTTATGCGACCGTCCCTGAGGCCAACCACCCCGGGCTTGACCGCCCGTGGTTCGAATACCTCGTTCCGGCCGACGACCTGGAGGAGACGGTTGCGGGGCGTCCCCTTGCGGGCGTCCTTGCCGCCGAAGCGCTGCGCGTGGCAGCCTGGCGCCCCCGGATCGGGGCGGAAACGGACGACAAGACCATCCCACACGAACTTGACCTGCTCCGGACCGCGGTGCACCTGGCCAAGGGCTGCTACAAGGGCCAGGAAACCATAGCGCGGGTGCACAACCTCGGCCACCCGCCCCGCCGCCTCGTGTTCCTCCAGCTGGACGGATCCCAGCACACCCTGCCCGAGGCCGGCAGCCCGGTCCTGGCGGGGGAACGCAAAGTGGGGGCGGTGACGTCCGTGGTCCAGCATTTCGAGATGGGCCCGGTTGCACTGGCAGTCATAAAACGTTCGGTCGCCCCGGATGAAATACTGACGGTCCTGGACGGCGACGAGCCATACCCTGCCGTGCAGGAACTCATCGTTGCCCCCGACGCCGGCCAGGTGGTGGGGCGCCAGACCGGATTCCTCAGGGGGCCACGACCATGACGGACAACGTACAGCCCGATCCAGGGCCCGACGACGACGCGCTTGCTTTGGCGCACACGCTCTTCCAGGCTGCCCGGGAGGGGGACACGGCGCTGCTCCGTGCCTACCTGGACGCCGGCGCTCCCGCCACCCTGACCAATTCGGCAGGGGATTCCCTCCTCATGCTGGCCGCCTACCACGGGCACGCGGAGACCGTGCAGCTCATCCTGGAACGCGGCGCCGAGCCCGGCACCGCCAATGACCGCGGCCAGACTCCGCTCGCGGGAGCGGCGTTCAAGGGCTACACCGATGTGGCCCGGGTCCTGCTGGATGCCGGCGCCGACCCGGACGCCGGCGCGCCGTCGGCCCGAGCCGCTGCCCAGATGTTCGCCCGCCAGGAGATCCTGGACCTCCTGGCCTAGGCGGGACCCAGCCGTTCACCCGGTCCCGCCCGGCAGCAACCACCTGACGAAGGATGACCGTGGAAAACGTCGCAAAACCCTGGCCGGCCCTGTGGTCCCTGGTGATCGGGTTCTTTATGATCCTGGTCGACACCACCATTGTGTCCGTGGCGAACCCGCGGATCATGGAGGGCCTTGACGCGGACATCAACTCGGTCATCTGGGTCACCAGCGCCTACCTCCTGGCCTATGCGGTCCCCCTGCTCATCACCGGCAGGCTGGGCGACCGCTTCGGCCCCAAGAAGCTGTACCTCTCAGGCCTGGTGGTCTTCACCATGGCATCGCTGTGGTGCGGGCTGTCCGGCGACGTGGAGACACTCATCGCGGCCCGCGTGCTGCAGGGGCTCGGCGCCGCCATGATGACGCCGCAGACCATGGCAGTCATCACCCGCATTTTTCCGCCGGACAGGCGGGGCGCGGCCATGGCGATCTGGGGTGCCACCGCCGGCCTGGCCACCCTCGTGGGCCCCATCCTGGGCGGCGTCCTGGTGGACGGACTCGGCTGGGAATGGATCTTCTTCATCAACGTCCCCATCGGCATCGCCGGTTTTATCCTCGCCCTGCGCAACGTACCGGCCCTGAGCACCCACCCGCACCGGTTCGACATTCCCGGCGTGGTGCTGAGCGCCGTCGGACTTTTCCTTCTGGTGTTCGGCATCCAGGAGGGCGAAAGCTACAACTGGGGCACCATCGCCGGGCCTGTCACGGTGTGGGGCCTGATCATCGCGGGCCTTGCCGTGCTGGGGCTTTTTGTGGTCTGGCAACGGTTCAACAAAGGCGAGCCGCTGCTGCCGCTGGCGCTCTTCCGGGACCGCAACTTTTCACTGGCCAACATCGGAATCACCACCGTTGGCTTCACCGTGACCGCGTTCAGCCTGCCGCTCATCTTCTACTACCAGCTGGTCCGCGGCCTCACGCCCACCCAGTCGGCGCTGATGATGGTGCCTATGGCACTGATCTCGGGCGGCCTGGCGCCGGTGGTGGGGAAGATCATCGACAGGGTCAACCCGAAGTTCATCGCCGCCGCCGGCCTGGTGCTGATGGCCGTGGCCCTGCTCTGGAACTCGGCCCTGATGCAGCCGGACACCCCCATCCTGCTGTTCCTCCTGCCCAGCGCCATCCTGGGATTCGCCAACGCAGGTATCTGGGCCCCGCTGAGCACCACCGCCACCCGCAACCTTCCCCCGCGGCAGGCCGGGGCCGGGTCCGGCGTCTACAACACCACGCGGCAGATCGGCGCCGTGCTGGGCAGCGCAGCCATTGCGGTGCTGATCCAGGCGCGGCTGGCCGCGGAGCTTCCGGCCGGTGGCCCCGGCGGGGCAGCGGGCGAGGGCCTGGCCCTGTCCGGAGGCCTGCCTGAGGCCCTCCACGGCGGTTTTTCGACGGCGATGGGCCAGTCCATGCTCCTGCCTGCCGGGGTCATCCTGGCAGGCGCGGCGGTGGCGCTGTTCTTCGCCAAGCCGCAGCCGGTTCAGGGCTGGGGCGTGCCGGGGTCAGCCAAGGTGGACGCTGGTCTGGATTCCGCCGGCTGACAAGCCCAGCTTCCGGGCCAGCGCCAGGGAGCCTGTATTGCTGACGTCCGTCCGCCACTGGAGGGTCAGCCCCGCCGCAAGCGCCTCGTGGGCGGCGATCGAGGCTGCCAGGGAGCCCAGTCCGCGCCGGCGCCACTCAGGGTCCACCAGGACGCCAAGATGCGCCAGTAGACCTTCCCACTCCGTGTATGCCCCGCAGGCCAGGGGCACCCGGCGCCCCTCCAGTTCATGGACGATGGTGTAGCGGTTCTCCAGGTCTGAAAGGCCCACTTCGTTGACGTCGTCGGGCGGGCACCGGCCCTCAAGCTCGATCGCTTCGGCGTTGCCGTGCGAGACGGTCATTTCCTCCGGCGGCTGCCTCAGGGGCAGGTCGTCCGCAAAAAAGAGTGCGGCTGCCCCCATGCCGTGCCCGCCGTGCGACCTGGTGAGGGTCAGCAGGGTGACGTGCTGCGCCATTTCCTCGTCGGGGAGGGCAGCCGCGGCATCAATGACCCATTGCGGTCCCACCAGCGCCGAGCTGCCGAACAGCCGGACGAACTCGACGGTCCGCGCCGACTCGTCTGCACGGACTATGCGTTCCCCGGAGGCCAGGGCGGAGCTGAAGGCGTCATCATCCAGCCCCAGGCGCCGGGCCCACGCAAGCTGGATGATGGCGGCCGAACCGGGGTCGAGTGTCATGCTCCCAGCCTAGGACGGGCAACCGGTCCCGTTGGACAGGACACATCGGCCGCCGGCACTTCAGGGGTGCAGGTCGGCTCAGCCGAACAGGACGGCAGCTTCGTCGTAGCGGTTCTGCGGGACGGTCTTCAGCTTGCCCAGCGCTTCCTGGAAGCCCACGTGCTCAATGTCCGTTCCCTTGAGCGCCACCATGGTGCCCCAGTAGCCCTCAACCACCGAGTCGATGGCCGCCATGCCCAGCCGGGTGGCCAGGACACGGTCGAAGGCGGACGGCACGCCGCCGCGCTGGATGTGGCCCAGGATGGTGGCCCGGGTTTCAATGCCGGTCCGGGCTTCCAGTTCAGGGGCCAGCTGGTCTGCGATGCCGCCCAGGCGGGGCCGGCCGAAGGTGTCCAGGCCGCGCTCGGAATGCGGGGTTTCCATGTGCTCGGGAACGAACCCCTCAGCCACGACCACCAGCGGCGCACGGCCACGGGCATGGGCCTCGTTCACCCACTCGGTGATCTGCTCGATGCTGACTTTCTGTTCCGGAATGAGGATGGCGTGGGCACCTGCAGCCATGCCGGCGTGCAGGGCGATCCAGCCGACGTGCCGGCCCATGACTTCGGCGATCATGCAGCGGTGGTGCGATTCTCCGGTAGTCCGGAGCCTGTCGATGGCCTCGGTGGCGATCTGCACGGCGGTGTCGAAACCGAAGGTGTAGTCGGTGGCGTCGAGGTCGTTGTCAACGGTCTTGGGGACACCGACGATCTTCAGCCCTGCGTCGGTAAGCCGCTTGGCTGCCGCCAGCGTGCCCTCACCGCCGATCGCGATGATGGCATCGATGCCCAGGCGCTCCATGTGGGCCTTGATGACCTCGGGGCCGCCGCCGTTTTCGAACGGGTTGGTGCGGGAGGTACCCAGGATGGTGCCGCCCTGCTTGGCAATGCCGCGGACCATGGTCCGGGGGATGTCGATGATGTCGCCCTCAACAACGCCGCGCCAGCCGTCGAGGAAACCGACGAACTCGTGGCCGTGGATGGCAATTCCCTTGAGGACTGCTCCGCGGATCACCGCATTCAGTCCGGGGCAGTCGCCACCGCTGGTAAGGATTCCAATTTTCATGTCTCGCTCAAATCCTGGGGAGAGGGTTTACAGGCAGAGCGCCACGCTGAGCTCACATAGAGTCTAGTGCGGTGTGTGCGGTACGACACAAACTGGTTACACGAAGGGCCCCGTTCCGAGGGGAGCGGGGCCCGTAGTGGCCGTTTCTCATGGGCGGTTCAGTGAACGCCTGTCGAGGAACGACTGCAGCGGGATGACGTTCCGCTGGTCCGGCAGGATTACCCAGGCCACGAGGTAGAAAACGAAGGCGGGGCCGGGAAGGAGGGCAAAGAGGAGGAAGGCAATGCGGACGTAGGCCACGTCCACGTTCAGTTTTGCCGCGATCCCTCCCAGGACGCCTCCCAGGATGCGCTGGGGTCCGCGTTTCAGGCCCAGGCCCCTGACGATGCTGAAGAATTTATCCATGGTTCAAGACTTCCGTGTTGTGGTGTCGTTGTCACTTTTCCTGGCGGAGAGGAGACCTCCGACCACCAGGGCCGCTCCCGCCCCGATCATGAGTCCGATCAGGACGTAGGTCCCGTTGAGGGTGACGATTCCGAGCTGGGCGATGATGATCAGGGCTGCCAGGGCGAGCACGATCAGGCCCCATACGATGGTTCCCACCCGCGCCCCGGAGGGAGGGACGGAGTCGGTGCGTGCCGCCGCGGAGCTCCCGGGGATGTACGGGTCCGGCGCCGGTGTCTGGCTGCTCATGTCAGTTACCTTCCTTGATGGTGACGTTGCTGACGGTGCCGTCGATCTCGATGATCAGTGGGCTGCCGGGCTTGTCGGTGTTGTAGCTGCTTTCGCGTGTGGTTGTCCCGCCTCGCTGGCTTCCGCCTTCCGTGAGGTTGCCCAGGGTCATATCGGCGCGGATGTCCACGGGCACGGAGTCGGGGATCAACACCGTGACGTTGCTGGCGGTGAAATCGAGGGGGACAAGCACCTCGGACTCGAGGGGGGCGTCCAGGGCGAGGCCGGTGAGGTCAACGGTTCCGCGTCCCGCCGTGATGTTCAGCCCCTCGCTTGCCTGCTGGATGCTCGTGGGTGCCCAGTCAACTTCCTGGAATCGGACGCGCTCGCCGTTGTTGCCCACCACGTTGAAGATTCCTCCCGTGATGAGGGCTGCCACCGCAAAGAACGACAGGATGCCCGAGGTGCGGCCGCGGAAGCCCAGAATCAGGATTGCGAGGCCCAGGACCGCCGCCGCGCTGGCCCAGGCGATGGCGTTCGTGGAGTCACCGAGGTCGATGATGTTGGTGACGTCCAGGGCTTTCAAACCCGCGCCGACAATCAGTGCGCTGCCGGCAGCGATCGCGACGGCGGGGGCACCGGGACCTGAGGGGCGCACCTTGGGTGCCGGCGGAGGACCCTGCGGCTGCCAGGTGCTGCCGGCGCCTTTGTTGTCCCAGCCGCCGCTGCCGGAGCCGCCGGCGCCGTAGGGGCTGCCGGTAAATGGGCCGGTCCCTGCAACGTCCGAGTACGGGGGCGCCGTTGCCGTGGAGGCTGCGCCAGAGTGCATGGTGGTGCCGGGGTATTGGTTGCCCGGGTAGGAGGTGGCGCCGGGTGCGGCTGCACCCGCCGGCGTGCCCACCGCTGCTTTGTTACGCTGCGCGAGGTAGTAGACCAGGTAGATGGCGCCGCCAACCCAGAAGAGGGTCCAGAGGAAGGCGCCGAAACCGTGGTTGCTCCAGCCCCAGAAGTCGCCGCCCAGTCCGCTGAAGCCCAGGATGACGGCGATCAGGGAACCGGTCATGCCGCTGGTCCACCGGCCTGCGCCGGCTTCCTGGACATGGATCCTTCCATCGGGCTCTGGCAGGAAGGCCCATGCCAGGCCGTAGAAAAGTACACCTATGCCGGCGAAAAGGGTCATCACGATGAAGACGCCGCGGACGATCAGCGGGTCGATGCCCAGGCGCCGGGCAATGCCGCTGGAGACGCCGCCGATCCAGCGGTCCTGGCCGCGGGTGATCCCATGGCTGCGCACCCAGCCGAAGAAGTCGGTCTGCTGGTTGGGTGCTCCGGCATAGGGGTAGCTGCCTGCCCCCTGGCTTGCGCTGCCCGGGCCGGGGCTGCCCTGGCCCGGGTACGCTCCGGCCGGCTGCCCGGCATAAGCCGAGCCGGCGCCATCGTACGCCGCGTCATCCCGCATGGATCCGTGAGCGGGGCCGTCCTCGTCTTCGTGCTCCGGATTCCGGTCCGACGCCGACGGGGGAGCAGGTGAGGGGGAAGGCGCCGATGGGGAGTCAGCCGGCGGGAGGGGCTTGGTGGGGTTTTCGTTTTCCCGTTTGGGGAGGGGCTCCGTCGGGTGGCCGTCGTCAGGGGTAGGGGTTTGCGAGTTCATGCTTCAATCCTTCCGCTTGAGGAGCCTCGGCTCTACTGGGGGACACCCTGAACAGCCCCTGAGAGGACCCCGGATCCGGCCGGATTGCGGGCCGGGAAACCCTGATCCGTGCTTGGATTGATCCATGACAACCGTCCCCACACGCCTCCCGCTGGTCCGCAGCAGCGACCGCTTCATCGCAGGCGTGTGCTCCGGCCTCGCCGCCCACCTGGGCGTACCCGTGGTCCACGTGCGGGTGGCAATGGTCCTTGCCTCGCTGGCCGGCGGGGCCGGCGTCGTCTTCTATGCCTGGTTGTGGATCATGGTCCCCACGGCTGACGAGAGCGCGCGGCGCCAGGCGCGCCGGCCGTCGTCGCCCATTGCACCGGCTGTCAGCCGGGAGACTGCGCCGGCCGCCGTGCCCTGGACAGTGGCGCCGGCAGGCGGCGGGATCGCTTCGCCCAACGCGCCCGATGGCGGCCTTCGGACGGATACTGCCTCGCCACGCGGCCTTGGATACCCGGCCCAGGGGGACGCCGCAGCGTCCGTGTCCGAGCCCGTCCGGCCGCCCTGGTTCCGGTTCCGGGAGATGCGCTACGGCAAGGAAATCCTGCTCGGGGCCGGGCTGCTGCTCGTGGCGGGCATCCTGATCGCCCAACTGCTGGGCGTGGATGTGCCACTGGGGACATTGATACCCGCAGCGGCAGTGCTCGGCGGCGCCTCCATTGCCTGGATGCAACTGGATGAGACCCGGCGGGCGGGGCTCGTGGACAAAACCAAGGCGGACCAGGCAGGGGGCTGGGCCCGGCTTGCTGCGGGCCTGGCGCTGGTGGTGGCCGGCGTCCTGGTGATGGTGTCCGGCTCTGGTTCCTGGGAGCAGACCTGGCTGGCGCTGCTGGCCTCGGTGGCTGTCCTCGGCGGGGTGGTGCTGGTCCTGCTGCCGTGGGCGCTGAAGTTCTGGCGCGACCTGGAGGCGGAACGGGCCGGCAGGATCCGGGAGACCGAACGGGCCGAGATTGCCGCCCACCTCCATGACTCGGTGCTGCAGACGCTGGCCCTGATCCAGCGTCGGGCGGCCAGCGAGCACGACGTCGTCCGGCTGGCCCGTGCCCAGGAACGCGAGCTGCGGGGCTGGCTTTTTGCGGATCCCGGCAAGGACGCCGGGCAACTGTCGGACCGGATCAAGGCCGTGGCAGCCGAAGTGGAGGACCTGCTGGGCAACGCCGTTGAGGTGGTCTGCGTGGGGGACACTGCCGTCACGGAGGGCCATGAAGCGCTGATCCAGGCCAGCCGGGAGGCCATGCTCAATGCCTCCCGCCACGGCGGCGGGACAGTTTCGGTCTACCTGGAAGCATCCGGTGGCCGTGCTGAGGTGTTCATCAAGGACCGCGGCCCCGGGTTCGACCTGCAGCATGTGCCGGAGGACAGGCTCGGGGTCAGGGAATCCATCATCGGCCGCATGAACCGCCACGGCGGCACGGCGGCAATCGCCAGCAGCAGCGATGGCACGGAGGTGCGGCTGGGCTTTCCCGCCGCCCCACAGGACAGCACGGAAGGCAAGCCATGAACACAACGCAGGGACCGGGTTCGGATCCGGCCGCCAGGTCCGCCAGGGTGGTCATTGTCGACGACCACGCGATCTTCCGCTCGGGCCTGAAAGCGGACCTGGACCCCAGTATCCACGTGGTGGGCGAGGCAGCCACGGTGGAACAGGCCATCGCCGTCATAGCACAGCAGCGCCCGGACGTGGTCCTGCTGGACGTCCACCTGCCCGGCGGCCTGGGCGGCGGGGGCCGTGAGGTCATCGCCGGTTCCGCAGCCCTGCTCCCTGCCACCAAGTTCCTGGCCCTCAGCGTCTCGGACGCGGCCGAGGACGTTGTGGCGGTAATCCGGGCGGGAGCACGCGGCTACGTCACCAAGACCATCTCGGGGGCGGAAATCACGGACGCCGTGTACCGGGTTGCCGGCGGTGACGCGGTCTTCTCGCCCCGGCTTGCAGGCTTTGTCCTGGACGCTTTTGGTACCGCCCCCGCGGACATCGCCGACGACGAACTGGACAGGCTGTCCGCGCGGGAACTCGAGGTCATGCGCCTCATCGCCCGCGGCTACAGCTACAAGGAAGTAGCCAAGGAGCTGTTCATCAGCATCAAGACGGTGGAAACCCACGTATCAGCGGTGCTGCGGAAGCTGCAGCTTTCCAGCCGCCACGAGCTGACCAAGTGGGCCGCCGAACGCCGCCTCCTCTGACCAGGCACCCCAAACGCTCTCTCACTTGATGCGCCTTAACGCCAAACGCTCTCTCACTTGATGCGCCTTAACGCCAAACGCTCTATCACTCACCGTGAAGGGAGTGATAGAGCGTTTAGGGAATTCCTGCGTTAAGTGAGAGAGCGTCCTACTGGGCCTTGCCCAGGAAGTCCTGCAGACGCTGCACGCCGGTCGCCAGGTCCTCGTCGCCGAGGGCGTAGGAAAGGCGCAGGTAGCCGGACGGGCCAAAGGCCTCACCCGGAACCACGGCCACCTCAACCTCGTCCAGGATCAGTGCAGCCAGTTCAGCGGAGGTCTGCGGAGTGGCGGTGCCGGACGCCGTCGGGAATTCCTTGCCCAGTAGCGCGCGGACGTCCGCGTAGACGTAAAAGGCGCCCTTCGGCGTCGGGCATTCCACGCCGTCGATGGCGTTCAGGCCCTCAACGATCGCCTTGCGGCGGCGGTCGAAGGCCACCTTCATCTCATCAACAGCCGTCAGCGGGCCGGAGACCGCGGCGAGGGCGGCGATCTGCATGATGTTGGAGACGTTGGAGGTGGCGTGCGACTGAAGGTTGGTGGCGGCCTTGATGACGTCGGCCGGACCGATCATCCAGCCCACGCGCCAGCCGGTCATGGCATAGGTCTTGGCAACACCGTTCAGGATGACCACTTTGTCGCCCAGTTCCGGCGCCGCGGTGGCGATCGAAGTGAAGGGAACGCCGTCGTATGTCAGGTGCTCGTAGATCTCGTCCGTGACCACCCAGAGGCCCTTGGACGCTGCCCACTTGCCGATCTCCGCCACCTGCTCCGGCGAGTAGACAGAGCCGGTGGGGTTGGACGGCGACACGAACAACAGGATCTTCGTCCTGTCCGTAACGGCTGCTTCGAGCTGTTCCACAGTCACCAGGTAGTCCTGCTCAGGGCCCGCAAAGACCTCCACGGGCACACCGCCGGCCAGGCGGATGGCCTCCGGGTAGGTGGTCCAGAACGGGGTGGGGACAATAACCTCATCGCCCGGATCAACCAGGGTGGCGAAGGTGTTGTACACGGCCTGCTTGCCGCCGTTAGTTACCAGGACCTGGGAGGCGTCCACTGCATAGCCGGAATCGCGCAGCGTCTTCTCGGCGATGGCCTTCTTCAGTTCCGGCAATCCGCCGGCAGGGGAGTAGCGGTGGTACTTCGGCTGGCCGGCAGCTTCAATGGCCGCCTGGACGATGTAGTCCGGCGTGGGGAAGTCCGGCTCGCCCGCACCAAACCCAATAACCGGCCGGCCCGCTGCCTTCAGCGCCTTCGCCTTGGCGTCAACGGCGAGGGTTGCGGATTCGGCAATTGCGGAAATGCGCTGGGAAACGCGGGCGGCAGACATGGCAGGTCCGTTCTTCGCTTGCAGCCTGGGGCTGGAATGTGGGATTCGACGAGTTCTACTCTATGCTGTTCACCGGACCCTCCGGGTTGCCGGTTTTGATTTGTGACTGTTTCCCGGTCAAATGTCAGGCAGGCCATCAGGTGAGGGCCGGAAATGGGCCGGTTCGACGAACGCGAAGTTGTTGCGTAGACTGGTTCACCGGTGTTGAAACACGGATGATGACGTGCGCCCCAGTTCAAACAGGCGGCTCGTTGTCAGAGAGTGGAATTCACTCCATAGGGTAGTGGCGCAATTGGTAGCGCAGCGGTCTCCAAAACCGCAGGTTGCAGGTTCGAGTCCTGTCTGCCCTGCGCAAGCGCCCCGGGCGAAAATCCGGGGCAAGCGCAGCAACCATGGTTCTGTTCAGGGCCGGGTAATCCAACATTGCAAAGATGAGCGAGGACCAGGTGACCGAAACAGCTGCCAGCAGCTCCAAGGGCCGCCCAGCTAAGAAGGACGCCAAGGCAAACTTCTTCGCCCGCATTGCACTCTTCGTCCGCCAGATCATCGGCGAACTGAAGAAGGTTGTTGCACCCACCCGCAAGGAACTGATCAATTACACGCTCGTGGTGCTGGTATTCGTGGGCATCATGATGGTCATCGTCAGCCTGCTGGACATCGGTTTTGGAACCGCCGTCGGCTGGGTCTTTGGCGGGACCGGCACTACGGACAGCTAACGCTGCACGGTCCGCAGGCCGCGTATTCCTCCGGGATTCCCGGACGGAATGCCGGTGTGCGGAATTGAGCCATTTAAATAGGCATGTTAGGCAATGAGGAAGCAGGAGACCAAGTGTCTGAGCAGGAGCTCGAGGTAACCGAGACTGAGCTGGAAGAGTCCGCGGACGTCACGGCAGAAGCCGGTGACGAGTCTGAGGTTGATTCCTCCGCGCCCGAATCCGAGGATGCCGGTTCCGACTTTGACGCCGAGGCAGACGCCGGCTCCGAAGAGGAGTCCGCTGACGCCCTCGCCGCTGCCGCCGCTAAAGCAGACGTTGACCCCGCCGAGGAGTTCAAGGCCAAGCTGCGCCGCCAGGAAGGTGACTGGTACGTCATTCACTCCTACGCCGGTTACGAAAACCGCGTGAAGGCCAACCTGGAAACCCGCATCCAGACCCTGGACATGGAAGATTACATCTTCGAAATCCAGGTGCCCATGGAAGAAGTCGTTGAGATCAAGAATGCTCAGCGCAAGGTCATCAACCGCGTCCGCATCCCCGGCTACGTGCTGGTCCGCATGGACCTCACGGACGCCTCGTGGGGCGCCGTCCGCCACACCCCGGGTGTCACCGGCTTCGTGGGCAACGCCCACAACCCCGTGCCGCTTCGCCTGGACGAGGTCTTCTCCATGCTTGCTCCCGTCTTCGAGGAAGAGCAGGCCGAGAAGGGCAAGCCGGTGAACAAGCAGAACCAGGCCCCCGTGGACGTTGACTTCGAGGTTGGCGAGTCCGTCATCGTCAAGGAAGGCCCGTTCGAGACCCTTCCCGCCACCATTTCCGAGATCAAGGTCGAATCCCAGACCCTCGTGGTGCTCGTGTCCATCTTCGAGCGCGAAACGCCGGTTACCCTGGCGTTCAACCAGGTCACCAAGATCTAGCACCACCCAAGATTTCGTCCCGGGGCTGCCCGCTTAGCAGCACCGGAACGGCCGGCCGCCTTGCCATGGCGGCCACAAACCTGAGGCACGCTCCTGTGCCCCAGGACGTTATTGAGAGAAGGACCCTACATTGGCTCCCAAGAAGAAGGTCACCGGCCTCATCAAGCTGCAGATCCAGGCAGGTGCCGCTAACCCGGCCCCGCCGATCGGTCCTGCGCTTGGCCAGCACGGTGTCAACATCATGGAATTCTGCAAGGCGTACAACGCTGCGACGGAAGCCCAGCGCGGAAACGTCATCCCCGTGGAAATCACGGTCTACGAGGACCGTTCCTTCACGTTCATCACCAAGACCCCGCCGGCTGCAGAGCTCATCAAGAAGGCTGCAGGCGTCGCCAAGGGTTCAGCAACCCCGCACACCGTCAAGGTTGCCAAGCTGACCCAGGCCCAGGTCAACGAGATCGCCTCCACCAAGATGGAAGACCTCAACGCCACCAGCCTCGAAGGCGCAGCAAAGATCATCGCCGGCACCGCCCGCTCCATGGGCATCACCGTCGAAGGCTAGCCGCTTCCGCCGCTTTAGAGTTGCGCCCGGGAATCTGGGTACGACGACGGGCGGCACCGCCGGAACACCGGCACCACCAAAACTGAAATGTTGGGAAACGGGCACGGATAACGAGCCCGCCCACCAACTGTGGCAGGGCCCAGCGCGGTCCGCAGACCACAACTGCACAAGGAGAAATAAGCAGCATGGCAAAGCGCAGTAAAGCATATGAGGCAGCAGCCGCCAAGATCGACGCGGAGAAGTTCTACGCGCCGTTCGAGGCAGTGACCCTCGCCAAGGACACCAACCCGTCCAAGTTCGACGCCACCGTTGAGGTTGCATTCCGCCTCGGCGTCGACCCCCGCAAGGCTGACCAGATGGTCCGCGGCACCGTCAACCTGCCCCACGGCACCGGTAAGGTTTCCCGCGTCCTGGTCTTCGCTACCGGCGACAAGGCTGAGGCAGCAATCGCAGCCGGCGCCGACTTCGTTGGTTCCGATGACCTGATCGAAAAGATCGCAGCCGGCTGGACCGACTTCGACGCCGCCGTCGCCACCCCTGACCTCATGGGCAAGGTTGGCCGCCTCGGTAAGGTCCTGGGCCCGCGTAACCTGATGCCGAACCCGAAGACGGGCACCGTGACCCCCGACGTCACCAAGGCCGTCAACGACATCAAGGGTGGAAAGATCGACTTCCGCGTCGACAAGCACTCCAACCTGCACTTCATCATCGGCAAGGTCTCCTTCGACGCCGTCAAGCTGGCCGAGAACTACGCAGCAGCACTGGAAGAGGTGCTTCGCCTGAAGCCGTCCGCTTCCAAGGGCCGCTACATCCAGAAGGCCACGGTTGCCACCACCTTCGGTCCCGGCATCTCCGTCGACCCGAACGTCACCAAGGTTCTGACCGAGGCCTAAATCCTCGTCTGAAACTCCTGCAGCGGAACCTCTCCGCCGCAACAAAACCGCCCGGCACCCGTGCCGGGCGGTTTTGTTTAACTGTGGAACTATCCCGGCGCCGGTACCTTTTGCCTAAGCTGTAGGAATGGCTGACCCAGAGTCGGATACCTTCACAGGGGCCCCCGCTGCTCCCGTTATCAAAGCCGTTAAGGTGATGCCGGAACCCGGCATCAATGCCGCTTCTGCAGGGCCCACAGCGGATCTCAGGGAATGCCACGCCCTGCGGGTGGAGCACGAGCTCGCACTGTGGGGCAACCTGGACCGATGCCCCACACTCCAGGAAACTGCCGAGTTCTGGCGGGGCAATGAGTACGAGGAGCGGCATCTCTTCCTGGCAAGGCTGAATGGGGAGACCGTCGGTATGTGCTCCGTGGAACTGCCGCTCCGCGAGAACACCCACACCGCCGGTGTCGATGTCCTGATCGCGCCCGCCCACCGGCGCCGGGGGCTGGGCAGGACGCTGCTGTTACACGCAGAGTCGATTGCCACGACACGGAGCCGGACATCCCTCTACGGGTACCACGAGGTTCCGCTGGCCGCGGCGGACGGGAAAACCCTGCTCCCCGCCAAGTCCGGTGCCGGGGGCCTGCCGGTCACTGAACCTGCAGTGGCGTTCGCCGCCGCTTCCGGCTATGAGCTGGAACAGGTGGAACGGTCCAGCCGGCTGGACCTTCCCGTCGCGCCTGAGCTGCTGGACCGGCTGGAGGCAGACGCAGCAGCACGAGCAGGCGGCTACAGCATCACGGGCTGGGACGACACCTGCCCCGACGACCTGGTGCAGGCCTACGCGCTTCTCAAAGCACGGATGAGCACGGATGTTCCCATCGCCGGGATGGACTGGGAGGGCGAGGACTGGGATGCGGCCAGGGTGCGGGAGGAGGAGCAAACGATGGCCCGCGGCGGCGTCCAGTCCGCGGTGACTGCCGCACTGCACAGCGCCACGGGGGAGCTGGTTGCCTACACGGTCCTCAACTGGCGGCCCGGTGTGCCGGCCTCCATTGCCCAGCAGGACACCCTGGTCACCGCGAAACACCGCGGCCGCCGCCTGGGCATGCTCATGAAGGTGGCAAATCTACGGCGTGCCCAGGGCAGATGGCCGGCGGCGCGTTCTGTGTTGACGTGGAACGCCAGTGAAAACCAACATATGCTGGCCATAAATATTGCCCTTGGATTCAGGCCGGCTGGTTATGAAGGTGAGTGGCAGAAACGGCTGGGATGATTCGCCTATGGCAAAAGACGTGAAGATCGAGCAGCTCTGGATCCCTGACTCGCTCGAGGCGCCGGACGCTGCGGACTTCCTGGCTGCCGTCGAAGTGGGACGCAAAGTCCGCATGCAGACCTGGGGCAGCGACGACCTCGCCTACGGCCCCCTGGAAAAGCTCCTTGAGTTCGCCGATCCCTATGAGCGGCAACTGATCCTCGTCGCCAAGGTGGACGGTGAGATCGTGGGCACCGTTGACATTGCCCTTCCCCTCACGGACAACCTGGACCTGGCGGAGTTCACCCTGGACATCCTGCCCGAGTTCCAGCGCCAGGGCGTCGGGAGGAGGCTGCTCCAGGCCGCCGAGCAGCTGGCCCGCAATGAAGGCCGCACCATGATCCTGGTGGACACCAACCATCCGGGGGCGTCCCTGCACGAATTCGAACGTGCCCAGCTGGTCCCCGGATCGGGTCAGGGCTTCGTGCCGCTGGAGAGCCGCGAGGTGGAGTTCGCCCAACGCACCGGATACACCCTGCAGCACATTGAGCAGTTCAGTTCGTGCCTGCTGCCGCTGGACTCGAAGCTGGTAGCGGACCTGCAGGCCGAAGCGGAGGACGCCAACAACGGACGGTACCGGCTGCATCATTGGACGGACCGGTGCCCGGACCGCTGGCTGGAGGCCGTCGCCGTCCTCGAAAACCAGGCCGGGGCCGACGTCGATCCCTCGCTGCAGGTGCCAGTGGAGCAGGACATGGTGTTCGACGGCGCCATCCTCCGGGAGGCCGAAGACGTTGCCATTGCGCAGGGCCGGCGTACGGTGGTCACCGCCGTCGAGCACCTCGCCAGCGGGGCCCTGGTGGGCCTGACCACCATCACGGTGCTGGCCCACCGCGCGGACGTGGTTTTCCAGGACGATACCCTCGTCCTGCAGGAGCACCGCGGGAACAAGCTGGGACTCCTGATCAAGGTGGCGAACATGGAGCGGCTGACGGAGCAGTTTCCTGATGCCCGGGTCATCTACACCTGGAACGCGCCGGAAAACCGTTACCTCCTGACCGTCAATCAGCAACTGGGATTCCGGACCGCGGGCGTGACGGGAATCTGGCAGAAGGAGCTTCCGCACCTTCGCACCAGCAACAGCTGACTGCCGATTTGGCGGAGCGGCGGGCCCTCCCTTAGACTGGGATGACCAAAGACCGTCGGTTGTTGGAAATCCACTCCCCTGAGCATGGCTCAACTCTGCAGTTCTGCGCGGGGGATAGAAGTGGTTTTCCGGACGAAGGACCCTCAACGCAGGGCGGCCGGCGCAGGTGAACGAAGCAAAGCTCCACGGAATACCTGTGTTGAGCCAAGCCCCGTGCATCTGCGCGGGGCGTTTTTAGTTTTAGCTCATCCGAGCGGGGACCGTCGAATACCGGCACTATCCCCGGAAGGAGGGTTATGGCAACGCCTACCAAGGTTTCAGCAGTAGCTGAGATCACTAACGATTTCAAGGAATCGAACGCCGCTGTCCTGACCGAATACCGTGGGCTCACCGTTGCACAGCTCAAGCAGCTGCGTGTTTCTCTCGGCCAGGACACCAAGTTCACGGTCGTCAAGAACACCCTGACCGCCATTGCAGCCAAGGAAGCCGGTGTCGAAGCATTCGACGGCCAGCTTGCCGGCCCCACTGCAATCGCGTTCATCAAGGGTGACGCAGTTGCCGCTGCCAAGAGCCTGACGGATTTTGCCAAGACCAACAAGCAGCTGGTCATCAAGACCGGTTACTTCGAGGGCAAGGCACTGAACGCCAGCGAGGTTGCCGCACTGGCAGCTCTCGAGTCCCGCGAGCTGCAGCTCGCCAAGGTTGCAGGCGTCCTCAAGGCCCCTGCTGCCGCCGCTGCACGCATCATTGACGCTCTGCGCCTCAAGCTTGAAGAAGAGAACGGTGCACCGGCAGCTGCCGAGGCGCCCGCCGCTGAAGAAGCTCCCGCCGCAGAAGCAGAGGCTCCTGCAGCCGAAGCTCCCGCAGCTGAAGAGAACTAACTCTCTTTACCTCACAAGACTCCGGTGTGAAGCACGGCCGCGTGCCGCTGAACACCACAACAGGAAGGACGCCTACCATGGCGAAGCTCACCAACGAAGAGCTCATTGAAGCTTTCAAGGAACTGACCATCATCGAGCTCTCCGAGTTCGTCAAGCTCTTCGAAGAGACCTTCGAAGTTACCGCTGCTGCTGTTGCTGTTGCTGGCCCCGCCGGCGCTGCTGCTGAAGAGGTTGAAGAGAAGACTGACTTCGACGTCGTCCTCGAAGCTGCCGGCGACAAGAAGATCGCAGTGATCAAGGAAGTTCGCGCCATCACTTCCCTGGGCCTCAAGGAAGCCAAGGACCTGGTTGACAGCGCTCCCAAGGCTGTCCTCGAAGGTGCAACCAAGGAAGCTGCCGAGAAGGCCAAGGAGCAGCTCGAGGCTGCAGGCGCAACCGTTACCCTCAAGTAGTAACGCGCCTTTTCCTCAGGAAGCCCCGTCCACGTTTGTGGGCGGGGCTTCCTGCTTTAAAGCGGGTTAAGCGGGATCGGAGATATCCGCTACAACAGCGTCCAGGGCAGCGGTCAGGGCGTCCGCGTCCACGAAGGCGCTGTAGCCGTGGGCGCCCGCGCCCATCGAAATCCGGCGCCCGGTGATAGTGGCGTCCGCGTAAACCGGCCAGCTGGTGGTGCTGCCCAGCGGCGTAATGGTGCCGCGCTCATACCCCGTCGCCTCCAGGGCCATGTCCGCGGGAGGCAGCGACAGCTTGTTGACACCCACCAAGGTTCGCAGTTTGGGCCACGAGATCTGGCGGTCGCCGGGGATCAGCGCAAACAGGAAAGTACCGTCCTTGTGCTTGACCACCAGCGACTTGACGATGTCCGCGGGGCTGATTCCCAGAATGCCGGCCGCCTCTTCGAGGCTCCTGGCGGCCGGCCGTTCCACGATGTCCACCGCCAGCCCGCGGGCGGAGGCGTCGGCCAGGAACCGTCCGTGTCCGGCGCCGTCCGCCCCGCTCAAAACCGGGCCCGCCATCAGTCGCGGTAGAGCAGGAGCGCTTCGCCCTGCCCGCCGCCGCCGCACAGGGACACGGCGGCTTTACCCGTTCCGCGGCGCTTCAGCTCATGCGCAGCATGGACGGCCAGCCGTGCGCCCGAGGCGCCGATGGGGTGGCCCAGCGCAATGGCACCGCCGTGGATGTTGCACTTCTCGAGCGGGTAGTCCAGGTCCTTGAGCGACTGGACGGCCACGGATCCGAAGGCTTCATTGATCTCAATGAAGTCCAGTTCGGCTGTGGTCCAGCCTGCCCGTCCCAGGGCATCCCGGATGGCATTGGACGGCTGTGAGTGCAACGAGTTGTCCGGTCCGGCAACCTGCCCGGGTTTTCCGACGACGGCCAGATATTCCAGGCCGTGTTCCTCGGCATAGCCGCGGGAGGCCAGCACCAGGGCTGCGGCCCCGTCCGAGAGGGGAGAGGAGTTCCCTGCGGTGATGGTCCCGTCCGTCACGAAAGCTGCGCGCAGCCCGGCGAGCGAATCCACGGAGGTGTTGGGGCGGACGCCCTCGTCAACGGAGACCACGAGTGGATCGCCCTTGCGCTGCTTGATGCTGACCGGGACGATTTCGTCGTCGAACGTTCCATTCTTGGCGGCCAGGGCAGCTCGCTGGTGGGACTGGGCGGCCACGTTGTCCTGCGATGTGCGGTCAATGCCCAGGGCCAGGTTGCGGGTCTCGGTGGACAGGCCCATGGACTGCCCGTCGAAAGCGTCCGTCAGGCCATCGTGCGCGGCGGCGTCCAGGGCCTGGATTGAACCGTAGGTCCAGCCCTGCCGCGAGCCGGGCAGCAGGTGCGGGGCCCGGGTCATGGATTCCTGGCCGCCGGCCACCACCACTGCCGCCTCGCCGCAGCGGATCATCCGGGCGGCGTCGATCACCGCAGTGAGTCCTGACAGGCAAACTTTGTTGATGGTCACGGCAGGGACGTCCCAGCCGATGCCGGCACCGATTGAACTTTGTCGGGCGGGGTTCTGGCCGGCACCGGCCTGCAGCACCTGGCCCATGATGACGGCTTCCACGTCGCCGGCATCCACGCCACTGGCGTCCAGGGCGGCCTTGATGGCGCGGGAACCCAATTCCACGGCGGTGAAGCTTGCCAGCTGCCCATTGATCCGGCCCTGCGGGGTGCGCGCTGCTGCGAGGATGACAACGTCAGTGTTGTCACGGGAGTTGCCCATGGTTATCTCTTCCGATCCGTTTTCCGGTGTAAGCCACCAAGGCTATCGTGACCCTGGTCACCTAAGTATTCAAACGCCCGGAGCCGCATGTGCATTCCGCCCCGGCGCAGCGCGCTGCGGGCACAAGTCCGCTTCGGCTTCCCGGCAGGGGAGAGGTCCCCATCCCCTGGACGTGCACGACGGCGGCGGCGTGCGTAGGGTGGACTGCGGACAGTTATGCAGGGGGAACAGCGGGTCCTGCCCCGGGGAAGGTTGGAGCAGCAGCGTGAAAAGACTATTCGCCACGGCGGCAGCCGCCGCCCTCGCGGCGCTCACCGCCTGCTCCGTATCTTTGCCCGACCAGGAGGCCTCGTCCGCGCCCCCATCCCAGCCGGAGCCAGGCCCCACCCGCACCAGTGGCGCCGTCGGCGGCAGTGCCGGGACGCCGTCGTCGTCCCCTGCAAGTGGCACCAAGGCGGCGTGCGAGCTTTTCAACTCCCTCTTTGAACGCTACGCGGCTGTTCCTTCCGGAGATTCCGGGGGCTACGAGGACATCTACCTGCAGGCTGAAGAGGCAAAGGGCACGGTGTCCGGCGACCTTCGCGGCCTGTTCGCATCACTGAGCCTGCTGGCTATTGACCGTTCGGGTGCCGCCGGATCCGCGAGTGGGCCGGCGCAGGAGTCGGAAGACGCTGTCCGGGACGCCGTCTTTGCCAACGCCGGGACCTGCACGGACGCCGGGGTCACGCTGCGGCTGTAGTCCCGAAGAAGCGCGAAAACCGGTGCTTGCATTCCGGCCGGACATGGGGTAGACATGTAGGTTATTTTGCCGTATCGTAGATATTTGCGTCTTCCCTGTTTACCTTCAGCCTTCATATAGCGGTGGGCTTTGCCTAGCAGCTGACAATCAACGTGCCGTCAACCACGTCACAGCATGGTCAGCGCGGGCCCCGGGTCATATAGCGGAACCGGATGGTAGCACTGCGGAGCATTCCGCAGGGTGCACAGCGGGGGAGATCTGAAAACGCCTGAAGGTCTGTGGAAGGATCCCTCTTGGTCGCCTCGAGCACCTCTAATAACGAAACCGCTAACACTGCCGACAGCACTGATGGTGCCACTCGCCGGCTCTCATTCGCAAAGATTCACGAACCTCTTGACGTTCCGAATCTGCTTGCCCTGCAGACGGACAGCTTTGACTGGCTGGTCGGCAACGAACGCTGGCAGGCACGCGTAGCGAAGGCTGTCGAAGAAAACGATCTCAGCGTCGCCACCACGTCCGGCCTGTCGGACATCTTCGAAGAGATCTCCCCGATCGAGGACTTCCAGGGCACCATGTCCCTGAGCTTCTCCGATCCGGAGTTCGCTGACCCCAAGTACACCATGGCCGAGTGCAAGGACCGGGACGCTACGTACTCCGCTCCGCTGTACGTCAAGGCCGAGTTCATGAACAACAACACGGGCGAAATCAAGCAGCAGACCGTGTTCATGGGCGACTTCCCGCTGATGACCGAGAAGGGCACCTTCGTGGTCAACGGCACGGAGCGTGTCGTCGTCTCCCAGCTGGTCCGTTCCCCGGGCGCCTACTTTGAGCGTGCCGCCGACAAGACCAGCGACAAGGACATCTTCACCGCGAAGATCATCCCGTCCCGCGGCGCCTGGTTCGAGCTCGAAATCGACAAGCGCGACCAGGTCGGCGTTCGCCTCGACCGCAAGCGCAAGCAGTCCGTCACGGTCCTGCTGAAGGCCCTCGGCTGGACCGAAGGCCAGATCCTCGAAGAGTTCGGCCAGTACGACTCCATGCGCGCAACGCTGGAGAAGGACGCCACCGAGACCCGCGAAGACGCGTTGCTGGACATCTACCGGAAGCTGCGACCGGGCGAGCCGCCCACCGTCGAGGCTGCCCAGTCCCTGCTGGACAACCTGTACTTCAACTCCAAGCGCTACGATCTGGCCAAGGTTGGCCGCTACAAGATCAACCGCAAGCTTGGCATCGACCGCTCCCTTGGCGACAAGGAAGCCTCGGTCCTGCACGTTGAAGACATCGTTGCCATGATCAAGTTCCTCGTTGCGCTGCACGCCGGCGAGAAGACCATCAAGGGCACCCGTGACGGCCAGGAAGTGGACCTGCGCGTCGAAATCGACGACATCGACCACTTCGGCAACCGCCGCATCCGCGCCGTCGGCGAGCTCATCGAGAACCAGGTCCGCACCGGCCTGTCCCGCATGGAGCGCGTTGTCCGCGAGCGTATGACCACCCAGGACGTCGAGGCCATCACGCCGCAGACCCTGATCAACATCCGCCCCGTGGTTGCGGCCATCAAGGAGTTCTTCGGAACCTCCCAGCTGTCCCAGTTCATGGACCAGAACAACCCGCTCTCGGGTTTGACCCACAAGCGCCGCTTGTCGGCCCTTGGCCCGGGTGGTCTGTCCCGTGACCGCGCCGGCATGGAAGTCCGTGACGTGCACCCGTCCCACTACGGACGTATGTGCCCCATCGAAACCCCTGAAGGCCCGAACATTGGCCTGATCGGTTCGCTGGCATCCTACGGGCGCATCAACCCGTTCGGCTTCATTGAGACGCCGTACCGCCTGGTCAAGAACGGCGTCGTTTCCGACGACGTCCAGTACCTGACGGCCGACGACGAGGCTGAAGTCCTGATCGCCCAGGCCAACGCGCCGCTGGACGAGAACAAGAAGTTCGCCGAAGAGACCGTCCTGGTCCGTGCCCGCGGTGGTGGAGGCGAGCCCGTCCTCGTTCCCGCCGAGGACGTCGAGTTCATGGACGTTTCCCCGCGCCAGATGGTGTCCGTGGCTACCGCCCTGATCCCGTTCCTGGAGCACGACGACGCAAACCGCGCACTCATGGGTGCCAACATGCAGCGCCAGGCCGTGCCGCTGGTCCGTTCCGAGGCCCCCTTCGTGGGTACCGGCATGGAGCGCGCCGCAGCCGTCGACGCCGGTGACGTTGTCATCGCCAAGAAGGCCGGTGTGGTCACCGAGGTTTCAGCCGAGCTCGTCATCATGCTCAACGACGACGGCACGGAGACCAACTACCGCATCAACAAGTTCGCCCGCTCCAACCAGGGCAACTGCTACAACCACCGCGTCCTGGTGAACGAAGGCCAGCGCCTGGAAGTTGGCGGCATCATCGCCGACGGCCCGGCAACGGACCAGGGCGAGCTCGCCCTCGGCAAGAACCTGCTCGTGGCATTCATGTCATGGGAAGGCCACAACTTCGAGGACGCCATCATCCTCTCGCAGCGCATTGTTGCCGAGGACGTTCTTTCCTCCATCCACATCGAGGAGCACGAGATCGATGCCCGCGACACCAAGCTTGGTGCCGAGGAAATCACCCGTGACATCCCCAACGTGTCCGAGGAAGTCCTGGCAGGCCTGGACGAGCGCGGCATCATCCACATCGGCGCCGAGGTTGAAGCAGGGGACATCCTGGTCGGAAAGGTCACCCCGAAGGGTGAAACCGAGCTGACCCCGGAAGAGCGCCTGCTGCGCGCCATCTTCGGTGAGAAGTCCCGCGAAGTCCGCGACACCTCCCTGAAGGTTCCCCACGGCGAGTCCGGCACCGTCATCGGCGTGCGCGTCTTCGACCGCGACAACGACGACGAGCTGCCCCCGGGCGTGAACCAGCTGGTCCGCGTCTACGTCGCTGCCAAGCGCAAGATCACCGACGGCGACAAGCTCGCCGGCCGCCACGGCAACAAGGGTGTTATCTCGAAGATCCTCCCCGTTGAGGACATGCCCTTCCTTGCCGACGGCACCCCCGTTGATATCGTCCTGAACCCGCTGGGTGTCCCGGGCCGTATGAACGTGGGCCAGGTGCTCGAAACGCACCTCGGCTGGGTTGCCAAGACCGGCTGGAAGATCGAAGGCGAGCCCGAGTGGGTCAAGCAGCTGCCGAACCTGCCGCGCGAAAGTGGCCAGACCACTGTTGCAACGCCGGTGTTCGATGGTGCCCGCGAAGAGGAAATCACGGGCCTGCTGGACTCCACCAACGTGACCCGCGACGGCGAACGCCTGATCAACTCCTCCGGCAAGACCCGCCTGTTCGACGGCCGTTCCGGCGAGCCGTTCCCGGATCCGATCTCGGTCGGCTACATGTACATCCTGAAGCTCCACCACCTGGTGGACGACAAGATCCACGCGCGCTCCACCGGCCCGTACTCCATGATCACGCAGCAGCCGCTGGGTGGTAAGGCACAGTTCGGTGGCCAGCGCTTCGGTGAAATGGAAGTGTGGGCGCTCGAAGCCTACGGCGCCGCCTACACGCTCCAGGAACTCCTCACCATCAAGTCTGATGACATCCATGGCCGCGTGAAGGTTTACGAAGCCATCGTCAAGGGCGAGAACATCCCCGAGCCGGGCGTTCCCGAGTCCTTCAAGGTCTTGATCAAGGAAATGCAGTCGCTGTGCCTGAACGTGGAAGTTCTTTCCACGGACGGAACCACAATTGAAATGCGTGACTCTGATGACGCAGTCTTCACGGCTGCGGAGGAACTGGGCATCGATCTGTCTCGTGCAGAGCCCAGTTCTGTAGAAGAGGTCTAGCAGGCGGGCGTACCGGGAAAAGCGGCGCCACCCGCGCTGTCTTATTCCGGTACGCTCCCTCCCTCATTCCGCACCCAAGACTTCAGAATTTAGAGAACAAGAGAGAACAGGGACCATATGTCCAGCGAATCCTCCTTCGGCCTCATGCAGATCGGCCTCGCCACCGCGGAAGACATCCGCGGCTGGTCTTACGGCGAGGTTAAGAAGCCGGAAACCATCAACTACCGCACGCTCAAGCCCGAGAAGGACGGACTCTTCTGCGAGAAGATCTTCGGCCCGTCCCGGGACTGGGAATGCTACTGCGGCAAGTACAAGCGCGTGCGCTTCAAGGGCATCATTTGTGAGCGTTGTGGCGTTGAGGTCACCCGCGCAAAGGTCCGCCGTGAGCGCATGGGCCACATCGAACTGGCCGCTCCCGTCACGCACATCTGGTACTTCAAGGGTGTTCCCTCACGCCTGGGCTACCTCCTTGACCTGGCACCGAAGGACCTCGAAAAGGTCATCTACTTCGCTGCCTACATGATCACCAGCGTTGACGAAGCCGCCCGCCACGAGGAACTGCCCAACCTGCAGGTTGAGCACGACATCGAGAAGAAGCAGCTGATCGACAACCGCGACTCCGACATCGCGGCGATCGCCCGCGACCTCGAAGGCGAGATTGCCCGCCTTGAGGGTGAAGGTGCAAAGGCTGCCGACAAGAAGAAGGCCCGCGACTCCGCCGACCGCCAGATGGCCAACGTGCGTAAGCGCGCCGACGCCGACATCGAGCGCCTCGAGCAGGTCTGGGACCGCTTCAAGAACCTGAAGGTCGCCGACCTCGAAGGTGACGAAGGACTGTACCGCGAGCTGCGCGACCGCTACGGCATGTACTTCGAAGGCTCCATGGGCGCCGAAGCAATCAAGAAGCGCCTTGAAAGCTTCGACATGCAGGCCGAGTCCGACCTGCTGCGCGACATCATCGCCAACGGCAAGGGCCAGCGCAAAACCCGTGCCCTCAAGCGCCTGAAGGTGGTCAACGCGTTCCTGACCACCAACAACAGCCCGCTTGGCATGGTCCTCGACGCCGTCCCGGTGATCCCGCCGGAACTGCGCCCCATGGTCCAGCTGGACGGTGGCCGCTTCGCGACCTCCGACCTCAACGACCTGTACCGCCGCGTGATCAACCGCAACAACCGCCTCAAGCGCCTGCTTGACCTGGGTGCTCCGGAGATTATCGTCAACAACGAGAAGCGCATGCTTCAGGAAGCTGTTGACAGCCTCTTCGACAACGGCCGCCGCGGCCGTCCGGTCACCGGACCGGGCAACCGTCCGCTGAAGTCCCTGAGCGACATGCTCAAGGGCAAGCAGGGCCGTTTCCGCCAGAACCTCCTCGGCAAGCGCGTCGACTACTCCGGCCGTTCGGTCATCGTCGTCGGCCCGCAGCTGAAGCTGCACCAGTGCGGCCTGCCCAAGCAGATGGCCCTGGAGCTCTTCAAGCCGTTCGTGATGAAGCGCCTGGTTGACCTCAACCACGCCCAGAACATCAAGTCGGCCAAGCGCATGGTGGAGCGCTACCGTCCGCAGGTCTGGGACGTGCTGGAAGAGATCATCACCGAACACCCGGTGCTGCTCAACCGTGCACCTACCCTGCACCGCCTCGGTATCCAGGCGTTCGAGCCGCAGCTTGTTGAAGGCAAGGCCATCCAGCTCCACCCGCTGGTTTGTGGCGCCTTCAACGCCGACTTCGACGGCGACCAGATGGCAGTCCACCTGCCGTTGAGCCCCGAAGCCCAGGCTGAAGCCCGCATCCTGATGCTGTCCTCCAACAACATCCTGAAGCCCTCCGACGGACGTCCGGTCACCCTGCCCTCGCAGGATATGATCATCGGCCTTTACCACCTGACCACCAAGCGCAAGGGTTCGGCTGGCGAAGGCCGTATCTTCGGCTCGGTTTCGGAAGCCATCATGGCGTTCGATGCCCGCGAGCTGCACCTGAACTCGCAGGTCAAGATCCGCCTTGAAGGCTTCGTGCCCTACGCAGGATGGGAAGCTCCGGAAGGCTGGGAGCAGGGTCAGCCCGCACTCGTCCAGACCTCCCTGGGCCAGGTCCTCTTCAACGAGACCCTGCCCGAGGACTACCCCTGGGTGGAAGCCGTTGCCGACAAGGGCGAACTGTCCCGAATCGTCAACGACCTCGCCGAGCGCTACCCGAAGGTGGTCACCGCGGCAACGCTGGACAACCTGAAGGATGCCGGTTTCTACTGGGCCACGCGTTCAGGCGTCACCGTCGCCATCTCGGACATCGAGGTTCCGGCTGCGAAGCCGGCGATCCTCGCCGGTTACGAGGAGCGGGCCGCCAAGATCCAGGGCCAGTACGACAAGGGCCTGATCGACGACGACGAGCGTCGCCAGGAACTCATCGAGATCTGGAACAAGGCAACCAACGAGATCGCCCAGGCAATGCGCGACAGCCTGTCACCGATGAACACCATCAACCGCATGGTGTCCTCCGGTGCACGTGGTAACTGGATGCAGGTCCGCCAGATCGCGGGTATCCGTGGCCTGGTGGCCAACCCGAAGGGTGAAATTATTCCCCGTCCCATCAAGTCCTCCTACCGCGAGGGCCTGTCGGTTCTGGAATACTTCATCGCCACGCACGGTGCCCGTAAGGGCCTGGCTGACACCGCACTGCGTACCGCCAACTCGGGTTACCTGACCCGTCGCCTGGTCGACGTCTCCCAGGATGTCATCGTCCGCGAAGAGGACTGCGGCACCGAGCGTGGCCTGGTCACGCCCATCGCCGTCGCCGATTCCAACGGTGAGCTTGTCCTGGACGAGAACGTCGAGAACAGTGCATACGCACGTACGCTCGCCGTCGACGTCGTGGACTCCGAGGGCAAGGTCCTCGCAGCCGCCGGCACCGACTGCGGTGACGTGGTGATCGATGAGCTGTTCAAGGCAGGCATCACCGAGGTCAAGGTCCGCTCCGTACTCACCTGTGAGTCCAGCGTCGGAACCTGCGCACTGTGCTACGGCCGTTCGCTGGCCACCGGCAAGACCGTGGACATCGGCGAGGCCGTCGGCATTATCGCCGCACAGTCCATCGGTGAGCCCGGTACCCAGCTGACCATGCGTACGTTCCACACCGGTGGTGCTGTTTCCGCCAGCGGTGGCGACGACATCACCCAGGGTCTGCCCCGTATCCAGGAGCTCTTCGAAGCCCGTACTCCGAAGGGTGTCGCACCGATTGCTGAAGCAGCCGGCCGCATCACCATCGAAGAGTCCGAGCGCCAGATGCGCCTGGTCATCACCCCCGATGACGGAACCGAAGAGATCGCCTACCCGGTCCTGCGCCGTTCACGACTGCTGATCGAGGATGGCGACCACGTCACCGTCGGCCAGAAGCTGATCAACGGTCCGGTGGATCCCAAGCAGGTCCTGCGCATCATGGGTCCGCGTGCGGCACAGAAGTTCCTGGTGGACGAAGTCCAGGGCGTGTACCGCAGCCAGGGCATCGGTATCCACGACAAGCACGTCGAGGTTATCGTCCGCCAGATGCTGCGCCGCGTCACGGTCATCGAGTCCGGCGAATCGGACCTGCTGCCCGGCGAGCTCGCCGAGCGCAGCCGTTTCGAGGATGCCAACCGCCGCGTTGTGTCCGAAGGCAAGACTCCGGCTTCCGGACGTCCCGAGCTCATGGGCATCACCAAGGCGTCCCTGGCAACCGAGTCCTGGCTGTCCGCAGCTTCCTTCCAGGAGACCACCCGCGTCCTGACGCAGGCGGCCATGGAAGGCAAGAGCGACCCGCTGCTCGGCCTCAAGGAGAACGTCATCATCGGTAAGCTGATCCCGGCCGGCACGGGCCTCCCGCGCTACACCGAGGTCACCGTCGAGCCCACTGAGGAAGCAAAGGCCAACCTGTTCACCGGCCCCAACGCGTTCAGTGACTTCTCGTACGACACCCTGGGTGGGGACGGAGCTCCCGAGTTCCACGCCATCCCGCTGGATGACTACGACCTGGGCAACGACTTCCGCTAAAACCGGAAACGCCTGACGCAAGGATGGTCCTTCACCGCAAGGTGGGGGACCATCCCCGTTTAACACCGCCGATTAAGGGGTAGGGACGGTCCATGCTAGACTTGTTACCAATTGTTATTGTGGCAGTGGATGAGTGCGCCGGTTGAGCTGAAAAGCTGAACCAGAGCGACGTTTCCGGTTTGCAGGGTTCTTGTGCAACGTATGCCACATTTTTGCATGCCTAGGGGCCATTGAAGACGCGAGTCAGGTCATGCCCTGCGTATGCGATCCGACTATTAAGGCTTCGCCTTCGCTGCCATGGAGATCTTCTTCAAGGCCCAGGCGGCGGGGCAACGCAAAGGAGAGTGGCTGGAAGCGGCCACTCCGGATAAAACGGAGAACACGAGAGTGCCTACGATTAACCAGCTGGTCCGCAAGGGCCGCACGCCGAAGGTCAAAAAGACCAAGGCTCCCGCGCTTAACGGCAGCCCCATGCGCCGCGGTGTTTGCACCCGCGTTTACACCACCACCCCGAAGAAGCCGAACTCGGCTCTCCGTAAGGTGGCGCGTGTACGCCTCAACGGTGGCATTGAAGTTACCGCCTACATCCCCGGTGTTGGCCACAACCTGCAGGAGCACTCCATTGTGCTCGTCCGCGGTGGTCGCGTGAAGGACCTCCCGGGCGTCCGCTACAAGATCGTCCGTGGCGCCCTCGATACCCAGGGTGTCAAGAACCGTAAGCAGGCACGCAGCCGCTACGGCGCAAAGATGGAGAAGAAGTAATATGCCTCGCAAGGGTCCGGCCCCCAAGCGGCCGCTCGTACTAGATCCCGTTTACGGCTCCCCGCTGGTCACCCAGCTCATTAACAAGGTGCTCGTTGACGGCAAGAAGTCCACGGCAGAGCGCATCGTCTACGGTGCCCTCGAAGGCGCCCGCGCCAAGTCCGGCGGCGACCCCGTAGCAGCCCTCAAGAAGGCCATGGACAATGTCAAGCCTTCCCTCGAGGTCCGCTCACGCCGCGTCGGTGGCGCCACCTACCAGGTTCCGGTTGAGGTCAAGCCGGGCCGCTCCACCGCCCTCGCACTGCGCTGGCTGGTTGGCTACTCAAAGGCCCGCCGCGAAAAGACGATGACCGAGCGCCTCCAGAACGAAATCCTGGATGCATCCAACGGTCTCGGTGCCGCTGTGAAGCGTCGCGAAGACACCCACAAGATGGCCGAGTCCAACAAGGCCTTCGCACACTACCGCTGGTAATACTCCCGGGCGCCGCCGGCTCAATCGAGCCGGCGGCGAACGCGTAGTCAATCCCAAAAGGAGACCCCGTGGCACAGGACGTGCTTACCGACCTTAGTAAGGTCCGCAACATTGGCATCATGGCCCACATTGATGCCGGCAAGACCACCACAACCGAGCGCATCCTGTTCTACACGGGTGTGAACCACAAGATCGGCGAAACGCACGACGGCGCTTCGACCACTGACTGGATGGAACAGGAAAAGGAACGCGGCATCACCATCACGTCTGCCGCCGTGACCTGCTTCTGGGAAAACAACCAGATCAACATCATCGACACCCCCGGCCACGTTGACTTCACCGTTGAGGTTGAGCGCTCACTGCGCGTCCTCGACGGTGCCGTCGCCGTCTTCGATGGCAAGGAAGGCGTCGAGCCTCAGTCCGAGACCGTATGGCGCCAGGCTGACAAGTACAACGTTCCGCGTATCTGCTTCGTCAACAAGATGGACAAGCTGGGCGCTGACTTCTACTTCACCGTAGACACCATCATCAGCCGCCTGGGCGCCAAGCCGCTGGTCATGCAGCTGCCCATTGGTGCAGAGAACGACTTCATCGGCGTGGTGGACCTCCTCTACATGCGTGCCCTCGTGTGGCCCGGCGACGCCAAGGGTGACGTGACCATGGGCGCGAAGTACGAGATCCGTGAGATCCCGGCTGACCTCCAGGAAAAGGCCGAGGAGTACCGTGCAGCCCTCGTTGAGGCCGTTGCAGAGTCCTCCGAAGAGCTCATGGACAAGTACCTTGAAGGCGAAGAGATCTCGATCGATGAGCTCAAGGCCGGCATCCGCAAGATGACGATCAACTCTGAGCTGTACCCCATCTTCTGTGGTTCAGCCTTCAAGAACCGTGGTGTTCAGCCGATGCTCGACGCGGTCGTGGACTACCTGCCGAACCCGCTCGACGTCCCGCCGATGATCGGTCACGATCCTCGCGACGAAGAGAAGGAACTGACCCGCAAGCCGTCCTCGGAAGAGCCGTTCTCGGCCCTCGCGTTCAAGATTGCAGCGCACCCGTTCTTCGGCCAGCTCACCTTCATCCGCGTGTACTCCGGTCACGTGGAAGCAGGCGCCCAGGTGGTCAACTCCACCAAGGGCAAGAAGGAGCGCATCGGCAAGCTGTTCCAGATGCACGCCAACAAGGAAATGCCCGTTGAGGGCGCTACCGCCGGCCACATCTACGCAGCCATCGGTCTGAAGGACACCACAACGGGTGACACCCTGTGCGACTCCGCCAACCAGATCGTCCTGGAGTCCATGAGCTTCCCCGAGCCCGTGATCTCGGTTGCCATCGAGCCCAACACCAAGGGTGACCAGGAGAAGCTCTCCACGGCCATCCAGAAGCTCTCCGCTGAGGACCCCACCTTCCAGGTGTCCCTCAACGAAGACACCGGCCAGACCATCATCGCCGGCATGGGCGAGCTCCACCTGGACATCCTGGTGGACCGCATGCGCCGCGAATTCAAGGTCGAGGCCAACGTTGGCAAGCCGCAGGTTGCCTACCGCGAGACCATCAAGCGTGCTGTAGAGCGTCACGACTACACGCACAAGAAGCAGACCGGTGGTTCGGGCCAGTTCGCAAAGATCCAGATTGCCATCGAGCCGCTGGACACCGCAGAGGGCGAGCTGTACGAGTTCGAGAACAAGGTCACCGGTGGCCGCGTTCCCCGCGAGTACATCCCGTCGGTTGACGCTGGTATCCAGGACGCGCTGAACGACGGCGTCCTGGCCGGTTACCCGGTCGTCGGCATCAAGGCCACGCTGGTAGACGGCGCGTACCACGATGTTGACTCCTCGGAAATGGCGTTCAAGATCGCCGGCCGTATGGCTTTCAAGGAAGCTGCACGCAAGGCGAACCCGGTTCTGCTCGAACCGCTGATGGATGTCGAGGTCCGCACCCCTGAGGAATACATGGGTGAAGTTATCGGTGACCTCAACTCCCGCCGTGGCCAGATGCAGTCCATGGAAGATGCACAGGGCGTCAAGGTCATCCGTGCGCACGTTCCGCTGTCCGGCATGTTCGGCTACATCGGTGACCTGCGCTCGAAGACCCAGGGCCGCGCTGTGTACTCCATGACGTTCAACAGCTACGCCGAGGTCCCGAAGGCAGTTGCCGACGAGATCATCCAGAAGACCCGCGGCGAATAGTCTTTCGGACGTTCGCGGCGAACAACCTCGGGTGCGCTTTTCGATTCCGGAAAGCACAGCCGGTGCAGGTGGCCAGGCCGGTCGGATTCATCCGGTCAAGCTGGCTTGGCCGTCTGCACGAACAGGCTCAAGAGACTAGTATTAGTTCCTGAATCTGCAATTTCACCAATCCAAAGCCCCCCAAGTAGACTTACCTGAGTTTCCGCCGCGACAAGCGCGGCTGAAGGGTATGTCATTTGAAAACGTTCTAGGAGGAACCTGTGGCAAAGGCAAAGTTCGAGCGGACTAAGCCGCACGTTAACATCGGCACCATTGGTCACGTTGACCACGGTAAGACGACGTTGACGGCCGCGATTTCCAAGGTGCTGTACGACAAGTACCCGGATCTCAACGAGAAGCGCGACTTCGCGTCAATCGACTCTGCTCCCGAAGAGCGTCAGCGTGGCATTACCATCAACATCTCCCACGTGGAGTACCAGACCGAAAAGCGCCACTACGCACACGTAGACGCCCCGGGTCACGCTGACTACATCAAGAACATGATCACCGGTGCTGCCCAGATGGACGGCGCTATCCTCGTGGTCGCCGCTACTGACGGCCCCATGGCTCAGACCCGCGAGCACGTTCTGCTCGCCCGCCAGGTTGGTGTTCCCTACCTGCTGGTCGCGCTGAACAAGGCCGACATGGTTGACGATGAGGAACTGCTGGACCTCGTTGAAATGGAAGTTCGTGAGCTCCTGAGCTCGCAGGGCTTCGATGGTGACGAAGCACCCGTGGTTCGCGTTTCCGGCCTCAAGGCCCTGGAAGGCGACCCCGAGTGGGTCAAGTCCGTTGAGGACCTGATGGCCGCTGTTGACGAGTCCGTTCCGGACCCCGTACGCGACCGCGACAAGCCGTTCCTGATGCCGATCGAGGACGTCTTCACCATCACCGGCCGTGGCACCGTTGTTACGGGCCGCGCCGAGCGTGGAACCCTCGCCATCAACTCCGAGGTCGAGATCGTCGGCATCCGCCCGGTCCAGAAGACCACGGTTACCGGTATCGAGATGTTCCACAAGCAGCTCGACGAAGCATGGGCCGGCGAGAACTGTGGCCTCCTGCTCCGCGGTCTGAAGCGCGACGATGTCGAGCGTGGCCAGGTTGTCGTCAAGCCGGGTTCCATCACCCCGCACACCGACTTCGAGGCCAACGTCTACATCCTCTCCAAGGACGAAGGCGGACGTCACAACCCGTTCTACTCCAACTACCGCCCGCAGTTCTACTTCCGTACCACGGACGTAACCGGCGTTATCACCCTGCCCGAGGGCACGGAAATGGTTATGCCTGGCGACAACACTGAGATGACCGTTGCGCTCATCCAGCCGATCGCAATGGAAGAGGGCCTCGGCTTCGCAATCCGCGAAGGCGGCCGCACCGTTGGTTCAGGACGCGTTACCAAGATCATCAAGTAATTCTTGTTGAACTGAAGAACAGCCCCGCTGCTACTGCAGCGGGGCTGTTCTTTTGGGTTAATGTGTCCCTGATACTGTTGCTGGACCGAAAGGAGTTCATCATGGGCTGGCTTATTTTCCTGATCATCGCAGTTGCCGTCGTCGCGGGGGTGTTCTGGGCCAAGAAGCACTTCCGCAACGAGATCGACCGCGCCAAGCGGATCAACCGGGCAAACAAGAACCTGTAGCCACTACCGGGCCAGGCTGGAACACAGGGGCTACGCGCCCTTGGCTTTCCGCGCCCGGCTGAGTGCCTGGTACCAGTAGAAAGACTTTTTTGGGGTTCTTTCCTGTGTCTGGAAGTCGACATGGACCAACCCGAATCTTTGGGAGTAGCCGGCTGCCCATTCGAAGTTGTCCATCAGGGTCCACACGTAGTAGCCGCGCAGGTCCACGCCGGCGGCAATCCCGCCGGGGGCTGTTGCGTCAAGGGCAGCGCCCAGATGGGTCGCCAGGTAGGACACCCGTTCCTCGTCCGCCAGGGTTCCCGAAACGGTGTCCGGTTCAGGGAAGCTGGCGCCGCCCTCCGTGATGTACACCGGGGGGAGTGCCTGGCCGTAGCGGTCGTGAAGTTCCTTCAGCAGGACGCCCAGATGGTCCGGGGCCACCGGCCACCCGAACCCGGTGCTGTTGTATTCCGGATAGCCCACCTCATGGAACGGCAGCCTTGCCACGGCTTTATGCACATCCGCGGGAATTGACGCAGACCCTCGACCGAGGGCTACCTTCACCGGGAAATAGTAGTTAAGGCCGTAGAAATCCAGGGGCTGGTGGATGGTGCGCAGGTCGGCGTCGGAGATTTTCCCGATGGACCGAAGCCAGGGTTTGGCATACAGGGGGAGGGCAGGGTACCGCCCCAGGAGCACCGGATCTGCATAGATTCTGTTCATGAGCAGGTCATAGAGGTGCGCCACCAGCCGGTCGCCGATTTTTCGGGTTGCCGGCCGGACGGGGGCATGCAGGTTGGTGACGCCGATACCGCCGGACACCCCGGCGGCGCGCAGGGCCTGGGCGCCCAGTCCGTGTGCCAGCAGCTGGTGGTGGATGGAGGGGAGGGCATCGAACATCAGCGCATGCCCGGGAGCATGGACACCCAGGGCATAGCCGTTCAGGGTCACGGAGACCGGTTCATTCAGCGTGACCCACTGCGCAACGCGGTCCCCGAAACGCTCGCCCGCGGCACTGGCGTATTCGCCAAAGCGCTCGGCCGTCTCCCGGTTCAGCCAGCCGCCCCGGTGTTCCAGCGGCAGCGGCGTGTCCCAATGGTAAAGAGTGGCCATGGGGGAGACCCCGGCCGCGAGGAGCTGATCGAGCAGCCTGTCATAGAAGTCCAGGCCCTCCTTGTTGAAGGCCCCCCGCCCGTCGGGCTGGATCCGCGGCCAGGACAGCGAAAAGCGGTAGGAGTCCACGCCGAGGTCCTGGAGCAGCGCAACGTCCTCCGGCAACCTGTTGTAGTGGTCGCACGCCACGGCGGGGGAGTGCCCGTCCATGATGGTCCCGGGCTTCTCGGCGAAGGCGTCCCAGCCAGAGGGGCCGCGGCCGCCGTCGGTCAGTGCTCCTTCAATCTGGAAGGCCGCTGCCGCAACCCCCAGGGTGAACGACGGCGGCATGCGGTTCGCCAGTTCGGTCGCCGATTCGGTGCTTTCCAGAGTCATTCCCCTATCATCCATTCGGAAATGACCGTGGGCAATGGTGCTGGCAGGACAATGGGCAGGACGTTTCAGAAGGGACCGATTCGCTTCTGGCCATAAATTCCGGCATACTAGATGAGTTGTTCAAGCGCTTCTTCGTGTCCCGATCCGGATAATGCCGGGTGTCAGGGTCCAAGTGGAAGACCAAACATAACCCACTCCCCATGGATAGCGGATTTGTATGCGTGAAAAGCGCGACACGCCCGACCGCGGGGGTCGGTTGCGCCGGCAAGGTGAGGAACCCGGATTCATCCGGATTCAGTTTGTGCGGCGGGTGGTAGTTACGACTTCAAATGCTTCGGCAGCCATACAACGAGAAATGAACAGGGCAGCCCTAACCAGGGGAAGCACAGACTGAAAGAGAGTCAGGCGACATGGCGGGACAAAAAATCCGCATCCGGCTGAAGTCATACGACCACGAGGTCATTGACGTTTCAGCACGGAAGATCGTTGAGACGGTCACGCGCGCAGGCGCAACGGTAGTGGGCCCCGTGCCGCTGCCTACGGAGAAGAACGTGTACTGCGTGATCCGCTCTCCGCACAAGTACAAGGACAGCCGCGAGCACTTTGAAATGCGCACGCACAAGCGTCTTATCGACATCATCGATCCCACGCCGAAGGCTGTTGACTCGCTTATGCGTCTCGACCTGCCGGCTGACGTGAACATCGAAATCAAGCTGTAGGGAGGTGCTGAGAAACTATGACCGCAACCCGTAACGTAAAGGGCCTGCTGGGCACGAAGCTCGGCATGACCCAGGTCTGGGACGAGAACAACAAGCTCATCCCCGTCACTGTGGTCCAGGCAGATTCGAACGTCATCACCCAGCTGCGCAACGCAGAAGCTGATGGCTACGTCGCCGTTCAGATCGGCTACGGCCAGATCGATCCCCGCAAGGTCACCAAGCCGCTGGCTGGTCACTTTGAAAAGGCAGGCGTCACGCCTCGCCGCCACGTCGTCGAACTCCGTACCGCAGATGCTGCTGAGTACGAGCTGGGCCAGGAGCTCTCCGTAGAGGTCTTCGAAGCCGGCCAGAAGATCGACGTCATCGGCACCACCAAGGGTAAGGGCTTCGCCGGTGTTATGAAGCGTCACGGCTTCCACGGCGTTGGAGCTTCCCACGGTGCCCACAAGAACCACCGTAAGCCCGGTTCAATCGGTGGCGCATCCACCCCGAGCCGCGTCTTCAAGGGCATGAAAATGGCCGGCCGCATGGGCGCCGTTCGTCACACCACGCTGAACCTCACGGTCCACGCGGTTGACGTCGAGAAGTCGCTGCTCCTTATCAAGGGTGCCGTCCCCGGCGCCCGCGGCCAGGTCGTCCTCGTACGCACCGCCGTGAAGGGAGCCTAGTTCAATGGCTAACACTGTCCAGGTTGACCTGCCTGCAGAGATCTTCGACGTTCAGACCAACGTGCCGCTGCTGCACCAGGTTGTCGTTGCCCAGCTCGCTGCTGCTCGCCAGGGTACCCACAAGACCAAGACCCGCGCTGAAGTTTCCGGTGCAGGACGCAAGCCGTTCAAGCAGAAGGGCACCGGCCGCGCCCGTCAGGGTTCCATCCGTGCTCCTCACATGACCGGTGGTGGCGTTGTCCACGGTCCCACCCCGCGTGACTACAGCCAGCGCACCCCCAAGAAGATGATTGCTGCTGCATTGCGCGGCGCACTGTCTGACCGGGCACGCAACGGACGCATCCACGTTGTCGCCGAACTGGTTGAAGGCACCAAGCCCTCCGCCAAGGCCGCACTGGCAGCGCTGCGCGGTGTTTCCGACCGCAAGAACCTGCTGGTCGTCATCGAGCGCGCCAACGATGTTGCCGCACTGTCCGTGCGCAACCTCGCCGGTGTTCACGTTCTGTACGCAGACCAGCTGAACACCTACGACGTTCTCGTCTCCGATGACGTTGTCTTCACCAAGGCTGCCTACGACGCATTCGTTGCCGGCAAGGCAGTGGCAAAGAACGAGGAGGATGCCAAGTGAGTGCAGCCACCATCAAGGATCCCCGCGACGTTGTGCTTGCACCCGTCGTGTCGGAAAAGAGCTACGGCCTGATCGACGAGGGCAAGTACACCTTCCTGGTGGACCCCCGTTCGAACAAGACCGAGATCAAGCTGGCCGTGGAGAAAATCTTCTCCGTCAAGGTCGACTCGATCAACACCATCAACCGTGCCGGTAAGCGCAAGCGCACCAAATTCGGATGGGGTACCCGCAAGAACACCAAGCGTGCGATTGTCACCCTCAAAGAAGGCACCATCGACATCTTCGGCGGTCCGCTCTCGTAGCGGAGACCACTTTAACGAGGAAATAAATTATGGGAATCCGTAAATACAAGCCGACTACCCCGGGCCGTCGTGGCTCGAGCGTAGCGGACTTCACCGAAATCACGCGGTCGACGCCGGAAAAGTCGTTGGTACGTCCGCTGCCCAAAAAGGGCGGCCGTAACAACACCGGTAAGATCACCACCCGTCACAAGGGTGGCGGACACAAGCGCCAGTACCGTCTGATCGACTTCCGTCGCCACGACAAGGACGGCGTTGACGCCCGCGTTGCTGAAATTGAGTACGATCCGAACCGTACGGCTCGCATCGCCCTCCTGCACTACGTTGATGGCACCAAGCGTTACATCATCGCCCCGAACAAGCTGTCCCAGGGTGACTTCGTAGAGGCCGGCGCCAACGCTGACATCAAGCCTGGCAACAACCTGCCCCTGCGCAACATCCCCGTGGGTACCGTTATCCACGCAGTTGAACTGCGTCCGGGTGGCGGCGCCAAGATGGGCCGCTCCGCCGGCGCATCGATCCAGCTCGTTGCAAAGGAAGGCCGTTTCGCCCAGCTGCGTCTGCCTTCCGGCGAAATCCGCAACGTTGACGTGCGCTGCCGCGCAACCGTCGGCGAGGTCGGCAACGCCGAGCAGTCGAACATCAACTGGGGCAAGGCCGGCCGCATGCGCTGGAAGGGCGTCCGCCCGACCGTCCGTGGTGTCGCCATGAACCCGGTTGACCACCCGCACGGTGGTGGTGAGGGTAAGACGTCCGGTGGACGTAACCCCGTCAACCCCAACGGTCAGCGGGAAGGCCGCACCCGCCGCCCCAACAAAGAGAGCGACAAGCTTATTGTTCGTCGCCGTCGTACTGGCAAGAACAAGCGATAGGAGCCTGGACACATGCCACGCAGCCTGAAAAAAGGTCCTTTCGTCGACCAGCACCTCTTTGTGAAGGTAGCCAGGGAAAACGAAAAGGGCACCAAGAACGTCATCAAGACCTGGTCCCGCCGTTCGATGATCATCCCCGACATGCTCGGACACACGATCGCCGTACACGACGGACGCAAGCACATCCCGGTGTTTGTCACTGAGTCGATGGTCGGGCACAAGCTCGGCGAATTCGCTCCCACGCGGACATTCCGCGGCCATGTCAAGGACGACCGTAAGGGCAAGCGCCGCTAGGCGCCTGCACTTACGTCAAAGACGAGAGAAGGAAAGCAATGGAAGCCAAGGCAATTGCGCGCCACATCCGCGTAACGCCTATGAAGGCCCGGCGCGTCGTCAACCTTGTTCGTGGATTGCAAGCGAATGAGGCTCTGGCAATTCTGAAGTTTGCCCCCCAGGCAGCTTCAGAGCCGGTATTCAAGGTAGTACAGTCGGCAATCTCCAACGCCCGGGTCCTCGCGGACCGCGACGGCGTTGCGTTTGACGAAGGTGACCTCATCATCAGCGAAGCGTTTGTTGATGAAGGCCCGACCATGAAGCGGTTCCAGCCGCGTGCCCAGGGTCGCGCATTTCAGATCAAGAAGCGCACCAGCCACATCACCGTGGTAGTCGCTACCCCGGAGAAAGAGGAGGCTCGCTAAGTGGGACAGAAAGTAAACCCGCACGGGTTCCGACTCGGCATCACCACCGATCACGTATCGCACTGGTTCGCTGACAGCACCAAGGCAGGCCAGCGGTACAAGGACTTCGTTCGCGAAGACATCCGCATCCGCCAGCTCATGTCCACGGGCATGGAGCGCGCCGGTATCGCCAAGGTTGAGATCGAGCGCACCCGTGACCGCGTCCGCGTGGACATCCACACGGCCCGTCCCGGAATCGTCATCGGCCGCCGCGGAGCAGAAGCAGACCGCATCCGCGGCGAGCTCGAAAAGCTCACCGGCAAGCAGGTCCAGCTGAACATCCTCGAGGTCAAGAACCCCGAGATGGAAGCACAGCTTGTTGCCCAGGGCGTTGCTGAGCAGCTGACTTCACGTGTGGCATTCCGCCGCGCCATGAAGAAGGCCATGCAGTCCGCGCAGCGTGCAGGTGCCAAGGGCATCCGTATCGCCTGCTCGGGTCGACTGGGTGGCGCTGAAATGTCCCGCTCGGAGTTCTACCGCGAAGGCCGTGTGCCCCTGCACACCCTCCGTGCGAACATCGACTACGGCTTCTACGAAGCCAAGACCACCTTCGGCCGCATCGGCGTGAAGGTCTGGATCTACAAGGGTGACGTCACCGCCAAGGAACTGGCCCAGCAGGCCGCTTCCGCCCCGTCCCGTGGCCGCGGTCCCAGCGACCGTCCGGGCCGCCCGGGTGGCGCTGACCGTGGTGACCGCCGCCGTCGCAACGACCGCCCGGCCGCTGACGCAGCTCCTGCTGCCGAAGCACCGGCAGCTGAGGCTGCACCTGCTGCAGCTGTAGAAGGAGGACAGGCTTAAATGCTTATCCCACGTCGAGTCAAGCACCGTAAGCAGCACCACCCGGGTCGTTCCGGCGCTGCTACGGGCGGCACCAAGGTCTCCTTCGGTGAGTACGGCATCCAGGCCCTGAGCCCGGCATACGTCACCAACCGTCAGATCGAGTCTGCCCGTATCGCGATGACACGCCACATCAAGCGTGGCGGTAAGGTCTGGATCAACATCTACCCGGACCGTCCCCTGACCAAGAAGCCTGCCGAAACCCGCATGGGTTCCGGTAAGGGTTCACCGGAATGGTGGGTCGCAAACGTCAAGCCGGGCCGGGTTCTCTTCGAGATCTCCGGTGTCGAGGAATCGGTAGCCCGCGAGGCACTGCGCCTGGCAATCCACAAGCTCCCGTTGAAGGCACGCATTCTGCGTCGCGAAGGTGGTGAATAGAAATGGCAGTAGGATCCAAGGATCTGGCTCCCGCACAGCTGGACGGTTTCGACAACGAGCGTCTCGTTGAAGAACTCCGCAAGGCCAAGGAAGAGCTGTTCAACCTGCGTTTCCAGTCCGCCACCGGACAGCTGGAGAACCACGGTCGTCTGCGCGCGGTAAAGAAGGACATCGCCCGCATCTACACCGTTCTCCGTGAGCGCGAGCTGGGCATTCGTGTCGAGGTTGCCGCACCGGTTGTGGAAGCCAAGGAAGAAAAGAAGTCCAAGAAGGCAGCAACCAAGAAGGCCCCTAAGGCTGAGGCCCCCAAGGCTGAAACGGTTGAGACCGAGGAGGATGCCAAGTGAGTGAAAAGGACGAGAACGTGACGGAAACTGCTACCGCAGCCACGGCTGAGCAGCGCGGTTACCGCAAGACGCGTCGCGGCTACGTGGTCTCTGACAAGATGGAAAAGACCATCGTTGTTCAGGTTGAGGACCGTGTGAAGCACGCCCTGTACGGCAAGGTCATCCGCCGTACCTCCAAGGTCAAGGCACACGATGAGAACAACACCGCCGGCATCGGCGACCTGGTTGTCATCGCCGAGACCCGTCCGCTGTCCGCCACCAAGAACTGGCGGCTCGTGGAAATCCTCGAGAAGGCCAAGTAGCACCTGCTGCTTCGGTAACCGGAAACCCCTGCTCCTTTTGGGAGCGGGGGTTTCCGCGTTAACCGGGGGAGTCCGCCGTGGGGGTGCCGTCCTGGGTCCGTCACGCCGGAAAGGCTTTTGCAGAAGGCACGACGGCGGCGCCGCTTCTTTGCGGGGGAGAGGCACCCTTGGTGCGCCGACAGGCTGCCGTGCGTGACGCCGTCGTCCGCCCCCAGACGCTCTCTCACCTAACGTCGGCTTTTCCCGGACGCTCTCTCACCTAACGTCGGCTTTTCCCGAACGCCCTTTCACTCTCCTACGAGCGGCCATCGGGAGTGAGAGAAGGTTTGACCAACAGGTGCAGGGAGTGAGAGATGGTTTGACCAACAGGTGCAGGGAGTGAGAGATGGTTTGCCCAAAAGGTGCAGGGAGTGGGAGAGGCCTGGCGGTGTTGCGGGGGAGCGCTGCCGGTGATATGGGGACTGGACCGAACTGTGCTAGGATATTGAGTTTGTATGGCGCCTTTCGTGCGCCGTCATCAACCTCGTAAACAAGCGTGCCACGGCATAGTGCCCCCTTGCGCCCAGGAGCAGTCCTGGACCGGATGGGAGCAACTGCTTCTGGCACGGGAGTTTAGGCCTGGTCTGGCAAAATCCAGGCAGGTCAAGAGACACCCCGATCAACCGTTCCGCAAGGCTCATTCCGTAGGAAGATTTTCGGTCTGAGAACCGGCGCGACGCAAGGAGTAAATAGTGATTCAGCAGGAGTCGCGACTCAAGGTCGCCGACAACACGGGTGCTAAGGAAATCCTTACCATTCGCGTTCTCGGTGGATCTGGCCGTCGCTACGCAGGCATCGGTGACGTCATTGTCGCCACCGTCAAGGATGCAATCCCGGGCGGCAACGTAAAGAAGGGCGATGTTGTCAAGGCAGTCATCGTCCGTACCAAGAAGGAACGCCGCCGTGCGGATGGTTCCTACATCAAGTTTGACGAGAACGCAGCTGTGATCCTGAAGGGCGACGGTGACCCCCGCGGTACCCGTATCTTCGGACCGGTTGGTCGTGAACTCCGTGACAAGAAGTTCATGAAGATCGTTTCTCTGGCTCCGGAGGTGCTCTAGTCCATGGCTTCTAAGATCAAGAAGGGTGACCTTGTTCAGGTCATCACTGGTGCCAAGGCTGAGCGCGGCGGCGACCGCGGCAAGCAGGGCAAGGTCCTGCGCGTGTTCACCGACACCAACCGCGTGTTGGTTGAAGGCGTCAACCGCGTAACCAAGCACACCAAGGTCGGTCAGTCGCAGCGCGGCACCAAGACCGGTGGCATCGAGGTTGTTGAAGCCCCGATCCACATCTCCAACGTGGCTCTGGTTGACCCGTCCACCAAGAAGCCCACCCGCGTCGGCTTCCGCACTGAAACCGTTGAGCGTAACGGCAAGCAGCGCGAAGTCCGCATCCGCGTGGCCAAGAGCTCAGGGAAGGACATCTAATGACTGAGACTCTCGAGACTCCGGCAACGAAGATCGTTCCTCGTCTGAAGACCAAGTACGCAGAATCCATCAAGAGCACGCTCATTGAGGAATTCAAGTACCAGAACGTCAACCAGGTTCCCCGCCTCGTGAAGGTCGTTGTGAACATGGGTGTTGGAGATGCCGCCAAGGACTCCAAGCTGATCGACGGCGCTGTCCGCGACCTCACCCAGATCACCGGCCAGAAGCCGCAGGTAACCAAGGCCCGCAAGTCGATCGCACAGTTCAAGCTGCGCGAAGGCATGCCCATCGGTGCACACGCTACCCTGCGTGGCGACCGCATGTGGGAATTCCTGGATCGTCTTGTCACCCTGGCACTGCCCCGTATCCGCGACTTCCGCGGACTCTCCGGCAAGCAGTTCGATGGCAACGGCAACTACACCTTCGGTCTGACCGAGCAGGTTATGTTCCACGAAATCGACCAGGACAAGATCGACCGCGTCCGCGGTATGGACATCACGGTTGTTACCACTGCCAAGACCGATGACGAAGGCCGTGCGCTGCTCAAGGCGCTTGGTTTCCCGTTCAAGGCCGAAGACTAATCTAACTACGTAAAAGGTCCGGCGGAATGGCTTCTGACTCCGGTCAGGAAAGCAGCACCGCGGAAACCGTTACGAGGAAGGGCACGAGCCCACCATGACAATGACAGATCCTGTCGCAGACATGCTTACGCGTCTGCGCAATGCAAACTCGGCATACCACGACACCGTGACCATGCCGTACAGCAAGCTCAAGGCACGCGTTGCCGACATCCTCAAGGCTGAAGGCTTCATTGCCGGCTGGAAGGAAGAGGACGCTGAGGTTGGCAAGAAGCTGACCATCGAGCTCAAGTTCGGACCGAACCGCGAGCGTTCAATCGCTGGTGTTCGCCGTATCTCCAAGCCGGGCCTGCGTGTTTACGCAAAGTCCACCAACCTGCCGCACGTGCTCGGTGGCCTGGGTGTCGCAATCCTGTCCACCTCTTCCGGCCTCCTGACTGACAAGCAGGCCGGCAAGAAGGGCGTGGGCGGCGAAGTCCTCGCGTACGTCTGGTAACGGGAAAGGAAGAGAATAATGTCACGTATTGGACGTCTCCCCATCACCGTTCCTGCCGGCGTTGAGGTCAAGGTTGACGGCTCTGTCGTCAGCGTCAAGGGCACCAAGGGCGAGCTGAACCACACTGTGGCCAGCCCGATCGAGGTAACCCTGGATGCAGACACCCTGACTGTCGCCCGCCCGAACGACGAGCGCGCCTCCCGTTCACTCCACGGCCTGACCCGCACCCTGATCTCCAACATGATCGAGGGCGTTACCAAGGGCTACGAGAAGAAGCTTGAAATCGTTGGTACCGGTTACCGCGTTCAGGCCAAGGGATCCGACCTGGAGTTCGCTCTTGGTTACAGCCACCCGGTCAGCGTCACCGCCCCGGACGGCATCACCTTTGCAGTTGAGACCCCGACCAAGCTCTCTGTTTCAGGTATCAACAAGCAGCAGGTCGGCGAGGTTGCTGCCAACATTCGCAAGCTGCGGAAGCCGGACCCCTATAAGGGCAAGGGCATCCGTTACGCCGGCGAAGTCATCCGCCGCAAGGTCGGAAAGGCTGGTAAGTAACCATGGCCATCTCAATTAACAAGAAGCGTACGAACAAGAGCAAGTCTGCTTCGCGCAGCCGCCGCCAGCTTCGTATCCGTAAGCGCATCTCCGGTACGGCTGTACGTCCGCGTCTGGTCGTCAACCGTTCAGCACGCCACGTATTCGTCCAGGTTGTCGATGACACCAAGGGCCTGACCGTAGCGAGCGCCTCCACTCTGGAAGCCGACCTTCGTGCATTCGACGGCGACAAGACCGCCAAGGCCAAGCGCGTTGGCGAACTGGTTGCCGAGCGTGCCAAGGCTGCCGGTATCGAAGCTGTTGTCTTCGACCGCGGTGGTAACAAGTACCACGGCCGGATCGCCGCCGTCGCTGACGGTGCACGTGAAGGTGGGCTGTCACTGTGACGGAAGCAAACAAGGAAAAGGACACTGTGTCTGCAGATCAGAAGGCTACTGAAGCCACAGCTGCCGCTGAGACCACTGCCCCCGCAGCTGCCGACGACCGCCGTGGCGGCGCTCGTCGCGGCGAGCGTGGCGACCGTGGCCAGGGCCGCGGCGACCGTGGTGGCCGTGGCGGCCGCGACGGCGGCCGTGAAGCCGAGAAGAGCCAGTTCGTAGAGCGCGTCGTCACCATCAACCGCGTTTCCAAGGTGGTCAAGGGTGGTCGTCGCTTCAGCTTCACCGCCCTGGTCGTCGTCGGTGACGGTAACGGCATGGTCGGCGTTGGCTACGGCAAGGCTAAGGAAGTTCCTGCCGCAATCGCGAAGGGCGTTGAAGAAGCTAAGAAGTCCTTCTTCCGCGTTCCCCGCGTTGGCAGCACCATCCCGCACCGCGTTCAGGGTGAGGCTGCTGCCGGCGTCGTAATGCTGCGTCCGGCTTCCGCCGGTACCGGTGTTATCGCCGGTGGCCCGGTCCGTGCAGTACTGGAGTGCGTGGGCATCCACGACATCCTCTCCAAGTCGCTCGGTTCCTCCAACGCCATCAACATCGTTCACGCGACCGTTGATGCCCTGAAGCGCCTCGAAGAGCCGGCAGCAGTGGCAGCACGCCGCGGCCTGCCCCTCGACGAGATTGCTCCGCCGGCACTGGTGAAGGCCCTTCTGAACACGAAGGCAGGTGCCTAGTTATGGCTAAGAACCTGGTTCCCTCCGACGCTCAGTTGGAGATCACTCAGATCAAGTCCGCCATTGGCGGCAAGCAGAACCAGCGCGACACCCTGCGGTCCCTCGGCCTGAAGCGTATTGGACAGACTGTTGTCCGCACCGCCGATGCCGTGACCGTTGGGATGCTCAACACGGTTCCGCACCTGGTAAAGGTAGAGGAGGCGAAGTAAATGGCAGAGAACACTGCTGATAAGGCACAGGCTGCTGAGAAGCAGAACGCCCTGAAGGTTCACCACCTGCGTCCCGCCCCGGGTGCCAAGACCGCCAAGACCCGTGTTGGTCGTGGTGAAGGTTCCAAGGGTAAGACCGCTGGCCGTGGCACGAAGGGTACTGCAGCCCGTTACCAGATCAAGGCTGGCTTTGCCGGCGGCCAGCTGCCGCTGCACATGCGCCTGCCGAAGCTGCGCGGCTTCAAGAACCCGTTCCGGGTTGAGTTCCAGGTTGTAAACCTGGACAAGCTCAACGAGCTGTTCCCCGAAGGTGGCGCAGTAACCGTGGAGAACCTGGTCGAAAAGGGTGCCGTTCGCAAGAACCAGCCCGTCAAGGTGCTGGGCACCGGCGACATCACCGTCAAGGTTGACGTCACCGCCCACGCATTCTCGGCCAGCGCCGCTGAAAAGATTGCCGCAGCAGGCGGAAGCACCACCGCTCTCTAGAGCCGGTGGGCGCCAAGCCCGTTGTTGAACTCCCGGTCCTGGGGCTACCGCCCCGGGGCCGGGAGTTTTTTCCATCCGCCCGCCGTTTTTTCGCCGCCATCCGGCGCAGCGGCGCCACTGCGGATTGTTCGCAGGGCGCATACACCCGTTAGACTCGGTTGTCGGGATTCATAGATCCCCATCACACCACTCTTCACACCACAGGAGGACGCTTGCTTAGCGCATTTGGCCGGGCCTTTCGCACGCCTGATCTGCGACGCAAGTTGTTGTTCACGCTGGGAATCATCACCATTTTCCGCTTGGGTGCTTTCATTCCCTCGCCTGGTGTGAACTACCAGAATGTCCAGCAATGCTTGCAGAACGGTCAGACGGCAGAGGGGCTGTACCAGCTCGTTAACCTGTTCAGCGGCGGCGCGTTGCTCCAGGTGTCCATCTTCGCGCTGGGCATCATGCCGTACATCACGGCCAGCATCATCGTCCAGCTGCTCCGGGTGGTCATTCCCCGGTTCCAGCAGCTCTACGAAGAAGGCGCTTCGGGCCAGTCCAAACTGACCCAGTACACCCGGTACCTCACCATCGCGCTGGGCCTGCTCAATGCCACCACGCTGGTATCCCTTGCGCGCTCCGGGCAGTTGCTTCCGGGCTGTAACCTGCCGATCATTCCTGACAGCAGCGTTATCACCACCATCCTGCTCATCATCACCCTGACGGCCGGCACCGGCCTGATCATGTGGATGGGCGAGCTCGTGACCGAGAAGGGCGTGGGCAACGGTATGTCCCTGCTCATCTTCACGTCCATCGCCGCTACGTTCCCCACCTCCCTTGGTGCCATCTGGAGCGCACAGGGTCCCGGAACCTTCTTCATTGTCCTCGCCGTCGGCCTGCTCACAGTGGCCCTGGTTGTCTTCGTTGAGCAGTCGCAGCGCAGGGTCCCGGTGCAGTACGCCAAGCGGATGATTGGCCGCCGCACTGTGGGCGGCACGAGCACCTACATCCCCATCAAGGTGAACATGGCCGGCGTTATCCCGGTGATCTTCGCTTCCTCAATGCTCTACCTGCCCGGCCTGATTGCGCAGTTCAACCAGCCCAGGCAGGGCGAGCAGCTCCAGCCGTGGGTCGAATGGATCAACAACAACCTGGTCCGCGGCGACCAGCCGATCTATATGGTGCTGTACTTTGCCATGATCGTGTTCTTTACCTACTTCTATGTCGCGATCACCTTCAACCCTGAAGAGGTCTCGGACAACATGAAGAAGTACGGCGGCTTCATCCCGGGTATCCGCGCGGGTAAGCCGACCGCTGACTATCTGCAGTACGTGCTCTCCAGGATCACCCTCCCCGGAGCCCTGTACCTGGGCTTCGTGGCGCTGATCCCGCTGGTTGCACTGGTGCTGATCAACGCCAACCAGAACTTCCCGTTCGGTGGCACCTCGATCCTGATCATGGTGGGCGTTGGCCTGGAGACCGTCAAGCAGATTGATGCGCAGCTACAACAACGTCACTACGAAGGGCTTTTGCGATGACGAGAATGCTGATTATTGGACCTCCCGGTTCCGGAAAAGGAACGCAGGCGGAGCGGATTTCAGAGCGCCTCGGCGTTGTGGCGATCTCCACCGGCGACATCTTCCGCGCCAACGTGAAGGGCGAGACGCCGCTTGGCATTGAAGCCAAGAAGTACATGGACAACGGCGACTTTGTTCCGGACAGCGTCACCAACAAGATGGTGCGGGACCGGCTCAGCGAGTCCGACGTCGAGACCGGCTTCCTGCTGGACGGCTACCCCCGCACCACCGCCCAGGTGGACTACCTGGACGAAATCCTTGCCAAGGGTGAGGAAAAGCTCGACGTCGTCCTGCAGCTGACTGCCGACGATGAGGAACTGGTCCACCGGCTGCTCGGCCGCGCCAAGGAAACGGGCCGGAGCGACGACAATGAAGCCGTCATCCGCCACCGCCTTGACCTCTACCACGAGCAGACCGAAGCCGTGGTGGCGAAGTACGCAGAGCGCGGCATCCTGACCCAGGTTGACGGTATCGGCGGCATCGACGAAGTCACCGACCGCGTCATGCAGGCCATCAAGGCGGCACAGGCAGCCTGATCCAGGCGAACGTATTCCGAGGCTCCTCCCGGCAACCGGGAGGAGCCTCAGCCATTTGAAAGAAGGAATCCCATGGCCTTTGGCCAGCCCCGCATCGAATACAAGACCAACGCCCAGATGCGCACCATGCACGAGGCAGGACTGGTCCTGAGCCGTGCACTGGACGCAGCCGTCGCCGCCGCAGTGCCTGGAACCACCACCAAGCACCTCGACGACGTCTTCGCCGCTGTCCTGAACGAAGCGGGCGCAAAGTCCAACTTCCTTGGCTACCACGGCTTTCCGGCCACCATCTGCACCTCGGTCAACGAGGAAGTGGTCCACGGCATCCCGGGCAGCCGCGTCCTCAACGACGGGGACATCATCTCGATCGACGGCGGCGCGATCGTGGACGGCTGGCACTCCGACTCGGCGAGGACCGTCATCGTAGGCACGGCCGATCCGGAGGACCAGCGCCTCTCGGACGTGACCCGCGCAGCGATGTGGCATGGCATTGCCGCGCTGGCCACCGGAAAGCACGTGGGCGACGTCGGGGCCGCGATCGACGATTACGTCTCGTCCGTTCCCGGTAAGCCGCTGGGGATCCTCGAGGACTACGTGGGCCACGGCATCGGTTCCGAAATGCACATGGCCCCTGACGTGCTGAACTACCGCACCACCCATCGCGGCCCCAAGATCAAGCCGGGACTGTGCCTGGCGATCGAGCCCATGCTGGTGCGCGGCGGCATCGAAACAGCGGTCCTGGAAGACGACTGGACAGTCGTCACCACCGACGGGAAGCGGTCGTGCCAGTGGGAGCACTCCGTTGCGGTCCACGAGAAGGGCATCTGGGTGTTGTCAGCGCCCGACGGCGGCGCGGAGCACCTGGTGCCGCTGGGCGTGACGCCCGTACCTATCCCGTAGCGCCGGGCCCGCGGGCCCACGGACCTCCAGTCCGCGGCCCGAAAGCCCAAGCAGAAGCGCCAGCTGCCGTTGTGATCCCGCAACGGCAGCTGGCGCTTCTTCCTTAGGGAGAAACTCAGCCGAGCTTCGGCTTGACGTCCTTCTCGTAGATGCCCTCCAGCGTCATCTTCAGGCTGGTCATGGTGGACTTCACGTCCGCCTGCTGGGTGAGGATCGCCGCGGCCGCCTTGGCCAGTTCCTGGTCAGCGCCCGGGAGGAACACACGGGCATTGTCCTGGACCCGCGTCACGGCCAGCTGGTCCACGGCGGTCTGGATCTGCGGGGTCTGGGCCAGGACCGCCTCCATGTCCGCCGACTCGCGGGTGGGCATGTAGCCGGTGGCGGCCGAGAAGGCTGCACTGTTTTCCGGCTCGGTCATGAACTTCAGGAACGTGCCGGCGGCCAGCTGCTCCTCCTTGGTGATGCCGCTGGGGATGCCCAGGCCGGCGCCGCCGGTGGGGCAGACGTTGGTCTCGGCCTTCGGTCCGCCGGGAAGGAATCCCACGCCCACGTTGAACGGCGCGGACTTCAGCACGCCGAGGAGGGACCCGGTGGAGGAGATCGTGGATGAGGTCAGCCCTGCGGAGAAGTCATCTGCGGCTTCCTTGGAGGAGACTCCTGCCCAGCCGTTCTTGTAGATGGAGTCCTGGGCCCACTGCAACGCTTCGATGGATTCAGGTGAATCGCAGGTGATCTCCCACTCTTTGGACCAGGAGCCGCCCCAGCCCCACAGGTTGTTTTGCAGGGTCCAGCCCGCGTAGCCCGCCAGTGCCGGGTAGATGTAGGCGTACTGTGCGCCTGAGCTGGCCTTCAGCTTGGGCGCCCACTCGCCGAACTCCTGCCAGGTTTTGGGTGCCCGGTCCGGCAGCCCGGCGGCCTGGAAGTGGTCCTTGTTGTAGTAAAACAGGGGAGTGGAGCGCCCGTAGGGGAGGGCCCATTGCTTGTCGTTGTACTTGTAGTCGTCCACGAGTGACTTCCGGAAATCGTCCAGCTTGATGTCCAGCTGCTTGACGAGGGCGTCCACCGGGATGATGCTGCCGTTGGTGAAGTAGCGGAACCACCACACATCGGAGAGGACCACCACGCCCGGGAGGCCGGATTTTGCCGCCTGCGAGGTCTGGAACTTCTGCGCGATTTCCTCGTAGTTCGCTCCGGCCGTGACCAGGTTGACCCGGATGTCCGGGAACTGGGCGTGGAACTTCTCAATAATGGCCTTTTCGACGTCCTGCGACTTGCCGGGGTGGTTGGACCAGAAATCGATTTGCGCGGCCGGCTTCACCCCGCTGAAGTCGAGTTCGGCGGCTTCGCTGGCCACGGGGGTGCCGCTCGTGGACGGGCCGCCGCAGGCTGCCAGGGCAGCGGCCGACGCCGTGACCCCGGCGAGTCCCAGGAAGTGCCTCCGATCGAGGTGCTGTGTCATTGCAGGTCCTTTCGTTGGGTGCCACATGGAGGAGTTGGGTGCTTCTTCTGTGATGAACGACGGCGGCACGGGCTTACCCGGTGACGCTGCCTTGGGTGAGCCCGGCGACGATGTAACGCTGGAGGGCTGCGAAGACGATGAGGATGGGAACAATCACCAGGACGGCGCCGGCCATGAGGATGCCCCATCCGGAGGCGTTGCTCTCGGAGTTCTGGAGCAGCGTCAGGCCCACCGGCAGGGTCATGGTGTCGGGACGGTCCGTGATGATCAGCGGCCAGATGTACTCGTTCCATTCGCTGACAATGGTCACCAGCGCCACCGTGGCGATGGAGGGAACGGAGATGGGAACCACGATGCGCCACAGCCGGCGCCAATGGCCTGCCCCGTCGATTTCCGCGGACTCGAGGATGGAGTTGGGCAGGGTGAGGAAGTGCTGCCGCAGGAGGAAGGTGCCGAAGGCGGTTCCGAGGCCCGGCAGGATGATGCCCCACAGGGTGTTCTTCCCGCCCATCCCCGAAATCAGGATGTAGTTGGGCAGGATGGACACCTGCGGCGGCACCATCAGTGCAACCAGGATGAGCATGAAGATGGCGTTCTTGAACGGGAACCGGACGAACACCAGGGCATAGGCCGTGAGGATGGCAAGGACCACCTTGACGCTGGCGCCCGCGGCGGTGACGATGGCGCTGTTAAGGAAGAACTGGCCAAAGGGCACGGTGGTCATGGCGATCTGGTAGTTCTGAAGGTTGAGGCCTTCCGGCAGGATCTCCAGATCCATGGTGATGATTTCACCGGGCTGCTTGAACGAGCTGAGCACCATCCACAGCAGCGGCAGGAAAACCACCAGTGTTGCCAGGATCAGTGGGACGTACCCGCCCAGGATGGCCTGCACCAGGTTCCGGCGGGAGAAGGGCCGGTCCCGGGGGATCACTGGATCCGCGGCCTGCATGGGCTGGGCTGTGGGGTCCGGGTTGACCGGGGACAGGGAGCTCACGAGTAGTGCACCTTCCGTTCCACGAACCGCAGTTGGAACACGGTGATCACCAGGAGGATTGCGAACAGGATCACCGAGATGGCCGCGGAATAGCCGGCCCGGTTGAAGGCGCCGAAGGCCTGGAGGTAGGCCTCGTAGATCAGGGTGCTGGTGCCGGTTCCCAGCGGCGTCATGATCCTGATCAGGTCAAAGGCCTGAAGCGAACTCAGCAAGCTGGTGATCAGCAGGAAGAACGTGGTGGGGGACAGGAGCGGCAGCGACATGGTGATGAACCGCCGGAACCCGTTGGCGCCGTCCAGGGAGGCCGCCTCCATCACGTCCTGCGGCAGGGACTGGAGCCCTGCCAGGTACACCACCGCGCAGTACCCCAGATTTTTCCAGACGTACACGAGGATGACCATGACCAGGGAAAGCTGCGGGTCGTTGATCCACTGTGGACTCTGCTGGCCGATGCCCCGGAGCAGCCAGGCCAGGACGCCGTAGCCGGGATCGAAGATGAAGAGCCATACCAGGCCCACGCCGACGCCGGACAGGACGTAGGGGGCGAATACCGCCGAGCGGGCGAACGTGGTACCCCGGACTTTCGCGTTCAGCGCCAGGGCGATGAGCAGTCCCAGGATCATGGATCCGCCCACCGTGACCACCGTGAAGATCGCGGTGGTGCCCAGTACCTTGGAGGCGTCGTCGCTGGTGAAGAAGGTGACGTAGTTGTTGATGCCCACCACGGTGGCTGACGGTGACCCCAGGGTCCAGTCCAGCGTTGAGTAGTAGATGTTGCTGACCAGCGGCCGGTAGGTGAAGACGGCGATCAGTACCAGGTTAGGCAAAGCGAGGGCAAGGAACACGAAGAAGTCCCGCCGGGTTCTCTGCGTCCACCGCCGGCGTTTTGGGGCGGCGGCAGGTCCGGGCTTCGTGGGCTTGGTGGACGGATGGGGTGCGAGTTGACGGGTCATGCGGTCTCTCACGGGATTCGTGCCTGCTCGTGGCTGGCCGTGGTCGGGGGAGTCTAGCCATTACTTCACCACATGGTCAGTAGGCAGAAAGCCGCAAGTGTCCTCGTCAAAGGACTGTTATCCGAGGCTTCGTTGCCCGTTAACGCTGTGTTGCCTGCAGTCTTGCACAAAGTTTGTTTGAAAGGCAGGGACCCGCCCGTATTCATCCGTTTGATGGCCAAAAGGGCAGAATGGGTGCCATGGGAGCAATCACTGACGTGCCGGGAATGCGGGTGGGACACCAGCAGAAGTCCGGCGACGGCTGGCTGACTGGCGTCACGGTGGTCCTGCCGCCGCCCGGGACCTGCGGGTCGGTTGATGTGCAGGGCGGAGGGCCGGCCACCCATGAAACCGACGCCCTGGATCCCACCACGCTCGTCAGCACCGTCGACGCCGTTGTGCTCACCGGCGGCAGCGCCTACGGCCTCGCCTCCGCCGCCGGCGCCCAGCGCTGGTGCGAGGAGAACGGCCGCGGGTTCCCGGTGCCCGGGGGAGTGGTCCCTATCGTGCCGGCAGCCGCGATCTTCGACCTGGGCAGGGGCGGGGACTTCTCGGCACGTCCGACGGCGGACATGGGCTACGGGGCAACCGCCGCCGCTGCGGCGCAGACGGAAGGGCACGACGTCGGGCGCGGCAACGTGGGTGCCGGCACCGGCGCCGTCATGGCAAGGACCTACAAGGGCGGCGTCGGGACTGCTTCGGTCACCCTCGAAGGCGGCATCGTGGTGGGGGCACTGGCCGTGGTGAATGCCCTTGGTCTTCCGGTGACGCAGTCGGGCAATCCCGAACCCTCCGCGCGCTCGGTCGTTCCTCCCTTAGACGCGCGCTTCCGGGTTCCCGATTCCCCTTCAGGGGGTGCGGCCCTGCCACCCCTTAATACCACCCTTGTTGTGGTGGCTACCAATGCTGTCCTTGATGTGGCCGAGTGCAAGCGGACTGCAGCCGCATCACATGCTGGTATTGCGAGGGCTCTGAATCCTTCGCACACGTTGGCTGACGGAGACACGCTTTTCTGTCTGTCTACCCAGGCCGTGGCACTCGACCGTTCGGACGAAGCTGCCCGGCAGATCAGCCTTATTACCCTCCAGAGTGCGGCAGCCGACGTCGTCCGGTTGGCCATCCTTGACGGCGTGGCCAGCGCGGAAGCCGTCAGCACTCCCGCCGGCGATTATGGTGTCTTCGGCACCCGGTAGGTTACCATTGCCGATTTAACTTTTTCAGCGATACAGAGTAGTGTTGCTTGTTGGTTGTCTGGACTGCCACGCCCTTTTGGGTCTGGAGCCGGCAATCGATCCAACCAAAACGTTCGTGGCCATGTCCGGTGCAATCCGGCGGGGCTGCGGCAACAACAGTTAGCGGAGGGTATGGCCAAGAAGGACGGGGTCATTGAGATCGAAGGCGTTGTGACCGAGGCGCTGCCTAACGCGATGTTTCGCGTTGAGCTCACCAACAAGCACATCGTTCTGGCACACATCTCTGGAAAGATGCGTCAGCACTACATCCGAATCCTCCCTGAGGACCGCGTAGTGGTGGAGCTGAGCCCGTACGACCTCACCCGTGGTCGTATCGTCTACCGCTACAAGTAAATTGCTGGGCGGCTCCAGTGCAAGCTGGCTGCCGCTCCAGTTGACCAACTGTTACACGCAAAGGAATGCCATGAAGGTCAAGCCGAGCGTCAAGCAGATCTGCGAAAAGTGCAAAGTGATCCGCCGTAATGGCCGGGTCATGGTGATCTGCGAGAACCCGCGCCACAAGCAGCGCCAGGGCTAATTCCCTTCATCGGGAAATCCTGGGTTGCTAACCCACGCAAGTAAATAAAGGCAGCACAAGCTGATCTGGAACATTTAGCTCGAAAGAGTCCGGACAGCTAACCCCCGGTCGGAGGCTGGGGCCGCACAGAACGTGCGGGTGTACTGCCTACGACCTCCGGTTTATTCAAGGAGTACTGCCACTATGGCTCGTCTCGCTGGCGTAGACATTCCCCGCGAAAAGCGGCTGGAAATTGCGCTTACTTACATCTACGGCGTGGGCAAGACCCGTGCACACGAAACCCTGGCTGCCACTGGCATCAGCGCCGACGTTCGCGTCAAGGACCTGACTGATGCACAGCTGGTTGAGCTGCGTGACTACATTGAAGGCAACTACAAGGTTGAGGGTGACCTTCGCCGCGAAGTAGCAGCAGATATCCGCCGCAAGGTTGAAATCGGCAGCTACGAAGGCCTGCGCCACCGCAAGGGCCTGCCCGTACGCGGACAGCGTACGAAGACCAACGCCCGTACCCGCAAGGGCCCGAAGCGCACCGTCGCCGGCAAGAAGAAGGCCCGTTAAAATCCCCGCCGGGATTAACGGACTTTTCCCCAATAACTTTCTGTAGGAGAAATAATGCCCCCGAAGACTCGTGGCGCGGTTCGCAAGCCGCGTAAGAAGGACAAGAAGAATATCGCGCTTGGCCAGGCGCACATCAAGAGCACGTTCAACAACACCATCGTTTCCATCACGGATCCGAACGGCGCTGTTATCTCTTGGGCTTCCTCAGGTGAGGTTGGCTTCAAGGGCTCGCGTAAGTCCACCCCGTTCGCAGCCCAGATGGCTGCCGAGGCTGCTGCCAAGCGTGCCCAGGAGCACGGCATGCGCAAGGTTGACGTTTTCGTCAAGGGACCGGGTTCCGGACGCGAGACCGCGATCCGTTCGCTGCAGGCCGCAGGCCTCGAGGTTGGCTCCATCCAGGACGTCACCCCCGCTGCGCACAACGGCTGCCGCCCGCCGAAGCGCCGCCGCGTCTAAGGCTTTCCACGCCGCATGAGCTTGCCCGGACCGTTGATGGTCCGGGCAAGCCCAGCGCGTTAAGTCTTTAGACCGAATTTCCACCACCTGTGTTGCGTCATATAGCGGATGCTCGCCGAAAGGAAACCTAAGTGCTCATTGCACAGCGCCCCACCCTCTCCGAAGAGGTAGTCTCCGAAAACCGTTCGCGTTTCATCATTGAACCGCTGGAACCGGGCTTCGGCTACACCCTCGGAAACTCCCTCCGCCGTACCCTGCTCTCCTCCATCCCCGGTGCTGCTGTAACCAGCATCCGGATCGATGGCGTGCTGCACGAGTTCACCACGGTTCCGGGTGTCAAGGAAGATGTCACTGAGATCATCCTGAACATCAAGAGCCTCTCGGTTTCCTCCGAGCACGATGAGCCGGTTGTTGCCTACCTGCGCAAGCAGGGCCCCGGAGTCGTCACCGCCGCGGACATCGCTCCGCCGGCCGGCGTCGAATTCCACAACCCGGATCTGCACATCGCCACGCTGAACTCGAAGGGCAAGTTCGAACTCGAACTGACCATCGAGCGCGGCCGCGGCTACGTTTCGGCAGCTCAGAACAAGTCCGGCGACGCAGAGATCGGCCGTATCCCGGTCGACTCCATCTACTCGCCGGTGCTGAAGGTTACTTTCCGCGTGGAAGCAACCCGTGTTGAGCAGCGCACCGACTTCGACAAGCTGATTGTCGACGTCGAGACCAAGCAGGCCATCGCCCCGCGCGATGCCGTCGCTTCCGCAGGCACCACCCTGGTGGAACTGTTCGGTCTGGCCCGTGAGCTGAACACCGCAGCTGAAGGTATCGAGATCGGCCCGTCGCCCACCGACGCTGCCCTGGCAGCCGACATGGCACTGCCGATCGAGGATCTGGACCTCACCGTCCGTTCGTACAACTGCCTCAAGCGTGAGGGCATCCACACCGTGGGTGAGCTCGTTGCCCGCTCAGAGGCTGACCTGATGGACATCCGCAACTTCGGTGCAAAGTCCATTGACGAGGTCAAGGCAAAGCTGGTTGAACTGGGCCTGTCCCTCAAGGACTCGCCTCCCGGTTTTGACCTCGCAGCACGCGCCGCAGCAATCGAAGAGGACGACGCCGCCTTCGGCGACGACGAACTCTAAACCAGACCTTGGCCGGCGGGCAGGCACCATGGTGTGCACAGCCCACGGCTTCCATTTGAGGAGAAACAATTATGCCTACCCCCACTAAGGGTCCGCGCCTCGGAGGCGGCCCGGCTCACGAGCGCCTCATGCTCGCGAACCTGGCAGCATCCCTGTTCGAGCACAAGCGGATCACCACCACGGTGACTAAGGCCAAGCGCCTGAAGCCGTACGCAGAGCGCCTGGTGACCTTCGCCAAGCGTGGCGACCTCGCTTCCCGCCGCCGCGTTCTCGGCCTGATCAGCAACAAGGGCGTCGTCCACGAGCTGTTCACCGACATCGCACAGGCAGTGGAGAACCGCGATGGCGGCTACACCCGCATCACCAAGATCGGCAACCGCAAGGGCGACAACGCTCCCATGGCTGTCATCGAACTGGTTCTTGAGCCGGTTTCCGCCAAGCAGGCCGTTGTAGCCGAGGCTACCTCCGCTGCGAAGCGCGACGCCGACAAGAAGGAAGCCGCTGCTGCTCCGGTTGCAGAAGAGGCTCCCGAGGCTGAGGCCGCTGAGGCTCCCGCCGCTGACGAAGCTGCTGAGGCACCTGCTGCTGAAGAAGCTGCAACCGAAGAGGCTCCGGCCGCTGAGGAAGCACCCGAGGCTCCCGCAGCCGAGGAAAAGGACGCGAAGTAATTCGCTGATGTTCTTCGCATAGACTTGAGTCTATGAACGACCAAAAACCCGCGGCCCCCGTATTGGGGGGCGGCGGGTTTTTGCGTATCCGGCTTGATGTGTCGTACGACGGCGGCCCCTTCAGCGGGTGGGCGCTGCAGCCGGGCCGCAGGACTGTCCAGGGCGTCCTGGAGGAAGCCCTGCACCTGCTGGTCCGCCGCCCTGTCCGCGTGACCGTGGCCGGGCGCACCGACGCCGGCGTGCACGCCCGCGGCCAGGTGGTCCACCTGGACCTGACGGAAGCCGAGTGGCAGGGACTGCCGCGGGGGCACGAACTCGATCCCGCCGTCGCCATGCTGCGCCGCGTCCGCGGTGCGCTGAGCCGGATCCTCGGCGACCTGACAGGCGCCGTAGAGGTGCACCGCATTTCTCTGGCACCAGCGGGCTTTGACGCCCGATTCTCCGCCCTCTGGCGCCGGTACAGCTACCGCATCGCGGACGGGCCCGCCCTGTGGGACCCGCTGGAACGCTACTTCACTCTCTGGTACAAGAACCCGCTGGACGTTGTGCTGCTCAACGAGGGCTCGTCCAAGCTGCTGGGGCTCCAGAACTTCCTGTCCTTCTGCAAGCCCCGCGAGGGCGCCACCACCATCCGTGAGCTGCAGCGTTTCGAGTTTGCGCGGGGCGAGGACGGCGTCATTGTTGCCACGGTGCAGGCTGACGCGTTCTGCCACAACATGGTCCGGGCACTGATCGGGTCTGCCCTGTACGTGGGGGAGGGCGTGGAGGAACCCGGCTGGCTGCACGAGCGGCTCCTGGCCAAGAAGCGGGACGCGAAGTCGGTCCTTGCCGCGCCGCATCCGCTGGTGCTGGAAGAGGTTGCCTACCCGTCCGACGACGAGCTGCTGGCCCGGGCGGAGCTGACCAGGGCGCGGCGCGAATACTAGAACGACGGCGGAGGGCCGTCCGCGGGCAGGGTCACCGTGAACGTGCTGCCCTTTCCCTGGCCGCTCTCGCAGCTGATGGTGCCGCCGTGGCCCTCCACGATCATCTTGGTGATGGAGAGGCCCAGCCCTGCCCCCGAGATTGAGGCCCGCTGGGCTGATTCCGTGCGGAAGAAGCGTTTGAACACCCTGGCGCTGTCCTCCCGGGACATCCCCATTCCGGTATCGCTGACGCTGAGCTGGACCCAGTCCTTGCCCGCACGGGCACTGATGCTTACCGTGCCGCCGTCGGGGGAGTACTTGATGGCGTTGGACACCAGGTTGTCCAGCGCCTGCCCGATCCGGAGCGGATCCGCGTAGGCCCACAGGGGCGAGGGCACGTCCGCGCTGAGCCGGATGTGGGCCCGCTCGGCCTCCGCCTGGGCCGACCCCAGGCTTGTCTCCACCAGGCTGGCGAGGTCTGTCCTTTTGGGGTGCACATTCAGGGCCGCCGACGCCGAGGCCGTCAGGTCCGCAACCAGGGCCAGCAGCCGTTCCGCGTTCCGCTGGACCACCAGCAATCGGTGGGCAAGCTGCGGCGGCAGGGCGCCGGCGTCGTCCAGCACGAGGTCTATGTTGCCGATGATGGAGTTGAGTGGCGTCTTGAACTCGTGGGACACATTCGAGACGAGCTCCTGGTTGGCGGCCAGTGCCTCCACCCAGCCGGTGACGTCGCTGTACACCACAACGGCGCCGTTGAAGCTGCCGTCCTCGCCCACCAGGGGCCTGGCAGCCGTGGACACGGCGCGCTGGTCCGCTCCCTCTCCGGCCCAGACCAGGTAGTCCGCGAAGGACTCCCCGGCGATGGCCCGGCTGATGGGGCGTTTCTCGGGCGGCAGCAGGGTCCGCCGGTCCTGCCCGAAAATCAGCTGGTGCCCCTGGCCTGGGACGGCGCCCTCCGCTCCGGTGGCCTGGCGGAAATGCCGCTGCCGGCTGTTGGAGACCAGGAAATGCCCGTAACGGTCGACGGCGGCAATGCCGACGTCTGTTGCGTCAAGGACCGTCTGGAGCAGCTTTTCCCGTTCCCGGCTTTCGTGCAGCAGCTTCCGGAGCTCCCCGTCCTTCTTGGCCAGTTCCTGCTGCTGGAGCCGGAGGTGCACGCTGGCGAAGCGGATGGCGAGGGAGACGGAGAGCATCATGAGGGGAAAGAGGAGCACGGTGGTGATGTCCGAGGCTGTCAGGGTGGGGAAACGGCCGGCCAGGGACGGGACCATGATGAGCATGGTGCCGAAGAAGCTCAGGACCAGGCTGCTGCGGGCCAGCATGCCCGAGGCCGAGAGCCAGATCACCGGGAAGACCGCCAGGACTGCCAGTCCCGGGAGCAGGGGTGCGGCGCCGTTCCTGAGCAGCCCGATGGCCAGGAAATCCAGGACCGGGACCAGCAGGTAGGGCCGGTGGGCCAGGCGCTCCCAGGGCACCAGGAGGCAGCCGAGGAACAGGGCGCCGTGAAGGAGGATGCCGGACAGGTAAACGGGGCTGTGCAGCAGGGTTGGCCAGGCGAAGGGAGTGGCCACGGCCAGCGCCGCCACGATCAACGTCAGCGGCAGCTGGCACAAGGCCACCTGCGCCCGTGGTCCGAGGCTACGGAAGAAGCGGGCAGGTCCGCGCTGGAACAGGTGCTCAGCCATTGGCGGGATTCAGGTCCTCGCGGCCTGGACCGGACAGCCGGTCAGCGCTTGCGCTCGAATTCCTGCTGGCCACTCCCAGGCACATCCTTTCGTCTCATAATCCACATGTCTTGTCATAGTAATTGACTTTCCAAAATGACTGCCCAAAAGGATGTGATCAGCAGGGCTTACTAGTAGCGTATAAATGGTTGGAGCGGGTATGGCATTGGCGCTGGGCTGATGGGGGGCCATGTCCGCCTGGCACAGGGATATCAATGGATGAACTTGGTGTGGCTGTAGTAATTGAAGACGATGCCGATGTCCGCAACCTCCTTGAGGGGGTGCTGACCCAGGCGGGATTCGAAGTGCATACAGCGGTGGACGGACGTGCCGGCGTGGAAGTGGTCCGCAGCAAACAGGCCAATGTTGTCACGCTGGATATCGGCCTTCCGGACATCGACGGGTTTGAAGTGTTACGGCGGATCCGCCATTTCAGCAACGCCTACGTGGTGATGCTGACCGGCCGGACAGAGGAGCCGGACCTGTTGTCTGCCCTCAACGCGGGAGCGGACGACTACATCGCCAAACCTTTCCGGCCCAGGGAGCTCCGGGCACGGGTGGCCGCCATGATGCGCCGGCCGCGGCATGAAATTAATGGGCAAAGGCCCGCGCCGGCATGGGGAACACCTGCCACGGCGGCCCCAGCGCCGGTCAGCCACGATTCGGCTGTCCTGCAGCACAACGGCCTGACCCTGAACCACCGAACCCGGACAGTGGAGATCAAAGGCGAACCGCTCGGGCTGACCCGGAGCGAATTCGACCTGCTCCACGTGCTGCTCCGGGGCGGCGGTGCGGTGTGCACCCGGGCTGACCTTGTGCGGGCAGTGCGCGGCGAGTTCTACGAGCATGACACGTACATCAGCGAAGCTGACGAGCGCGCCGTCGAAGTCCATGTGGGCAACCTGCGGCGCAAGCTCAAGGAGGACCAGCTGTCCCCGCGCTGGCTGCAGACAGTCCGCGGCGTGGGCTACCGGCTGGCCCCCAGCAGGCCGTTCGAAGAGTAGGCGGGATCAGTCGTTTTCCAGGATGTAGGTGGCCTGGAGTTCGGTGACCGTCTGCCCGCCGTCCTGGGCCACGCGTTCCATGAGCGCCTGGCCCTGGCCGAAGTCGCCCAGGCGGATCACGGACTCCAGCAGTTCCGCGAGTTTCGCCAGCCGCAGGCCGCCCACCATGGCGGACGTGATCTTGAGGCTGATGACGGCGTCCAGGGCGGAGGCGCTGTCCTGCTCGTCCACCGCCGCAGCCAGCCGGGCGTAGCGCTGGTCCCACATGGCGGCATAGTCGCGGGCGAACCGCTGGGCGAGGCCGGAGCCGGCCAGTTCGTCTTCCAGCTCTTCAAGGACGGCTGCGTCAACGAGCGGCAAGTGACCGGCCGCTTCCTGTGGCAGCGCGGTCCCGGCAGCTGAAGCGATCCCTGGCGGCAGGGAGCCCGCAGCGGCGGCCTCGCGGCTGGTGCCGGGATCTTGACTGTGCATTGTTCAAGGCTACTTCCTGAAATTCTTCCGTTGTCCTATTTCGGGGGATCCTGTGGAAACCTTGAGCGATCTTTCAGGCGGTACTGCGTTGGCTTTACTGTCCGCTGAAAGTCACCACGGTATTGATGACGGCCGGTCCAAGAATGGCGATAAAGAGAACCGGAAATATGAAGAAAAGCAGCGGAAACAGAATCATCACCGGGAGTTTCATCGCCTTCTCCTCGGCCCGCTGGCGCCGCTTTACCCGCATGACCTTGGCCTGCACCCGCAGCACTCGGCTGATGGCGATGCCGTAGGTGTCCGCCTGCACCACTGCCTGCACAAAGCTGCGCAGCTCCGGAATGCTGGTCCGTTCGGCGAGGGCGGTATAGGACTCACGGCGGCTGCGGCCCACCTGCATGTCCTGCAGCGTCCGGACCAGTTCTTCAGCCAGCGGGCCCTTGCCGTTTTCCCCTGCGCGGGCCATGGCACCTTCGAAGCCCAGGCCCGCCTCCACGGAAATCAGCATCTGGTCCAGGGTGTTGGCCAGTTCCAGCTGCATGACCTTCTGGCGTTCCTGCCCCTTGCTGTAGAGCAGGAGGTCCGGGATGAAGTAGCCCAGGAACAGGACAAAGAGGCCGGAGAGCTTCATCAGCGGGGTACTTCCGATGGCCGTCAGGTAGATGCCCACCGTGATGCCCGCCAGGCCTATCGCCAGCTTGGAGCCGAGGACCTTGCCCAGCGGCATCGAGGCGGGCCGGCCGGCGAGGGCCAGCAGCCGGTCAAGGAAGGCCACATACGCCGGGGGAGTGAGGCGCCGGCCGATGCCTTCTAACATCCCGGGTTTGCCGGAGGCGGTAACAGCCACGGGTGCGGCACCGCGGGACAGGAGGTCGTTGACGGCGACGCGGCCCTGCTTGTCCACCGTCAGGACGGACCATGCCAGGCCGGCCAGGGGGACGCAGACCAGCAGGATAGAGAGGAGAACGGTCAGGTTCATGGCGTCCTCAGAACTTCAGGTCGATGATCTTGCGCATCCACAGCGCACCGATGGTCATGAGGACAAACGAGGCCCCGATCATGGCCCAGCCCAGGGGGTGGGTGAACATGGAGTTCATGTAGTTCGGGCTCACCGCCAACAGCATGGCCACAATGCCGAACGGCATGGCGATGAGGATGTAGGCGGAAAACTTGCCCTCGGCCGCCAGTGCCTTGATATGGCCCTTGATCTCGGCGCGCTCGCGGATGGTTTCGTTGACCTGGTCCAGGACGTCGGCCAGGTTGCCGCCCACCTCGCGGTTGATCTGGATGGCTTGGGAGATCCAGACGAAATCTTCGTTCTTCATCCGGTCCGCGGTGTCGTTGAGGGCGGCGAGCAGGTCCCGGCCCAGGCTGGTTTCCGTGATCACGCGTCGCATTTCTTCCGACGTCGGCTTTTGGGATTCTGCCGCCGCAGCATCGATGGCGCGCAGGATGCTGTGCCCGGCGCGGAGGCCGCCGGACAGGAGCTGAAGGGTGTCGCCCAGTTGGCTGTCGAAGGTGGCCCGCCGTTTTCCGGCCAGGAATCCCAGGACGAGTTTTCCGATGAAGGGCCCCAGCAGCGCCAGGAGGAGCCCCACGAGGGGTCCCACGGTTACGGTGCCCACCAGCATCCCCACGCCGGCGCCGATTCCCACCAGCAGGAAGAATTCGGCCTGGCTGAGCCGGAGTCCGGCGTTCTCAAGCTCGGGCCGGGCAAAGAGGGAGATGTTCCGGCCGGCGAGGAGCCGCTCGAAGGACCGGACGGCGGAGAGCGCCAAACGCGTCAGGGAAGAGGAAGGTTCGGGATCAAAAGGACGACGGCGGTCCAGCGGCACGTCCGGCGCGCTCGGCAGCAGCACCGCGGCGCCGAACAGGGTTACGGCTATGAGGAGGATGGCGGTTCCGGCAGCAAGAATCATGGCGGCCGTCACCGTCCGCCGTGGTTCTGGCCCGCCGGGGACTGGCCCACCGACGCCTGGGGTCCGGCGAAGACGCCGGGGGAGACGTGGATGCCCAGGTCCTCGAACCGGTCGATGAAGCGTGGCCGGATGCCGGTGGCCACGGGCTTGCCGAGGAAGCGGCCGTGGGCGTCCACGCCGGCGGAGTAGTCGAAGACGAAGGCGTCCTGAAGGGTCACGATGTCCCCTTCCATGCCCTGGACTTCGGTGACGTGGGTGATGCGGCGGGAGCCGTCACGGAGCCGGGAGATCTGGACGATCAGGTTGACGGCGGAGGCGATCTGTTCGCGGATGGCGCGCAGCGGCAGGTCCATGCCGGCCATCAGCACCAGGGTTTCAAGCCTGGCCACCGCGTCCCGGGGGGAATTGGAGTGGACCGTTGAGAGGGAGCCGTCGTGGCCGGTGTTCATGGCCTGGAGCATGTCCAGTGATTCCCCGCCGCGGACCTCGCCCACCACGATCCGGTCCGGGCGCATGCGCAGCGAGTTCCGCAGCAGTTCGCGGATGGTGACCTCGCCCTTGCCCTCGGTGTTCGGCGGGCGGCTTTCGAGCCGGACCACGTGCTGCTGCTGGATCTGCAGTTCCACGGCGTCCTCGATGGTCACGATCCGTTCGTCCGCGGGCAGGAAGGAGGACAGCACGTTCAGGAGGGTGGTTTTGCCGGTGCCGGTACCGCCGGAGACGATGATGTTGAGCTTGGCCTTGACGCAGGCGTTGAGCAGCTCGGCCATCTCGGGGGTGAGGGTGCCGAAATCGATCAGGTTGCGGACGGTCAGGGGGACCTTGCTGAATTTACGGATGGTCAGTGATGAGCCGCCCACGGCCAGCGGCGGGATGACGGCGTTGACGCGTGAGCCGTCCTCGAGGCGGGCGTCCACCAGCGGGGAGGACTCGTCGATGCGGCGGCCCACCTTGGACACGATCCGCTCGATGACCTTGCGCAGGTGCTCCTCGGAGCTGAAGCGGGACTCCGTCAGGGTCAGCTTGCCCTTACGCTCAACGTAGATCTGGTCCATCCGGTTGACCATGATTTCGGTGACGGCGGGATCATCCAGCAGGCGCTGGAGGGGCCCGAAACCCAGGACGTCGTCAGAAATATCCTGGACAAGCCGGGTACGTTCCTCGGGCGTCAGCGGAACCTGTTCGGCGTCGATGATCCGGCTCAGTTCCTCCCTGGCCGTGCTCCGCAGCTCCTGCTCGGTGGCCGTCGCGTCGTTGAAGCGCGCGCCCATCCGCTCGAAAAGTGCGGTGGCCGCACGGTGCTTCATGGCGGCGAAGACATCCACGGACTGGGCCTTGGGCACTGAGGGAGCTGAAGGCACCGGGGAGGCACCGGCGTCGGACGCTGGAACCACGACGGCGGGAGCGGCGGGACGGTGCCGCGGCTCGCTCTCCCCGGTCCTGGCCGGGGCAGCCGCGGGACGCGGTGGTTCGAGCACGGCAACGCTGCTGCCGGCGGACTGGTTGCGGTCCTGGACCGCGCTGATCCGTTCGGAGAGTTTCATCAGATGACCACCCTTCGGTGCAGCTTCCGCTGGGTCTGGGTACGCCACGCCGGGTTGAAGCGCTCCACCAGCTGGCGGAGGCTTTTGACGGCGGGGTCCTTTTTGGATTCCTGGAGGACGGGGATGCCGCGGTTGGTGGACAGGGCCACGGCGCGGGACCGGGGAACGCTGACGTCCACCGGGGCGCCGATGGTGGACTCGACGTCCCGGACGTTGAGGCCGGCTTTGGCGTCGGCCATGTTCAGGACCACGTGCCGGGACTCGGGCATGATCTCCAGCTGGCGGAGCACCTCAAGGCCCGAGCGCAGGCCGCGGAGGCTGGGGATGTCCATGGCGCTGACCCAGACCACGTCCGTGCACTGTTCCATGGCGGCCAGGCCGATTTCGGGCATGCCGGGGGCCGTGTCCAGGACGACGTACTGGAATTCCTGGGCAAGCTGTTCCAGCAGGCGGGTGATCTGGTCCGGCGTGATGTGGTCCGCGTCCACCGGGTTCGGCGGCGCGCACAGGGCGTAGATCCCGGCGGGGTGCACCGTGAGGAAGGCCTTGAGGACCAGGGAGTCCTGGGCAGCGGCGGGGGTGACGGCATCCGTGACCGTGTGCTCGGGGTTGAGGTAGAGGCCTGAGGCTACGTCACCGAACTGCAGGTCAAGGTCCACGATGACTACGCTCATGGGCGCGATCTGGCCCAGGCCGATGGCGATGTTCGTGGCGAGGGTGGTTTTGCCCACGCCACCCTTGGGCGAGAAGACGCCGATCACCAGGCCCTTGCCGCCGTTGTCCGCCGCCTGCGTTTCGGGGCTCCGGTGCCGGGTGGCGAAGGACTGGCAGGCACGCTCCAGCAGCACACGGATCTCGGCGGCGTCCGCCTGCGGGCTGAGGATGTCCCGGATGCCGGCGCGCATGGCGTGAACCAGGAAGGTCGGCTCGATGTCGCTGACCAGCACCAGGCTGAGGCCCGGGAGCTGGACGTCGAAGACCTTGGCGAACCGCAGCGCCTCCTCGTAGGGGACATCCGGGCCGATGATCAGGACTTCGGGCTGCTCCTGGTTGAGAAGCGCGAACAGTTCGGCCGGGCCCGCGGGGAGGATGTCCGAGGCGATGGTCTGGACGGAGCCGCGGAGGCCGTGGGCGACGGCGGCCCGCAGCTTCTGGTCGAACTCGGCGCTGGGGGAGAGGAGGACGAACCGGCTCACTTGTAGACCACTTCCTTGCGTTCGATCCGGGGTCCGTTGTCCTGGGCGTCCAGGGGTTCCTTGGTGAGCCAGAGGCTGCCGTTGATCGACGTGAAGATGATCTTGGCGGCGTCGACGTCGCTGACGGCCACGGTCAGCATGAGGGAGCCTTCGGGGAGGGCTGTGTTCTCTTCGCCTTCGGCAGTCTCGGCGCTCGCCGCCCCTTGGACACCGGTGACGAGGACTTTGCGGAGGGTGAGCTGCGTGGTGGCGTCCTCGGCTCTGGCTTTGTAGGCGCCGTTGTCGAAGTTCAACGAGATGCCTACATGGTCTCCGACGTTGATCCGTCCGCCGACGACCCGCTGCGGCTCCAGCTGGAAGGAGACTTCCTGGAGGCCGGCGGGGACCTCTACGGCGCCCTGTTCTTTGACGTCTGCTGGAGCGACCAGGCGCTCGTCCAGGAGCTGTTCGCCTGGGACAAGGTCCACTGCGCTGACCGTGTTGGCTTTGCCTTCCAGGGTGCTGAGAGCGCTGTCTGACTTGCCTGCTGCCGGGACCTTCTCGACCACGAGGGAGGCGGCCATGTCGTTGACCGGGGTCCCGGCCGGAATAGCGGTCTTTACCACCAGGACGTCCACGGGTTCGGTGGAGGCGAGGGCGCGCTGGTCGGCGCCGTTCGCGTAGAAGATGATGAGGAGGGCTCCCACGAGCGCCAGGGCAACCGCGGCCGTTCCGGCGAGCAGGCGAGACTTCACTTTCAGCTCCTGAGTATCTGGGGTGGTGGCTAGAGGGTGGGGCGGGCGATGGTGGCGCCGTATTCGTCCACGGGCCCGAGGGTGTAGCCGTCGGCGAGGGAGACGTACTTGACGAAGCTGCCGATGACGCCGCGGCACTCACCTTTGCACTCGGTGGCGGTGGTGACGCCCGTCGTCGTGGATCTCTCACTTCGGAATTCGTACGGTAGGCCCGTACCGCCGCTGAACTTCCAGCCGGTGACTTTGAAGGCTGCGAAGGAGACGAGCCCGTAGACGGCGCCGGCGCCGGTTCCGGTGACCTTGTTGAACACCGGGAGGAGGACAATGACGTCCCGGCCGGCGGTGATGTCGCTGGCCCAGCGGTTGAGTTCGGTGGTGCAGTTGCCGGGAGCGTTGTTGCCGGGGTCACTGCCGCCTTCGCTGACAGCGAGGTCGATGGTGCCGCCGCACTTTCCGGAGTCCTGGACCAGCCAGCCGAAGCCGCCCTGAACTGCCGCCCCGGACGGGCCGTAGTTGCAGTCGGCGTTGGCGTTCTTTCCGTGTTCCTGGAGGAGCTGGAGGCTGCCGCCAATGTTGTCCTTGACCTGGCAGATGGAGAATGCCAAGGGAAAAGCGGTGCGGCCGGCCTTGGGGCTTCCCCAAATGGCCGATGCCCGGGCACCCACTTCCTTGGTGGGAACGCCGAGAACGTCCGCGAAGAAGAGGGAAACAGAGTTGTCCGTGCCGCCTACTTCCTTGGCGGAGGTGGTGACGCTGACTTTCCGGGCGGTTTTGTCGAGCTCGATGGTGTGCACGTTGCTCATGCCGTCCAGGGCGTTCTGGTTGGCCAGGCTGGTGGCGAGGGGAGACGTCGTGGCACACACCGGGTCCGTTGCATTCCGTGCGCACTTCTGCGCGAGGGCAATGGCGGAAGCGTCGGCGCCGTTCTGCAGCTGTGCGCGCTCCGAGTAGATCACCCCGACGTCCACGGCGATGGCCACGAACCCGAGGAGGGTCACCAGAAGGATGGCCACGATGACGCTGATGGCGCCTTTCTCGTTTGTTGCTTCGTCCGTGGTCAACCGCCGCACAGCATGACCCCCTTGCCCGTCATGGGAAACGGTCCTGCGATGCCGGTGATGGTGGACAGGTTGTACTTGATGGTGAGGGTCACCTGGGCGCCCGTGCTGCACGCGTTGGTGCTGAGCGTGATGTCCGAGGTGGGGATGGTGCTGCTGACGGATGCTGCCGCGTTCTGTGCGGCGGTCTTGGCTCCAGCCGGATCGTTGCCGATGGCCATGACCCGGACGCCGTCGCGGGCTGCATTGGTGAGGGTGATCTGGGCGTTGTAGGCCCGGCCGAATTCGATGGTGCCGAGGACAAGCGTCAAGAGGAGGGGCAGCAGGATCGCGAATTCGACGGCGGCTGCACCGCGTTCCGAATCGTGTGACACCTGCTGCACCTCCTCTTGGATGACTCGTGTTCTGTGCCTGCTTCTTTGAGGCGGTGCGGTTCCGATATGGGGGGGGGGGGCCGGAACCGAGGGAACTAGGGAGTGGTGGTGGCAGCCGTGGTGGGGGCTGGGATCTTGGTCTCTACAGTCGTGAACATTTCGTTAAGGGTTCCACCGAGCGTGCTAACAGCGGCGATGATAACGACGGCGATGAGGGCGACCATGATGCCGTATTCAACAGCGGTAGCGCCCTTCTCTTCGCTGCGGAGGCGGATCATGAGGTTGGTGTAAAGAGAAAGCATTTTGTACTCCTGAGCGAGACGGATGGCTGGCCCTGCACCAGCACTGAAACGAAGTTAGCAATCGAATTTGCCGCTGATCCCGGATCTTGGAGCATCCTGCGCAAAGGCTTTACGGCGTGTACTTTTCCTGCGCCTTTGCATGGATTTCGCTGCGCTAACGCTGGGATTCGCATTTCCTTAGGGACACAAGCGGACCCCCTCGGTTCTGGGTGCCGAGGGGGTCCGGTATGTGGGCGCCTGACGGCGCGATTTTCATGGAGTTGCTAGGGGATGCCCAGAGCGGTTCTCACGCCAGTGGTGAGGAAACCGAAAAACAAGTTGAGTGAGGTCCCGAACAAACCCACACCGGCTACAATCACCATGGCTATGAACCCCGTGAGGATGCTGTACTCCGTGGCGGTGGCGCCGCGTTCCTGGTCGCGCAGGCGGGTGAACAACGCGGATACGTGGATCACGATCCTAGTTAGACGATCCAAAATTCCTCCTATGAAAAGGCGGCGACGATGTTCATGACGGCCGGCCCCAGCAGGATGATGAAGAGGGTCGGAAAAATAAAGAAGATAAGAGGAAAAAGGATCTTCACTGGAATCTTCATCGCGTGCTCCTCGGCCCGCTGGCGGCGTTTGAGCCGCATCTCGTTGGCTTGAACTTTCAGGACCTTGGCGATGGCGATGCCGTAGGCGTCGGCTTGAACAATCGCCCGAATAAAGGAACGGAGGTCGGGTACGTCGACACGGTCAGACATGGCCAAGTAGGCCTCCTTGCGCGAGCGTCCCACCTGCATATCCTGCAAGGTCCGGGTCATCTCATCTGCAAGCGGTCCGCTGCCATTTTGGGCGGTGCGGGCCATCGCCGCCTCGAATCCCAGACCAGCCTGCACTGAGATCAGCATCTGGTCCAGGGTATTAGGCAGCTCCTGGCGAATTTTGGCCCTCCGCTTCTCAGCATTGGTGCGTACCAGTAGGTCCGGTGCGAAGTAGCCGAATGCCAGTGCTGCGACAAGAATGGCAAAGCGTGCGGGAGCCGGCGAGGCGAGGAAGTTGAAGAGCCCAAGGACACCCGCGCCGAGCGCCAGCATTGGCTTTACAATCAGTAGCCGCTCCAGGGGCCACTCTTTCGGTCGGCCCACGGCCGCCAGTTGCTTGTCCAGCCAGGCAACGTAGCCTCCTGGCGTGACCTTGCGTGCAATGTCGCCGAACTCTGCCGCGAGGTTCTGAGGCGCCGCATTCCTTGCGCGCTGACCAAGATTGGCTTGGATGTTCCGTAAGGCAACCCTGTCGGTCGCCGCGACGGACCACACCAGGTACGTGATGGGCAGAATTATGGCCAGAATTGCGCCAAGTGCCATGGGTGACATGTCGACCCTCCTAGTACTTCGGTTTGATCAGGCGGCTGAGCCAGAAGCCGCCGGCTGTGAGCATCACAGCTGCGGCCCCAAGCATGAGGAATCCTGGGACAGTGCTGGTGAACGTCTTGGCGTACTGCGAGTTGATCAGGATCAGAGCGAAGAAAAGCACTACCGGGAGTCCCATGAGAACCGCCGCCGACATCTTTCCTTCTGCACTGAGGGCTTTGACCTGGCGTCTGATCTGATTCCGATCTCGGATGGTCTCACCCACGTGGTCAAGCACCTCAGCAAGGTCACCGCCCACTTCCCGGTGTATTTCGATGGCCTGGGAGATCCATGCAAAGTCTTCACTGCCGGTGCGTACGGAGACGTCGATCATGGACTCCCCAAGGTCCCGCCCGATCCTGGTTTCGTTGACGATTCGGCTCAGCTCCTCGGACATTGGCGCATCCGTCTCCCGAGCAGAAGCATCAATTGCCCGCATGAGACTGTGCCCTGCCCGCATGCTCCCCGTCAGCATTTGCAGTGTGTCGGGGAGTTGCTCGTCGAACTTGCTTTTGCGGCGCGAGGTCAAGACGGAAAGGAAAGCCATCATGCCGGCGGGTACGACGGCGATCATCAGAATCGCGAAGAACAGTCCACCCAAGAGGAATCCGAAGACGCTGCCCGCGACGGTGCCTGCGCCCATCATGAGCAGGAAGTCGGCGGGCTGGGTTTTTAGGCCTGCCCGTTCGAGTTTCTCCCGGCTTACCAGGAAGTCGTTCTTTCCCTTCAGCTGCTTGTTAATTGCCCCTACCGCCGAATCGGTTAGGACGGTCAGCCTGGAGCTAGCGGAGGCGACATCCGGCCGACGCCGCGAGAGGGGAATCGTGTTTCCAGGCTTGAGGACGACGACGAACAGAACTGTCATCGCAGTGAAGATCAGCAGCACGCCCACTAAGAACATCAGCATTGGGGCTTCTGGAGTTTCCATCACCGCCCCCTGACCGCTTGTGCGCCGAATACAGCGGGAGAGATCTTAATGCCCAGTTCCTCGAAACGGTCTGTGAAGCGTGGCCGCACGCCCGTGGGAATTGGCTTCCCCAGGAATCGCCCGTTGGCGTCGATGCCGGCCGAGTAGTCGAAGACAAAGGCGTCCTGAAGCGTGACGATGTCTCCCTCCATTCCCTGGACCTCCGTGATGTGCGTTACCCGACGGGATCCGTCGCGAAGCCGCGAAATATGCACAATGAGGTTTACGGCTGATGCGATCTGTTCACGGATGGCTCGAAGTGGAAGGTCCATACCCGCCATGAGGACCAAGGTCTCCAACCGGGCCACTGCATCCCTGGGGGAGTTCGCGTGGACGGTTGAGATCGAGCCGTCATGGCCCGTATTCATTGCCTGGAGCATGTCCAAAGACTCACCACCGCGGACTTCACCAACAACGATCCGGTCCGGCCGCATGCGAAGAGAGTTGCGCACCAAGTCACGGATGGAAACTTCGCCCTTGCCTTCGATGTTTGCCGGCCGGCTCTCCAACCTGACGACGTGGTCCTGCTGGAGTTGCAGTTCAACCGCGTCCTCAATGGTGACAATGCGGTCCGTGGCCGGAATGAAGGATGAGAGCACGTTTAGCATCGTCGTCTTGCCGGTACCCGTACCGCCCGAAACAATGATGTTCATTCGGGCAAGTACACATGCCTGCAGCAGCTCAGCCATTTCAGGGGACAGGCTTCCAAATCCTATGAGCTTCTGAACCGTCAGCGCCTCCCTGCCGAACTTTCGGATGGTGAGGGATGCCCCGTTGACAGCCAGGGGCGGAATGATGGCGTTCACACGTGAACCATCTGGCAGGCGGGCGTCCACCAGCGGCGACGACTCATCGATCCGCCGGCCGATGCGCGTCACGATGCGTTCAATCACTCGCCGCAGCGCCTCTTCGGAACTGAACTTGGTATCCGTGAGGAACAAGTGGCCGTTACGCTCCACATAGATCTGGTCCGCCCGATTGACCATGATTTCCGTGACTGTAGGGTCGTCCAGATAACGCTGCATCGGCCCATGGCCCAAGACATCGTCGATGATTTCCCGGGTTAGCCGCTGGCGCTCGCCCTGTGACAGAGGGACCTGCTCTTCATCGACGACGGCTTTCAGTTCGTCTTTGACGAACTGGTGAAGCTCTGTTTCGTCCAAGGAGGAGTCGGTGATTCGCGATCCCAGCCGTTCGTAAAGTGCTTGGCTGGCACGCTCTTTCAAGCCCGACAAGGCTTCGCTGGCGTTTCCGGTGGTCACCTCCATCACAGCGGGGGCCTGAGCCTGCTGCGTCGCCTGCGCCTGCTGGATGGCGCCGAGTGTAGCTGGCTGTTGCTGTGATGTGGAAGACGCCGGCATCTCCAGCTCGCCGACTTCGTCGCCGCGCAACTTCGCGAATCGATGTGAGAGAGTCACTGGACTACCGCCCTTCTGTGCAGCTTCTTGCGTGGAGCCTCCCAGTTCGGTTTGAAGCGCTCCACCAGCTGCCTGAGGCCTTTCGCTGCCGGGTCCCTGCTCCCGTCCTGCAGTAGGGGAACGCCTTTGTTAGTCGAGAAGGGGACATTCCTGGAACGGGGAAGGACTATATCTACCGGAGCACCGATTGTCGCTTCTACGTCCTGAACCGTGAGGCCAGTCTTGCGATCGGCCATGTTGAGGACCACGTGTCGATGATCTGGGAGCAGGTCAAGCTCCGAAAGAATCTGGAACCCCGTTCGCAAACCCCGAATGCTCGGGATATCCATGCCGCAAACCCAAACAGCATCTGTTGCTTGTTCCAGGGTTGCGAGGACGTGTTCACCAAGCCCGGGAGCCGTATCCACCACTACGTACTGGAATTCGGCGCGGAGCTGGCGCAATAGGTGGCTGATGTGTTCGCCGCTAATCCTGTCCATATCAATGGGGTTGCGAGGGGCACAGAGGACGTAGATGTTGCCGGCGTGAAGCGTCAGGTAAGTCTTGAGGACCATGGCATCTTGGCTCGCCGCGCCAACAACTGCGTCCGTAATGGTGAAGTCGGGCTCCAACATGAGACCACTGCCGATGTCACCGAACTGGAGATCCAGATCCACCACAACGACGCTCATGGGAGCGATTTGTCCCAGACCGATGGCAAGGTTGCTGGCGATCGTTGTTTTGCCAACGCCGCCCTTGGGCGACATGACGGCGATTACCCGGCCTCCCTCGGTAGTTGGACGTTCCGCCGTGTTGGGACCAAGTCCACGTCGACGACCAGCCGCAGCAAGGCTTGCGCGTTCCACCAAAGCCCGCACCTGGTCCATGTCGGCCGAGGGCGGAAGGAGATCCCGGATGCCGGAACGCATGGCGTTCAGTGCCAGCTCGCCGTCGTCCTCCGCTGCCAAAACAATGCTGATTTCGGGGTACTGCAGGTCCAGGATTGCTGCGAACTTCAGTGCCTCATCCTGGGGCAGTCCGGGGCCAAGGATCAGGACCTCGGGCGGTTCGCCGGCTTGCTGCCGAAGAATGTCCTCCGGGGATTCGGGCAGGTATGCCGCCTGGAAGTACTGGAGCGATCCGCTCAAGGGGGCTACAGATGCCCGAACTTTACGTTCATAATCTGCGGAGGGTGAGATCAAAATGAAGCGGCTCATCGGAATACCTTTGTCTGGTTGACGACTCCGCTGGTGCCCTCGGTGGCGCTCGCCGGCTCTTTCGAGAGGTAGATCTTCCCGAATTCCGCGGCGTACACCAGCTTTTCAGCATCAACGGCGTTCCTGGCGAATGTGATCAGGTAGGAGTCGCTTGAAGTCTGCTTGTCCTTACTCTCGGCATTGAGGGCACCCTGCGAACTGGCTTGGGTTGCCTCGCCCTGAGTCTGGGCTGCCTGGCCTGAACTGAACTGGACGGCAGTTACAAGGACTTTGTGGAAAGTCAGCTGTGTTCCGCTGCCGCCCTCGCCGTCGGCCGAAGAAGCGCCATCGCCGAGTGAAATGAACACTCCCACCGTGTCTCCAGCCTGTATCTTGCCGCCGACGACCCGGTCGATGCTGAGGCGTACGGTGATTTCCTGGAGACCTTCGGGAACCTCAACCCTTGCGGGACCCAGAAACGCATTCGCGTCAACCAGGCGGCTAGTGAGCAGTTGCTCTCCAGGCTTCAGCCCGACGGCAGTTACCTTCGACCCGAGCGATCCAAGGTCCTCAACGACTCCTTCGGCCACTGCTGTTCGAGGAACCGTCTTCGTGGTGACATATTGACTCAGTTGGCTGGCCGGCGTCCCCGCGGCAACCTCCTGCTTGACCACAAGGACGTCTTCCGTTTCCGTGTTTGCTAGGGCCCTGCGATCCGCGCCCTGCACGTAGTTGAAGAGAAGGACGGTGCCTATGATTGCGACAACCAATGCGGCAATGCCTCCCAGTAGGCGTGCTTTCATTACTTTCCCCTTTGGTGGAACTACTTGATAAGTCGAATTTCCGACGTGCCCAGGTCCGTTCCGCCGGGAACGCTGCTACCGGAGCCGATGATGTTGTATTTGATGAACTGACCGATGATGCAGCGGTCTTGCCCTGCATCACATGCGAGGGAACTGGTCATTCCGGGATCGCTGGCACTGTTGCGGAACTCGTATTCGTGGTTGTTGCCGAACTTCCAGCCCCAGATCTTGAACGTGGCGTAGCCGATGATGTTGAAGCTTCCTGTGTTGCCGGTGCCGGATGATGTGTCGAAGACAGGGAACTGCACCTCGACCTCCCCTCCGGCGAGAATGGTGTTCTTCCAGTTCGTGAGGATTGTGGAACAGCCACTGGGCGGATTGTTACCAGGGTCTGAAGCCATTCCGCTGGTTCCAACAGTGGTCGTGGCATTGCATGGCGAGGATTCGTCTAACCATCCCCAGCCGCCTGGAATTTCTGTCCCGGAGGGCCCGGTGCAGGTGCCGCCTGGTTTGTAAGAGATTCGCTGAACCGTGGCCGTCGGGCTGGCGGTCGTTAGGTTGTAGCAGTTTTCCGAAAGTGCCAGAGGGAATCCTGATCCGCCGCCCGGGGGCATGCTGCCAGCTGTGGCTTGCGCTCCGACCGTCACCGGACCAGCATTCAAGGCGTTGGCAAAGAGATTTGTGAGAAAACTGGACGAACCGTTGATTGTTGACGTTGTCACCGTGACTTGTCCGGGAACGGTGAGGTCAACAACGGCTTTGCTGGCGGCGTCGTTGGAGTTGGTATTGGCAAGTCCGTCTGCCAGCACGGTATTGCATGGGCCGTTCTTGCAGCTAAGGGCGACGGCCATCGCTCCTGCATCGGCACCGTTTTGAAGTTGAGCCCGTTCGGCATATATCTGCCCTACGTCCACTGCCATGGCGCCGGCTCCGATGAGGACCAGCATCATGACTGCGACGGTTACGCCTGCGGCTCCACGTTCATCCGAATCCGTAGCTCGTGCTCTTCTGACTAGCCGCCACATTGCATGGCTCCTTTGCCCGTGAGTGAAAGACCGGGTCCGAAGAAGCCGGTGAGCGACGATCCGTTATATGTGACTGTCACCAGGGCAGTTGATGCCGGTGTAGTTGCGGGACACGTCGCCGCCGAATAGTCAAAAGTCAGTAGTGCTGAATTGATTGAGGGTGCCCCCGCTTTGCCGGCAGCAGTTGCCTTCGTCGCGTCCTTAGTAATGGCCATAGTTCTGGCTGCCTCCCGCGAGGCCTGAGTTACTGAAACCTGAACGTTGTAAGCGTTCGAGAACTCGACAATCGCGATGATGATCGCAACGAGGATTGGGGCGACAAGAGCGAACTCGACGGCAACTGCGCCGCGCTCCCTGTGTTGCGCGTTTTTTTTACTGCGTTTCAACGTGTCCCCCTGGACGGTTGCAGCGTGAGAAATAGGTGCGGTGTGCCGCGCGGTTGGCGCGGCACACCGTTGATCCTGAGCTACCAGCCGCCGACAGTCCCGGCGAGATTGTTGAAGAAGGTATTCAGGTTTCCGCCGAAGAGCGTCACGCCGGCAACAATGACCAGGGCTATAAGCCCCACGAGTAGCGAGTATTCTGTCGCTGTTGCGCCCTTCTCGTTAGTGAAGATCGCCCGAACGGTCGTGACCAATTGTCGAAGCGTTGCCTTGAAATCAAGCATTCTTCCGGCCTTCCTTTACTGCGTCTCGCTTTACCAGGCGCCGACTTTGCCTGCGAGGCCGTTGAAGAAAGTGTTGAGGTTGCCACCAAAAAGAGTGACGCCTGCAACAATTACCAAGGCGATCAGCCCTACCAACAGCGAGTACTCCGTTGCGGTCGCGCCCTTTTCGGATTCAAACCGATCCTTGACGCCGGCGACAAATGCCATCATCGAGACCATGAGAGAAGTCATTTTAATTTCCTTTAATTCGGTGAAATGGATTTTTGATTTCAACGAATTTCCAGCTGCCCCCATAACTCCTCAGCGGCTGGACTTCGCTAAGAAAAGATTGTCAGTGCTGCGTAGAGGCAACAATGCGTAGTAGTACTCGATTTTTTTCGTATCCGCCAAAACTACGTACTCGAAATGATCGGGTAGTACTCAGGCGCCGAGTCGAGTACGCGGCAGACTACTTGGTTCGCCTTTCATGAACGACGGCGGCGTCTGCCGGATGTTGCCGGGTGGGCTAAGAGGAAAATAGTGCCATCGCCGCTGTGGCGGCGATCATTGAAGGCCCATGAGGCACTTCTGTGGCTTGTTTTCGGCCTATTCTGCCCAAGTAGAACAACGTGACCACTCCGTTGAGGAGGAAGCAAAGAAGGCCTCCGTACAGGAGTTGGCTCCACCCTAAGTACCCGAGATACAGGCCGACGGGAGCGGCGAGCTTTACGTCGCCCATTCCGATGGCGCCGGGGGAAACAAGCCCCAGGATGAGGTAACCGGCAAGCAAAATCAGGGCTCCGAGTGCCGCGCGAAGCAGGTCGCCGAACTGCGTATTCAGCAGCCCTGGCATCAGCAAGAGAAAGAAACCGCCAGAAAACAGTATGGATACGAGCGGGTTGGGTAGTAGATGCAACGCGATATCGATCCGGGACAGCTGCACGCCGAGAATTGCCAGGAACAGGAAAGCCGGCAGCGCTAATTCCATTCCGAGCCGCCAAGTTAAGGCGCCGCACAGAAGGCCGGTAAGTACCGCCGTCGTAATCGTGACGGGGAGCACGGGGAGGCCCCCCAGCCGGGGAAGCCGCTTGGAAATGAGGATCTCAACGAAAGGGGACAGCGCCAGTCCTAAGAGCGTGGCTGAGACGACCAGCAGCCACCCGGCGGAACCGTCAAGACCAGATGCAAACACGCGACCCCCTGCGTCCGTCAGGCCAGCAGGCGCTTGGGCAACCTCCGGCTACCCCCATTTTGACCCTGAAGCCCTTAACGCGCTAATCTTGGGAGTCGTTGTGCGTGTCCTATTCCGATGGTGCGTGCCCGCTTGAGTATCCGGTTGCAGGATAACTACTCAACGTGCACATTCGGAACCACAGGATGACTGGTTACATAGAGCCCTCACCTCTGTTCCGGTAGCGCGCAGATAGTAGGTGCACGAGCTAGTGACACCTAAACAAGAACGCCAGAACAAGAACGAGGCAAACACCGTGCGTACGTACACCCCGAAGCCCGGCGATATCAACCGCCAGTGGCACGTCATTGACGCCACAGACGTTGTCCTTGGTCGTCTCGCGAGCCAGACCGCAATCCTGCTGCGCGGCAAGCACAAGGCCACCTTTGCGTCCCACATGGACATGGGCGACTTCGTCATCATCATCAACGCTGAAAAGGTTGCCCTCACCGGCGCCAAGCTGGAGCAGAAGCGCGCATACCGCCACTCCGGCTACCCGGGCGGCCTGACCTCCGTCAACTACGCGGAACTCCTGGAATCCAACCCGGTCCGCGCCGTTGAGAAGGCCATCAAGGGCATGCTCCCCAAGAACTCCCTCGCTGCACAGCAGCTGGGCAAGCTGAAGGTCTACCGCGGTGCTGAGCACCCGCACGCCGCCCAGCAGCCCAAGACTTTCGAAATCACCCAGGTCGCCCAGTAGTCCTGGCCACCAAACAACTTATCTATACAAGGAGAACCGTGGCTCAGAACGAAGAGACCACCGAAGCCGTTGAGGCTGAGGAAACCCTGACCAGCTACACCTCTGAAAGCGCAGCTGCTGACGCCGCTGCGCCGAAGAAGGAGCGCCCGGCCCTGACCGTTGCCGGCGCAGCTGTTGGCCGCCGCAAGGAAGCCGTTGCACGCGTCCGCGTTGTGCCCGGCTCCGGCAAATGGACCATCAACGGCCGTGCGCTGGACAACTACTTCCCGAACAAGCTGCACCAGCAGGACGTCAACGAGCCCTTCAAGATCCTTGATCTCGAAGGCGCCTACGACGTCATCGCCCGCATCCATGGCGGCGGCATCTCCGGCCAGGCCGGTGCACTGCGCCTCGGCATCGCCCGTTCGCTGAACGAGATCGACGTCGAGAACAACCGCGCCACCCTGAAGAAGGCCGGCTACCTGTCTCGCGACGCCCGCGTCATCGAGCGCAAGAAGGCCGGCCTCAAGAAGGCCCGCAAGGCTCAGCAGTACTCCAAGCGCTAAATCCGCTTACCCAGAAGCCCGTCCCGCCAATCGGTGGGGCGGGCTTCTGTCATTCGGCTGAAGCTAGCCAGTCGTCAACCGATACACAGTCGTGTTGTCGAGCACCTCTGAAGAGAAATTCTCCTTAACCCAGCGTGAGATCGCAGTCGACTCAGTGTCGGAGGACTGTACCTCGACGAAGGCTTCCTGTTGAATAAAGTAACAGATCTCCCCGGCATCTACCTGGGCCTTAAAGCGTTCCAAGGTGGGGGAGGGGTCACTTCCGGAAAATCCACCCAAAGGCATGACGGCGCGACCAGATTCGAGCTGGAGTCTCGCTGCGGTTTGACTAGCGTAAGTGGCTGCTGCCCATGTGCAACCGCTGGTCCCTACTAGCGCCTCTACGACCTGGGCGTCTGGGACGCGGCCGAAAGCAATGTCGTGGGCCCAGGCTAGCTCGCCTTTGCGCATGGATTCCATAAGATGACTGATGCTTGCGGGATTCTTGGAGAGAACACCCGAGACCGGATTGGACCCATTGAACCCTACAGTCACGTTTGCAACTGAAGTAACAACGGGGCCGGTTAGCAGCGCGATCGCTAAAAGCCCTGCTGCTCCGAACTCCACCTTGATCGCGGGCGGCTTGATAACCAGCGCGGCTATTGCACCGATTCCCACACCGAGCACAATTTCCGGCAAATAGCTTGGCCATTCTGCGCTCCCTAGTACAAGCCAGGCTGTTAATAGGGAAATTAGGGCGATAACAGCTCCACCCATTCGCATAAGTAACGAATTTCGGCCTGAAATCAGCATGTCGAGGGTAATGCCCAACACCAATGCTAGTGGCGGCCCCAATGTGGCTGTGTAATACGTGTGAATTTGGTCTCCCATGTAACTCAGCAGGAGAAAAGTTGTGAGAAGCCAGACTCCTGAGAGCAGGGCGAGAGGGCGGACGGCCCCGGCTCGGGGAATCTTTCTCCAGAGAATTGCGATCAATCCGACAGCGAACAGCGCACTGATGAGTAGCCAGGAGGCCTCCTGACTGTAGTTGGCGTTTAGCAGTCTCAGGAGTCCAGCGTCGCTGTCAACCTGTCGAAATTGGACCGGGACCTGCATAGCCGTGGGCGCTTCGCTTTTGCTAATAATGCGGTCAACACCGTTGTATGCGAATGTCAATTCTAGGACGCTGTTGGACGGCGACCCACCGATATAGGGCCTTAGATGGCTGGGAATCAAGTCCACAATCATCATCCAAAGTCCGCCGGAAATCACTAGAGCGCTGATACCCGCGACGGTAGTTCCCAACCGTCGCGGCCAAGGCTGCGGGCTGAACACGATAAATGCCAAGCCGAGAGCTGGCACGCTGAGCATTCCCTGCAACTGTTTCGTCATGAAAGCCAAACCCAAAAGGGCGCCAGCAGCTGCGAATAAGTGGCCCCGTCCAGTTTCAATGCTCCGAAGCACGAACCAAACGGCCGCCACCATCAGCAGCAACATCAGAGGGTCCGGGTTGTTATATCGAGACATCAGCGTAACGATCGGTGTCGTGAAAAAGACGGTGGCCCCGAACAGCGCTGACACCCCTGAGACACAGCGCCGTAAGACTAAGTAGATTAATAGAGTCGTTCCTACACCCATGATCACTTGGGGCAGCAACATAGCTACCGGACTGAATCCGAATATCCTGACTGACAGGCCCATGAGCCACAGGCTCAGCGGAGGCTTGTCGACGGTGATTGAGTTGCCCCAGTCTGATGAACCGAAGAAGAACGCCTTCCCATCCATGGTGCCGGACTGAACGGCCGCGCTATAGAAATAGTTGGCCCAGCCGTTGATGCCTAGATTCCAGCTGTAAAGTGTTGCATTTGCGGCCAATATTGCCAGTAGTGCGGGACGTTCCAAGCGCGGATCTTGAGGACGCCCACGCCATAGTTTCCCCAGAAGGTAAGGGGCGCGAGTCCTAAACCGATCCTTTCGGCTAGGAACACCTGAGACGGCCTCAGCGAACGGCGAAGTGGGTATCATCGATCAACCACCTGTGACGGTACTCCTGACACTTCTTGTACGTCAGCAAAACGGCTCACAGGACGCGTTCTCTCGGAACTAGCGCGGAGAGGACGGGAGCCCGCTTACCACTGCGCCTCACCCGGAATACCCAGAGCCTGAGGAGGACAAACCGCATTAGCGTGGCAAAGACATTAGCCAGTGTCAGTGTCAGGAGTTCCAGATTTGGCGCCGCGTCAGGGCTTGCTGCGTGAAGGATTAGCAACGACGAGGACGTTATGGTCCAAGCCAGTAGAAAAACAATCAAGCCCTGAAACTGTTGTGTGAACAATTTCGCAGGGCCACTAATCCCGAAGGTGAACCTGCGGTTAGCGGCAGTATTGCCGACAGCCGTAAGAAGGAGGGCCAGGAAGTTGGCCTCCTGGGCCCCGAAGGATCCTTGGAGAACGAGGTAAAGCAAGGCGAAAGCCAACGTGGAGACAGCCCCGACCAGTCCGAAACGGAGAACCTGGCCAAAGAAGCTGGGCCGGCCCGATGGCACGATGGGTCGGCGCCCCAGCTCTGCATATATCGCCGCTACCGGAATTACCCCTTTCACCAAGGACCCCGCCACCCGGACCATACCGCGCAAATCGTCGAGAGCAGTCTGCCTAATGTCAACACGGCTGTCCGGGTCATCCACCCAGTCGACGGGAATCTCGTGAATACGCAGTCCGGAGCGCTCGGCAATGATCAGGAGCTCCGTATCGAAGAACCATCCGTTGTCCTCCACATGGGGGAGGAGGCGCTTCGCAACGTCAGCGCGAATCGCTTTAAAACCGCACTGGGCATCAGAAAAACGCACCTGCATCGTCCTCCGAAGCAGGAAGTTGTAGGACCTTGAGATAAATTCGCGTTTGGGTCCCCTGCTAACACGTGAACTTTGGCCCAGACGGGTGCCAATGGAGATGTCGGAATGGCCGGACAACAACGGAGCGACCAAAGGCAGCAGCGCAGCCAGGTCGGTGGAAAGGTCCACGTCCAGATAGGCAAGGACTTTCGCGTCGGAAGCGCCCCAGGCATCTCTCAGGGCGTATCCCCGTCCATTGACCTCAAGGCGGCGGTATTCAACGTTCGGCATGTGCTCGCTGAGTCGAGCGGCAATCACCGGAGTCCGGTCGGTGCTTGCATTATCGGCGATGGTTATTTTCCACGTCGACGGCATTTCGTGCGTCAAGTATGCGGCGAGCCTTGTGATGCTGTTTTCGAGTACCGCTTCCTCGTTGAAGACCGGTACAACAATTTCGAGCGCCAAGCCCCCATAGCTAGGTGTCATGCATTGGATCGTAGGGGCGCCGAAACAGCCGTGGCGAGGCTTTTGGAGAAAGACAGGTAAGAACGAAAAGAACCAAGTAGTCCCAGTAATCGCCCCCGCTGGAACGCAGGTACTCAACAAGTAGAAGCAGCGGCGACATGCAGGCTACGCAGGTGCCACGCACCCCATCCTCTAGACTTGACCGGTGTCTAGATTATTTGGAACTGATGGTGTCCGGGGCCTGGCGAACGGTCTGTTGACAGCGGAGCTGGCGATGCAGCTGGCCCAGGCGGCCGCCGTCGTGCTCGGCCACGACCGCAACGCCAACGGAACGCGGCCGCGCGCTGTGGTGGCCCGCGACCCGCGCGCCAGCGGCGAGTTTATCGCCGCCGCGGTGGAGGCCGGGCTCTCCAGCTCAGGCGTGGACGTCTACGACGCCGGCGTCCTCCCCACCCCGGCAGCAGCCTACCTAGTCGCTGACCTCGACGCGGATTTCGGCGTGATGATCTCCGCCTCCCACAACCCTGCGCCGGACAACGGCATCAAGTTCTTCGCCCGCGGGGGCCAGAAACTCCCGGACGACGTCGAGGACGCCATTGAAGCCCAGATGACCAAGGAAGCTGTGCGCCCCATCGGCGCCGACGTCGGCCGCATCCAGCGCTTCTCCGACGCCGAGGACCGCTACATCGTCCACCTCCTGGGCACCCTCCCGCACAACCTGGAGGGCATCAAAGTGGTTCTGGACTGCGCCCACGGTGCGGCCAGCGGCTGCTCGCCCCAGGTGTTCAAGGACGCGGGCGCGGAGGTGATCGTCATTGGCGCGGAACCGGACGGTCACAACATCAACGACGGCGTCGGCTCCACCCACCTTGGTCCGCTCAAGGACGCTGTGCTGAAGTACGGCGCCAACCTGGGAATCGCCCACGACGGCGACGCCGACCGCTGCCTCGCCGTGGACCACGAGGGCAACGTGGTGGACGGCGACCAGATCATGGCCATCCTCGCCGTTGCCCTGAAAGAGTCCGGAAAGCTCAAGGACGACGTCCTGGTAGCCACCGTCATGAGCAACCTCGGCCTCAAGATCGCCCTCCGCCAGGCCGGCATCAGCATCCGCGAGACGGCAGTAGGGGACCGCTACGTCCTGGAAGAGATGCGCGACGGCGGCTTCAACCTTGGCGGCGAACAGTCGGGACACGTGATCTTCGCCGACTACGCCACCACGGGCGACGGCGTCCTCACAGGACTGCAGCTCGCTGCCCAGATCGCCCTGTCCGGAAAGCCGCTCAAGGAGCTCGCCACGGTGATGACCAAACTTCCCCAGGTCCTCATCAACGTCAAGGGCGTGGACCGCACCAGGGTGGGCAGTAACGAGGTCCTTGCGCAGGCCGTGGCGGCAGCGGAAGCCGCGCTCGGCGATACCGGCCGGGTGCTGCTCCGCCCCTCCGGCACGGAACCCGTGGTGCGCGTAATGGTGGAGGCCGCGGACGAAGAAACCGCCCACTCCATCGCTGAGCACCTGGCCCAGGTGGTCCGCGCCGAACTTGCCCTGGAACTGGTTACGGACTGATACCGATAGTCGGCTGACGCAGTTCTTGGCGCCCGCTATGTCTTCGCCATAAAGCCCGAAAGAGGAGGCCGACTGTAAGGCATTGAACGACTGACCCCAGCATGAGAGGTAGTGCGTACTGGTTACTTAAGAAGTAGAGGACGTACACTAAGCCTCCCGTCGTGGCGAAGAACCACGGCGTCAGGAACAGGTCCTTATGCCGTAGAAGAAGAAGTGCCATTACCTCCGCTGCAAAGAAGTATCTGTCGTGCATTTGAGGCAGTAGAAGCGGACAAACGGCGAGAACTGTAATTGTCAAAAGGACGCGTCGTTCAGTGGTATCCGGCCCGCGCCAATAGGCAACCGCGGTCATCAGAAGAGCAGTTCCGCAGACTACCAGGGCAGGAAACCTCCCCTGTTCGGCAGTTGCCGTAGGGAACCAGGCGTAAACGTTTGCTGCTCCCGCAACCAGTCGGTATTCCTGGGTCTGATTGATGTAGACGCTGAACGTGCTCGCCAGGGACCGGCCAAAAAAGGCAGGTGGCAGGCTCAGCATAGCCCAGACTCCAAAGGCCATAAGGGGAAACCTCAGGCTATATCTGTTGCGCAGGGAGATGAGTAGCAAGGCTGGCAGAAAGAAAACAGACTGAAGCTTGAACGCAAAAGCAATGCCCCAGAGAAGCCACGCACTGCGTCCGTCGTTTCTGAGAAGGCTCCTCAGCGAGAGCACCAGGAATGCCGTGTAGATGGCGTCGCACTGTCCCCACATGCTTGCGTTGACCAGGACAGTGGGTAAGAAGAGTGCAATCAGTGCTGCCAGCTTGGGCGAAACTCCGATAGTTCGATAGTTCGCTGCAAGTGCGTAAACAGAGACTGCAAGCAAGGCGTCCCCTAGGAGGGAGGCAACCTTGATCGCGATCAGTGGCTCAACCGGCAAAAGGCCGGCAAGGAACATCAAGAGCAAATAAGGAAAGTTGTAGTTGGAGAACTCTCCGCTCAGAGCAGCTGCGCCGTGATCGCGAAACTCTTGCATCCACGGGATTAGGAAATACGTCGAGTCCTCGCTGACGTATGGCAAGAACGCCAACCGCGCTGTTGCTGCGATGACGAAACCGCTCAAAAGAACAGGTATAGGCAGATCCCATTTTCTTTGGCGTGTTCGGCCACCCTGAGCCGTCGTTGATTCCCCCATTGGGTCATCATTTTGCTTGGGTGGCATGAATGTCAATGTGTGGCATGTCCGACGCAACAAAAGAGGCCCGTTTTCGGAAGGAAACGGGCCTCATTCGGTAGAAAGCCGGTTAGGAAGATCGGGTCTTCAGCGCGTCCCGGATCTCGGTGAGCAGGGCGATCTGGGGATCCTCGGCGGACTCCTCCTTCACATCCTGGCCGATCCCGAGCCTGCGGTTGCGGCGCTCGATCATGTGGTTCATGGGCATGATGACCACGAAGTAGATCGCGGCGGCGATCAGCAGGAAAGAGATGACGGACGAGATGACCTGTCCGTACAGGAACCCCTCCCACTGCATCTCCTCGATGCCTTTCGCCTGGAAGAGGAGGCCGATCAGGGGTGTGAGCAGGCCTTCGACGATGGAGGTGACGACGGCGCCGAAAGCGGCACCCATCACGACGGCGACGGCAAGGTCTACGACGTTGCCCTTCATGATGAAATTCTTGAATCCTGTCAACATACCGACCAAGCTAGCGCACCCATGTGAGCCCCACATGACAGCAACGTAAAATCCGGGCCCGTGTCGGGAACTAAGCCAGCCTGCCGATCGTATAGCCCGGGCGTCGCACAGCCCTACGGATACCCCGGAGCTGCCTCCACGCCGAAGTATTCCTCCAGCGTAAAGATCCCCCGGTTCACCATGTCCGTGGCCGCCTCCACCCCGATGAACCGCAGATGCCACGGCTCGTAGTAGTAGCCCGTGATCGGGTGGAACATCCACGGGTACCGCACCACGAACCCGAACCGGTGCCCATTCGCCTTGGCCCAGACGGCCGAGGGCTGGTCCGCGAAGCACGGCTGGAACCCGCAGGCGCCGTTGCCGTCGGCAATGTCGAAAGCCCAGCCCGTCTGGTGCTCCGAATAGCCGGGCCTGGCGCTGGCCGTGTCCGCGTCGGCCTGGCCGCGGGCCGCAACATACCCGTTGTAGGTGGCCACCTGGGTGGTGTACGAGCGGTACCCGCTAGCCAAAACCATCGTCACGCCGTCCTGCGCGGCCGCCGCGAACATCGCCTCCGCAGCAGCTGCCGTCGTGCTGTTCAACAGCGACGCCTCACCGGAAGCCGTCATGGCGATCGAGGGACGCACCAGGTCAGCCGGGACGTAGTCCGCCGGCACCAGCGGCCGGTGCTTGTTCACGATCAGCCAGGGGCTGGCCGGATCAGTGAGGGAGAACTGCCGCGGCAGCGCAGCCGACGGCGTGGGGGACGGCGCGGCCTGTGCCGCAGCCTCCGTGGTGGGCGCCGCCGTCGTAATTTCCGGCGTGGGCGTGGCGGTCACCGCTGCCGGTGAGGAAGTGGAGGCAGGGGCCGACGACGGCGGCACGGCGTTGGGTGCCTCCGGCGTGCAGGCTGTTAGGACAGTGAGTCCGGCGCCCGCCGCGAGGAAGCGCGTGAAGCTGCGCCGGCTCGGCGTCTGCCCGGAAGCAGGGGAGCAGTCCTGGCACACCTGTGTTAAACCTTCCTCAGGAGCATGCGGCGGATCGAATGGTCCGCCTCCTTGGTCAGCACCAGCTGCGCACGCCCCCGGGTGGGAAGGACGTTCTCCTCGAGGTTGGGCTCGTTGATGCGCTTCCAGATGTCCCGCGCCGTGGTCTCCGCCTCTTCGTCGGACAGGGTGGCGTACCGGTGGAAGTAGGACTCCGGCTGCGCGAACGCGGTGCTCCGCAGCTTGCGGAACCGGTCCACATACCACTCCTCGATGTAGGAGGTCTTGGCATCCACGTAGATGGAGAAGTCGAAGAAGTCACTCAGCGCCAGGCCCTGCCGGCCGTCGTGCCGGGGACGCGCCGGAGCCAGCACGTTCAGCCCCTCAACGATCAAAACGTCAGGGCGGCGGACCACCACTTCCTTGCCCGGAACGATGTCATACGTCACGTGGGAGTACCAGGGGGCGCGCACTTCCTCGGCGCCGCTCTTGATCTCGCTCACGAAACGGAGCAGCGCCCGGCGGTCGTAGGACTCCGGAAAACCCTTGCGCTCCAGCAGCTGGCGCCGCTTGAGCTCAGCCAGGGGATAGAGGAAGCCGTCCGTGGTGATGAGTTCCACATTGGGGGTTCCGGGCCAGCGCCGCAGCATTTCACGGAGCACGCGGGCAATGGTGGACTTGCCCACGGCTACAGACCCCGCCACGCCGATCACAAACGGCGTGCGCTGGGTGTGTTCACCCAGGAACGTGGTGGTGGCGGCGTGCAGCTGCCCGGCGGCCTCCACATACAGGTGCAGGAGCCTGGAGAGCGGAAGGTAGACCTCGCGGATCTCCCTCATGTCCAGGGGGTCCCCGAGGCCACGAAGACGGATGATGTCCTCTTGGTTGAGAGGCTGCTCCATCTCGTCTGCGAGCCTGGACCAGGTCTGCCGGTCCAGCTCAACGAACGGGGAGACACCCTCTCCGTTCGCCTCGTTGCGTTGCAAAGTCACTCTAGAGATTCTGCCCCGCGCCCGGCACATAGCGAAATGGAGCACGGCCTGCGCGCGGCGGCAGCCGCAATATTCTCCTCCTGCGGGGGCTCTGCCGGTTTAGATCTGGGGTGCCCCTGCCGATAGTCTTGAGGCTATGTGTGGAATCGTGGGATATGTGGGCCGTTCAGTCGACGGCGGAATTGCCGGTCACAGCGCGCTGGATGTTGTTCTTGAGGGACTGCGCCGCCTGGAGTACCGGGGCTACGACTCCGCCGGGGTCGCCGTGGTGTCCAAGGGCGCGATCGAATCGCGGAAGAAGTCGGGAAAGCTGAGCAACCTGATTGCCGAGCTGGAGGCGCACCCGCTGCCGGAGACGGTGACGGGGATCGGCCACACCCGGTGGGCCACGCACGGCGGGCCGACGGACCGCAACGCGCACCCGCACCTGGCCGACGGCGGCAAGCTCGCCGTGATCCACAACGGCATCATCGAAAACTTCGCCGAACTCAAGCTCGAGCTGCTGGACAAGGGCGTGACCTTCCTGTCCGAGACGGACACCGAGGTGGCCGCGGCGCTGCTGGCCGACATCTACCGGAACAAGCTCGCCGGTGACACCGCTGACGGGCGCCTGACCCGCGCCATGGAACTGGCCTGCCAGCGCCTGGAGGGCGCCTTCACGCTCCTGGCCGTCCACGCCGACCAGCCCGACGTCGTGGTGGCCGCCCGCCGCAACTCACCCCTGGTGGTGGGCCTGGGCGAGGGCGAGAACTTCCTGGGCTCGGACGTGTCCGGGTTCATCGACTACACCCGCCGCGCCGTGGAGCTGGGCCAGGACCAGATCGTCACCATCACCGCGGACACCGTGGAGATCACCGACTTCTTCGGCAACCCGGCCGCCGGCAAGGAATACCACGTGGACTGGGACCCGGCCTCGGCCGAAAAGGGCGGCTTCAGCTCCTTCATGGAGAAGGAAATCCATGACCAGCCCGACGCCGTGGCGCAGACCCTGCTGGGCCGCTCCGACATCAACGGCAAACTGACCCTGGACGAGCTCCGGATCGACCCTGAGCTGCTGAAGCAGGTCAACAAGATCATCGTGCTGGCCTGCGGCACCGCCGCGTACGCGGGCATGGTGGCCAAGTATGCGATCGAGAACTGGTGCCGGATCCCCACGGAGGTGGAGCTGGCGCACGAGTTCCGCTACCGGGACCCGATCCTGGACGCGAACACCCTGGTGGTGTCCATCAGCCAGTCGGGCGAAACCATGGACACCCTGATGGCCGTCCGCTACGCCCGGGAACAGGGCGCCAAGACCATCTCCATCTGCAACACCAACGGCTCCACCATCCCCCGTGAATCCGACGCCGTGCTCTACACCCACGCGGGCCCGGAGATCGCGGTGGCCTCCACCAAGGCGTTCCTGGCGCAGATCACCGCCGCTTACCTGCTGGGCCTGTATTTGGCACAGCTGCGCGGAAACATCTTCTCCGGCCAGATCAAGGACGTCCTCGCGGACCTGAACAAGATCCCTGCCAAGATCCAGAAAATCCTGGACAACGCCGGACCCTTGCGCGAACTGGCCCGGTCCATGGCCAACGAGAAGTCGGTGCTGTTCCTGGGGCGCCACGTGGGCTTCCCGGTGGCGCTGGAGGGCGCGCTGAAGCTGAAGGAAATCGCGTACATCCACGCCGAGGGCTTCGCCGCCGGCGAGCTCAAGCACGGCCCGATCGCCCTGATCGACGACGGCCAGCCGGTGTTCGTGGTGGTCCCGTCCCCGCGCGGCCGGGATTCCCTGCACGCCAAGGTGGTCTCCAACATCCAGGAAGTCCGCGCCCGCGGCGCCCGCACCCTGGTCATCGCCGAGGAAGGGGACGAAGCAGTGAAGGCCTACGCCGAGTACGTCTTCTACGTTCCCGAAACCCCCACGCTGCTCATGCCCCTGCTGACCACGGTCCCGCTGCAGATCTTCGCCGCGGAACTGGCCCAGGCCAAGGGCTACGACGTGGACCAGCCCCGCAACCTCGCCAAGAGCGTCACCGTCGAGTAAACGGGCCGATCCGGTACTGATTCATGAAGGAAGCCCTGGGCCAGGTGCCCGGGGCTTCCTTCGTCTCTGCCGGCTGCCACGCGCGTGCTGCGCACAGCGGGCCGGGACCGTCCACGTAGAGTAGTGACATGATTGTTGGCATTGGCGTAGACGTTGTAGACATCGAGCGGTTCGGCCGCCAGCTTGAACGCACCCCCGGCCTCCGGGACCGGCTGTTCGTTCCGGCTGAGCGCGAGCTGAACACCCGGTCACTGGCTGCACGCTTTGCCGCCAAGGAAGCTGTTGCCAAGGTCCTCGGTGCGCCCGCCGGCATGAACTGGCAGGACTGCTGGATCGGCCTTGACCAGAACGGACCCACCGTCCAGGTCAAGGGCACCGTGCTGGCTGTGGCCGAGGCCAAGGGCGTCAAGCGCTGGCACCTCTCCATGAGCCACGACGGCGGGATCGCCACGGCCACCGTCCTGGCCGAAGGCTGAACCTGCTCCGGCACCCACGGGAACTGACGCCGTGATCAGCGCCTACACCGGAACCCAGGTCCGGCAGGCTGAGGAGCCGCTCCTCGCCTCCGGACTGGGGAACGTCCTCATGCAGCGCGCGGCCCACGGCCTGGCCAACGCCGTCATCAGGGAACGCCGTTCCCGTGGCCTGGGCATCTACGGCGCCAGCGTTTCCGTCCTCACCGGCAAGGGCAATAACGGCGGCGACGGCCTGTACGCCGCTTCCTTCCTCGCGGCACGCGGCATGCGTACGACGGCGGTGCTCACCGGAGACACAGCCCACCCGCAGGCACTGGCTGCTTTTGAGCGCGCCGGCGGCCGGGTGCACCGTCTCGACGGGACGGCACCCGCCGCACTTGCCGCAGAAGCGGCGCGCGCCGACGTCGTCATCGATGCTGTGCTGGGCACAGGCGCCAAAGGCGGGCTGCGGGGGAGTGCTGCCGCGCTGGTTTCCGCCGTCGCCGAGTTGCTGGCAAACGGCAACGGACAGACCTTCGTGGTTGCCTGCGACCTTCCCAGCGGTGTTGACGCCGATACCGGCGAAGTTTTCGAGCCGGTGCTGCCGGCGGACCTGACCGTCACCTTTGGCGGTGCCAAGAACGGCCTGCTCGCGGACCCCGGTGCCGACTACGCCGGCCGGGTGCTGGTGGTGCCCATCGGTATTGAGGAGCACCTGCCGCAGCCTTCGCTTAGCCGGCTCGACGAGGCGGACCTGGCCCGGCTGCTGCCCCATCCGGCCCGGCGCGCGCACAAGTACTCCCGCGGCGTCCTGGGGGTGGTTGCAGGCTCCGTGGACTATCCCGGCGCCGCCGTCCTGGCCTGCCGGGGCGCCCTGGCAGCGGGCGTGGGGATGGTCCGGTACCTTGGCCCGCCCGAAGTCGCGGACCTTGTGAGGCAGGCGTGCCCTGAGGTGGTCTGCAGTACCGGCTCTGTAGCGGACAACCGCGTGCAGGCATGGCTGGTGGGCTCCGGCATGGGTCCCGAACACCACGAGCAGCTCCGGCGGGCCCGCGACGCCGTCGGATCGGGCCTGCCGGTCGTTGCGGACGCGGGTGCCCTTCCCGCTCTTCCCGAAACCCTCGGCCCGCACGTGGTCCTCACCCCCCACGCCGGCGAGCTGGCCTCGCTGCTGCAACGCCTGGGCCGCTCAGAGGACCGGGACACGGTGGAAGCCGGAACCCTGGCCGCGGTACGCCGCGCCTCGGAACTGACCGGCGCCACGGTGCTCCTCAAGGGTGCCACCACCCTGGTCGCCGCACCCTTCGGTGACGTGTTCAGCCAGGCGGACGGCACCCCCTGGCTGGCGACTGCCGGCAGCGGGGACGTCTTGGCCGGCGTCATCGGTGCGCTGCTCGCCCAGGCGGGGAACGACGTCGGACGTTTCAGCAAAGAGGGCGTGGAACCGGACGTGCGCTGGGCCGCCATTGCCGCGCTGGGAGCCGCCCTGCACGGCAAAGCCGGAAGGTCGGCGTCGGACTCCAACGCCGGGGGACCGGTCACCGCGGGGGGTATCGCGGGCTCCCTACCCCAGACTTGGGGTAAAGTAAGCACGCTTAGTAACTCAGGGATGCGGAAACGTAATAGTCACACCCAACCGTTACGGTAGGCATTAGTTCGTACCGGCAGCAGGGCGCTCCTGCTCTTCTGCTGCCGAATCACAAAGAGGAGCATTATGGAAGTCTGGCCCGGATCGGCTTATCCCCTTGGCGCCACCTATAACGGAACCGGCACCAACTTTGCCCTGTTCAGCGAACTCGCGGAGCGGGTTGAACTCTGCCTCCTGGACGATGACCTGAACGAGACGCGGATCGAACTGACCGAAGTCGATGGCTACGTCTGGCACTGCTACCTTCCACACATCCAGCCCGGACAGAAGTACGGATACCGGGTCCACGGACCGTATGATCCGGAGAACGGGAACCGGTTCAACGCGAACAAGTTGCTGATGGACCCGTATGCGAAGGCTGTCCAGGGCCAGATCGACTGGGACCCCGCGCTCTTCTCCTACGAATTCGGGGACCCTGATTCCCGCAACGACGCCGACTCGGCGCCGCACACGATGCACGGTGTAGTCATCAACCCGTTCTTCGAGTGGGACGGCGACCGCCAGCTGCGGATCCCGTACCACGAGTCGGTCATCTACGAGGCGCATGTCAAGGGCCTCACCCAGCTGCACCCTGAAATCCCTGAGGACCAGCGCGGCACGTACGCCGGTGTGGCCCACCCGGCAGTGATCGATCACCTGAAGAAGCTCGGCGTCACCGCCATCGAGCTCATGCCCGTCCACCAGTTCGTCAACGACGGCACCCTGATGGAAAAAGGGCTCAACAACTACTGGGGCTACAACACCATCGGTTTCTTCGCCCCACAGAACACCTACAGCTCCACCGGGGAAACCGGCCAGCAGGTCCAGGAATTCAAAGCCATGGTGCGCGACCTGCACCGGGCCGGCATCGAGGTGATCCTCGACGTCGTCTACAACCACACTGCGGAAGGCAATCACCTCGGCCCCACGTTGTCCTTCAAGGGCATCGACAACCAGGCCTATTACCGCCTGGTGGACGGCGACCTCAAGCACTACATGGATTACACCGGCACCGGCAACTCCCTCAACGTGCGGCATCCGCACTCGCTGCAGTTGCTCATGGACTCCCTCCGGTACTGGGTCACGGAAATGCACGTGGACGGCTTCCGCTTCGACCTCGCCTCCACCCTGGCCCGTGAGTTCTATGACGTGGACAAGCTGTCCACCTTCTTCGAACTTATCCAGCAGGATCCGGTGGTTTCCCAGGTAAAGCTCATCGCTGAGCCGTGGGACGTGGGCCCCGGCGGATACCAGGTGGGTAACTTCCCGCCGCAGTGGACGGAGTGGAACGGCAAGTACCGCGACACCGTCCGCGACTTCTGGCGCGGTGAGCCGTCGACCCTGGGCGAATTCGCCTCCCGGCTGACCGGATCCGCTGATCTGTACGAAAGCTCGGCGCGGCGTCCGGTGGCCTCGATCAACTTCGTCACAGCCCACGACGGCTTCACCATGCGGGACCTGGTGTCCTACAACGAGAAGCACAACAATGCCAACGGCGAGGGCAACAACGACGGCGAATCGCACAACCGGTCCTGGAATTGCGGCGTAGAAGGTGACACGGACGACGACAAGGTGCTGACCCTCCGGGCGCGCCAGCAGCGGAACTTCATTGCCACACTGCTGCTCTCCCAGGGCGTGCCGATGCTGCTGCACGGCGACGAACTGGGCCGCACGCAGCAGGGCAACAACAACACGTACTGCCAGGACTCCGAGCTGAGCTGGATCCATTGGGAAGCCATGGACCAGCCGCTGGTGGAGTTCACCGCCTTCGTAAACAAGCTGCGGCACGACCATCCCACATTCCGCCGCAGCCGGTTCTTTGATGGCCGCCCGGTACGCCGCGGTGAAGGCGAAAAGTTGCCGGACATCGTGTGGCTGAAGACCGACGGTACCGAAATGCTGCCGGAAGACTGGGGGAGTGGCTTCGGCCGGACCATCGGCGTCTTCTATAACGGCCATGGGATCCAGGAACAGGATTCACGGGGCCGGCGGATCACCGATGACAGCTTCCTGATGGCATTCAACGCCCACGACGCCGCCGTGGACTTTTGCCTTCCCTCCGAGGAGTACTCCCCGAACTGGGAGGTCCTGTTTGACACGGCCGCTCAGGCGGAGGCCTACGAGCCGCTCAAGGCGGGAGCAACGCTGACGCTCGACGCGAAGTCCATGGTGGTCCTGCGCGCCTACTCCGGACCTGAGATGGAGGTTGATTATTCCGCAGCCGCTTCCCTGGCTTCCATGGTGGAGCAGGAGGAAGCCCAAGGGGAGATGGTGGATGCCCAGACAAAGGCAGCGGAAGCGAGCGAGGCAAGGGCTACCGAGGCATGAGGGTCCCGGCTTCGACCTACCGCCTGCAGATCCGCAGCAGCTTCACCCTGTTTGATGCCGCCGAGAAGGTCCCGTATTTGAAGGATCTCGGTGTTGACTGGGTCTACCTCTCGCCCATCCTCACCGCGGAGCAGGGCTCGGACCACGGCTATGACGTGACCGACCCCTCCGCGGTGGACCCGGAGCGGGGCGGCCCCGAGGGCCTGCTGGCCCTGTCCAAGGCTGCCCGCGAGCACGGCATGGGTGTCCTGGTGGACATCGTGCCCAACCACGTGGGCGTTGCCACGCCCGTGCAGAACCCCTGGTGGTGGTCCCTGCTGAAGGAAGGGCAGGGCTCGCCCTACGCCGACGCCTTCGACGTCGACTGGGACCTGGCAGGTGGGAAGATCCGGCTGCCCATGCTTGGCTCGGACGAGGACCTGGACAAGCTGGAGATCAAGGACGGCGAGCTCCGCTACTACGACCACCGGTTCCCGCTCGCTTCCGGAAGCTACTCTGAGGGCGACTCCCCCCAGGAGGTCCACAGCCGCCAGCATTATGAGCTGATGGACTGGCGCCGGGCGGACGCGGAACTGAACTACCGGCGCTTCTTCGCAGTGACCACGCTTGCCGGGATCCGGGTGGAAACCCCCAGGGTCTTCGAGGAGGCACACGCCGAGGTGGGCCGCTGGTTCAAGGAAGGCCTGGTGGACGGCCTGCGGGTTGACCACCCGGACGGCCTGGCCGACCCCGCCGGCTACCTGCGCTGGCTGAAGGACCTCAGCGGCGGAGCCTACCTCCTGGTGGAAAAGATCCTCGAGCCGGGCGAAACCCTGCCCCAGGACTTCGCTACCGAGGGCACCACCGGATACGACGCCCTCGCGGACGTGGACCGGGTGTTCGTGGACCCCGCAGGCCAGCAGGAGCTGGACGAGCTGGACGCGAAGCTTCGCGGCTCCGACACCCCTGCGGACTACGCAGAGATGATCCGGGGCACCAAGAGGATGATCGCGGACGGCATCCTGCGGTCCGAAGTCCTGCGCCTGGCCCGCCTGGTGCCGGAGTCCTATGGGCTTTCGGTGGAGCAGGCAGCGGATGCCATTGCCGAGGTCATCGCTGCGTTCCCGGTCTACCGGACGTACCTGCCCACCGGCGCCGAGATCCTCAAGGAGGCGTGCGAATCAGCAGCGGCGCACCGGCCCGATCTCGAGGTAGCCGTGGGCACACTGCTGCCGCTGCTCTTTGATCCCGCCAACCCCATCGCGGTCCGCTTCCAGCAGACCTCCGGCATGGTGATGGCCAAGGGCGTCGAGGATACGGCGTTCTACCGCTACACCCGCCTGGGCACCCTGACGGAGGTGGGGGCCGAACCCACAGAGTTCTCTGTTTCCACAGCCGAGTTCCACCAGCGGATGGCCCGGCGCCAGCAGGAACTGCCCCTGTCCATGACCGCCATGTCCACGCATGACACCAAGCGCAGCGAGGACGCACGGGCCCGGATCTCGGTCATCGCCGAGCTGCCGGAGGAGTGGGCGGACACCCTGGCCACGCTCCGCGGACTCGCCCCGATTCCGGACGGCCCCTACGAGAACCTGCTGTGGCAGGCTGTGGTGGGGGCGTGGCCCGCGAGCAGGGAACGGTTGCAGGGATACGCCGAGAAGGCTGCCCGGGAAGCCGGCAACTCCACCACCTGGACAAGCCCTGACGAGGACTTCGAATCCTCCGTCAAGGCCGCGGTGGACGCAGCGTTCGACGACGGCCGGGTCACCAAAGCGGTGGAGGACTTCGTGGCACGGATCGATTCGTACGCCGCGTCCAACTCCGTGTCCGCGAAACTGGTCCAGCTGACCATGCCCGGCGTCCCGGACGTTTATCAGGGCAGCGAGTTCTGGGAACGGTCCCTGACCGACCCCGACAATCGGCGGCCGGTGGACTTTGAGGTCCGCCGGCAGGAGCTTGCAAAGCTCGACGCCGGCACCCTTCCCGCCGCGGGCACGGAAACCAGCAAGCTCCTGGTCACCTCCCGCGCACTCCGGCTCCGCCGCGACCGGCCCGAACTGTTCCAGGGCTACAGTCCCGTGACAGCCAAGGGTCCTGCGGCGGATCATGTCCTCGCGTTCCACCGCGGCGGTGACGGCGCCCTGGGTGCCCTGACCCTTGCCACCCGGCTTCCCGCCGGACTGGCGGCCGACGGCGGATGGCGGGACACCGCCGTCGAACTTTCCGTTGCGGTGCGCGACGAACTCACCGGCAACAGCTACGGACCCGGGTCCGTTCCGGTGGCCGACGTCCTGGGCACCTACCCCGTGGCTTTGCTCGTACCTGTGGATGGAGAAAAGGCATGACCCTCGTGAATGGCGGGCCCGCGCGTTTCGACGTCTGGGCTCCTGATGCCACGTCCGTTGTCCTGCTGGCCGGCGGGCAGCAGTACCCCATGGTGGAGAAGGAGACGGCGCCGGGCTCTGAAGGCTGGTGGACAGCCCCGGACGCTCCGGCTGACGGCGAGGTGGACTACGGCTACCTGCTGGACGGGGACAGCCATCCTGTTCCCGATCCGCGGTCGCGCCGCCTGCCCGCCGGCGTCCATGAGCTCTCCAGGACGTTCGACCCCGCAGCCCATGCCTGGCAGGACTCCGGCTGGAACGGCAAGGAGCTGAAGGGTTCGGTGATCTACGAACTCCACATCGGCACCTTCACCCCCGAGGGGACCCTGGACGCTGCAGCCGAAAAGCTCGGCTATCTTGCGGACCTGGGCATCGACTTCGTCGAGCTGCTCCCGGTCAACGGCTTCAACGGGACCCACAACTGGGGCTACGACGGCGTCCAGTGGTACGCGGTCCATGAAGGCTACGGCGGGCCTGCGGCCTACCAGCGCTTTGTGGACGCTGCCCACGCCGCCGGCCTGGGCGTCATCCAGGACGTGGTGTACAACCACCTCGGCCCGAGCGGGAACTACCTGTCCAAGTTCGGCCCGTACCTGAAACAGGGGGATGCCAACACCTGGGGCGACTCGGTGAACCTGGACGGTCCCGGCTCCGATGTGGTGCGGGAATACATCCTGGACAACCTTGCCCTCTGGCTCCGGGATTACCACGTGGACGGCCTCCGCCTGGACGCCGTGCACGCGCTGAAGGACGAACGCGCCGTGCACATCCTCGAGGAGTTCGGTGCCCTGGGCGACGCCGTCTCGGCGGAGACCGGGCTGCCGAAGACCCTGATCGCGGAATCGGACCTGAACAACCCCCGCCTGCTGTACCCACGGGACGTCAACGGGTACGGGCTGGCCGGGCAGTGGAGCGACGACTTCCACCACGCGGTTCACGTCAGCGTCAGCGGTGAGACCACCGGGTACTACGAGGACTTCCAGTCCCTGGCGGTGCTGGCAAAGGTCCTGAAGGACGGGTTCCTGCACGACGGCAGCTACTCCAGCTTCCGCGGACGGCACCACGGCCGGCCCATCAATGCCTCGCTGGTGCACCCTGCGGCGCTGGTGGTTTGCAACCAGAACCATGACCAGATCGGCAACCGCGCCACGGGGGACAGGCTTTCGCAGTCGCTGTCCCACGGACAGTTGGCGATGGCCGCAGTGCTCACGCTGACGTCCCCGTTCACGCCCATGCTGTTTATGGGCGAGGAGTTCGCGGCGAGTACCCCCTGGCAGTTCTTCACCTCCCACCCGGAGCCGGAGCTGGGCAAGGCCACCGCGGAAGGCCGGATCAAGGAGTTCGAGCGCATGGGGTGGGATCCCGCCGTCGTGCCCGACCCCCAGGATCCCGAAACCTTCCGCCGGTCCAAGCTGAACTGGGATGAAGCCTCCGCCGGGGACCACGCCCGGCTGCTGGAGCTCTACCGTGCCCTCACAGCGCTGCGGCGTAAGCACCCGGAGCTTGCCGGTCTCGGCTTCACCGAGACGGAGGTGACGTTCGACGACGACGCCGGCTGGCTGCGGTTCCGCCGCGGAAGCGTTGAGGTACTGCTGAACCTCTCAGACGCCAAGGTGCGGCTGGAGGACGTTTCCGGGGCTGTGCTGCTGGCAACGGACGAGGGGACCGGCCTTGACGGCGAGGCCCTCGCCCTGGCGCCCTGGAGTGCGGCAATCGTCAAGTCCTGACGCCCCATTTGGGCAGTGTTGCGCCGCGGGCTGATGTCAGCCCGCGGCGTAACTTTCCCGCCCTGGCCTGTTGCGCGGGTCACAGCTGGCAGGATGGAACACATGACTTATTCCGCGGCGGAAGACCGCTACGAATCCATGCCCTACCGCCGCGTCGGCCGCAGCGGACTTAAGCTCCCCGCCATCTCGCTTGGCCTGTGGCACAACTTCGGCGATGACAAGCGCTTCGACGAACAGCGCGCCATCCTGCGCCGCGCGTTCGACCTCGGCGTCAACCACTTCGATCTCGCCAACAACTACGGCCCGCCCGACGGGTCCGCCGAAACGAACTTCGGCCGGCACCTCCAGGACGACTTCAAGCCCTACCGGGACGAACTCGTCATCTCCACCAAGGCCGGCTACTACATGTGGCCCGGCCCGTACGGCGAATGGGGCTCCCGCAAGTACCTCATCTCCAGCCTGGACCAGTCGCTGCAGCGCATGGGCCTGGACTACGTGGACATCTTCTACAGCCACAGGCCGGATCCGGAAACGCCGATGGAAGAGACCATGGGCGCCCTGGACTACGCCGTCCGCTCAGGCAAGGCACTGTACGCGGGCATCTCCTCCTACACCCCGGAGCAGACCATTGAGGCCGCGCGCATCCTGAAGGACCTCGGGACGCCGCTGCTCATCCACCAGCCCAGCTACTCGATGCTCAACCGGTGGACGGAGAACGGTTCGCCCAACCTCTACGAAGCGCTGGACCAGGTGGGGGCAGGCTCCATCGCCTTCTCCCCGCTCGCACAGGGCATGCTCACCGACCGGTACCTCAACGGCATCCCCGCAGATTCCCGGGCAGCCAAGGCCCGCTTCCTCTCCGAGGATGCGATCACCGAGGAGAAGCTGGACCGGATCCGCGGCCTGCACGCCATCGCCGCCGGGCGCGGACAGTCCCTCGCCCAGATGGCCATTGCATGGATCCTGCGGGACCAGCCCAAAGGTTCGCCCGTCACGTCGGCCCTGGTGGGTGCGTCCAGCGTCACCCAGCTGGAGGACACCCTGTCCGCCATCAACAACCTCGCATTCACCGCCGATGAGCTGAACGCCATAGACGAGTTCGCGGTGGAATCTGACATCAACCTTTGGAAGCAGCCGGCCTGATTCCGTTACGGTGATTCCGCAGAGTGGGACAAGGGAACAACCCCGCGTCCCACTCTGTTGGTTACTATGAAAAGGCGCCGTTTTGGCGCAGAGCCTGCCGCGCCGCCGTCGTCCTCTCTTGGACGCGACGCCGGCGGGCTGACGTTTGTCCTCAAAGGAGTTCCGTGTCTTCACATCCGATTCGTGTTGCAATCGTCGGCGTAGGCAACTGCGCCGCTTCGCTGGTCCAGGGCGTCCACTACTACAAGGATGCCGACCCCAAGGCCACGATCCCGGGCCTGATGCACGTTGAGTTCGGCCAGTACCACGTGGGTGACGTTGAGTTCGTCGCCGCGTTTGACGTGGATGGCAAGAAGGTCGGCGTTGACCTTTCCGATGCCATCCTGGCGAGCGAAAACAACACCATCAAGATCGCCGACGTGCCGCCCACCGGCGTCACCGTCCAGCGCGGCCACACCCTCGACGGCCTCGGCAAGTACTACCTCGAGACCATCGAGCAGTCCACCGAAGAGCCCGTCGACGTTGTGCAGGCGCTCAAGGACGCCAAGGTTGACGTGATGGTCTGCTACTTGCCCGTCGGATCGCAGGAAGCAGCCGAGTTCTACGCCCAGGCAGCGATTGACGCCGGCGTTGCCTTCGTGAACGCCCTGCCTGTGTTCATCGCCGGCACCAAGGAATGGGCTGACAAGTTCACCGCCGCCGGGGTCCCGATCGTGGGCGACGACATCAAGAGCCAGATCGGCGCCACCATCACGCACCGCGTCATGGCCAAGCTCTTCGAGGACCGCGGCGTCACCCTGGACCGCACGTACCAGCTGAACGTCGGCGGCAACATGGACTTCAAGAACATGCTGGAGCGCGACCGCCTGGAGTCCAAGAAGATTTCCAAGACCCAGGCCGTCACCTCCAACGTGGAGGCCGAACTGGCCGCGAAGGACGTCCACATTGGCCCGTCCGACTACGTCCAGTGGCTTGACGACCGCAAGTGGGCCTTCGTCCGCCTCGAGGGCCGCAACTTCGGCGACGCTCCCGTCTCGCTTGAGTACAAGCTGGAGGTCTGGGATTCCCCCAATTCCGCCGGCGTGATCATCGACGCGATCCGTGCCGCCAAGATCGGCCTGGACCGCGGCATCGGCGGCCCGCTGCTTTCCGCATCGAGCTACTTCATGAAGTCCCCGCCGGAGCAGTTCAACGACGACCTCGCCCGCGAAAAGGTGGAAGCCTTTATCCGCGGCGACCTGGAGCGCTAAGCCTTCAGTCCGGCTGCCCACCCCTGGGACGCTCTCTCACTTAACTGCGGTTTCTGGACGATCCTCTCTCACATGATGTGGGTTTTCACGCGGCGCTCTCTCACTTCGGTGGGGGAGCGCCGCCCCTTTAACCGTGGTAGCGGCGGATGGCGTGGCTGGCTTGGGCGAGTGCCAGGAGTTTAAGGAGAAGCTGGCTGTGCATATGCATGCCGACGGCGGCAGTGAGGATGAGCCTGTCGGTGCTCTCCGGGGCGGTCGTTGCGGCAATGTCGAGTCCGGCCACGTCGTCCATCGCCTTGCTGTACGCCTCCAGCACTGTCTCAGATACAGGAATCTTGAGGCCCGCCATCAGCTCCAGGTGGGCAGTGAGGGCGTTCCGGGCGTCACTTGCGGAATCCGGCCAACCGCGGAGACGCACGACGGCGTCAGTCGCCCCTGCCGCTTCCCCGCCGATCGACGTGGTGTAGTTTCCAAGATCCAGAACCACCCGCTGGACCGCAGCAAGGAGATCGAGGCGGGGCACGCCGTCGTCGGCTATTCTCACGAGGCCGCGAATCTGCCCGATGTTGAGGCCCACGATCTGGCGGAGCGCCTGGATTAATTCGAGCCGGTCGAGATGCCTGGCTGAATACTCGGCACGGGTTGCGTGAACGGCCTCTCCCGGTGGCAGCAGACCTTCGCGCAGGTAGTACTTGATGCTTGCGGGTGTGACTCCTGACCGCTGACTCAGTTCATTGAGCTGCATCCCGATCTCCTTACCTGCCCGTGTCAATGGATAGTGAATTCGAGCCCGGCTATCCTGATGTACACGCATGGATAGTGGCTCTATCCTAAGGCTATGGAGCCATGGAATGTTCTACTTGCCAGCCATGTGGTTGGCGCCCTTTTTGTGCTGGCCATCGGGCCCTTGCAGATACTGCGCCGACGGCGAGACCGTATCCACCGCACCATGGGCTACTTCTGGGTGGCTGCCATGTACTACGTCTGCTTCAGCAGTTTCTGGATTGTGTCCGACGGGCATTTCAGCTGGCTGCACGGGCTCTCGGCTTTCACCATCGTGACCGTAACCCTGGGCCTGGTCAGTGCCGTTCGCGGCAACATCGCCTCGCATAGGGGAAACATGATTGGCAGCTACGTCGGCATCGTCGTGGCCTTCATCTTCGCAGTGACTGTGCCGGGCCGTGCCATTCCTGATCTGCTCGCCACCGACCCCTCCTCCGTGGCGTTCGTCTGCGGACTCGTGGTGCTGAGCACGGCGGTGATCTTCGTTTCAGTGAAGCGGGGAGGCCGCGTGGGCGGGAGGTCGCGGACCGTTGTGACCGTAAAAGCGGCGTCCGCACGGGTCCCTGACTCGCGGGAAGTGCGAGAGGATCGCCGGAAAGCCGACATCAGGTGAGAGAGCGTCCGTAGAAAGGCCGCATCAGGTGAGAGAGCGTCGCAGGGGTCAGGCGAGGCCCACCGGGTTGCCGTCGCCGTCCACGTCCATGCGCATCGCGGCCGGTGCAACGGGCAGCCCGGGCATGGTCATCACCGCTCCGGTCAACGCCACGATGAATCCGGCCCCAGTTTTGGGCAGGAGGTCGCGGACGTGGATGGTGAATCCCTTCGGGGCGCCCAGGCGTGAGGCGTCGTCCGTGAACGAGTACTGGGTCTTGGCCATGCACACAGGGAGGCCGCCCCAGCCGTTCCGCTCGATATCGGCCAGCCGCTTCAGGGCCGGTACGGAGAAGTCCACCCCGTCCGCCCCGTAGATTTCCTGGGCGATGGTCCGGATCTTGTCCTCCACAGGCAGTCCCAGCGCGTACAGGTGCCGGAAATTGTTTGGCCCCGCCACCGTCTTGGCCACGAGGGCCGCAAGGTCATCCCCGCCGTCACCACCGCCGCCGCGTCCCCACACATCGGCGACGGCGGCCGGAACTCCCTCCGCCGCACACCACGCCAGCAGCCAGTCGAGTTCCTCGGCCGAGTCGGAGGAGAACCTGTTGATCGCCACCACGGGCGGCACCCCGAACTTCTCCACGTTCCGGACGTGCCGGTGCAGGTTGGCCACGCCCGCCTCGAGGGCGGCGATGTTCGGTTCGGTGAGCTGGTTCTTCGCCACCCTGCCCTGCATCTTCAGTGCCCTCACCGTTGCCACCACCACCACCGCCGAGGGCGCCAGGCCGCCGGTCCGAGCCTTGATGTCCATGAACTTCTCGGCGCCCAGGTCGGCGCCGAAGCCCGCCTCCGTGACCACAATGTCCGCCAGCCGCCGGGCCGTCTGGGTGGCAATGAGCGAATTGCAGCCGTGGGCGATGTTGGCGAACGGGCCGCCGTGAACCATTGCCGGGGTGCCGGCGATGGTCTGCACCAGGTTGGGCTTGACGGCCTCCTTCAGCAGCAGCGTGAGCGCCCCCTGCACGCCGAGGTCCGCCACGGTCACAGGCGTCCGGTCAAAGGTGTAGCCGAACGTGATCCGGCCGAGGCGGGAGCGGAGGTCGGCCAGGTCCGTGGCCAGGCAGAAGACCGCCATGATTTCCGACGCGACGGTGATGTCGAAGCCGTCCTGCCGCGGGACGCCTTGGGTGGGCCCGCCCAAACCGATGACCACCTCCCGCAGGGCGCGGTCGTTCATGTCCAGCACCCGCTTGAACGTCATGCGCCGGGGGTCGATGTTGAGCTGGTTGCCCTGGTAGATGTGGTTGTCCACCAGGGCCATCAGCGCGTTGTTGGCGGCTGTGACGGCGTGGAAGTCGCCGGTGAAGTGGAGGTTGATCTCGTCCATGGGCAGCACCTGGGAGTAGCCGCCGCCGGTGGCGCCGCCCTTCATGCCCAGGACCGGGCCCAGCGAGGGCTCACGCAGGGCGATCATCACCTTGTGGCCTGCCCGTGCCAGGGAATCGGCGAGCCCTACGGTGGTGGTGGACTTTCCCTCGCCGGCAGGCGTGGGGGACATTGCCGAGACCAGCACCACCTTCCCGGCAGGGGCAGGGGCCTGCAGCCGGGCGGGATCGATCTTGGCTTTGTACCGCCCATACTGCTCGAGGGCGTCCGCATTGATGCCCGCAGCCGCCGCAATCTCCTCGATGGGCCGGATCCGTGCCGCTCGGGCAATCTCAAGGTCACTGGGGGTGGAAGACATCGTTGTCCTTTGATTGGTGATTGGTGATTGGCGGGTGGGGTCAGGTTTCCGTGGAGGGACAGTCAGGACGCGGGAAAGGCCTGCACCAGCCGGGTTCCCACATGGTTGTCGACGGCGGCGTGGTAGCTTTCGAGCGTGATCGCAGCAGTGCGGGCCCATCCCGAGTTCTGGGCCCTGATGGCGGCGGCCCGTCCCATGTCCTCGCGGGTGGCGGGGTCGTCGTGCAGGGCTTCGAGCGCGTCGGCCCAGTCGGCGGCGTGGTGGCCGTCCACCAGCAGACCGGTCCTGCCGTGGAAGATGGCCCGCGACAGGCCGCCAACGCGCGTGGCCACCACCGGCGTGCCGCAGGCCTGGGCTTCGAGCGCCACCAGCCCGAAGGACTCGCTGAAGGAGGGCATCACCACCACGTCCGCCGCGCGGAACCAGGCCGCAAGCTCAGGTGCCTTGACCGGGGGAAGCTGCGTGAGGACGTCGTCCATCTCCGCCTCCGACACCAGCCGCCGGAGGTTGAACTCCTTGTTGCCGCTCAGCGAGCCCAGGATGGTGACCCGGAGATCGATGTCCGGCCGCCGTTTCCGCAGCAGCGCCGCGGCCTTGACCAGCACCTGCGGCCCCTTCAGCCGCTGGATGCGCCCGGCAAAGACCAGGTGGAACGTCCCGGGGTTGATGCCCCGCTCCGCCCTGGACCGTGCCCGGAAAGCAGGCGTGAAGGTGCCCAGGTCCACGCCGGGCGGGGCGATGTCGATCCGGTCGTACGTGGCGCCGTAGTGCGAAACCAGTTCGGCGGCCTCGGCACTGGTGTTGGCGATGAGCCGGGCGGCGCCGTCCACAATGCGGTGCTCGCCCAGTTCACGCCGCCGCGGCTCCGGCTGTTCACCGGATTCCAGCAGCAGGTTCTTGACCTTGGCCATGGTGTGCATCGTATGGACCAGCGGCACGCCCCAGAGCTCGGACAGCTCTAGGCCGGCAATCCCGGACACCCAGTAGTGGGAATGGATGACGTCGTAGCGGCCGTGCGGCTGCCGGCGGCGGATCTGCTCGATCTCCGCCACCATGCTGTGCAGCAGGCCCGGCAGCTCTTCCTTGGGAATCTTCTTCAGCGGCCCGGCCAGGACGTTGTGCACGCAGACGCCGGGATCGGGGTGTTCGACGGCGGGCTGGTTGGCCGCGGTGGACCGGGTGAAGATCTCCACCTCGACGCCCGCTTCCGCCAGGGCCGATGCCAGTTCGCGGATGTACACGTTCATCCCGCCGGCGTCACCGGAACCGGGCTGCTCCATGGGGGAGGTGTGGAGGGAGAGCAAAGCAACCCTGCGGATCAGTGCCATGGGACCTCCTTCCGGCTACCGGCGTGTATGGGCAGCGCCGGTAGAGTGCGCATCCGATAAAACACTACTCCTCCCTCACAGGACACCTGGGCGCCACAGATCCCGGAGCGCGGGGAACTTCCGCTCGTAGCCGTCCAGCAGGGCCTGCGCCAGGGCCTCCGAGTCCACCAGCGGATGCCCGGCGAACGCCGCGAGGGCGGCTTCGCGGTCACCCTCGACGGCGGCCCGCACGGTCAGCCGCTCCACCTCCTTGACCTGCCGCAGCAGTCCCAGCTGCGGTTCCGGCGGAGCCTGCTGAGGAAGCGGCAGCGCGCCGTCGGCCGTCACCGTGCAGGGAACTTCGACGACGGCGTCCGCCGGCAGCCCCGGAATGGCCGGTTCAGGGGCGGCCGGCCGGGCCGTGGTTTGGGCGGCGGCTGTGTCCGGTACGGGGGAGTTGCGGGTGTTCAGGATCAGCTGTGTGTCACCGGTTCCGGACAGGGCACGCATGGCGGCGAGGGCCACCCGCTCGTAGCCGCCGCCGGCCAGGTCGGCCTCGTCCCGCTGCGCGCCCTGGGTGCGTGCCTCAGCCAGGTAGCCCTCCTCGCGGGACCGGCGCGCCTCCTCCCAGAGCCGGAACGCATCGGCGCCGCCCGCGGCCAGCCGCGGATATAGCTCCTCCTGCTGGCTGTGGATGGTCTCGCCGCGGGTCCGGGCCATGGTGCGCATAGCCTCACGGGCGGCGTCCCACTGGTAGTAGTAATAGAGGTATTCGTTGGGCAGCGCGCCGAGCTCCGCCAGGAACGGCTGGGGGAAGAGCCGGCCCTCCTCGAACGCGGCCAGGGCCAGCGGATCGGCGAGCAGCCGCGGTAGAAGGTCCTGCCCGTTGGATTCCAGCCGGTACAGCCAGCCCAGGTGGTTCAGGCCGTAGTAGCCCACGCCGTCGAGCCTTCCCTCCGGCAGCGGCGCCCCGGCCGCCCGCGCCGCCCGCTGCACCAGGCCGCCGGCCGAGTCGCAGATCCCGATCACTTTCCGGCCCAGCACGGGCAGCAGCGCCTCGGTGACCATGCCCGCTGGATTGGTGAAGTTGACCAGCCAGGCCTCCGGGCAGTGCTCCTTCATCAGCCGTGCCAGGTTGAGCATGTGCGGGATGGTCCGCAGGGCATAGGAGATCCCGCCAGCGCCGGTTGTTTCCTGACCCAGCAGGCCAAGGTCCTGCGCCACCTTTTCGTCCGCCACCCGTCCTGACGTTCCGCCGGGCCGGATGGCCGCGAACACCATCCCGGCACCCGCCAGCGCCTGCGGCAGGTTGGTGGTGGCGTGTACCGGAACCCGGGCATCCGGACCACCCGGCATGCTGTGCAGGACAGCCGTGACGGCCTGGAGGCGGGCGGGGTCGACGTCGTACAGCACCAGCTCGCTGACCATCCCCGCAAAGCGTCCGGAGGCCAGCGCCCGGTAGATCAGCGGCACCCGGAAACCCCCGCCGCCGGCAATGAGAAGCCGCATAACCAGCAGTCTAGGCCCGCGCCCGGCGGGCCCCTACCGCATGTCCGCGGCAGGGCGTAGTGTGCGGACATGGACGCGATCCCAGCCCGCCCCTACGACCCCCTGGCAGCCGTCCGCCCGCCCTCCACTCCCGGATTCGACCTGCTGCTGGCCGGAACGGTTTTCCAGGACATCATTTTCACAGGGCTTCCGCACGCGCCGGAGCCCGGCACCGAAATCTGGAGCGACGGCATGGGCAGCTGCCCGGGCGGGGTCGCCAACCAGGCCATCGCCGCGGCGCGGCTGGGGCTGAAGACAGGACTCGCCGCCGCGTTCGGCGACGACGGCTACGGTGACTTCAACTGGAAGATCCTGTCCGGCCAGGAGCACGTGGACCTCTCGCTGTCGCAGAAAGTGCCCGGCTGGCACTCACCCGTCACAGTCTCCCTCTGCGTGGAGAAGGACCGGTCCATGGTGACCCACGGCCACGCCGCGCCCATCTCATCCTCCGAGTTGATCGGGGACCCGCCGCCCGCGCTCGCAGGCATCGCGGAAGTGGGCAGGGAGATCGAGCCGTGGGCGAAGGCTGCGCACCACGCGGGGGTCAAGCTGTTCGGCGATGTCGGCTGGGACCCCAGCGGAGAATGGGCGCCTGCCCGGCTGGACAACCTGCAGTACTTCCATGCCTTCCTCCCCAACCAGCGCGAGGCCATGGCCTTCACGGGGAAGGACGATCCCTGGACTGCCCTGTATGCGCTGGCAGACCGCGTTCCGGTGGCCGTGGTGACGCTCGGCGCGCAGGGGGCCATGGCCGTGGACTCTGAGACGGGGGAGGAGGAATGGGTGCCCTCGCTTCCGGTGAAGGCTTACGACCCCACGGGCGCAGGTGACTGTTTCGACGCCGCGTTCATCGTTGGCAGCCTGGCCGCTTGGCCGCTGGGGGACAGGCTCCGCTTTGCGAACCTTTGCGCCTCGCTGGCGGTGCAGGAGGTGGGCGGTTCCCTGGCGGCCCCCGGGTGGGGGGACATTGCCGACTGGTGGAAGCGCGCCAACGCACGGCCGGAGCGGCAGATGAGCCAGTGGCTGCGACGCTTCGGTTTCCTGGCCGACATCATCCAGGACGTCCCGCTCGCCGCGCAGCGCAGGGCCGCAGCCACCATCGCACACCTCTCGGACGCCTGACGATTATTCGGCCGGAAGCGCCAGCACTAGAATCACTAGGGTGACTTACCCCGCAACAACCGGCGAATTCAGTGCCGCCCCGGGACACGGCTCCCGCTATGAACGGTCCGCCGTGATTGACCTGGACGCCATCCGGCACAACGTCCGCCGCCTCGCCGCTGCCGCATCCCCGGCGAAAGTCATGGCCGTGGTCAAGGCAGATGCCTACGGGCACGGTGCCGTGCCGGTGGCGCGGGCAGCCCTGGAGGCAGGAGCGTCCTGGCTGGGCGTGGCCCACATTTCGGAGGCCCTGGCGCTCCGGGCTGCCGGCATTGACGCGCCGCTGCTGGCCTGGCTGCACACCACGGAAAGCAACTTCGGAGCCGCCGTGGCTGCCGGCGTGGACATTGGCTGCTCCGGCTGGGAACTGGACCGCATTGTGGCCGCAGCTCGGGAACAGGAGCGCCCGGCCCGCGTCCACCTGAAAGTGGACACCGGACTGGGACGCAACGGCGCGGCCCTGGACAGCTGGGACCAGCTGGTGGGCGAGGCGATGGACTACCAGGACCAGGGCCTGCTGCGCGTGGTGGGCATCTTCTCCCACCTCGCCGTCGCCGATGAGCCGGAGCGTCCCGAAACCGACCAGCAGCTGGCCACGTTCCGCGAAGTCCTGGCCGTGGCGGAGGACGCCGGCGTGGACCCGGAGGTCCGCCACCTGGCCAACACTCCCGCCACGCTGTCCCGGCCCGATACCCACTTCGACCTGGTCCGCGTTGGCCTGGGCATTTACGGGCTGTCCCCGTTCGCCGGCCAGAGCTCCGCCGAACTGGGGCTCCGCCCGGCCATGACCCTGCGGACCCTGGTGTCCCAGTGCAAGGAGGTGCCGGACGGGCAGGGCGTCTCCTACGGCCTCCACTACCGCACCCGGGGAGACAGCACGCTGGGCCTGATCCCGGTGGGTTACGCGGACGGGGTGCCGCGGTCCGCCACCGGCGGTCCCGTACGGGTGGCCGGCCGGACCTACCCGGTGGTGGGCCGGATTGCCATGGACCAGATGGTCATCGACCTCGGCGGCATCGGCGGAGCGGGTGCGGACCTGCTGGGTGCCGAGGCGGAACTGTTCGGGGACGGAGCCGACGGCGGCCCCACCGCCGATGACTGGGCCCGCGCCGCCGGAACCATCAACTACGAGATCGTCACCAGGATCAGCCCCAGGGTGCCGCGGCGCTTCATCAACGAAGAGGACCGGACCTCCGCATCCAGCCAGGAGAAGCTCTCGTGACCACCAACGGCCAGGCTCCCCGGCCCAACTGGGAAATGACATTAACAGCGACGACGGCGGAGCAGACCCATGCGCTGGCCCTCCGTCTCGCGGCGGTCCTGCAGGCCGGGGACCTGCTGGTGCTCAGCGGTGAGCTGGGTGCCGGGAAGACCACATTCACGCAGGGCCTGGGGGAGGGGCTGGGCGTCCGGGAAGGCATTATCTCGCCGACGTTCGTCCTGGTCCGCATCCACCCCAACCTGCCTGCGGGGCCGCGGCCCGGTGGCCCGGACCTGGTGCACGTGGACGCCTACCGGCTGGACTCGGCCGCGGAGATTGACGACATCGACCTGGAAAACACCATGGACTCCTCCGTGACGGTGGTGGAGTGGGGCCGGGACCGGGTGGAGCACCTCAGCGAGAGCAGGCTCGAGATCGATTTGCACCGCGCAGTTGGACTTGACGACGGGCTGCCCTCCGCCAGCCTGGACTTCGACACCGGGGATGCGGACGAACCCCGCACCATCGTGATGCGCGGCTACGGCCCGCGGTGGCCCGAAGCCCCGGAACTTGGCGCGGCCAGGGAAGGGGTGCGCTGATGCTGATCCTGGCCATTGACACCTCCGCCGTTGCCAGCGCCGCCCTGGTTTCCTCTGAGGCGCCGGGCTCCGTGCTGGCCAGCTTCTCCACCGAGGACACCCGGAGCCACGCCGAGGTGCTTGCCCCCGGGATCGAGGAGATGCTCGCAGGCGCCGGCGTGACCGGAAACGACATCGACGCCCTGGTGGTGGGTGTGGGTCCCGGACCGTTCACCGGATTGCGGTCCGGAATCGCCACCGCGCGGACCCTGGCTTTTGTCTGGGGCAAACCCCTCCACGGGCTGGTCAGCCTGGACGCCATGGCCCTGGAAGTGGCTGAATCCGCGGCGGCCGTCCCCGAGTTCCTGGTGGCGACGGACGCACGCCGCAAAGAGGTCTACTGGGCGCGCTACAGCCTCGCCGACGGCCGGCTTCCGGTCCTGGAGGACGGCCCGCACGTCAGCTTCGCCGCCAACCTCCCGGACCTGCCCGCCTTCGGGGCCGGTGCCGGTCTTTACGCTGATGCGCTGAAGGCCCACCCCGGCTTTGCGCAGGAACAGCCGGATGCCCTGTACCTGGGCAAGTTCGCGCTGGCACGGCTCGAAGCGGGCAACGGCCTCCTCGACTCCACGCCGCTGTACCTCCGGGAGTCCGACGCCCAGGTCCCCGGACCGCGGAAGAGGGCCCTGTGAACCGCACACCCGGCCGCCCCGGTGCTGGCGTGACCGTCCGCGATATGACGCTGGACGATGTCCCCTCGGTCAGCGCCCTGGAACAGCGGCTTTTCCCGGTGGACGCCTGGCCCCTCCAGATGTTCCTCGACGAACTCTCCCAGCCGGAAACCCGCCGCTACCTCGTGGCGCAGGGCAGCGACGGCATTGTGGGCTACGCGGGCCTGATGTGCATTGAGCCCATCGCGGACGTCCAGACCATCGCCGTCGTCCCCGAATATGAGGGCCGGGGCATCGGCACCACGCTGCTCACCGCCCTCATTCACGAGGCCCGGCGCAGGCGGGCTGCGGACGTCCTGCTGGAGGTCCGGGCGGACAACCCGCGGGCGCAGCAGCTGTACGTCCGGTTTGGCTTTGAGCAGATCCACGTCCGCCCCCGGTATTACCGCGACGGCGTCGATGCCCTGATCATGCGCCTCCAGCTCGCCGGCACGTCCGGGAGTACAGGCGCCCCGAACCCCCACAACGCGAATCCCGAAGCCGCGGACCCCCAGGAAGGACCCCAGCCATGAACCGCACGCAGCCACTGGTGCTGGGCATCGAGTCGTCCTGCGACGAGACCGGCGTGGGAATCGTGCGCGGAGCCACGCTGCTGACCAACACCGTGTCATCTTCCATGGACGAGCACGTCCGGTTCGGCGGCGTCATCCCCGAGATCGCCTCCCGCGCGCACCTGGACGCCTTCGTCCCCACGCTGGAGCAGGCATTGTCCGACGCCGGCGTGGCCCTCGATGACGTGGACGCCATCGCCGTCACCTCGGGTCCGGGCCTGGCCGGAGCCCTCATGGTGGGAGTCTGCGCCGCCAAGGCCCTGGCCGTGGCCACCGGCAAGCCGCTGTACGCCATCAACCACCTCGTGGCCCACGTCGGCGTGGGGCTGCTGGACGGGGCAGGCGGCGGCCGGCACCATGGCGCAGGCCCGCAGCTCCCGGAGAACCTCGGTGCGCTGCTGGTATCCGGCGGCCACACCGAAATCCTGAGGATCAACAGCATCACCGACGACGTGCAGCTCCTGGGTTCCACCATCGATGACGCCGCGGGCGAAGCCTATGACAAGGTGGCCCGCATCCTGGGCCTCGGCTACCCGGGCGGGCCCGCCATCGACAAGGTGGCCCGCACCGGCAATCCGAAGTCCATTCGCTTCCCCCGCGGCCTGAGCCAGCCCAAGTACATGGGGACCGCCGAGGAACCGGGCAAGCACAGGTATGACTGGTCCTTCAGCGGCCTCAAGACCGCGGTGGCCCGGTGCGTGGAGCAGTTTGAGGCTCGCGGGGAGGAGATTCCGGTGGCTGACATTGCGGCGGCGTTCCAGGAAGCCGTCGTGGACATCATTTCCTCGAAGGCCGTGCTGGCCTGCCGGGAACACGGCATCAAGGACGTGCTCCTGGGCGGCGGAGTCGCGGCCAACTCCCGGCTCCGCGAGCTGACCGGGCAGCGCTGTGCCTCGGCCGGGATCCGGCTGCACGTGCCGCCGCTGGACCTGTGTACGGACAACGGCGCCATGGTGGCGGCCCTGGGCGCGCAGCTGGTGATGGCCGGGGTGGAACCCAGCGGCATCCGCTTCGCCCCTGATTCCTCGATGCCGGTCACGTCGGTGTCCCTGCCGGCCTAAAGACAGTAGGCCCTGCGAACCGTCGCGGGGCACTTTGGGGGGCGCCGCCGTCGTAATTCACGACGGCGGCGGGCGTGTCCGTGCCGATGAGCCCCGTTTCGGGCGGGCAGGGTCAGGCGGTGGGGCCGTTGCGCATCTGCTTGACCAGGTCCAGCACCACGGCCTGGAGATCACCGCCGTGTTCGGCTGCCACGCGGCGCTGGCGCTGGTAGCCCGCCCCGCGGCGGATGATCTTCTCGACGTCGGCAAGCTCGTCCGTGCAGCGCAGCTTGGCGGCCACGGGTTCGAGCCGGTTGAGGGTTTCCAGCAGGTGCTCGGTGACCAGCTGCTCCTTGCCCGCGGCGTCGAGGATGATGATGGCGTCCATGCCGTAGCGGGCAGCGCGCCACTTGTTTTCCTGGACATGCCAGGGCGGCATGGTGGGAATGGTCCCGCCGTTGTCCAGGGTGGTGGAGAACTCGTCCACCAGGCACTGGGTGAGGGCTGCGATGGCGCCCACCTCCTCCAAGGTGGCCAGGCCGTCGCAAATCCGCATCTCGATGGTGCCCAGGTTTGGGACCGGCCGGATGTCCCAGCGGATCTCCGAGAGCGTGTCGATCACCCCGGTGGTGAACATGTCCTGCACATAGGACTCGTATTCCTCCCAGGAGTGGAACTGGAAAGGCAGGCCGGCCGTGGGGAGCTGCTGGAACATCAGGGCCCGCTGGGATGCGTAGCCGGTGTCCTCGCCGCCCCAGAACGGGCTGGACGCGGAGAGCGCCTGGAAGTGCGGGAAGTAGTTGACCAGCCCGTCCAGCACGGGCAGCACCTTGTCCCGGCGGTCCAGCCCCACGTGGACGTGCACGCCATAGATGACCATCTGCCGGCCCCACCACTGCGTGCGGTCGATGAGTTTTGCGTAGCGCGCCTTGTCCGTGACCGGCTGCAGCTGCGGTGGGCTGAACGGGTGGCTTCCGGCGCAGAACAGTTCCACGCCCATGGGATCGGTGATCTCGCGCACGGCGGTCAGCGAACGGCTGAGGTCTTCCTTGGCTTCGGCCGCGGTTTCGCAGATACCCGTGACCAGTTCCACCGTGTTCAGCAGGAGTTCCTGCTTGATGTGCGGGTGCTCGTCGTCTTCGTTCAGCTCGGGGTGGCGGGACGCCACGCCTCGGAGCACCTCATTGGCCACGGATGCGAGTTCGCCCGTCCGGCCGTCCACCAGCGCGAGTTCCCATTCAACACCAAGGGTTGACTGCCTTGATGTAGCGAAATCGATCTTCACGCATGTCCTAACTGTCCTGTTTGCCGCTGGCTCACGCCGTCACTGACAGTCTGCTGCCGGCAGGCGAACGGGTGGTTCAAGTCTAGTGCAGGGGTAGCATCGTATTGATGGCCTTGTTCCGACCCCTGCGTGACAGTCTTCACACATCCCTCCCCTTCATCGCGGCAGCCTCTGCCGCAGTAGCCCTGGCGTCCTGCACGGCAGCGCCGGGCCCTGCCCCGTCGTCGTCGGCCCCATCTGCCCCCTCTGCACCGTCTGCCACCCCCACGCCACGTACGACGACGGCGCCCGCCACGCCCTCCCCGTCACCCGATCCGGGTACCCGGCCACTGGGCTGGGGGCCCCAACAGCGCGACCAGGACGCGGCAGCTGCGGCAGTGGCGGCGATGAGCACCGAGGAGAAGGCCGGCCAGGTCCTCCTTCCCTTCTTCAAGGGCAAGGAGGTGGAGTCCCACGCAGCGGCCATCGAGCGGCTGCACCTCGCCGGGTCCATCATCATGGGCGACAACGTTCCCCTTGACGCCCAGGGCAGGATGGACGTGCACGGCATGGCTGCCATCAACCAGCGGTTGGCTGCCGCCGCCGGGGGACGGCCGTGGCCCGGGATCATCGCGGTGGACCAGGAAGGCGGCCAGGTTGCCCGGCTGGGCCTGCCCCTGACCGAATGGCCCACCCCCATGAGCTACGGCGCAGCCGGCAGCGTGCCGCTGGCCCGGGAAGCGGGGCAGGGCCTGGCCGCGGAACTGGTGCCCCTTGGGTTCAACCTGGATTTCGCACCCGGCACCGACGTCACCATCGGACCCGCCGATCCCACCATTGGCGCCAGGTCCATGTCCGCGGACCCCGACGCTGCCGCCGCGCTCGGCGTGGCGTTCTCGCAGGGAATGCTCGCCGCGGGGGTGCTGCCGGCCGTGAAGCACTTTCCGGGGCACGGCTCCGTGACGGTCGACTCCCACCACAACCTCCCGGCGCAGCCCTCCACGGTGGCGGAGCTCGGCGCCCGCGACTGGAGGCCGTTCCGGGCCGCCATCGACGCCGGATCTCCGATGGTGATGACCGGGCACATTGCGGTCCCGGCGCTGGAACCCGGCGTCCCGGCGTCGCTCTCCGGCCCTGCCTACGCGGCACTGCGGGGGCTCGGGTTCAAGGGGGTGGCGGTGACGGATGCCCTGAACATGGGCGCCGTGACCAAGCAGTACCCCGGCGGCGCCGCCGCGGTGATGGCCCTCGCCGCCGGCGCGGACCTCCTGCTGATGCCCGCCGACGTAGCCCAGGCCCACGCCGCGATCGTCCATGCAGTGTCCTCCGGCGCCCTGCCCCCGGAGCGGCTGGACGAGGCAGCCCGCCGGGTGGCCACCATGATGGCCTGGCACGGCCGGACAGCCGCGGCAGCCGGCGCCCCGGCAGGTAGCGGCGGAGCCCTGTCAGCCCACGTCTCCGCCTCAGCGGTCACCATGCTCTCCGGACCCTGCACCGGCCCGCTGGTTCCCGGCGCGGTACGGGTGCACGGTGGCACGCCGGCTGACAGGGCGCGCTTCGAGGCAGCCGCAGCCAGGGCCGGCCTGGCCTTAGGCTCCGGACCGCTGGTCAGCCTGATCGGCTACGGCGGCCGGGGTGCGGGAGGGGACATTGCCGTGGCACTGGATGCTCCCTGGCCGCTGCGGGACTCGACGGCGCCGGTGAAGGTGGCCCTTTATGGTCGGAGCGACGGCGCCTTCGATGCCCTCGCCGCTGTCCTGGCGGGGAAGGCGGGCGCACCGGGTAAGCTGCCGGCCGCCGTCGGAAACTTCCCGGCGGGAACCGGCTGCCCCTGATCCCAACTAGGTAGCAGCAGATGTCCGTTTGGACCCCTATACCGACATCTGCTGCTACCTGGTTGGGAATCCCGTTTAATGGTCGGGTGCCCATTCTTAATAAAGACATGACCCTCTGCATCTCGCTCTCGGCGCGGCCCAGCAACAACGGGACCCGTTTCCACAACCACCTGTACGAGCAGCTGAACCTCAACTGGATCTACAAGGCGTTCGCCCCCACGAACCTGGAACAGGCCATTGCGGGCGTTCGCGGCCTGGGCATCCGCGGCTGCGCCATCTCCATGCCGTACAAGGAGGATGTGATTGCGCTGGTGGACGAGATGGACCCCTCGGCCAAGGCCATCGACTCCGTCAACACCATTGTGAACACGGACGGGCGCTTGAAGGCGTACAACACCGACTACACCGCGATCGAGCAGCTCCTGGCCACCAATAAGGTGCCCACCAGCTATTCGGTCCTGGTCCAGGGAGCGGGCGGCATGGCCAAGGCCACCGTTGCCGCGCTCCGCGACGCCGGCTTCGCGGATGTCACGGTCATCGCCCGGAACGAGGTTGCCGGGCGTGCGCTCGCGGACCAGTACGGCTTCAGGTGGCAGGAAACGCTCGACGGCGGGACGGCGGACTTGATCATTAACGTGACGCCTATCGGTATGGCAGGCGGTATGTCAGGCGGGGCGGAAGCTGACGCACTCGCCTTCCCGCAGGAGGCCATCGACGCCGCCCAGGTGGTTTTCGACGTCGTGGCGCTGCCGGCCGAAACCCCGCTGATCAAGGCCGCGCGGGCCGCGGGAAAGCCGGTGATCACCGGTGCGGAAGTGGCCACCATCCAGGCTCTTGAACAGTTCGTGCTCTACACCGGCGTGCGGCCCACCGCTGAGCAGGTGCGTGCTGCCGAAGAGTTTATGCGGGCCCAGTAGCAGTTTCTTCGCGGGCAGCGCCCTGCGCCGGCTCCACCACGATGGCCACCCGGTCCTCCCCGATGCGGGTCAGGACCAGGGTGGCTGTTTTGGTTCCGGCTTTCTTGCCGGCTGCGCTCTTTCCCCCGGGGAGGAGCTGCTTGCGGAGCTCCTCGGGCGTGACGGCGGTGCCGCGCTTCTTGATGTCCAGCACACCGATGCCGTTGTCCTTCACCCAGGCCTTGAGCGCCTTGACGTTGTAGGGCATGACCTCCAGGACCTTGTAGGCCCGGGCAAACGGTGTGTCCACCAGTTCGGGCGCGCACACATAGGCGATGTGCTCATCCACCAGGTGTCCGCCAAGCTGCAGCGCGATGTCCGCCACCAGCCCGGCCCGGATCACCGCGCCGTCGGGTTCGTAGAGGTAGCCTTCCACCGGGCCCACCGGAGCCGTGGGGCCGGCGCCGAAGTCTTCTCCGCTGGTCAGCTCAGCCGCCCCCTGGGCGCCGAGCACCAGCGCAGCCCGGCGGACTCCCGGACGGCGCACTGCGTTGAACCACAGCGCCACCTCCGTCACATCCCCGGCCACGGAGACCCACTGCGCTTCGCAGCTTGCCGGAACGGAATCGTGCGGCATGCCCGGCCCCATCTTGACCCCCACGGCCAGGCCGGAGGCCGCCAGGTCCTCAACGAAGGACAAGGGCGGGGAAAAAGCCTCGGGGTCCCAGATCCGCTTGGTGCCCGACGTGGAAGTGACACGGCGCGCCGGGTCCAGCCAGACGCCGTCGACCCCGTCCAGCGGCACTGCCGTGGCGTCCGCATGGACCACGGTGGCGTTGGGGAACGGGATCAGGTTGACGGTGGCGCAGGCTGCCGTGGTCTCGTCCATCTCCACGGCGGTGACGTTGATGTCCATGGAAGCCAGCGCCAGGGAGTCCGCCGCCAGCCCGCAGCCCAGGTCTGCAACGTGGCTGATTCCGGCCTCCGCGAACCGCTGGGCGTGGCGTGCGGCAACGTTGAGCCGGGTTGCCTGTTCCAGTCCGGCCTGGGTGAACAGCATGCTCCGGGCAAACTCGCCGAACTTTGCGGCCGCCCTGGTGCGGAGCCTGGACTGGGTCAGGACGGCGGAGACCAGTTCAGGGGAGTGGCCGGCCTTGCGGAGGGCCGAGTTCAGCTCGAAGGATTTCTCCTCCTGGTAAGGGCCCAGGGACGCCAGAAGCTCCCAGCCTTCCGGGGTGAGCAGTGGTGCAATCTGGTCCTGGGGAGCTTGAGCCATGGGTTCCAGCCTAGTGGAGGAGCGGCATGCCGGCGGGCCGATAGTGTTGAAGCCATGAAAGACAGTGCAGGTACCCCGCAGTCCCGCCAGCACCACCCCGGGGGCCTGGCGCGGTTCGCCCGCCCGGCACTGATTGTCAGCGCCGTGGTTGCCGTGGTGTGCATCGCGCTTCTGGTGATCATTTTCTTCCTGGATGCCTTCAACGCCACCGTCTATTCGGTGGGCGGCAGCAGCATCCAGGACGACACGCAGGAGGCCCAGGACATCCGCGGGCTGTACGCCGGAGCCCGCGCGGGCAGCATCTTCTTCCTGGTTGTATCGCTCATGACGGCCGCGGCTGCCGCGGTGCTGCTTTACCGCGGGCGGAACTCGGCCGGAGAGGGCGACGGCGGAGAGGACGTCGACTTCGAGGACCTGGGCCGCTGAGGTGCTGTGCCGCCGGTACTGGTCAGCAGGACCCCTGAAATAACCAGGATGCCGCCCAGGACCTGGGGGACCGTGATGGGCTGGCCCAGGACGACCGTGATGATGGCGGTAAACACGGCGATGAGGTTGAGGTAGTTCCCGGCGTTTGCAGCGGTGGTGCGTTTGAGCGCCAGGTTCCACAGCAGGTAGGAACCCAGTGAGGGGAAGAGGACGATGTAGGCCAGCGACCAGCCTTCGGAGGCCGTGGCCGGCAGCCCGGCCCCCGTGGCCATTGCAAAGGGGACCAGGACAACAGCCGCCATGGTCACCTGCACGGCGGTGGACGTGATCGCCGGGACGGACAGCCTGCGGGCGGTGATCGTGTAGAAGCCCCACACGGTGATGGCCGCGACGATCAGCAGCTCGCCGGCATTGATCGAGAAGGTCAGCAGCCGCTGCAGGTCGCCTCCGGTAAGGACCAGCAGGACTCCGCAGATGCCCAGCGCAATCCCTGCCCAACCCAGCGGGCGCGGCCTGTCCCGGAGCAGGACCACGGCCAGGACCGTGATCAGGGCAGGGTTCGCAGCAGTCACCAGGGAAGCGTTCAGGGCCGAGGTGTGCCCCAGCGCGCTGTACAGCAGCAGGGTGTAGGCGCTCATGCCCAGGCAGCTCAGGAGCAGGAGCACCGGCCAGTGGCGCAGGACGGCGCGCCAGTCCGGTTTTTCCACCAGCTGCGCCAGGACCAGCAGCGGCACAGCGGCCAGGGCCCACCGCCAGAACGTCAGCTGGAGCGGCTGCATGGTCTGCATGGCAGCCTGGCCCACAACAAAGTTGCCCGCCCAGAAGAGGGTGGCAAGAATCAGGTAAACAGCGGCTCGCACCCGGCAAATCTACACGTCCCCATGTTCCGCCCATGACGAAACTCTGGCACTCGCCTTGACCGAGTGCTAACCCTTGCATACAGTCTGTATTAGCACTCTCCCTAGGAGGGTGCTAATACATGAAGAGCTGCCAGCCAGGCTGCTGCCGGCACCGCGACGACGGTTTGCCAGCCACGGCGGAAAGCTTTCCAGTCCACGAATTTGCTGACGAAGAAGGAGAGGTCCGAGTGTCGGTCTCTATTAAGCCTCTTGAGGATCGTATTGTTGTCCGCCCGCTCGAAGCCGAGCAGACCACGGCTTCCGGCCTGGTGATCCCGGACTCCGCACAGGAGAAGCCGCAGGAAGGCGAAGTTGTTGCAGTAGGCCCCGGCCGCTTCGAAGACGGCAACCGCGTTCCCGTCGACGTAGCCGTTGGCGACGTCGTCATCTACTCCAAGTACGGCGGAACTGAAGTCAAGACCGGCGGCACCGAGTACCTCGTGCTCTCCGCCCGCGACGTCCTGGCGATCGTCGTAAAGTAACTCTCCGGATCCCCGTGCCGCTGGTCATGCTCTTTGCTGGTCAGCTGCGCGGGGTTCTGTCTTGAAAGGACAAAACCATGGCAAAGCAGCTTGCGTTTAACGACGCTGCCCGCCGGTCTCTTGAAGCCGGCATCGATAAGCTCGCCAACACCGTCAAGGTGACGCTCGGCCCCCGCGGCCGCAACGTCGTCCTGGACAAGAAGTGGGGCGCTCCCACCATCACGAACGACGGCGTCACCATCGCCCGCGAAGTGGAACTGGACGACCCCTACGAGAACCTTGGCGCGCAGCTGGCCAAGGAAGTAGCCACCAAGACGAACGATGTTGCCGGTGACGGCACCACCACCGCAACCGTCCTGGCGCAGGCGCTGGTCAAGGAAGGCCTGCGCAACGTAGCGGCAGGCGCCGCCCCCGGCCAGATCAAGCGCGGCATCGAGGTTTCCGTTGAAGCCGTCGCTGCCCGCCTGCTCGAGAACGCCCGCCCCGTTGAAGGCACCCAGGTGGCCAACGTTGCAGCGATTTCCGCCCAGAGCGACGAGGTTGGCGAACTTCTCGCCGAGGCCTTCGGCAAGGTTGGCAAGGATGGTGTGATCACCATCGAGGAATCCTCCACCACGCAGACCGAACTGGTCCTGACCGAGGGCATGCAGTTCGACAAGGGCTACCTGTCCCCGTACTTCGTCACCGACGCGGAACGCCAGGAAGCAGTCCTTGAGGACGCCCTCATCCTGATCAACCAGGGCAAGATCTCCAACATCCAGGAATTCCTGCCGCTGCTTGAGAAGGCGCTGCAGAGCTCCAAGCCGCTCTTCATCATCGCCGAAGACGTTGACGGCGAGGCCCTGTCCACGCTGATCGTCAACCGCATCCGCGGCACCCTGAACGTTGTTGCCGTCAAGGCTCCGGGCTTCGGCGACCGCCGCAAGGCCATGCTGCAGGACATCGCCACCCTCACCGGTGCACAGGTTGTTTCCCCGGAACTGGGCCTGAGCCTGGACACCGTTGGCCTTGAGGTGCTGGGTACCGCCCGCCGCATCACGGTCACCAAGGACAACACCACCATCGTTGACGGCGCAGGTTCGGCCGAAGACGTGGCAGCACGCGTAGCCCAGCTCCGCGCCGAGCTGACCCGCACCGATTCCGACTGGGACCGTGAAAAGCTCCAGGAGCGCCTGGCCAAGCTGGCCGGCGGCATTGGTGTCATCAAGGTTGGCGCCGCCACCGAGGTTGAGCTCAAGGAAAAGAAGCACCGCATCGAGGACGCTGTGTCCTCCACCCGCGCTGCCCTTGAAGAAGGCATCGTTGCCGGCGGTGGTTCGGCCCTGATCCACGCCCTGAAGGCACTGGATGAGGACCCCTCCGTCAAGGCACTCGAAGGCGACGCCGCTGCTGCCGTGGGCATCGTCCGCCGCGCCCTGGTCCAGCCGCTGCGCTGGATCGCCCAGAACGCGGGCTTCGACGGCTACGTTGTGACGTCCAAGGTCGCCGACCTGGAAACCAACAGCGGTTTCAACGCCAAGTCGGGCGAGTATGAGGACCTCATCGCTGCCGGTGTCATCGACCCCGTCAAGGTCACCCGTGCGGCCCTCCGCAACGCGGCCTCCATCGCTGCCCTGGTTCTCACCACCGAGACCCTGGTGGTGGAGAAGCCGGCCGAAGAGGACGAGCACGCAGGCCACAGCCACTAACCCTGCAGTTCCGCACGCAACCGTGCAAACAAAGAACCGGTCCAGCATCCGCTGGACCGGTTTTTTGTGGCTTGGAGACTAGGTTCCTGGCATGTTCTGCGTCTCCACGTCGCCCGCGCGCTCGTAGACCAGTGACACCGCCCCCTTTGGAAAGCTGCGGGCCGGCTCGGCGAGGCGGAACGTGGCGGGAACGGTCCCGGCGTCGAAAAGCCGCTTGCCCTGCCCGAGCGTGACCGGATAGAGCCACAGGTGGAGGCGGTCCAGGACATCTGCCTGAAGGAGTGACCGGATGAGGACGCCGCTGCCGAACATGTGCACCTGGTTGTACTCGTCGCGGAGCCGGCCCGCGGCGGCGGCGTCCGGGAGGACCGTCGTTCCCCCCCCCCACGTCGGATCAGTCAGGGTGCTGGAGACGACGAACTTGGGCACCCGGTTGAGCGTGCCGCCAATGTCATCGGACTGGTGCGGCCAGTAGGCCGCGAAGATGTCATAGGTCTTCCGTCCGAGAAGCAGGGCATCGATGTGGCCGATCCCTGCCTCGATGGCTGCCTCGGCTTCGGCATCGGACACCGGTAACTGCCAGCCGCCCAAGGTAAAACCGCCTTCGGTGTCCTCCTCGCGGCCGCCGGGCCCCTGGTAGACGCCGTCGAGGGTCAGGAACAGGTTCGCGACGATGATTCCCACCCGTCCAGTCTGGGACAGCGCTCCCACGCTGTCCAGCACTCCGGCACTGCCCGGGCAGGCGGGCGTGGCAGACTGATGCCATGCTGCTCGACGAGCTCGTGAAAACTACGGATAAGGTTGCCTCCACCCGTTCCCGGCTCGCGAAGGTGGACGCCCTGGCGGACCTGCTGCGCCGGCTGGAGCCAGGGGAGATCGCCACCACCGTCGGTTTGCTCACCGCCAGGCCGCGCCAGGGCCGGGTGGGGGTGGGCTGGCGCGGCATGTCCGCGGCCATGGGGGAGCCCGCCGCGGAACCCCGCCTTACCGTCGCCGACGTCGACGCGGCTTTGGACCGGCTGCTTGCCGCCGGCGGCGCCGGGTCTGCGGCGGAGCGCGCCGCGACCCTCCGGACGCTCACGGCGGCAGCCACCGAACGGGAGCAGGCTTTCATCGCCGGCGTCTTGCTCGGGGAGCTGCGCACGGGTGCGCTTGAGGGGGTTCTGACGGATGCCGTTGCCCGGGCCTCTGACCGGCCTGTCGACTCCGTGCGCCGCGCCGCGATGCTCTCCGGTGACCTCGGCGAAACAGCCCTGCTGGCCATCACGGGCACGGCAGCCCAGCTCGACGCCGTCGGCCTCGTGGTGGGCCGGCCGGTCCAGCCGATGCTTGCCTCCACCGCGGCCAGCGCCGGCGCCGCGCTTGAGGCGACGGGCGAGGCGTCCGTGGAATACAAGCTCGACGGCGCCCGCATCCAGGTGCACCGCTCCGGCGACGACGTGGGCATCTACACACGCACCCTGGCCGACGTGACCCACCGGCTGCCCGAGGTGGTCGAGGTGGTGCGCGCGCTGCCGGTGCGCAACGTGATCCTGGACGGCGAGACCCTGGCCCTCGACGAAGACGGCGGCCCCCGGCCGTTCCAGGAGACCATGTCCCGGTTCGGGGCGGACGCGGCACGGAGCACGGTGCTGCATCCCTGGTTCTTCGACGTGCTGCACATCGACGGGCGCGACCTCCTGGACGAACCGCTGTCCACGCGCATCGGCGTGCTGGAGCGGATCGCCCCGGAGCACCGGATTCCGGGGGAGATCACGGCGGACCCGGGTGTTGCCGAAAGGGTCTCGCGCGATGCGCTCGCCGCGGGCCACGAGGGCGTGGTGGTGAAGGCGGTGGGATCGGCCTACGCCGCCGGCAGGCGCGGTTCCAACTGGATCAAGGTAAAGCCGGTGCTGACCTACGATCTCGTGGTCCTTGCCTGCGAGTGGGGGTCGGGCCGCCGCACAGGGCTGCTCTCCAACCTGCATCTCGGAGCCTTCGATCCGGCCGGCGAGTTCGGTGAACCCGGCGGCTACGTCATGGTGGGCAAGACCTTCAAGGGCCTCACCGATGCGCTGCTGCGCTGGCAGACGGAGCGGTTCCAGGAGCTTGAGGTCCGGCGCACGGCCGGTACGGTCTGGATGGAACCCGTCACCGTGGTGGAGATCGCCATCGACGGTGTGCAGCAGTCCCCGCGCTACCCCGGTGGGATCGCGCTCCGGTTCGCCCGCGTCAAGCGGTACCGCGAGGACAAAACGGCCGCGGAAGCGGACACCATACAGACGCTGCGCGGACTGCTTCGTTAGCAGTTGTGCCGGTTCGTCTGCGGGCGTACCGTGACGCTTAAGTACCTCAGCGTCCAGCGCGCGGCCGTAGAAGGACAGCTGGACGGGTGGTGTCCGAGGAGGCCGGAGTGTCAACTGAAACGGGCATTGACGAAGGGCGGTCCGCGTTTCGGGAACATCGCTGGACTGACGCTTCCAGGAACTACGCCGACGCGGACAGGCGCGGCGGACTCCCCGCAGCCGACCTTGAGCGGCTGGCAACGGCCGAAATCCTGACCGGCAACACCACAACGGGCCTGGACACCCTCACCCGCGCGCACGAGGAATACCTGATTGTCGGTGACATCACCGGCGCGATGCGGTGCGCGGTGTGGTTGGGTATGCACCTGCTGAACCTTGGCGAAACGGCCAGGAGCGCGGGCTGGTTTGCGCGGGGTAAGACCCTGGTGGATGAGCTTGATGAACCGGGTCCGGTGGCGGGCTTGCTGCTGTTTCCCGTCGCGCTGGGAAAACTCTACGGGGGTGACGCCGCAGGCGCGCTGCAGTTTTTCACCGAAGCGGGCTCTGTCGCGCGGCAGTTCCAGGACAGGGACCTGGCGGCGCTGGCCCTTCTCGGAACCGGACAGGCAACGCTGATGCTGGGGCGTGCGGAGGAGGGCCTGGGGATGTTCGATGAAGTCATGGTGGCCGTTACCGCGGGGGAGCTGTCCCCGGTCCCTTCAGGAATCATCTACTGTGCGGTGATTGGCAACTGCCACCTTGCCTTTGACCTGGAGAGGGCGCTTCAGTGGACGGTGGCGCTGGACCGCTGGTGCAGGGCACGGCCCGACATGGTGGCGTTCAGCGGCCAGTGCCATTCCCACCGCGCCGAGCTCTTCCGGCTGCACGGGGCATGGGCCGAAGCGCTCAAGGCAGCTGCCGCTGCCCAGGGACTTGCCGCCAGGGGTGATCCACAAGCACTTTTCGGCGGTTTCTACCAGCAGGGCGAAGTGGAGCGCCTCGCCGGGAAGCTGGACGCTGCGGAGGAATGCTACCGGCAGGCTGCCCGAAGCGGGTGGGAACCGCAGCCAGGCCTGGCACTCCTCCTGCTGGCCCGCGGAGAGGCGCGGCAGGCGCAGTCGATGATCCGCCGGGCGGCGGGGATTGCGGATGCGGCCACCCGCTGCCATTTGCTGCCGGCGCTGGTGGACATCGAGCTGGCCGCGGGTGATCCCGGGGCGGCGCGGCGGTGCGCGGACGAGCTGGAAACCATTGCCGGGGACCACCCCAAACCCATGCTCCAAGCCGTCGCCGGCCAGGCTGACGGGGCGGTCCGGCTCGCCGAAGGTGATGCCGCCGGCGCCTCGCAATCCCTGCGGCAGGCGTGGAGGCTGTGGCAGAAGCTGGGCGTTCCGTACGAGGCAGCCCGCTGCCGGGCACTGATCGGGCGTACATGCCGCGACCTGGGAGATGAGCCTTCGGCGCTGATGGACTTCGAAGCTGCCCATGCGGAATTCCTGGAGCTGGGGGCAGCGCCCGCCGCCGCCTGGGCGGCCTCCCTGATGCGGGCAGGCGCCGACGAAGGGGCAGGCGCCGCCGGGCCATTGACCCCAAGGGAAAATGAAGTGCTCCGGCTGGTGGCGTCAGGAAAAGGGAACCGCGCCATAGCCGCGGAGCTCTACCTCAGTGAAAAGACCGTGGCGCGCCACATCAGCAATATCTTCCTCAAGCTGGGCCTGTCCTCCAGGGCGGCCGCCACCAGCTACGCCTATGAGCACGGGCTGGCCGGGTAGGCCGCCTGCAGATAAATACCCACGACCCGTCCAGTACGGGTTACATCATTCGGCCGACGCGGAGGGGGAGGCTGCGCCCGTAGCCTCGAAACATGAACCTTCCAGTGCTCGCCGGAACCGTGTCGACGGTGCTCTTTGCCGTCGGTATGCTGCCGATGCTTGTGAAGGCTGCTCGCACCAAGGACCTTGCGTCATACAGCCTGGGCAATTTGGTGCTGAGCAACGTGGCCAACGCGGTGCACTCGATCTACGTTTTCAATCTTCCTGCAGGTCCCATCTGGGTCCTCCACCTGGCCTACGTCCTGGCATCCGCCCTGATGCTGGCATGGTGGCTGCGCTACAGGGAAACGGGGCACGAAACAGCAGCCAGCACCGCAGCGGCCGGCATCACAGCAGAGAGTGCGTCGGCCGGCAGCCCAGCGGGAGGGTTCAGCCTTAAGAATCCACTTGCGATCAAAGGAGCGCGGCCATGAGCAACAACAATCGGGCCGGCATGCTGGACGCCATCATCATCGGCGGCGGACAGGCCGGACTTGCCATGGGTTATTTCATGAAAGGCCAGAAACGGAAGTTCCTGATTTTGGATGCGTGCCAAAGAACCGGCGATTCCTGGCGGCAGCGGTGGGACTCGCTCCGGGTGTTCACGCCCGCCAAGTACGACGGCCTGCCCGGCGCACTGTTCCCGGCGGACCGGCTGTCCTTCCCCACCAAGGATCAAGTGGCGGATTACCTCGAATGGTATGCCGCGGAATTTGAACTGCCGGTAAGCCACGGCATCCGCGTGGAGCACCTCTGGCGGGAGGGGGACCACTACGTGGCCACCGCCAACGGCCGCCGGTGGGAAGCGCGCAACGTTGTGGTGGCCACAGGCTCCACACAGACGCCCGAGGTGCCAGGCTTTGCAGGTGAACTGGCCCCTTCCATCAGGCAAGTGCATTCCAGCCAGTACCGGAACCCGCAGCAGCTCCAGGAAGGTCCGGTCCTGGTTGTGGGGCTGGGGAACTCGGGAGCGGAGATCGGCCTCGAAGTTTCCGGGACCCGGCCGGCGCTGGTGGCCGGCAAGCCCACGGGTGAGATTCCGGTGAAGCACGGGAAAGCGGCGGCACGTTACGCGTTCCCGGTGGTGCGCTTCCTTGGCCTGTACGTGTTGACGCTTGGTTCACCGATTGGCCGGAAAATGGCGCCGGCGATGAAAGCGCACGCCGAACCGCTGATCAGGACGAAGACGAGGGACCTCGAGGCCGCCGGCGTGCACGTCGTGCCGAGGGTCACCGGGGTGGCCGACGGGATGCCTGTGCTGGCGGACGGGACCCGCCTCGAAGTCGCCAATGTGGTCTGGTGCACCGGATTCCGGGAGGACTTCAGCTGGATCGATCCGGCCCTGCTCGACGGCGGCGCAATGCCCCGGCAGTGGCGTGGTGTGGCTCTGGATTCTCCAGGCCTGTTCTTCCTGGGGCAGCGGTTCCTGTACGCGGAAGTATCGGACACCCTTCCGGGCCTCGGCCGCGACGCGCGTTACCTGGCGGCCAGGATTCCGGCCCCCGCCGTTCACGGATCCGCGGTGGCCGCCGCCTGAGCCGCGCCGGCTTCGCCACCTGTACCGGGCCGTGATGCCCGTTACCTTTCCCGGAAAATCCGCCATGCCTCGGTAGAATTGATGTTTTGTCCATCGCTGGAAGGTCTTTTGTGTCGATAGCGAGAACCGCGGCTGCCTCGCGCCCGGTGCCCGAAGCAGCCGCCAAAAGCCGGAAGCCGACCTTCCGGCCGGAGGTCCAGGGGCTCCGTGCGCTCGCCGTGCTGATGGTGGTGGCCTACCACGTCTGGCTGGGCAGGGTGTCCGGGGGAGTGGACATCTTCCTGCTCATCTCCGCGTTCCTGCTGACCCTGTCCTTTGTCCGGAAAGCCGAGGCAGGGCGGCCTTTCGGGCTCCTTGGGCACTGGTTGCACCTGTTCAAGCGGCTGCTGCCCGCCGCCGTCGTGGTCATCCTGGGAGTCCTCGCCGGAACGTGGCTGATCCTGCCCCAGAGCCGCTGGCCGCAGGTGCTGGACCAGGCCTGGGCATCCCTGCTGTACAGCCAGAACTGGCTGCTCGCGGACACTGCCGTTGACTACTATGCCCAGGACCACGCCGGAGCCAGCCCGCTCCAGCACTTCTGGTCGCTGTCCATCCAAGGCCAGGTGTTCATCCTCTGGCCCCTCATCTTTGCCGGCACCGCCGGACTGCTGTTGCTGCTGCACCGGATCCCCGCGCTCACCCGGGTCACCTACCGCGGGCTGCTGGCCCTGGTCTTCGGCACAGTCTTCGCCGTGTCCCTCGCCTACTCCGTGGAGCAGACCGCCGGCAACCAGGCGTACGCCTACTTCGACACCCGGACGCGGCTCTGGGAGTTCGCGCTGGGCTCGCTCCTGGCGCTGGCCCTGCCCTACGTCAAACCGGCCCGGGCGCTCCGTGTGGTCCTGGGCTGGGCAGGCCTGGCGGCCATGGTTTCCTGCGGCCTGCTGCTCACGGTGGACCGCTCGTTCCCCGGCTTCGTGGCGCTGTGGCCCACCCTGGCGGCCGCCGCCATCATCGTCGCGGGACAATCCGGCAGCCGCTTCGGCGTGGACAGGTTCCTCAGCAGCAAGCCCCTGGTGGCGCTGGGAGACAATTCCTACGCCCTGTACCTCTGGCACTGGCCGGTCCTGGTGCTTGCGCTTGCCGCCACCGGCGTGGAGGCACCCAACCTGGTCCAGGGCCTGGGCATCGTGGGCGCCTCCATCGTGCTTGCCGTCCTCACCACGCGCTTCGTTGAAAAGCCGCTGCGCGACTGGCACTGGCCGCAGCGCCGGGCCTGGCGCACCGCCGTCGTTATCGCTGCCTGCGGTGCGCTGTTGGCCGGACCCGTGGCCGTCTGGCAGACCACGCTCACCGCAGAGGAAAGCGCGACGGCGGCCCAGCCGAGGGAGCTCACGCCAGGGGCCGCCGCGCTCAACCCGGAGAACGCCGCCGTGCCCGCCCCGGAGGCCAGGATCATCCCCGGCCCCTCGGCGCTGGACAACGACTGGGCTGGAATCCACGCGCCCTGCACCGGTGCCAACGCCACCAGCAACCCCATCCTCGAAGGATGCAGGCAGGAGGTTCCGGACGGTGAGGTAACCAAGCGCATCGTGGTCCTGGGCGACTCCCACTCCCAGCAGTACCTGGGTGCGCTGGCGCCGATTGCCGCCGCGCGGGGCTGGGAACTGGTGACGCTGCTGATGCCGGCGTGCCGCTTCGGGGCGGAGTCCCTGGAACGGAATGCGGAGTGCAACGCCTACAACCAGGCCAGCGCCGCCTACGTCCTGGAACATCAGCCGGACGCAGTGTTCACGGTGGCGTCGCTGACCCACGAGGAAGCCCCGTTCGAGACCGAGGTCCCGGGTTACCTGGAAGGGGTGCAGCCGTTCGCGGAGGCCGGGATCGAGGTCATCGGCATCCGGGACAACCCGCGCTTTACGTTCAACATGCCGGAATGCATCCAGCGCAACGGCCCGGACGCGCCGGAGTGCAGTGTGTCCCTGGAGGAATCCCTGGTGGAACCGTCCCCGCTGGAAAGCTACCGGGGCAAACTGGACGGACTGCACCTGATGGATCTCAGCGACTTCATCTGCGCGCGGGGCATCTGTCCCGGGGTGGTGGGCAACGTCTACGTCTACAAGGACGACAACCACCTCACGCGGACCTACGTGGAAAGCATGATCCCCATGTTCGAGCAGCGGCTGCTGGCCGCCACAGGCTGGAGCTGACTGTTCCCCAGCATCTGCGGGGCAGGGTGGGGAGTGCGGTTGCTCACATTCCACGCGTGGAATAGGGGGATGGGCGCTGAGGTTCTAATATTTACTCAATACTTTCCGGCCTCCGGGTCCCCGCCTGCCGCGGCGGTCCTGGAACATTTCCTGCACAGGCCAGTCCCGTAATGACGGGCTGGTCATCGGCTGCAACCCCTACCCGTCCAGCAACCAAGGTAAGAGGCGCACTCATGACCGAGCCCGAACACAACCCCTTTGGCTTCATTGGCCTGACCTACGACGACGTCCTGCTCCTGCCCGGACACACCGAGGTCATCCCGTCGGAGGCTGACACGTCCTCGCGGATTTCCAAGCGGATTTCGGTTCACACGCCGCTGCTGTCCGCGGCCATGGACACTGTCACCGAATCACGGATGGCCATCGCCATGGCACGCCAGGGCGGCCTGGGCGTCATCCACCGCAACCTGTCCATCCAGGACCAGGCGGACCAGGTGGACCGGGTAAAGCGCAGCGAGTCAGGGATGATCACCAACCCGCTGACCATCGGCCCGCAGGCCACGCTTGCTGAGCTGGACGAGATCTGCTCGCAGTACCGTGTCTCCGGCCTGCCCGTGGTGGACGAGGACATGCGCCTGCTCGGCATCGTCACCAACCGCGACACCCGCTTTGTCCCCGAGTCCGACTTCCCGTTGCGGCTGGTCAGCGACGTCATGACCAAAATGCCGCTGGTCACCGGGCACGTGGGGATCAGCCGCGAGGAAGCCTCGCACAAGCTGGCCACCAACAAGATCGAGAAGCTTCCCCTGGTGGATGAGCAGGGCCGGCTCAAGGGCCTGATCACCACCAAGGACTTCACCAAGGCCGAGCAGTACCCGCTGGCCACCAAGGACGACGAAGGCCGTCTCCGCGTGGGCGCAGCCATCGGCTTCTTCGGGGACGGCTGGGAGCGCGCCATGGCACTGGTGGACGCCGGGGTCGATGCCCTGTTCGTGGACACCGCCAACGGCCACTCGCAGGGCGTGCTGGACATGATCCGACGCCTCAAGTCCGATCCCGTGGCGGCGCACGTGGACGTCATCGGCGGCCAGGCCGCCACCCGCGAAGGCGCCCAGGCCCTGATCGACGCCGGCGCCGACGGCATCAAGGTGGGCGTGGGACCGGGCTCCATCTGCACCACCCGTGTGGTGGCCGGTGTGGGCGTCCCGCAGATCACCGCCATCTACGAATCCGCCAAGGCAGCCATTCCCGCCGGCGTGCCGCTGATTGCCGACGGCGGCCTGCAGTACTCCGGCGACATCGGAAAGGCCCTCGTTGCCGGCGCCGACACCGTGATGCTCGGCTCCCTGCTGGCCGGCTGCGACGAGTCCCCGGGCGAGCTGATCTTCGTCAACGGCAAGCAGTTCAAGTCCTACCGTGGCATGGGCTCCCTGGGCGCCATGCAGTCCCGCGGCAAGAACACCTCCTACTCGAAGGACCGGTACTTCCAGGCCGACGTCTCCGGCGATGACAAGCTCATTCCCGAAGGCATCGAGGGACGTGTGGCCTACCGCGGTCCGCTGTCCTCGGTGGCCTACCAGCTGGTGGGCGGCCTGCGCCAGACCATGTTCTACACCGGCGCGCCCACCGTGGCCGAGCTGAAGGCCCGCGGCAAGTTCGTCCGGATCACCCCGGCCGGCCTGAAGGAATCGCACCCGCACGATATCCAGATGACCGTCGAAGCGCCGAACTACGGTTCCCGCTGACAACGCCTCCTGAACGGGTGAACACCCCGACGAAGGGCCAGCCGCCACGGCGGCTGGCCCTTCGTCCGTATGCCCGGGCCGTAGCCCAGGTGCTGAGGGTCAGTTTCCGGGCCTCGCCTGGCGCCGTGGTCATGAAGGTGCTCGGCTCGCTGATCTCGGCCGTGCTTCCTCTGGTCACCACCTACTTCGCCGCCCTGACCACCACGGCGCTGGCCGCTGCCTATGCTGGTGACGCCGAGGCCGGCCAGCGGGCGATCGTCTACGTCATCATCACCGCCGCCCTGGGGCTCTTCTGGGGCGCGTTCAGCAGCGTGGACCGCTACATCCAGCAGCTGATGAGCTTCAAGGTGGGGGCCATCGTGGGGGACCAGATGTACGAGCGGTTCCTGGGCCTGGAATTCTGGCGGTACGACGACAAAAAAACCGTAGACCTCTACGACCGCGCCAAGCGGTTCTCCGACTCCTACGCCCGCGTCCTGGACCGCATCGCCGCCATCTTCACCCAGCTCGTGTCGGTGATCCTCGCCGTCGGCGCCCTGCTGCTGGTGAGCTGGTGGATTGCCGTGATCGTCCTTGTCGCCATCGTCCCCAGCGTCTACCTGCAGTTCAAACTTTCGCGGGAACAGATCGCCCACTGGAACACCCAGGTGGACTCACGCCGGCAGCGCCGCATGATCGAGACCAACCTCCTCCGCCCGCAGCACATCGCCGAGATGCGGCTGTACGGGATTGTGGGCTACCTGATGGATTTCAGGTCCCGGCTGCGGGACGCGGACGAGCGCCGGCGGCTGGACTACCAGAAGCGGTACATCCCCAAGCAGCTCGCCGCCGATGCGCTCCAGTACGGCGCTGAAGTGGTGTCCCTGGTCTGGGTGGTGGGACAGATCATCGCCCGCGCGCAGCCTGTGGGCCAGTTCCTCTACGTGCAGCAGATTGTCAGCAGGGCGCTGTCCACGGCGAACAACCTGGTGTCCTCCCTCAGCTCCATCGACGAGGACCTGGCGAACCTCAAGGACTACGAGCTGTTCATGGCCATGCCCGTGCATTCGGAGCACGCCCCGCCGCTGCTGCAGGCACCGAAGACCGTGGAGCTGAAGGACATCCGCTTCACCTACACGGGCAGCGACATCGAGGTGATCCGCGGGATCAGCCTGACCATCCGCGAGGGCCAGCACATCGCCATCGTGGGGGAGAACGGCGCCGGAAAGTCCACGCTGATCAGGATCCTGGCAGGGCTCTACCGCCCGGATTCCGGGCAGGTGCTGCTGGACGGCGTGGACCTCGCCGCCGTCGACGTCACCTCGTGGCACCGGCACCTCGCGGTGCTGAGCCAGGAATTCCTCAAGTACGAGTTCGCCACGGCCGCGGAGAACATCTACTTCGGGGACGTCGACTCGCCCCGCGACGACGCCCGCATCCGCAAGGCTGCAGCGGATGCCGAGGCGCTGGACTTCATCAACAAGCTGCCCAACGGCCTGGACAACCATGTCAGCAACTGGATGGAGGACCCGCGCGGGCGTAAGGGCAGCGGACTCTCGGGCGGGCAGTGGCAGCGTCTGGCCATGGCCCGGAACTTCTACCGGGATGCCTCGTTCATGGTGATGGACGAGCCAACCTCGGCCATCGACGCCCTGGCCGAGCACCGGATCTTCACCCGCCTCTTCGCTGACCGCAGCAGCACCATCATCGCCATCAGCCACCGGCTCGCCACCATCGAGAAGGCGGACACCGTGTTCATGCTGGAGGACGGCAGGATCGTGGAGCAGGGGACGCACAAGGAACTCGTCGCGCTTCGCGGCCGCTACTTCAGGATGTTCGAATCCCAGCTCACGGGAGCAAGCCCGGAAACAGGCGGAGTCTAGGACTCCGCCACCGTTGTGCGGACCCGCGCAATGCCCGGACGCGGCGGGACACTGCTGAACCCGAACGTCACCGCGGGGCGGACCGGCGCCAGCGCGCCGGCGTCAATGCCGTTCCAGCTCACGACGGCGGCTGTGATGGTGTGCAGGTCGCTCACCCCGTAATACTCCCGCCGGCCGCTGCCCGCGGTGCCGGAGGTCCGGGAGCCGCTGCTGAGGATCCCGGCGACAGGACTGATGGCGTGCAGCCAGCCGGGGTGCACGGCAAGGCGCCGGGGGACTGCCCGCAGCATCCTGCCCAGGAGGGCCCGCCCGCCGAGGCGTGCGCTGATCGCCAGGGGACCGGCGTCGACCTCCAGCGTCCCGTGGCCCAGCCGCGCCGACAGGTCCACCTCCGTGACGTCGTCGAACGTGTACGTGGCGGCGATGAAGTCCGCCACCTCCGGGCTGGGGGCCAGGAGCTGCCGGTGGCCGGAGGGCTGCTGGACCATCACGTCCGCAAAGGGCCCGAAGGGCGACTCCTGCCAGATGCCCACCACGGCGCGAAGGCCGGAGGCCGTGCCTATGCCGGCAATGTGGCCGTCGAATACCCACCGTGAACCCATAAGGCAACTGTAGCCAACAGGGCTCCGGCCGGTGCCTGCAGGCCGCGGTGGCGGGATCGCAGGCCGCCCACGGCGTTCAGGGCGGCTCGTAGCCTGCGCTGCCGGCCCGTCCGGCACAGACAAGGACATCACGGCCGCTGGGATAACCTAGAGCAGTGACTTACGAGATCGAGATCGGCCGTGGCAAGCGTGGGCGTCGTGCCTACTCCCTGGATGACATTGCAATCGTCCCTAACCGTCGTACCCGCGACCCCAAGGACGTCTCCGTCTCCTGGCAGATTGACGCCTACAAGTTCGACATGCCCGTCATTGCGGCGCCCATGGACTCGGCCATGTCCCCGCAGACCGCCATTGCACTGGGCAGGCTCGGCGGCCTCGGCGTCCTGGACCTTGAAGGCCTGTGGACCCGGTACGAGGACCCGCAGCCCATCCTGGACGAGATCGGCGCGCTGGAGGATGAAACCAACAGCCCGGCCGTGACCGGACGGATGCAGGAACTGTACAAGGCGCCCATCCAGCCTGAGCTGATCACATCCCGCCTGGCGGAAATCCGCGAGGCCGGCGTGACGGTGGCGGGATCCCTGACCCCGCAGCGCACCCAGGAGCACTACAAGACCGTGGTGGCCGCCGGCGTCGACATCTTTGTCATCCGTGGCACCACCGTGTCCGCCGAGCATGTCTCCAAGGACCACGAACCCCTGAACCTCAAGCAGTTCATCTACGAGCTGGATGTTCCCGTGATCGTGGGCGGCGCGGCCGGCTACACGCCCGCGCTGCACCTCATGCGCACCGGTGCCGCCGGCGTGCTGGTGGGCTTCGGCGGGGGCGCCACCACCACCACCCGCCGGGCCCTGGGCATCCATTCGCCCATGGCATCCGCCATCTCCGACGTCGCCGCTGCCCGCCGCGACTACATGGACGAGTCCGGCGGCCGTTACGTCCATGTCATTGCCGACGGCGGCATGGGCTCCTCGGGCGACATCGTCAAGGCAATCGCCATGGGAGCCGACGCCGTGATGCTCGGCAGCGCCCTGGCGCGGGCCGAAGAAGCACCGGGCAAGGGATGGCACTGGGGCCAGGAAGCCCACCACCTCGAACTTCCCCGCGGCGACCGCGCCAACGTGGGCACCGTGGGACCCCTGGAGGAAGTGCTCTTCGGGCCCGGCCACCACACCAACGGAACCTCCAACCTCATTGGCGCGCTGCGCCGCTCCATGGCGACCACCGGCTACTCGGACCTGAAGGAATTCCAGCGGGTCGACGTCGTGGTTTCCCCGTACTCCGGAAACTGACACTCTCCTCATGGAACCGGGAGGGTGGCGGCGGTATCCCGCCGCCACCCTCCTGCCCAAGCGTGCCGCAAGCAAGTAGGGTGGTTTTACTACCGGCACTTGAGGCACTGGAGGCGTTCAATGAAGAATTTTCCTGTTAACGGCGGGGCCCTTGGCCCGGAAGCCAGGGAAGCATCCATCCAACGGCTGCGCGCCACGGCGGACCCCGGCCAGGAACTGGACATCCTCATCGTCGGCGGCGGCATCGTTGGCACCGGGGCAGCATTGGACGCCGTCACCCGCGGCCTCAGCGTCGGCATCGTTGAAGCCAACGACTGGGCTGCCGGTACGTCCTCCCGGTCCTCGAAGCTCATCCACGGCGGCCTCCGGTACCTGGAGATGCTCGATTTCGGCCTCGTGAAGGAGGCGCTGCAGGAGCGGGGGCTGCTGCTCTCGGAACTGGCGCCGCACCTGGCCCGGCCCGTGCCCTTCCTGTACCCGCTGACCAAGCCCTTCATCGAGCGGCCCTACGTGGGTGCCGGCATCGCGCTGTATGACGCCATGTCCGTCTCCAGCGGGCACAGCAGGGGAGTCCCGTTCCACAAGCACCTCAGCCGCCGGGGCACCCTGCGCGCTGCCCCCAGCCTCAAGAATGACGCGTTCGTGGGCTCCATCCGGTACTACGACGGCCAGGTGGATGACGCCAAGTACTGCGCCAACCTGGTGCGGACCGCCGCGTACTACGGGGCCCACGCCGTCAACCAGATGAAGGTGGTGGACTTCCTCCGCGAAGGTGAGCGGGTGGTGGGGGCCAAGGTGGTGAACCACGAGGACGGGACGCAGTTCAACATCCGCGCCAAGCAGGTCATCAACGCCACCGGGGTGTGGACGGACGAAACCCAGGCCATGGTGACCGACCGCGGCCAGTTGAAGGTCCGTGCCTCCAAGGGCATCCACCTGGTGGTACCGCGCGACCGGTTCCAGTCCACCGTCGGCCTGATCCTGCGCACCGAAAAGTCCGTGCTGTTCGTGATTCCGTGGGGCCGGCACTGGATCATCGGCACCACGGACACCGACTGGAATCTGGACAAGGCCCACCCGGCCGCCTCCAGCAAGGACATCGACTACATCCTGGAACACGTCAACAAGGTCCTCAAGCGTCCGCTGACCCGCGAGGACGTCGAGGGCGTCTACGCGGGCCTCCGCCCGTTGCTCGCCGGGGAGAACGACTCCACCGCCAAGCTGTCCCGTGAACACGTGGTGGCCCATCCCGTTCCCGGCCTGGTGGTGGTGGCCGGCGGGAAGTGGACCACCTACCGGGTCATGGCCAAGGACGCCGTGGACGAGGCCACCCGCACCATGGATGAGCGCGTGCCGCCCAGCTGCACGGAGACGATCCCCCTGCTTGGCGCGCAGGGTTACAGGGCGGCCTGGAACCGCCGCAACCGTACCGCCGAGGAGTCCGGCGTGCATGTTGCCCGGATTGAGCACCTGCTGAACCGCTACGGATCCATGACCTCCGAGGTCCTGTCCATCATCGGGGAGAATCCGGCCCTGGCGGAGCCCCTTCCGGGCGCCGACGACTACCTTCAGGCCGAGGCCGTCTACGCCGCCACCCACGAAGGTGCCCGCCACGTCCATGATGTGCTGACCCGACGGACACGGATTTCCATCGAGGCCTGGGACCGCGGAGTGTCCGCCGTGCCTGTTGTCGCTAAACTAATGGGTGACGTCCTTGGCTGGAGTGACGCCCAGCGTGAAAACGAAGTGCGGCACTACATCGCACGGGTGGAGGCCGAACGCCTCAGCCAGCAACAGCCGGACGACGAATCCGCAGACGCCGCCCGCCTGGGCGTGGAAGACATCGTGCCCCTGCGCTGAGGGATTCACGGCACCAGCAACGCTGACTGAAGGGATACGCCTTGGCCGAACCACTTGACCGGTACGATGCCGAGCTCACCACGCCCGATATGGTGATTTTGGAGTTGGAGGCTAAGGACAAGGTCGACGCCGCCACCCAGCTCGCCAAGCGGCTGCACGCCGCCGGGCGGATCTCGGACCTGGACGGCTTCCTCAAGCATGTGAACGCCAGGGAACACCAGCTGGCTACGGGACTGCCGGGCGGCATCGGCCTGCCGCACGCCCGCAGCGAGTTCGTCTCCCGCACCTCGATCGCGGTCGGAATCACCAAATACGGGCACGCCCTCGATTTCGGTGCCGCGGACGGTCCGGCCACGGTGATCCTGCTGATTGCCACCCCGGCGAGTTCGTTCTCCGACCACCTCGAGGTCCTGGCCACGCTGGCCCGGTCCCTCTCCAAGGAATCGTTCCGGGAGTCGCTGCGCCGGGCCTACGATCCCGACATGATCGCCGAACTCATCAACTCCAGCCTGGTGTTCTTCGATCACTGACCGGACCGCGCCACTGGTCCGGCGAGGAGGCAGGACCCCGCCCCTGGCCTCGCGTTTAGTTGTTCTACAGCGCTACGAAGTACGGTTAAGACGTGTGGAAAACAGCCCTTAAGCCCCGATGGATCGCCGGTTTTGTCTTCGCGATCGCTGTGTCCGGGGTCTTCGTGCTGCTGAGCCAGTGGCAGTTCGGGCGCTCCACCCAGCCTGAAGTGCCCACCAACCCGGCCACCGAGCAGGTCCAGCCGCTGACGGACACCCTCCAGCCGGGCGAGTTCTTCCACGGAACCGATGCGGACCAGATGGTCTCGGCGCAGGGATCCTACGACCCCGCAAAACAGCTCCTGGTGCCGGGGCGGCTGCATGACGGCAAGACAGGCTACTGGGTGGTGTCCGCGTTCGCCGTCGACGGGGCACCCGCCCTGACCGGCGCCGCAGCCTCACCGCAGACCTGGATCCCGGTGGCCCGCGGCTGGGTGGCGGAACCCGGCGACGCCCCCGCACCGCCGTCGGGCACCCTTGAACTGACCGGGCGGCTTCTGCCGTCCGAGGCGCCCGTCCCGGGGACGGCACCAAAACCAGGTGAGGCGACGGCGGTGTCCGTGGCAGAGCTGATCAACTACTGGGAGGTCAGCAGCTACCCCGGGTTCGTGGCCGCCACCGCCGAAGTAGCCGACGGCGTGGACCTCAGCGCCGCCGCGGTGCCGGGTGAGATTCTTCCCCTGGACATCGGCCCGCAGCCGCCCGCGCAGCAGATCAACTGGCTCAACCTCTTCTACTCGCTCGAGTGGGTGGTCTTCGCCGGCTTTGCCCTCTTCATCTGGTGGCGGCTCGTGAAGGACGACTACCACCGCGACCTTGAAGAAAGCCTCGAGGACAGCGATGAAGACAACCAGCACCCAGACCACAACCAGCAAAAGGTACAACCATGATTGACCCTAAACCGGCAAACCCAGCGTCTGCCTCAGGCACTGACACAGGCATAAATGCAGGCCCTAAAGCAGGCGGCAAGAAGCGCCGTTTTGGCGGAACCGAAGCCCAGATCCGCTCGGCCCTGAAGTTCTACAAGGTGCTCGCCTATCTCACCGGTGGCATGCTGCTGCTGCTGTGCGCCGAACTGGTTGCCCGTTACGGCTTCGGGCAGTCCCTCTTCGCCGGGGGAACCAATGCCGTCACGGGCGAGCCCTTTGGGTTCGGCTTCGCTGATGCCGAGCCAAAGGGGGTTGAGGGCGGGGTCAACCTGTCTGTCACAGTCCTGATTGTCCATGGCTGGATGTACGTGGTGTACCTGATGTCCAACTTCCGGCTCTGGGCGCTGATGCGCTGGCCGTTCCTCAAGCTGATCCTGCTGGCCCTCGGCGGCGTGGTCCCGTTCCTCTCCTTCATCGTCGAAAAGAAGTTCCACGCCGAGGTGGAAGCCGAGCTCGCGGCGAACCCCCGGGCGCCCCAGCGCTACTGACCGGCTGCCGGGCGGCAATGCGGGCGCTGACAGTTCGCTCCGTCACAGCCCGGCTTCTCAAGATGCGCCGGTGCAACGGCGCCCAGTAGGCTAGTACGGTGACTACTCCCACTGCATCCCAGACTTCCCAGAAGCCGGTGCTGGTTGTTGACTACGGTGCCCAGTACGCGCAGCTTATTGCCCGCCGCGTCCGGGAAGCGAATGTGTATTCGGAAGTGGTTCCGCATACCTACACAACCGAGCAGCTCCTGGCCAAAAATCCCGCCGCCATCATCCTTTCGGGCGGCCCCTCGAGTGTCTACGCCGACGGCGCCCCCCGCGTCGGTGCCGACCTCTTCGAAGCCGGCGTCCCCGTCTTCGGCATCTGCTACGGCTTCCAGGCAATGGCCAACGCCCTCGGCGGCAAGGTGGACAAGACCGGGCTGCGGGAGTACGGCTCCACTGAAACCACCATCCTCGGCGAGGGCCGTTCCGTGCTGGAGGGCATGCCCCAGCACCAGAACACGTGGATGAGCCACGGCGACTCCGTGCACGAGGCGCCGGAGGGCTTCGAGGTCCTTGCGACGACGGCGGGCGCCGAAGTGGCTGCCTTCGCCAACGAGGACAAAGGCCTGTTCGGAGTGCAGTGGCACCCCGAAGTGAAGCACTCCGCCTACGGCCAGCAGGTCCTGGAGAACTTCCTCTTCAAGGGCGCCAAGCTGGAACCCAACTGGACCACGGGCAACATCCTCGACGAGCAGGTGGAGCGGATCCGGAAGCAGGTCGGCGACGCCCGGGTCATCTGTGGCCTCTCCGGGGGCGTGGACTCCGCCGTCGCCGCCGCGCTTGTCCAGCGCGCCGTCGGGGACCAGCTCACCTGTGTGTTCGTGGACCACGGCCTGCTGCGCGAGGGCGAAGCCGAACAGGTGGAGCGCGACTTCGTGGCGGCCACCGGCGTGAAGCTGTATGTCGCCAACGAACAGGAACGCTTCCTGTCCGCCCTGGCCGGGGTGAGCGATCCCGAAACCAAGCGCAAGATCATCGGCCGCGAATTCATCCGCGCCTTCGAAGAAGCTGAACTTGCCATCATCGCCGAGGCTGCAGCCCACGGCGAGAAGATCAAGTTCCTGGTCCAGGGCACCCTCTACCCGGACGTCGTCGAATCCGGCGGCGGCGAAGGTGCGGCGAACATCAAGAGCCACCACAACGTGGGCGGCCTTCCCGAGGACCTGCAGTTCGAACTCGTCGAACCCCTGCGTGCACTCTTCAAGGACGAGGTCCGCGCCGTCGGAGCCCAGCTTGGCCTGCCGCAGGAGATCGTTGGCCGCCAGCCCTTCCCCGGCCCCGGCCTCGGTATCCGCATCGTCGGCGAGGTCACCAAGGAACGGCTCGACCTGCTGCGCAAGGCCGATGCAATCGCCCGCGCCGAGCTCACCGCAGCCGGCCTGGACAGCGAAGTCTGGCAGATGCCGGTCGTCCTGCTGGCGGATGTCCGCAGCGTGGGCGTCATGGGTGACGGCCGCACCTACGGACACCCGATCGTGCTCCGTCCGGTCTCCTCCGAGGACGCCATGACGGCGGACTGGTCACGGCTCCCGTACGAACTGCTGGCCCGGATCTCCAACCGGATCACCAACGAGGTGGAGGGCGTGAACCGTGTGGTGCTGGACGTCACCAGCAAGCCGCCGGGAACCATCGAGTGGGAATAGCATCCTGAGTGGCCGGCTTCCGCCAAGGGAGCCGGCCACTGGTGTTCCCGGGGCAAAAACCTCCGCAAATTAGGCCCATCACGTGTTGCGGTCTCTCAGTCCCGCCGTCTTAGCGGCTACGCTCGAACCTATGCCGGTATGGTCCAGGACGTCACGTGTAAACGCAGAAAAGAAGGCAGAAGTGTCAGTTGGTCAAGGCCACCCGGAGGGCTCCGAGGAGCTCCGCAAATGGCTGTCCGGGCTCAAACCCGTTACCGGGGCAGACACGATGCTGCGCTTCACCAAAACGCCTGAAGGCTCCATCGACCTGACGCACGCGCACCCCTCCGGCCTGGCCCAGCTGATGGCCGGGCGCAAGACGCGCCTCTCCACCCTGATCCGGGACCGGCAGCAGTACGTGGTGGCAGCCCGGGCCTCCCGGAACATCCGCTCGAAGATCTTCGAGCTGGCCAACGACCGCGGCATCGACGCCGGCTACCTCTCTGCCGGCACCGTTGTGTGGACGTCCGCCGTGGGCGGCAAACCGCAGCGCATCTCGGCGCCGGTCATGCTCACCGCCATCTCGCTGACGGTCCGGCCCGGGGAGGATGACTACGAACTCCAGCTGACGGAGCAGGCGCATATCAACCCCGCGCTGGTACGGCACCTGAAGAACATCCACGGCATCGTCTTCGACGTCAATGCCGTCACCCGGCTGGCCTACAGCACCGCCCGTTTCGATCCGCAGCCCGTCCTGGACCGGCTCGGCACCCTGATCAGGCCCATCCATGGCGCCGAGGCGCAGCACAACCTGCTGGTCTCCACCTTCGCCGACCTCTCCGGCAACCTGGACGACCCCTGGATCAACGACTCCAACCCGCTTATTTCCGCCCTGGCCACTGCGGGCGGCGGCGAAATTGTGGACGTGGAGCAGCCGGACCCCTCCCGCTTCCCTTCCCTGGACAGCAGGCACCCCAAGGACGAGCTGCTCCTGCTGGACGCGGACACCGACCAGCAGTACGTCATTGACGCTGCCCGTGCCGGCGACTCCCTGGTTGTCAGCAGCCCGCCGGGTACCGGACAAACGCAGACAGCCATCAACACCATCGGTGCGCTGGTGGATGCCGGAAAGACTGTGCTGGTGGTCGGGGACCGCCGCGCCAGCCTCAATGAAGTGTCCGGCCAGCTGGAAGGCCTGGGCCTGGAGTCCATCCTGTTCCAGCTGTCGGGGAACGTCACCGCCCAGCAGCTCAAGGCCCAGCTGGTCCGTGCGATTGTCCGCAACGAAAAGTCGCTGGAACCACAGCTTGGAAACCTCCACAGCACGTTGACCGAGCACCGCCACGCCCTGATGGACCATGTGGCCTCGCTCCACAACGTCCGCCAGCGGTGGGGATGCTCGCCGTACCAGGCCATGCAGTCGCTGGCGGAGCTGACGTCAATCCACCCTGCGCCGGCCACCACGGTGCGGCTGAAGCGGAGCGTCCTGGACAACATCCGGGACCGCGAGGAGCTCGCAGGCAGGCTCAAGCGTGCGGCGGAGCTGGGCAGCTTCAGCAAGGCCTCCACCACCAGCCCCTGGCATGGCGCCCGGCTGCTGACGCGGAAGGAGACCGAGGAAGCCCAGGATCTGGTCCGCTCCGTGGAGAAGAGCCTGCCCGCCCTCCGCGACCGCATGAAGGCAGTTGCCGAACACGCCGAAATCCGGCTCGGTGCCTCCTTCGCCGAGTGGGGCGAGCAGCTTGAGCTCCTGGTGGCGGTACGCGGAAGCCTGGACAAGTTCACACCGGACATCTTCGACCGTCCGGTCACCGACCTTATTTCCGCCACCGCGCCCTCATCCTGGCGCAAGGAACGCGGCATCGACATGACGTCCATGCAGCGCTCAAGGCTGCGCAGGGTGGCGAAGGAGTACGTCAGGCCCGGAGTCCACATCGCCGACCTTCACACCTCGCTGCTCCTGGTCCAGGAGCAGCGGGCACTGTGGGCAGGCTATGCCACCACCCAGCGGCATCCCGCCGTTCCGTCGGGGCTCGCCGAAATGAACGCCATGTACAGGTCCCTGGACAGCGACCTTGCCCGTCTGGGGGAGGCCCTCCGGCACACGGCGGCCGGCGGCTCGCTCGCCACGGTCCGGTACGAAGAGCTGATGGAGCGCCTCGAACGGCTGGTGGCGGACACGGACACACTGAAGACACTTCCGGAGCGCACGCTGCTGGTGGAGAACATGCGTGAGCACGGCCTGGGCGAGCTCCTGGCCGACCTCGCGGAGCGGGAAGTTCCGGCCGGCTCGGTTGCCGCCGAGCTTGAACTCGCGTGGTGGCAGTCGGCGCTCGAGGCAATGATCAGCGGCGACGACTACCTGGCAATGTCCGACGGCGACGCCCTCCGCAGGCTGGAGGCCGAGTACCGCCTGGCTGACAACGCCCACATCGCCAGCGGTGCCGCGCGCCTTCGCTGGGACCTCGCAGAGCGCTGGCGCAGCGCCCTCGCCACCCATCCCCGCCAGGCGGATCTCCTCCGGAGCCTGCTCAAGGACGGACGGGTATCCCTGCCGTCGCTGACGGCCCAGGCGCCGGAACTGATCGGCACGCTGGTCCCGGTCTGGTCCGTCAGCCCCTACCTGATGACCGGCCTGCTGCCGGCGGAACAGCACTTCGACGCGGTGGTCATCCTGGACGCGGAAGCGACGTCCCTCCAGGCTGTGCTGCCGTCCGTTGCCCGGGCCAAACAGGTCATCGCGTTCGGTGACGCGCGGATCGCCAGCCCCCGGACTTTCACGGTGGGAGTGGAAAGGCTCGCACCCGGAGAGTCAGCGCACCACCGCGTGGACAGTGCTTTTAGCGCACTGTCGCAGGTGCTTCCCGTGTGGCGGCTCAACTTTGTCTACCGTGCGGTGGACGAGGACCTTGTGCTGCAGCTCAGCAAGAATTTTTACGACGGCGGCCTGCGGCGGCTGCCGGAAGGCCAGTCCGCCACCGGGCTTGACCGTTCCCTCCTGGTTGAATACCTCCCGGACGGCACCGGGTTGCCGAGCGCCGACCACGAAGGCGTCGAGTCCGTGGTGGCGGAAGTCAACCGCGTTGTCCAGCTGGTCTTCGAGCACGCACGGCTCCGCCCGCGTACGTCCCTGGCCGTGGTCACGGCCAGCCTCCGCCATGCGGCCCGGATCGGGGAGTCCATCCGGCTGCAGTTGCCCAACTACCCCGGCCTGGCCGGGTTCTTCGGCGCCGGCCCCGAGTCCTTCCGGGTGGTTGACCTGGAACGGGCGCAGGGACTGGTGCGCGATCACGTCATCTTCTCGCCCGGTTTTGGCCGCACCCCGCACGGCCGCGCCCTGCACAACTTCGGGCCGCTTTCCGCCGAGGGCGGCCGGGAGAAGTTTGCCCTGGCCATGACGCGGGCACGCCGGTCCTTGCACGTCCTTACCTGTTTCCGGCCCGAGGACCTGGACCACACCAGGCTGAGCCACGGCGCCGTGGACTTGTACTCCCTGCTGGACCGTGAAATTGCGGGGAATACTGATCTCGGAACTCCTGCATCACGGGCTGCGGCCAGCGAGCAGGCGCTGGGGGCAGATCCCCTGGTTGCCGACCTCGGGGACCGCCTGCGGGCCCGCGGCGCACGGGTGTGGCATCAGTATGACGGCGCCATCGACGTGGTTGCCGCCGCTGATCCCCTCAGCACCATGGGGCAGGAGCACGCGGACCTGCCGTGGCCGGTTGCGATTGAATCGGACGGCACGGAGCAGTACCGGACCATGAGTGTGCGGGAGCGGAGCCGGCTGCGCCCGCAGCTGCTGGAGCGCCTGGGATGGCGCTACATGCCGCTGTGGACCATCGAGGTGTTCACCGATCCCTCCGCCTGCGCCGACAGGATTGCCGGGTACCTGGGACTCGAGAAGATGGCCCTTTCCGGGCGTGCCGCCGCGTCCGTCGCCTTCCTGGACGACGATGTGGACCAGGCGCTCAACGGGATCGACGCCGAAAGCCAGGGCGAGCGGGAACGGGCGGCTATGGCTGATGCTGGCCAGGGCGACTCCGGGCCAGCCCCTGAAAGCCGGCCCGCTGCGCAGAGCGATGATCCCACTAAGGCCGAAGACCAGGACAGCAAGGAGGCGGGCACCATGCCCCAGGACCGCGAAGAAGACAACGCTCCAGACGCCGGGCAGCCCGCCGAAACTGATGCCGGACAGGACCTGGACGGAACACCCGGCACGGGGCCCAACAGTTCTGCGCTGCCCGCGGGGCCGGCCGTGCCCAACAAGGCCTCCGAGGACGACCCCCGCGCCTGGGGCGACCGGGAAGACGACGACCACGACGCCTGGCTGAAGGAGCAGAAACCGCCGCACTGGGGCTGAGGTCTTCACGGCGCCACCAGCACGAAGAACAGCTTGCCCTGGGTGGAGGCGCCTGCGAGCCGGGCTGCCTGTTCCGCGGTGGCGGCCACGACTATCAGGCCGTCTGTCTCGGCGGTACCCAGCCACTGTCCAGTCTGGCCGCCTTGGCCGGAGGTCCACAGCACGGGCACGCCGGAGGCCAGGATCTGGGGCGGGTCCTGCTGGTCGAAGCCGTTGGCCGAGGTGAGGACCACGTTCACCAGCTGCCCCGGGGAGACCAGCTGGATGGATGACGGATCGGCCATGCGTAGGGGTACGGCAGCGGATCCCGGGGGAGTGCCGGCCAGGAGGCCTGGACCGACAAGCTGGGCATCCGTGAGCAGCTGACCCTTGCGCAGGGGCGCCGCGAGCTGCTTGCCTGCCGCCTCACCCGGTTCCTTGAGGAATCCGCTGGCGATCATGCCGGGCGGAACCTGTGCAGCGGCGAGGTCTGCCTCCGATAGTGCGGCGCCGGCGGGGAGATCCCTCGCGGCGGTCAGCGCCGTCACCGTGTAGACCGGGGCGGGGGTGAGCTGGTGCACTGTGATGGCGGCCGCGGCGCAGAGCAGCAACGCGACAGCGAGGCGCCTGTTGCGGCTCAGCCAGCCCGCGAAGCGCGCGGGAGGACGCCTGCCTGTAACGCGGCCGGAGCCGCGGACCCTGCCAGGGCGGCGCCGCAGCCGCGGTTTCCGGAAGAGTCCGGGATGTGGCGCGCTTGAGGTGTTCCGGCTGGACTGGCGGTATGAAGGCATGTGCCTACGCTAGGGGCGGCGCAAAGAGATACGGCAGTGCCCTGAGCGGGTATGTGGACAACCTTGCCCAACCGCCAGGCGGGCTTTGAGTCGAGGACCGTGCGTCAGCTGGCAGCGGCGGGGGCCGAAGCGGCCGGCGCGGGTGCCGGTGCCGCGGCAGGAGCAGCGGGAGTAGCCGAAACCGTGCTGCCCTTGGCGTCCCGGGAGTCCGTGCGGTAGAAGCCGGAACCCTTGAAGACGACGCCCACGCTGTTGAACTTCTTGCGCAGGGCACCCTGGCACTCGGGGCAGGACGTCAGAGAGCTGTCCGAGAACGACTGGACGATGTCAAAGGCATGACCGCAATCCTTGCAGGCGTAGGCATACGTTGGCACTGGTGCTCCTCCTCTTGGGCAAACGAGAGGTCCCGGACTGTCGCTTGGTGATCCAACTGGATGTCCCATTAGCAGTCACAGGGCCTGAGTGCCAATTCTAGCATTCCCCTGCGCCCGGATTTTGCGGTCAGGCGGCGTTCACCAGGTCCCTGAATCCGGAAGGAAGCACGACGCCAGGCACGGGACGGTCGAATTCCTCCACCGGAATCGCGCCGGCGGGCAGTAATTCCCCGTCATAAAGAACTGCGGCAAGGGGAATATGCTTCCCGGCGGACGCGAGGTGGCCCAGGAACTTGTCATAGTAGCCGCCGCCCTGGCCGATCCTGCTGCCTGCGAGATCGACGGCCGTGGCAGGGATAAACAGCGCAGCGGCTTGGCCGGCAACCTCAATCTCGTGCCGGGTCCCGACCGGTTCCAGGATCGGGGCGAACCTGCTGCGTGCCAGCTCAATGCCCGGCGCCCAGAAGACCCATCCCAGTTCACGCCCTGGTTCGCAGACGGGAAGCAGAACCCTGTGGCCGTCGTGGTGCAGTGTTGCAATCAGCGGCAGCGTGGGCGGTTCCGCGCCGACGCCCAGGTAGACGCACACCGTGGCCTCCTCTGCCGGCATCACCGAAGCCGCCCACGCCGCGCCATGCTTGGCCAGGGCGGTTCCGGCCTCCTCGCGTTCCAGCAATGTCATCGCAGCCCTTCGGCGGCGGTGGGCAGCACGGATCAGGTCCTTGGCTGCTTTCGTTTCCTCAAGCGTCATGTGTTTCCTCCATACTGCCGCGCGCCGGCGGCCGGTTATCCGTGTGGTTCATCCGTCGGGTGCCCGCAGGGGCCGCTGGCTCCGTTGTTTACTGAATGCTTGACGCTGACGTTAGATTAGTCCGGTGACTACCAGTAACCCGAGAGTTCGCAAAGCCGTCATTCCTGCCGCCGGACTCGGTACCAGGTTCCTGCCGGCAACCAAGGCGATGCCCAAGGAAATGCTCCCCGTCGTGGACAAGCCTGCCATCCAGTACGTGGTTGAGGAAGCCGTGAACGTCGGCCTCCACGACCTCCTCATGATCACCGGGCGCAACAAACGGGCACTGGAAGACCACTTCGACCGCGTGCCGTCCCTCGAATCCACCCTTGAGGGCAAGGGGGACACCGAGAAACTCGCATCCGTCCAGGCCGCCAGCAAGCTGGGCGATATCCACTACGTCCGGCAGGGAGACCCGCACGGACTGGGCCACGCCGTGCTGCGCGCGAAGCAGCACGTTGGTAATGAAGCCTTTGCCGTGCTGCTGGGCGATGACCTCATCGATGCCCGGGACGAACTGCTGGGCACCATGATCGACGTGCAGGCGGAAACGGGAGGGTCCGTCATCGCGCTCATCGAAGTGGAACCGTCCGAGATCAGCGCCTACGGCTGCGCTGACGTCCAGCCGATCGACGGCGAATCCTACGTTCGCGTCAACCGCCTGGTGGAGAAGCCAAGCACCGAAGAGGCGCCGTCCAACCTTGCGCTGATCGGCCGCTACGTCCTCCACCCTGCCGTCTTTGAGGTCTTGGAACGCACCGCCCCCGGGCGCGGAGACGAAATCCAGCTGACGGACGCCCTCCAGGAACTGGCGACCGGCGAAGGCGAGGGATACGGAGTGTACGGCGTTGTGTTCCGTGGGCGCCGCTACGACACCGGGGACAAGCTCAGCTATCTCAAGGCCTGCGTTCAGCTCGCCATTGACAGCGAGGACCTGGGGCCGGGCTTGCGGGAGTGGCTGCCGGGGTTCACCGCCGGCCTGTCCAAGTAGCGCCGTGCGCGCTGGTCCCATTTGGCCCGTAACCCTGGAGTGCGGGGATCTGGTCCTGCGGCCCATCCGGTACCGGGACAAGAAGGAGTGGACTGAGGTCAGGTCCCGCAACAGTGAGTGGCTTGCTCCGTGGGAAGCTTCCAACCCGGATCCTGCCGGAGGCCTCCCGGTCTACCGGCAAATGGTCCGGTCATTGAAGACGCAGGCAGCGCAGGCTACTGCATTGCCTTTCGTTATCACCGAGCGGATTCCCACCGCCGGGAGCCCCGCCATTATTGGCCAGTTGACCGTTTCATCGATCGTGTGGGGATCAGCGATGATGGCGACCCTTGGCTACTGGGTGGACCGGGGCCGGGCAGGCCATGGCATTGCACCAACTGCCGTGGCCATGGTTACGGACCACTGCTTCCGGACACTTGGCCTGCACCGGATGGAAATCAACATCAGGCCGGAGAACGGACCAAGCCTCCGCGTGGTGGAAAAGCTGGGCTTCCGGGACGAGGGATACCGGCCCCGCTACCTGCACATCAACGGGGAGTGGGCTGACCACCGGTCGTTCGCGTTGACCGCGGAAGAGGTCCCGGACGGGCTGCTCCGGCCCTGGCTCGCCTCACGGCCGTCATAAATCCATTGATTTGCCGGCTGCGCCACGACACACCGCAGCTAATGCTGCCGCAGCGGACAGGATGCTCATACGGTTTTGAGTGTGGACTTCCCCCTTAGCAGCTCAGTGATCCTTGTGGTTGCCGTCGTGCTCTGGATTGTGTGGGTTGCGCCCTACGTCCTCCGGAACCGCAGGCACCAGTTCCAGCCCGCCGGCGATTTCGCGGCGGAGCCCGCAGCAGATGAAACACCGGAACCGCCAGCCGCTTTGGTATTGAACGTCGCCGCCCAGCAGGAGAAAGCCATGGACACCAGGAAGAGTGCCGGACCCGCGACCGCCACTGCCGGCTCCCCAACCGGGGGTACGTTCCGGATTCGCTACGGCCGCACCGGCATTGCCCTGGTTGGGCTGCTGTCGCTGGTCACCGCGTTCGTTTCCGGTGTGCTTTTGCTCTTCGGGCTGGGCGCTCCTGTCCTTCCCCTGACGTGCCTGGCGCTCACCGCCGGGTCCGTTGTCCTCCTGCGCTGGCTGGCCGTTCGGGACAGGAGGGCAAAGGTCAACGCAGCCTTCCGGGCCGCCATGACCGCACCGGCCCGGCAGCCCAAACCCGCTGCCAGCCTCCCGCCACGGCCGGAAGCGGCTCCGGCGAAGCAGGACAACCCCCTTTTCGACGCCGAGGCGCACGAGCCCAGGATCAGGCCGCTGACTGCCATGGAACTGCGTGAGGCCGCCCTTGCTGTGGCGGTTGCCGCGGGCGATTCAAGCGCGGCATCTGCCGGCTCCGCGGCCAGTGCAGCTGCTCCGTCCACGTGGGAACCGGTGGAGGTTCCCAAACCCGTCTATGTTGAGGCAGCCAAGGCCGAGCGCCCGGCGCCTGAGCCGCTGGAGCTCCCGGAGGCACCGAAAGCCACGGGCAAGCCGTCCCTCAAGCAGGGCGTTGCCGCCGCGCCGCCGGCGCCGCCGGCAGCCGCCGAGGGCCAGGAACTGTCCAAGGCGCAGAGTGCCCTCAGCAACCTCGACGACGTCCTGCAGCGCCGCCGCGCCTGACTGGTGGGCGCCGTCAGGCGAAGCCCTACGTATCCCACCGGCACGCTGGTGCGGGGTTGGAGGCTGCAGTTTGGCATTAAGCCGGGAAAATTTGTAGCCTAGGGTCACCGGTGCCGCTCCTGCAGGGGCGAATCCATCCGGGGCTATAGCTCAGTTGGTAGAGCGCTTCGTTCGCATCGAAGAGGTCAGGAGTTCGAATCTCCTTAGCTCCACACAACGCAGCCCCCGGGCAGGGGATGTGATCTGAAATCCGGTTCGTCAATTGGCCAGATGATCTCCGGGGTTGCCCTGGAACCCCCGGCACCATGGGCCACTTCATTTTATTCAGCCACCGGTTTGCGCGGCCGAGCCTCTTGACCGGTTGTCCCACGCGGTCCACCCCCAACCCCAATGACCTACCTAACGTCTTATCGGGGGCATGGTTGGCTGCCTGGCGGCAGCATTGAATGCCAGACTTAACCCTCACTCAGGCACGACTCTAAGAAGGTCTGTGATGGCGGTTCACGGCCACCGGTTGCGGGATTGGGCGGCCCGGCACGACATTGCGCTTTACCTTGGGCTGGCGTACGTCATTTCCTGGTCCATCTGGCCGCTGGTGCTCCTGAACCCGGAGAGCAGTCCACTGGTGCCCTTCGGGCCGGGGCTGGCGGCGGTCCTGGTTGCTTTCCTCGTGGGAGGCCGCCCTGAGTTGCTGGGCCTTCTGCGCCAGTTCGGACGCTGGCGGGTCAACCCTGCGTGGTACGGCGTGGCACTGGGTATGCCGCTGGTTGCCCCCGGCCTTGCCCTGTGGGCTGCAGTGGCCGCAGGGGCACCGGTTCCGCGCTGGGAGCCGGCTGACTTGCTGCAGGTTGCCGGTTCGATCGTCGTCACGATTGTTATTGTCGGCACCTTTGAGGAGCTCGGCTGGCGAGGGTTTCTGCTGCCGCGGCTGCAACGGGATTACAGCGCGTTGCGGGCCGCGCTGATCATTGGGCTGGCGTGGTTTCCCTGGCACCTTCCGGAACTGGTGTCGGACCCGGGCCAGCGTCCTTTGACGCCCTTTGCGGTGTATATCCTTGCGCAGTCGGTGCTGCTTGCCTGGCTGTACAACAGCACTCAGGCGAGCCTGCCGGTTGTTGTCCTGTTCCATGCCGCCTTCAACAGCTTCACGAAGTTTTTCCTCGCCGACCTGCAGGGCAGTCCCTACCCCTACCTCGTGGCGTGGTGGGTTTTGGCCGGAGTGGTTGCCGTCCTGGCCGTGGCAGCGGTCGCTTACGCCGGCAGCCGCGACCTGGTGAAGGGTGCGCCCAGGCCCGCACACTAACTCCCTGACACGCCCTCCACGGCAACAGTTTCATCGGACTCCACCCGCTTCAGCTTCGCAAGGAGCCGGGCGGTCTCCGCCAATGCGGACCGAAGCCGCGCGTCATCCGCAGACACGGACGCGGCACCCCAGTCCATCGGGGCGGTACCAACCACGAACAGGGTTGTTCCGCGGGCCGCCGCTGCCCCAAGTGCGGCAGCAAAGAGCTCCCATGCTTCCGCCTGTGGACCGGCATCCGATGGCTCAGGCGGCGGAACACCATCAATGACCCACAGCTCCGCCCCCGCTGCGAGGAGGGAATAGTCTTCCCTGGAGGTACCCGGGGCGCACAGTTCGTCGAAGCTGATCCACAGCAGTTCCGGTTCGCAGGCCTTGGCGGCAAAGACGCGGGACCCGGCATGTGCCGCCCGGTGCCGGCCCGGTGGTGGCGGGAAGAGGCCGTATACCGCCAGCTGCCGGCTGCTGCCGGGCACCAGGATGCGGCTCTCGGGGAGGGCTGGCCGCTCCGGCTCGGCGGCCATGGCCTACAGCCAGCCCTTCTTTTTGAAGATGCCGTACATGAGGGCCGCCATCGCGATCATGATGCCAATGGACAACGGGTAGCCCAGTTCCCAGTGGAGCTCAGGCATGTGGTCAAAGTTCATCCCGTACACACCGGCAACGAAAGACGGCGCGAAGAAGATCGCGGCCCAGGAGGAGATCTTCTTCACCTGTTCGTTCTGTTCGGCGCTGGCCTCGTTCTGCCTGTTTGCGGTGAGGGTGCCGTCCAAGGTGAGCGCGTTCTGCAGCAGGTCCCGGAAGGAATCCGCCCGGGAGATCACGCGCTCTACGTGGTCTTCAACGTCGCGGAGGCTGTGCCGCAGGTCCGTTTCCACGCCGTACTTCTCGAATCCGCGTTCAAGTTGGTGCAACATGTCCGGCAGCGGATGGATGGCCCGCTGGAACTGGATGACTTCCCGGGCCAGTTCGTAGATCCGGCGGGACACCGTGGTGTCGCCGCTGAAAAGCTGGTCCTCGATCTCGTCGATATCGTTTTCGAGTCCGGCCACCACAGGTGCGTAGTCATCCACCACGCGGTCCAGCAGTGCGTACAGGACTGCTTCGGGCCCGTGGCGCAGGAGGTCGGGCCGGGCCTCCATGCGGCGCCGCACTCGGGCCACGCCGGCCATCTCTGCATGGCGGACCGTGACCACATAGTTTTTGCCGGTGAAGATATGGAGTTCGCCGAATTCCACGCTTTCGGAGTCGTCAACGTACCGGGCGGGCCGGAGGACCGTGAACAGGCTGTCGTCGTAGCGCTCCAGTTTGGGGCGCTGGTGCGCGGAGATGGCGTCTTCCACCGCAAGGTCGTGGAGGCCAAACTCGCTTGCCACCGCCGCCATTTCCTCAGGCGTGGGCCGGTACAGCCCGATCCAGGCCATTCCACCGTGGTGCGCAAGCATGTCAAAGGTCTGCTCGAGGCTCTCGGGTTCCACGTGGCGTACGCCGTCCACATAGACGGCATTGTCGATGATGGTCATGGGCGCCGGGCCCCGGGCGAGGGGCGTGCAGCCATCAGGACATTCCTCCGATGATCGCACCGGAGACCGCCATCGCCACCAGGTCGTGGCCGGAATCGATGAGGGTGACGGCTGCGGGGCGTCCTGCAAAGCCGTTGTGGATGACGTGGCCGCCTGCGCGGAAGACCAGCCCCATAACCAGGGCGAACAAGCCGCCGGCCAGGGCGTTGTCCAGCCCAAGCCTGGCGATCAGGACAGCCAGCAGGATCGCCGTCAGTGCCGCAGCCACCATCATCGGCAGCCAGATGCCGGCGCCGCCGCCCATGTTCTTCAGGTCGTCCTCCGTCTTGCCGATCGCGGCCATCCAGCGGTTGCCGAGCACTGCAGGCATGTACCAGACAAAGCCGATGGCCATGCTTGCGACGAAGGCGAGCAGCACGGCAAGCCAGTTGATCTGTGAAACGTATGAGAGCCAATCCATTCTGGAAATCCTAGCCGCCCGGCCGTGGTCAGGTGTTGGACGCCCTGGCGAGGCCGCTGATGAGGGGCTCGGTGCGGTAGGGGATGTGGGTGTGCAGCGCCAGGACCGTTTCGGTCCGGATCACGCCCTTGATCCTCAGGACCTGCCGGAGGGAGGACTGGAGGTTGTGGGTGTCTGTGGCCACCACCCGGCACCAGACATCCCCACGGCCCGAGATTTCGTGGACCTCCAGGACCTGGGGTATCAACCGGAGCGCAGCGACCACGCCGTCCAGTTCGCGGTGGGAGACCTCGATGGTCACAAAGGCCACCACGTCATAGCCCACCGCCTCCAGGTCCACCTCGCGGCCGCCGGGCCGCAGCACTCCCGCACGGAGGAGGCGCCGGACCCGGGTCTGGGCCGTGTTCCGGGCTATGCCCAGCGATTCGGCCAGTTCGCCGATCTGGATCCGGGGATCGCGGATCATTGCCAGGAGAATTTTGAGGTCGGTGGGGTCCAACTGGTTCATATAGTCACTCTCAGTCACACACGGACGGCAATATTGATGATCCTGCGCAATTCTTCCACGAAAATCCGATCAAAGGAGCAGCACTAACGCACTCTTAAGGCATCGGATATCCACCCCGCGCCGGACTCCCACAAGGATTTCCACCGCGGTATGAACCAGAGGCGGCATACGATGACGGTCTTCAGTGAACTCCGCATGCGCCCGGCCCCGGCTGCTGCCTCCGCCGGGTGGGATGCATCCACCACAACCCGGCTCGTGATGGCGGGAACCGTAATTTTCACCCTCCTGGTGGGCGCCAACCTGGCAACACCGTTGTATCCCCTCCTGCAGGCCGAACTGGGGCTGTCCACGCTGGGAGTCACAGCCGCATTCGCCAGCTACGTCCTGTCCCTGGTTGCCACGCTGATGCTGGCCGGGCACTGGTCTGACCACATCGGCCGGCGGGCTGCGCTCATCCTGGCCGTCCTTGCAGGACTGGCCGGCGGGTGGCTCTTCGCTGAAGCAGAGACGCTCGCCGCGCTGTGCGCGGGCAGGGCCCTGCAGGGGGCAGCGGTTGCGCTGGCCACGGGTGCCAGTGCCGCGGCCCTGCGCGAACTCCTTCCGTCCCGCCCGGAGTGGGCCTCCCGCTTCACGTTGCTGGCCTCATCCGGGGGAGTGGCGGCGGGGCCGGTCATTGGGGGACTGCTGTCACTCCTCCCGGGCGCCACCACAGCCCCGTACTATGTCCATTCACTGATCCTGGCCGGGCTCCTGGTGCCGCTGTTCCTGCTGCGTGCCCGCCCCGCGATCAGCCTCCCCGCACCCTCCCGGCCGCTGAAGGCCCTCGCGCCGCGCCGCCCTTCCGTGTCCCGCGAGGCGAGGGGAGCCTTCTGGCTTGCCGCCGGAGTCGGATTCCTCAGCTTTGCGGTCTTCGGATTCTGCCTGTCGCTGGCCCCCGGCTACTTTGCGCAGGTGCTGCACACCGATTCCCGCCCCCTGGTGGGCGTCCTGGCCGGCCTCGCCCTGGCGTCCTCCGCGCTGAGCCAACTGCTGACCCTCCGCGGCCGCTACACGGTTCCGGCCGGACTGGCAGTCATGGGCGTGTCCGTCGTGCTCCTGGGGGCGGCGGGAGCGTGGCACAGTCCCGTGCTGCTGGTGGCCGCCGCCCTTGCCGCCGGTGTGGGCCAGGGAACCGCGTTCCGCACCGTCTTCAACGACGTTGCGGCCAGGGTGGAGGCATCGCGGCACGCACAGATTGTCAGCACCGTCTACGTCATCACTTACCTTGGCAGCGCGGTGCCGGTCCTCGGCCTTGGCTGGGCAGCCGGCGTCTTCGGCCTGCCCGCTGCCGTGGCCGGGTTCGTGGGGCTGTGCGGCGGTGCAGCACTGATCCTGTCGGCCGTGACGCTCCGGCTCGCGCTCATCGGGCGGCGCGGGTAGCCTGCCCCGGCACGTTCCGGCAGGCAGGTTCGGGCAGCCCTGCTAATCCGGCAACGGACCGTGATTGCCCTGGATGTGTTCGAACACCAGCGTTGTCTCGGTGTGCCCCACCACGGGGTCCGTAGCCAGGTTGTCCAGCACCCAGTCCCGCAGGTCCTCGGTGGTTGCGACGGCAATATGCAGCAGGTAGTCCACAGAGCCCGAGGTGTGGAAGGTGGACAGCACGGCAGGCAGGTGCGGCACCCTGCCCGTGAATCGGTCAATCTGGTCGCGGTCATGGGCACGGAGCCGCACGGCAACCAGCGCCTGTACGGACCGGCCGATCGCTGACAGGTTGAGCTTAGCCTCGTAGCCCTGGACGATTGCCCGCTCTGACAGGGCGCGGGTGCGCATCAGGGCGGTGGAAGGGGCGATTCCCACCAGTTCCGCGAGCTGCTTGTTGGAGATCCGGGCATCGGCCACCAGGGCCGCCAGGAGCCGCTCGTCAATCGCGTCGAGCGGTTCCAGATGCGCTCCCGGCCTGGCGTTCCTGGCATTCGTGCTCACTGCAGCTCCTCGTGACGATCCTGGGTTTCATCCTAGCCGCGCCCGGCTGCGGTACCAGGTAATGTGCGGTCTGGCCGCCGAATTTCGCGCTGCCGCTTCCCGGGCAGAGAGCAGAATCTTCACGGGAGCACCCTGGTTGACGGAACCGCAGTGCCGCCGTCTTCTAGGCCGCGGCGCGTTCCTTACCGGAATGGACGACGGCGACAGCCGCCGCAGTCAGGCAGGCAAGGACCATGACTGCCGCGGCCAGGGCATTCCAGCCAAGGGACTGGAACACCAGGCCGCCGGCCCAGCCGATGATGCTGGACCCGAGGTAGTAGGCCAGGTTGTACAGCGAGGCGGCCTGGGCCCGGCCGGTGCTGGCAAGGGCGCCGGTCCAACCGGCCCCGATGCTGTGGGCGGCGAAGAAGCCGCCGGTGAACACCACCAGGCCGGCCAGGATCAAGGCAAGGGACTGCGTCAGCGTCAGGGCAAGGCCCGCTGTGGACAACGCCAGGCCTGCAAGCAGGACAGTCCGGCGGCCAAAGCGAAGGGTCAGCCCCGCCGACCAGCGCGACGTGACGGTCCCCGACAGGTAGGCCAGGAAGATCAGGCTGATCAGTGTTCCCGGAAGGCCGAAGGGGTCGCCGGAAAGCCGGAACCCCAGGTAGTTGTACACCGCCACGAACCCGCCCATCATCAGGAAGGCCTGGCCATAAAGGACGAGCAGCCGGATGTTCCGCAAGTGGCCGCCGAGCGTCCGGAACGCCCCACGCAGCCCGGCGGCAGGGGCGGTGACAAAACCCTGGGCCTTCGGCACCAGGATGAGGAAGGCGACGGCGGCGAGGGTGGCAAGGATGGACACCGCCAGTGCCGCCGCGCGCCAGCCCCACAGTTCGCCGGCCGGACCGGCCACCAGCCGTCCGGCGAGCCCGCCCAGGGTGGTACCGGCAACGTAGCTTCCGGCTGCCAGGGCCGCGTGGGCTTTGGTGACTTCCTCGTTGAGGTAGGCAATGGCGATGGCCGGGATGCCGCCCAGCGCCATTCCTTCCAGGAGCCGCAGGGCAAGCAGCATGCCAAAGCTGGTGGACAGCGGAACCAGCAGGCCAAGGACTGTGGCTATCGAAATGCCCCACGCCATGGCCCGGACCCGGCCGATCCGGTCCGCCAGGAAAGACCAGGGAATCACTGTCACCGCAAGTCCCACCGTGGCCAGCGAAATGGTCAGGGCGGCCTCCGCCGCGCTGACCCGCAGGTCTGAGGCCAGGATCGGCAGCACGGCCTGGGTGGAGTAAAGCTGGGCGAAGGTGGCCACGCCCGCGAAGGACAGGCCGGCGAGGATCCTGGCGTACGCCGTCGAGCCCTTTGCATGTCCGTTCCAGCGCGGGGACGGAGTGCTGTCCGGGCGGACGATGTGTGCCATGCGGCCAGCCTAGCTTTTCCCGCATAGATGCATCCAATGCATGCATTGTGTAAAACTGATAGCAATTTCGCATGCTTTTCCCAAGCTCGGCGGCTTTTTCCCAACTAGGTAGCGCCAAGTGTCGTTACGGGTCGTCAAAACGACACTTGGCGCTACCTAGTTGGGCCGGCGGCGAGCAGGAAGGAGGCCGGCCCGTGGAACCGGACCAGAAACAGCTCGTGCAGCTGCTGCCGCTCCTGCCCGTGCTCGCTGAGCTGGGGCGCACCGAGCACGTCACGGAAACCGCGGAACTGCTCGGAGTACCCCAGTCCACGGTGAGCCGCGCCCTGGCCCGGGCGAGCGCCGTCGTCGGTACCGAACTCCTGGTCCGGGACGGCAGGGGAGTCCGGCTGACACCCGCCGCCCGCACCCTGCTGCCGTACATCGAGCAGGCCCTCACGGCGTTCCAGGCGGGACTGGACCTCGTCCGCGACGAGTCGGACGTGGTGCGGGGAAGGATTTCCCTCTCCTTCCAGCACACGTTCGGCGAGGCAGCCCTGCCGCTCCTGATCAGTGCCTTCCGGACCCGTCATCCCGGCGCTGCCTTCACGCTGAGCCAGGGCGCCCGGAACGCCTGCCTTGACGAACTGGCCTCGGGTGAGTCGGACCTGGCACTGACGGCTCCCGTAGCGCCGGCCGGCCGGAACCTGACCTCGGCGCCGCTGTACCGCGAGCCGCTCCGCCTGGTGGTGCACCACAGCCACCCCCTCGCCGCGCAGCCCTCCGCCAAGCTCGCCGATATCAAGGCAGACCCCTTCGTGGCGCTCGGGCCCGGGTACGGCATGCGTTCGCTCACCGATGCGTTGTTCCGCGAGGCCGGCTACCGGCCGCGCATCGCGTTCGAAAGCCAGGACTCGCACACGGTCCGGGGACTGGTCTCCGCCGGCCTGGGCGTCAGCATCCTGCCGCCGGGAGGCGATGCCCCGGGCCGTACCGTCAGCCCAGAAACCGGGAACCTGGGCTGGGTCGAAGTTCCCCTGGACTCCGCCCTGGCGTTCCGCGAAGTTGGCCTGTCCTGGCGGCGGCGGAAACCTGGCTCGGAGCCGGTGCCGGTACGGCTGTTCCGGGACATGGTGGTGACGGAAGGGCCCGGACTGCTGGCCGGGCTGGTGCGGCAGCGGTCCCGCTGACTGGGCCGGAAGACTCGGGGAGGGCCGTCCGCCGCCCCCGCACCATTACCCTTGTGACGTGACCAACACCGAAAATTCCTCCGCCCTCCCCGCCGCCCCGCAGGTTCCCGCATCAACTCCGCCCGGCGGTGTCATCATCGGGCTGGACATCGGTGGCACCAAGACCCACGGGGTCCGCTTCGAGGACGGGGTGCCGGTTGCCGATGAGTCCGCCGGCAGCTCCAACGTGCAGAACGTCAGCCGCGACGAGGCGGCCGCCAACCTCGCCGACCTCTTCTCGCGCATCGGGGGAGGGCAGGTATCCCAGGTCTACGCGGGCTCGGGCGGCATCGACACCGAAGACGACGCCGCAGCCCTGGCGTCCCTGATCCAGCCCCACGTGCCCGGTGCCCGGGTGACCGTGGTGCATGATTCACGCCTGCTGCTGGCCGCCGGGCACGCGAGCACGGGAGTCGCGGTGATAGCGGGCACCGGCTCGGCCGCCTGGGGCAGGAATGCCGACGGCGGCGAGGCCAGGGCAGGCGGCTGGGGCTACCTCCTGGGCGATGAAGGCAGCGGTTACTGGCTTGGCCGCGAAGCAGTGCGGCACAGCCTGGGCCGGATGAACCGGGGACTGCCCGCCGACGAACTCACCACGGCCCTGCTGCAGTCCTGCGGGGTGGGCGACCCCAACCGCCTCATCGCGCTGTTCCATTCACCGAAGACCGGGCGGCGCTTCTGGGCCCAGCAGGCCCGGTATGTGGTGGAGGCCGCGGCAGGTGGCCACCCTGAAAGCCAGGCGCTGCTGGACCAGGCAGGGAAGGACCTTGCCGGCCTGGCGCTGCAGGTGCTGCACCAGCTGGGTATTACCGGCCCCGTGATCCTGGGCGGCGGCCTGGGCATGAACGTGGCACCGCTGCAGCACTCCTTCCGCCGCCACCTGATGGATGCCGGCGTGACAGATATCCGCGTGCTGGACCAGGAACCAGTCTTCGGTGTGCTGCAACTGGTGGCAGAGCAGGCCTGATCCGGTCCGGTCCCTTAGAGCCGTTTCCGGGGCGTCAGCCGGACGCCCGGGAGGGGAGGGGCGGGAATGCGTCCCGCCTCGGGCCCCGCGTCCGGACCGTGGCCGGGGACCAGGCCGTACCGTGCCACAGCCGTTTGCGTTTCCTGCAGGCCGGCCTGGGCTTCCCAGTCGCTCCTGGCCTGTTCCACTTCCTCGTGGGTGCGCCCCACGAAGTTCCACCACATCAGCAGCTCTTCCTGGAAGGGCTCGCCGCCGATGAGGAGGAAGCGCGTCCCGGGGAGTGCCTGCACCTGCAGCTCCGTGCGGCCCGTGCCCAGGTAGCCCAGAGGGCCCGGTGGAACCTCCTGGCCGTCCACCGCCAGGCCGCCGTCGAGCACAAGGATGCCGTGCTCAAACCCTGCAGTGAGCGGCAGCACGGCGGCCCCGCCGCAGGAGACGTCCGCACCCACGATCGGTGAGTACATGGTTGCCGGTGACGTGACACCGGCAAATTCACCCACCATCACCGTGGCGGTGAAGCCCTCCCCGCTGGCACGGGGAAGCTCACGGTGCTGCTCGAATGCCGGTTCCCGGTGCCGTTCACCGCCGGGCAGGGCCACCCAGAGCTGCAGCCCGCGCTGCACCGGCAGGGCTTCGCCGGCAGGCGGAAGCACGGCGAACTCGGAATGGGAGACGCCGTGGCCCGCCGTCATGATGTTCAGTTCACCCGGCCGGACCACAACGTCGCTGCCCACGCTGTCCCGGTGGCGGATGTGGCCGGCCAGGGGCCAGGTTACGGTCTGCAGGCCAATGTGGGGGTGGGGGAGTACGGACATCGCAGTCCGGTCCGGGCCAAAGCTGTCCAGGAAACACCATGCCCCGATGGTGGGCAGGCCACGCTGCGGCAGAGTCCGCTGGACGTTCATGGCTCGTACTCCGCCGAGCGGTACCTCGCGTTGCGGCCACAGCTGAAGGCAGGGTCCGGAACTCCCCTCAGGGGCTGCCGGCGGACATACTTCCTGCTGCGGCACTATTTCCAAGTTGGTCACCCCACCACTTTAAGGCCGGTCTGCCCGCGGCGGAACAGCGTCCCGGGCCACAGCGGTTCCTCGCCGGAACGGTCATTCCCATCCGGCGCGGTCCCGGCTCCGAATGGTTACAGTAGGGATTCCTTTGCCCGGATTCGGGGCGCTGCAGGTGTTGCCGGCCCCGGTTTGGGTTACCGTAACTATCAGCGTGCTGATGACAATGTCGCGGTGCTTTCAGAGGCCGTCCCAGAGAACAGGTGAGTCCGCACCATGGACCAGGCGATGATCGAGTTTCAGAGCGTTACCAAGCAGTTCCAGGGCGGGCAACCGGCCGTGGACAACCTCTCCATGTCCATCGCCAAGGGATCCATCACCGTCTTTGTGGGCCCGTCGGGCTGCGGCAAAACCACCTCGCTGCGCATGATCAACAGGATGGTGGAACCCACCTCCGGGGCCATCACGGTGGACGGCCGGGACGTCACCTCCGTGCCGGCGCCCGAACTGCGCCGCTCGATGGGGTATGTGATGCAGTCGGCCGGGCTGCTGCCGCACCGCTCCGTGCTGGACAACATTGCCACCGTGCCCCGGCTGAACGGCGTGTCCAAGGCCGACGCCCGCCGGCGCGCCGAGGAACTCCTGGACGTGGTGGGCCTGGCCCGGCCACTCGCCAAGCGATACCCGTCCCAGCTGTCCGGCGGCCAGCAGCAGCGCGTGGGGGTAGCCCGTGCGCTTGCCGCCGATCCACCCATTTTGCTCATGGATGAGCCGTTCAGCGCCGTGGATCCCGTGGTCCGCGACGAGCTCCAGCAGGAGCTGCTGCGGCTCCAGAAGGACCTGGCCAAGACCATCGTCTTTGTCACGCACGACATCGATGAAGCCACCGTCCTGGGCGACAAGGTGGCCGTCTTCGCGGTGGGCGGAAAGCTTGCCCAGTACGCCACGCCGGAGGAAATCCTCCGTGCCCCGGCAAACGACTTCGTGGCCTCCTTCGTGGGACGGGACCGGGGATTCCGGCACCTTGGCTTCACCTCTTCCGACGGCGTCGCCCTCCACTCGGTGCCGACGATCGTCCGCGGCCGCAGCGGCTCCGGAACCGATCCGGACGCAACAAGCGGCTGGCAGCTGGTGGTGGACGAAGAGATGCGCCCGCTGGGATGGTCCACGCCCGGCACCGCCACCGGCCTCATTCCGGGAGGTTCGCTGTTCCGCCCCGGGGAAAGCCTGCGCCGCGCACTGGACGCGGCGCTGTCCTCGCCGTCGGGCCTCGGCGTCGCAGTGGATGCGGAGGGCCGGGTGCAGGGTGTCATCCGGGGCGGAGAAGTACTGGCCCTCATTGAAGAAGCACGCCAGCTCCGGCAGGCTGCACTCTGATGGAGTGGTTCCTGGCCAACATCGACATGGTCCTGGAACGGTCCGGCCAGCACCTGGTGCTTGCCCTCGTCCCCATGGTCCTGGGACTGGTCATCTCCCTTCCCCTGGCGCAGCTGGCCCGGCAGAACCGGGCCCTCCGCTCGGTGGTGCTGACGGCCTCCTCGCTGCTGTACACCATTCCCTCACTGGCACTCTTCATCATCCTTCCCACCATCCTGGGCACCAGGATCCTGGACCCGCTCAACGTGGTGGTGGCCCTGACCATCTATGCGGTGGCACTCCTGGTCCGTGCCGCCCTGGACGCTTTCGACTCGGTGAGCGAGGACGTGGGACAAGCCGCTGTGGCCATGGGATACAAACCGCTGGCCCGGTTCCTGCGGGTGGACCTGCCGCTGTCCCTGCCGGTGATGTTCGCCGGGCTCCGGGTGGTGTCCGTCAGCAACATTTCACTGGTCAGCGTGGCAGCGCTGCTTGGCATCGGAAACCTGGGCATGCTGTTCACATCAGGGCTGCAGCGGGGCTTCATCACGGAAATCGTGGTGGGGATTATTGCCATCCTTGTCCTCGCCCTGCTGATGGACGCTTTGCTTGTCCTGCTGGAACGGCTCCTCACGCCGTGGGAGCGGGCAGGAAAGATCCGCCCGGGACTGGTGCCGGCGGCTGAGGGGGACCGGGCATGAGCAACGTTTTCACCGACACCTTCGCCTGGCTGGCCGATCCGCTGCACTGGACCGGCGCCGCCGGAATACCCGCCCGGCTGGGAGAGCACCTCCAGTACACCGGCCTGGTCATGCTGATCGCTGTTGCCATTGCCGTCCCCGTTGGCATGTACGTCGGCCACACGGGCAGGGGAAGGGTTGCCGTGGTGGCGCTCGCCGGTGCGCTGCGCGCCCTGCCCACCCTGGGGCTGCTGACACTCTTCGTGCTGCTCGCCGGGATCGGGCTGATGCCGCCCATCTGGGCGCTCGTTATCCTCACGGTCCCCCCGCTGCTGGCCGGCACCTATGCCGGAATTTCCAGCGTGGACCGCAACGTGGTGGATGCCGCCCGCGCCATGGGCATGACCGAACTGCAGGTCCTGTTCCGGGCAGAGCTGCCCAACGCCCTGACCGTCATGTTTGGCGGCTTCCGGACCGGCGTGCTTCAGGTCATCGCCACCGTCTCCGTGGTGGCCTACATCAACCTGGGCGGCCTGGGCCGCTACCTTTTCGACGGCCTGGTCCTCAGCGACTTCCCGCAGATGCTCGGCGGCTCCCTGCTCATCGCAGCGCTCGCCATCGCCGTCGACCTCGTCCTGTCCCTTTTCCAGAGGCTGTTCCTGGCAACAGGCGCCTCTGGCCAGTCCCGCCGCAGCCAGCAGGCTGCGGCCGATCTCACAGACCCCGTCCTAACGGAGGCTGTGGTACAAGGAGGTAAATCATGAAGGAAAGCCGTCCACACCACCTCGGCAGGCGGGCATTCAGCGGGCTCGCCGCCGGGCTCGGCCTGGCCATGGCATTGTCCGCGTGCGGAGGATCCTCCGATCCGCTGAGCAACGCGCCGGCCACCACCGGAGCAGCCTCCGGGGAAGCGACGTCCCTCGTCGTCGGCTCGGCTGACTTCCCGGAAAGCCAGATCGTGGCGGAACTCTACGCAGGAGCCCTGACCGCCGCCGGCATCAACGCCACCACCAAGCCGAACATCGGCTCCCGCGAGGTGTACATCAAGGCCGTCCAGGACGGATCGGTGGACGTGGTTCCGGACTACACGGGCAACCTCCTGCTGCACGTGGACAAGGAAGCGTCCGAGGAGTCGGCGGACGACATCGCGGCGGCCCTGCCGGAGAAGCTGCCGGACGGACTGGCGGTGCTGGAACCCTCCAAGGCCGAGAACAAGGACGCCATGGTGGTCACCAAGGCCACGGCCGAGAAGTACCAGCTGAAGTCCCTTGAGGACCTGGCCAAGGTGTGCAGCGAGATCGTGGTGGGCGCCCCCGCCACCTTCGCCGAGCGTGCCTACGGGCTGCCCGGCCTGAAGGAGAACTACAACTGCGAGCCGAAGAAACTGGAGCCGTTCAGTGACGGCGGCGGTCCCGTGACGCTCAAGGCGCTCCTTGAAGACCAGGTGCAGGTGGCGGACATCTACACCACAACCCCGTCCATCGCCGACAACGATCTTGTGGTCCTTGAAGACCCCAAGAACAACTTCATCGCCCAGCAGGTGGTCCCGCTGTACAACGAGGCGAAGATGACCGACACGGCCAAGGAGGCCCTCAACTCGGTGTCCCGCATCCTGACCACCGAGGACCTCATCAACCTGAACCGTGCCGTCAGCGGCAGCCAGAAGCAGGGTGCCAAGGAAGCGGCGGACGCGTGGCTCAAGGAAAAGGGCATCGTCAAGTAGGACTTCCTACCTGACCACAAGCAGTACGACGGCGGCTGCCGGACTTCCAGAAGTCCGGCAGCCGCCGTCGTCCGTTCCGGGTGGCGGCGCGCGCACCCTGTGGCTGACGTCTCAACGGCCGTCCATCCTTCCTGTGGCATATTTGAGGAATGGCAGAATTCAGGCAGTCCACCAAGCTCAACAACGTCCTTTATGACATTCGTGGGCCAATCCTCCAGGCTGCCCAGCAGATGGAGGCGGAGGGGCACCGGATCCTCAAGCTGAACATCGGAAATCCCGCGCCGTTTGGCTTTGAAGCGCCGGACGCCATCCTCGTGGACATGATCCGCCACCTGCCGCACGCCCAGGGCTACAGCGATTCCCGGGGCATCTTCTCCGCACGGACCGCCGTCTCGCAGTACTACCAGACCCGGGACATCCAGAACATCCACGTGGATGACATCTACCTGGGCAACGGCGTCAGCGAACTCATCACCATGTCCCTGATGGCCCTGCTCAATGACGGTGACGAGGTCCTGATCCCCACCCCGGACTACCCGCTGTGGACCGCTTCCGTGGCGCTGGCCGGCGGCAGGCCCGTCCACTACCTCTGCGACGAGGAAACGGGCTGGCAGCCGGACCTGGAGGACATGGAAGCCAAGATCACGCCCCGCACCAAGGGACTCGTGGTCATCAATCCGAACAACCCCACCGGCGCGGTCTACCCGGAAGAGACGCTGAAGAAGATCGTCGCCCTCGCTGAGAAGCACGGCCTGGTGGTCTTCGCCGACGAGATCTACGAAAAGATCCTGTACGAGGACGCGGTCCACATCAACCTGGCCAAACTGACCGGCGACGACGTCCTGTGCCTGACGTTCAGCGGCCTGTCCAAGGCGTACCGGGTATGCGGCTACCGGGCCGGCTGGATGGCCATCTCCGGCCCCAAGAAGGATGCGGCGGACTACCTCGAAGGCATCAGCCTGCTGGCCAACATGCGCCTGTGTGCAAACGTTCCGGCCCAGCATGCCATCCAGACGGCCCTGGGCGGGTACCAGAGCATCAACGACCTGATCCTGCCCGGCGGGCGCCTGCTGGAGCAGCGCAACAAGGCCTACGACATGCTCAACGCCATCCCCGGCGTGAGCACCCAGCAGGCGCGGGGCGCACTCTACCTCTTCCCGAAGCTGGACCCCGAGGTGTACCACATCCGCGACGACGAGAAGTTCGTCCTGGACCTGCTGAGGGAACAAAAGATCCTGGTGTCCCACGGCAGGGCCTTCAACTGGGTCCGCCCGGACCACTTCCGCATGGTCACCCTGCCCAACGTCAAGGACATCGAAGAAGCGGTGGGGCGGATGGGGGACTTCCTCAGCAGGTACCAGGGCAACTAGCCTGTGTTCACGGGCGCTTCGGTCCCGTGGAACTTCGCGAAAGGATTTCCCATGTCCGGCGCCACAGGCTTTGATCAGCACCCTTCTGAGACCCTGCGGGCAGGGAAGGGTTTTTCGCTGGCCGACGTGGACCCTGATTCCACGCCGGGCTTCAAGGGCACCAAAGAGGACGGCCAGGCACTGCTGGCGGAACTCGACGATGAACTGGCGCAGCTGCAGGAAAAGCTGTTCGCCGAGTCCCGGTTCGGCGGGCGCAAGCGCATCCTGCTGATCCTCCAGGCCATGGATACCGCGGGCAAGGGCGGCATCGTCAACCATGTGATGGCCGCCATGGATCCCCAGGGTGTGCAGTTCAAGGCCTTCAAGGCTCCCACGGATGAGGAAAAATCCTACGATTTCCTGTGGCGGATCGAAAAGGAAGTACCCGCCGCCGGGATGGTGGGGGTGTTCGACCGTTCCCACTACGAGGACGTCCTGATCCACCGCGTCCACCGCTGGGCCAGCCCGGAGGAGATCAAGCGCCGCTATGTGGCCATCAACGAGTTCGAGGCCAGGCTCAGCGGCTCCGGAACCACGGTGATGAAGGTGATGCTCCACATTAGTGGAGAGGAGCAGAAGGAGCGGCTGCTGGCACGGCTGGACAACCCGGCCAAGCACTGGAAGTACAGCCGTGGCGACCTTGACGAGCGGGCTTTCTGGGAGGACTACATGAATGCCTACCAGGCGGCCATTGATGAAACCAACACCGCGAACGCGCCCTGGCACGTGGTCCCCGCCAACAAGAAGTGGTTTGCCCGGATCGCCGTCCAGCAGTTGCTGCTGGGTGCACTGAACGGAATGGACCTTCAATGGCCCAAGGCTGAGTTCGACGTCGCCCTGGAACGCGAGCTGGTAGTGCGGTCCTGACGCTTCCTTTCAGCCTGCGGCCGCGGGCCTAGAGCGGCTGGTCGCGGGCAGCTGCCAGCCGCTTCCGGGCGCCTTCCAGCCATTCCTCGCACCGTGCGGCCAGGGCCTCGCCGCGTTCCCACAGGGCCAGGGATTCTTCAAGGCTGGCGCCGCCGGCCTCAAGCTTTCCCACCACAGCGATGAGCTGCTCACGGGCTTCCTCATAGCTCAGTGCCTGGATGTCGGCCGCTGGTTTCTGCTCAGTCATTCAGTTCTCCGGTTTCGGTAATGGGCTGTTCAAGTGTCCCGGTGGAGGTTGCGCCGAAGCGGCCTTCAGCCACGCGGATGGACAGGGGCGAGCCGGGCGGAGCTTCGGCCGGGCGGCGCACCACGGCATGGCCGGCGGTGCCGGCTTCTTCCGCCCGCCTTGCGGCGAGTTCGACGACGGCGTACCCCCGGTCCAGCGTCTTCTGCGGTGACAGCGCCCGCACCTGGGCTTTCAGGTGCTCCAGCTGGTCGGCCGCGCGGACCACGGAGGAGCTGACGGCGGCGGAGGACCTCCGGAGCAGCCGCTCAATTTCCTCGGACCGGATGGTCACGAGTCCTTCCGGCGCTGCCAGCACCGGCCGTGAATGGAGGGACGCCAGGCGGTCCGCTTCCCTGTCCACCAGCCGTTCCATGCACCGGCGCAGCTGCACCCTTGCCTGGCGCACACCTGCCAGTTCCTCGGACACTTCCGGGACAATCCGCTTGGCGGCGTCCGTGGGCGTGGAAGCCCGCAGGTCCGCGACGTCGTCCAGCAGCGGACGGTCCGCCTCGTGGCCGATGGCGCTGACCACCGGGGTGGCGGCGGCGGCCACGGCACGGATCAGTTCTTCGCTGTTGAAGGGCAGGAGGTCTTCCAGGGCGCCGCCGCCGCGGGCGATGACGATGACATCCACTTCGGGCAGGGCGTCCAGGTCGCGGAGGGCGCGGACCACCTGGGCCACCGCGGTGTTCCCCTGCACGGCCACCTCCCGGATTTCGAACTCGACTGCCGGCCAGCGCAGGGCAGCGTTGCGCAGGATATCCTTCTTGGCGTCGGAATCGCGGCCGGTGATGAGGCCGATGCGGTGCGGCAGCAGGGGCAGGGGCTTCTTGCGGGAGTCCGCGAAGAGCCCTTCGGCGGAGAGCGCCTGGCGCAGCCGCTCGATACGGGCCAGGAGATCGCCCAGGCCCACAGGCCTGATGTCCCTGACCAACATGTTCAGCCGGCCGGTCTTGAGCCAGAACTCCGGCTTCAGCAGGGCAACCACGCGGGAGCCCCGCTCCAGCGGCAGGTTCTGGCGTTCCAGCACCTTGGTCCACACGGAGGCGGGCAGCGACACCTCGGCGTCGACATCCCTCAGGGTGAGGTAGGCGTTGGTGCCCCGGCGGTTCAGCTCAATAACCTGCCCTTCAACCCACGCAGACGGCGTACGGTCGATATGGGCTTTGAGCTTCTGTGACAGCAGCTGGAGCGGCCACGGGTTGTCCGGGCTGGTTTCGGCAGCAGTGGCAGGCAGCGTGGTGGGCGCCTCGAGCTGCTGGCCGGGGACCGGAAGCGACGCCTGTTCAGACATGCGGACGCTCGTGGCGGGCTGTAGCTGCGGGCATGGGGTCCTTCGTCCGTTGGTCGGCTGGTTGTTTCGTCGCTGGCTGGAAATGGGCTGGTCGGAATAGCGCTTTGAAATAAGAGCTGGTTGGAATAAAGCCGGTTGGAATTTAAGCCGGTGGTGGCCGGCGGTCATTCAACCTTATCCATAAGCTCTACCACCACGGACTGACAAGGGTGCCGCCCCGGGCCCCGCCTAGGATGGGGTGACCCCCGCCAACATGAAGGATTCTCCGTGCGTAGTTTTGTTTCCGCTGCCGCCGCCGTACTGGCCGTGCTGCTGGCCGCCGTCGCAGTCCCCGCCATCTGGCTGGACCGCAACATCGTCCAGGAGCAGGGCTTCGTTGAACTGGCGGCTCCGCTCGGAAGGGACCCCGGGTTCCAGCAGCAGCTGGCCGTGGCAGCGGTGGCAACCATCGACACCAGCGCCGTTCCAGGGTTCCTTTCGGACCTGGTCCAACCGGTGCTGGAGGACGCCGCGTCCGCGCTGACCGCCCTGCCGGAGTATCCGGCCGCATGGGAGGAAACCCTGCGCAACAGCCACCGGCTGAGCTTTGCCAGTCCGGCGACGGACGACGGCGGATCAGCCCCGGCGTCGTCCCTCACCCTTGACGTCGCTCCCTTGGTGTCGCTGGGGGCCGGGGAAATTTCACGCACCACGGGGTTGCCCCTGGATCCGCCGGACCAGACCCTCATCAACGTGGGCCAGCCTGAGCACAAGGAATGGACCGAGAGGCTCACCACCTATGCCCCCGCCGGCTACCTTCTGGCCGGAGGGTCGGCGATCGCTCTGCTCCTTGCCCTGGTGGCGGCGAACCGGCGCTGGACAGTAATTGCCGGCGCAGGAGCAGGCGCGCTGCTGCTGGCGGCTGCATGGACCCTCGGCTCCGGGATTGCCTCCGCTGCCGCTGTGTCCGCGGACAGCGGAAATGAGGTTGCCAACATGTTCAGGGATGAGTTGGTGGCGGCGGCCGCAGCAGATTTCCGGGGCTGGACCATGGCAGCGGCCGCCGGCGGCGGTGCGCTGCTGCTCCTGGGCCTGGTGGCCGGGTTCGCCACGCGAAAGCGGGCCCGGGCAAGCCGGTAGCATGGAGTAATGACCCCCTCAGCTGTTTCCCTTTCGATGCCCACCATCCCGCGTAGGCGCCGCTCACCTGAGGAAGTAGCTGCCGCAGCCCCCGTCTCCGGAACCAAGAAGGTGCTGCTCGCTGCTCCCCGCGGTTACTGTGCCGGCGTTGACCGTGCGGTCATCGCCGTCGAGAAGGCCCTGGAACACTACGGTCCTCCGGTGTACGTGCGGAAGCAGATCGTCCACAACGTGCACGTGGTCAGCTCCCTGGAGGAACAGGGTGCCATCTTCGTCGACGAAACGGACGAAGTGCCCGAAGGTGCCCTGGTCATCTTCTCGGCCCACGGAGTATCGCCTGCAGTGGTCCAGTCCGCCGAGGACCGTGGCCTGCGCACCATTGACGCCACGTGCCCCCTGGTGACCAAGGTCCACAAGGAGGCCGTCCGGTTTGCCAAGGACGATTTCGACATCCTGCTGATCGGCCACGACGGCCATGAGGAAGTCGAGGGCACGGCGGGAGAAGCGCCGGAACACATCCAGATCATCAACGGCCCGCATGAGGTGGACAAGGTAACCGTCCGGGACCCGGAGAAGGTGATCTGGCTTTCCCAGACCACTCTCAGCGTCGACGAAACCATGGAAACGGTCCGCCTGCTCAAGCAGCGGTTCCCCACCCTGCAGGATCCGCCCAGCGACGACATCTGCTACGCCACCACCAACCGCCAGGTGGCCATCAAGAAGATCTCGCCGCAGGCAGACCTGGTGATCGTGGTGGGCTCAGCGAACTCCTCCAACTCTGTCCGGCTGGTGGAAGTGGCACTGGAGTACGGGGCGAAGGCGTCCTACCGCGTGGATTTCGCGAACGAGGTTGATGAGGCCTGGTTTGAAGGCGTCGCCACTGTCGGCGTGACATCCGGGGCATCAGTCCCGGAAGTCCTGGTCCAGGACGTCCTGCGCCTGCTGGCCGAGTACGGCTACGGCACCGTGGAGGAAGTTGTTACGGCCGAGGAGGACCTGCTCTTCTCGCTGCCCAAGGAACTCCGGGCAACACTCAAGCAGGCCGGCGACGTCAGCCGTGCCCTGGGCGGACGCCGCTCGCGCGACTGACCTGCACACGGCCGAGACCGCGCAGCCCGCGGTGCGTCAGCCAGTGACCGCGTATCTGATCTTTGTGGACGTGGGCCCGGCACCTGCCGGGCCCACTTTTTTGGTGCCTCTTGCCGTCGCTGTCAGGCGGCTTCGTGGTCGCTTTGCAGCTCAGGTGCCGCCAGGGCCCGCGGGGTAACCTCAACAACCGGAGGGGCAGCAAGCCCGGATTCCTCAAGCGAGTTCAGCTTCCGGGCCGTGGGAAGGACGCGGGCTTCCAGGGTCCCCACCATGGCGTTGTAGCGGTCCACTGACGATTTCAGGGACGAGCCCAGCTTGGTGACGTTCTCGCCCAGGGTCCCCATCCGGTCGTACAGCTGCCGCGCCAGTTCGAACAACTCCCGGGCGTTGTCCGTGAGGACGTCCTGCCGCCAGGTGAAGGCCACGGATTTGAGCACAGCCAGCAGGGTGCTGGGAGATGCCAGGACCACGTTCTTCGACAGCGCGTGATCGAGGAGCCCGGCGTCGGCCATGAGCGCGGCGGCCAGGATGGACTCGGCAGGAATGAAGCAGATCACCAGCTCGGGGGAGTTGCCCGGAATGTCCCAGTACTTCTTGCTGCTCAGGGAATCAACGTGTGCCCGCAGTGCCTTGGCATGGGCGGCCAGCAGCGCCTGCTGGTTCCGGCGGTCGCTCCCGGACAGCGGTCCGGTGTGCCGGGCGCCGGAATCCGGACGGAGGTCCTGCGCCGCACCAAGTTCCTGGGCTTCCAGGTAGGAGGAAAGCGGTACTTTTGCGTCCACCACCAGCTGCTTTTCGCCCGGCAGCTGCACCACCAGGTCCGGCCTTATGCCCGAATCATGACCGGCACAGTGGACCTGCTCCACGAAATCGACGTGCCGCAGCATTCCCGATGCTTCCACCACCCGGCGGAGCTGGACTTCGCCCCACTGGCCCCGGGCACTGTTGGACCTCAGGGCAGACTCCAGGGCGTGGGTGGAACGGATGAGCTGTTCATCGGAGAGCCGCGCTTCCTGCAGTTGCTGGGCGAGCTGGCCGTACTGCTCCACCCGGTCCCGTTCCAGCAGCGCCACCTGCTGCTGGACAGCCGTCAGTTTCTCCGCCACCGGGGCAAGTGCGCGCAGCACGCTGCCGTCCTGCGTCCTTGCCTCACCCAGCTCGCGGTTCTGTGCCGCCAAAAGCCTTCGCTCGGCGTCGGCCGCGGCGAACTGCGCGCTGACCTCCGAAAGCCGTGACGACACGGCGTCGAAGTCCTCTTCCAGGCCGCGGGTGTTTTTCCGCAGCACCAAGAACACGGCGGCAGCACCCGCAAAGGCACCCAGCAGCAGCATGAACAAAGCAAGAATCAACGCGAAACCATCCATGCCCTCACTGTCGCATGGGGCTGTGACATTTTGCCGAAGCGACATTTTCCCTGACCGGCGCCGGACCCCGGGCCGCCCGCTGCGGGTAGAATAAATCCTCGTGGCTCTTACTATTGGCATCGTCGGACTGCCCAACGTCGGCAAATCAACTCTCTTCAACGCACTCACCCGCAACCAGGTCCTGGCCGCGAACTACCCGTTCGCCACCATCGAACCCAACGTCGGCGTCGTGAACCTGCCCGACCCCCGGCTTCAGAAGCTGGCTGAGATCTTCGGATCGCAGCGCCTCCTGCCCGCGCCGGTGTCGTTTGTGGACATCGCCGGCATCGTCAAGGGAGCCTCTGAAGGAGAAGGCCTGGGCAACAAGTTCCTGGCCAACATCCGCGAAGCCGAAGCCATTGCGCAGGTGGTGCGGGTGTTTGATGACCCCGATGTCATCCACGTCGACGGCAAGGTGGACCCCCAGTCCGACATGGAAACCATCAACACCGAGCTCATCCTGGCAGACCTGCAGACCATCGAGAACGCTATCCCGCGGATCGAAAAGGAAGTCAAGATCAAGAAGCGGGAAGCTGCGGAGCTTGCCGCCATCAAGGCAGCCCAGGTGGTTCTGGAGCGCGGCGACACCATTTTCTCTTCCATCAAGAGCGACAAGCTCGAAATGGAACACCTCAAGGAGCTCGGCCTCCTGACGGCCAAGCCGTTCATCTACGTCTTCAACGCCGACGAAGGCATCCTGGGCAGTCCCGAAAAGCAGGAGGAACTGCGGGCCATGGTTGCCCCGGCGGACGCCGTTTTCCTTGATGCCAAGCTCGAAGCCGACCTCGTGGAACTGGACGAGGAAGAAGCCCGCGAGATGCTGGAAATGAATGGCCAGGACGAATCCGGGCTGGACCAGCTGGCGCGCGTCGGCTTCCACACGCTGGGGCTGCAGACCTACCTGACCGCCGGCCCCAAGGAAACCCGTGCCTGGACCATCCGGCAGGGCGATACTGCGCCGCAGGCAGCGGGGGTAATCCACTCCGACTTCCAGCGTGGCTTCATCAAGGCCGAGGTGGTGTCCTTCAACGACCTGGTGGAAGCCGGGTCCATGGCGGAGGCCAAATCCCGCGGCAAGGTCCGGATTGAGGGCAAGGAATACGTGATGGCCGACGGCGACGTGGTGGAGTTCCGCTTCAACGTCTAAGCCCACAGGATTTTCGGGCACGTGGCTTAGGATCTACCCATGACGACTCTTCAGGGTGCGGTTGTTCTGGTAGTCGGCGCCACCGGCGGACTCGGTTCGCGCATGGCCGCCCAGCTGGAAAGTAACGGCGCTATCGTCGCCCGGTCGTCAAAGTCTGCCGGGCACGATCTGCGTGCACCCTCCGTGATCCGGGAAGTCCTGGAAGACACGAATGCGCAGCACGGACGCCTCGACGGGCTGGTGGTGGCGTCCGGGGTCGTCGCCTTCGGCGCCGCATCAGACCTTGAACCCGCCACGGTGGACGAACTCTTCGCTGTGAACACGACCAGTCCGATCCAGCTCATTACGCAGAGCCAGCCCTACCTCGCCGCCTCGGCACGTGAGGGCCGCGAGCCCTTCGTTGTCACACTGAGCGGCGTTGTGGCCGAGGCACCCGTCGCCGGCCTGGCGGCATACTCGGCGTCGAAGGCTGGGCTCGCGGCCTTCGTTGTCGCGGCGGCGCGCGAGTATCGCCGTGCGGGCATCCGAATCGTGGACGCCCGCCCAGGGCACACTGCCACCGCGCTGTCCGATCATCCGATCGCCGGGTCGGCGCCGCGGTTCGGCGCGGGGCTGGATCCGGACCTGGTTGCAGCGCGGATCATCGCTGCGATCGTCGATGGCGAGAAGGATCTGCCCAGCACCGCCTTCCAGGCTGTTCCAAGTCTTTGAACCCAGCGCCACAGAAGCTAATGGACCCCGAGGCTGGTTTACCGCTGGCGGCGGAGGCGTCAAAGCCCCCTAGGGTGGGGGAATGACGTACGGCCCGCACCTGCGACTGGTTCTGCCGCATCAGTTGTTCCGCGAACACCTCGATGCGGCAGACGGTACGGTGTTTGTGCTGATCGAGCATGACCTGCTCTTTCGCCAGTACTCGTTCCACTCCCACAAACTGGTCCTGCACCGGGCGTCCATGAGCCGGTTTGCGCGCCGCCTTGGCGCGAAGGGCCACGAGGTTGTCGTCCTCCACAGCGAGGCCGGCCGCAGCTCCCACCAGCAGCTCGCAGACCTTGTGCGCCACCGCCGCCCGGAGCAGGTGACCTGGTTCGACGTGGTGGACGACTGGCTTGAACAGGACCTGTATTCCGGCCTGGCCGGTGGCGGCTACCGGATGCGCGGCGAAGACGTGCTGGAGACGCCGAATTTCCTCACCGACCGCGGGCAGATTGACGATTGGTTTGGCGCCAACCCAGCCCGCATGCACGACTTCTACGTGTGGCAGCGCCGCCGCCTCGGCGTCCTTATCGACGGCGGCGGGCAGCCGGCAGGCGGGAAGTGGTCCTTCGACGCGGACAACCGGAAAAAGCTCCCTCGGGGGTACACACCCCGCACGGTGGGCCGGTTTGCGCGCCACCCCATCCATCAGCCGCAAGGGACCTTCGACTTTGAAGCCCTCACCGGACAAGAAGCCGCTGCCGGAGACGCAGCCTCGGACGACGTCGAACAGGCGATTGCCTGGGTGGCGGAAGAGTTCCCGGACGCTCCGGGCGATCCCTTCCTGTTTGCCTGGCCCACGAGCGCGGACGAGGCACGCAGGCACCTCCACGAGTTCGTCCGCGAACGGCTGGACGACTTCGGTCCCTACGAGGACGCAATATCCACCACGCATCCGTTCATCGCCCATGGCCTGCTCACCCCGGCGTTGAACATCGGACTGCTGGACCCGCGGGAAGTCCTTGAGGCCGTGCTCGCGGGTGCAGGCCCACATACTCCTCTCGCCTCCCTGGAGGGATTCGTCCGGCAGGTGATTGGCTGGCGGGAATACATGCGCGCCACCTACCGGACCCGCGGCCGGCAGCTGCGCACAGCCAACCGGTTGAACCACCGGAACGGGCTGGGTGACGGTTGGTGGGACGCGGACACCGGGCTGGCTCCCGTGGACATGGTGGTCTCGCGGGTCCTTGCCACGGGATACGCCCACCACATTGAGCGGCTGATGGTCCTGGGCAACGCCATGTCCCTGCTGCGGATCCATCCTGACGACGTCTACGAGTGGTTTATGGAACTGTTCATCGACGCATACGACTGGGTGATGGTCCCCAACGTGTACGCCATGAGCCAGTTCGCGGCGGGGGAGGAGATCACCACGAAGCCCTACGTTTCGGGCAGCAATTACCTCCGCAGGATGTCGGACCTGCCGGCAGGGGAATGGATCCAAGACTGGGACGGGCTGTACTGGACCTTCATCGACGACCACCGGGAGGTCTTCGAAAGAAATCCCCGCTCGCGGATGGTGGTCTCCCTGTTGGACAACATGGACCCGGACAAGCGGCGGGAGCACCGCCGTCGTGCTGAAGCCCTGCTCGGCGCAGGACGGGAAGCAACACGGCTGCTGCGGACGGCACCGCCAATCGAGGGCCCGCACGCCTTATCCTGAGTACAGGGCGTGATCCTGGCGATTCCAGGAGCCCCTCCCGCAGAAGGAAAACAAGGAGGCGGCATGCCGTTCAGGCGTCTGGTGCACTACATCACCGCGGCGGTGGCTGCCGCCCTGGTCCTGTCGGGGTGCTCGGGCAACGGCGGCACCACCCCTGTGGTGGTGGGGGAGGCCGAGCGCGGCGGCAGCGTGAGCGTCGCGGAGGTCAACGCGTTCTCGTCCTTCAACCCGTACAGCGCGGACGGCAACACCGATATCAACTCCAAGATCGGTTACGTCACCCACTCGGGTTTCTACTACCTGGATGACGCCGCAAGAGTGGTGCGGAACGAAAAATTCGGGCGCTACGAGAAGGTCTCGGACCAGCCGCTGAAGGTGAGGTACACCGTCAACGAGGGCGTCAAATGGTCCGACGGCGAGGCGGTCGACGCCGGCGACCTCCTCCTGAGCTGGGCGGCCGGGTCAGGGTATTTTGACGACGCCGACCCCCTGGCGGGGACAGGCAACACATACTTTGCGGTCGCCTCCGACACCAGCGGCCTTGCCGGCACCGTGCTGCCGGAAATCGGGGCGGACGGCCGTTCCATCACCCTGGAATACGCCGTGCCCTACGCTGACTGGGAAGTGGCGTTCGACGTCGGCCTGCCGGCACACGTGGTGGCAGCGAAAAGCGGCCTGAACGACGAAGAAGAGCTGATCGACCTGATCCGGGACTCACCCCGCGGCAATGGGGAAGAGCCCGCAGTCAACGAACCCCTCAGGCGGGTCAGTGACTTCTGGAACTCGGGGTTCGACTCCAAGAGCCTGCCCGACGACCCGTCCGTGTATCTCTCCAACGGCCCGTACATCGTCCGCGATATCGTCCCTGAAGTCTCCATGACCCTCGTCCGGAACCGCGACTACGTGTGGGGCCAGGAGCCCTGGCTGGATGAAATAACCGTCCGCTTCACAGGCTCCGTGCCCACGGCAGTCGAAGCGCTCCGCAACGGCCAGGCCGACATCATCTCCCCCCAGCCCTCGGCGGAAACCGGGGAACTCCTGACTGGACTGGCGGACCAGGGCAACACCGTTGAGTGGTACAACCAGTCAGGCTACGACCACCTGGACCTCACGTTCTCCGGGCCTTTTGCCGACAAGGACGTCCGCCAGGCATTCCTGAAGGCGGTACCCCGCCAAGCCATCATCGACGCCGTGGTGGGGGACCGGCAGCCCGACGCCGCGCCCCTGGATTCGCACGTGTTCCTGCCGGCCCAGCCCAAATACGGCGACACCGTCAAGAACAACGGCTCGTCGGACTATGCGGAGGTGGACATCGACGGGGCAAAGGCGCTCCTGGATGGTGACACCCCGACTATCCGGATCCTCTACAACCGGGACAATCCCAACCGCGCCACAGCATTTTCCCTGATTCGGGATTCCGCCGCGCAGGCCGGCTTCCAAGTGGTCGATGCGGGGCAGGGGAGTGCTGACTGGGCCCGGGCGCTCGGGGGCGGAGGCTACGACGCCGCGTTGCTGGGGTGGATTGGCACCGCAGCGGGGGTCAGCCGGGTTCCCCAGATCTTCCGTACCGGCGCCGGCAGTAACTTCAACGCCTTTTCCGACGGCGACGCCGACAGGCTGATGGAACAGCTGGCCGGTACCACGGACCTGGGCAAGCAGGATGAGCTCCTGGCCGAGATCGACAAACAGATCTGGGAAAACGCCTATGGCCTCCCGCTCTACCAGACCATTGGCACCACAGCCTTCAGCGCCCGGGTGGCCGGGGTCAAGACGAGCGCCGGCCCCCTGGGTGTCTGGTGGAACGTGTGGGACTGGCGCCTGGCCCAGCCGGCGTCGTCCTGATATCCGGGGCAAAAACCTTCCCTCCTTCCCGATTCGCCGTAGGGGCTACCGGCGAGTAGCATGTGACTTGCACAACTTCCGTTGACCGACTAGGCGTTCAGTTCAAGCCGGTCACGGTTTGGCAACGGAGTACCAGTATCTGGACTTCGTGCGGTTAGGCTACTCGTATATGTAGGTTGCGTCACAGTCGAAAGCTGCGTCTCGCCTGCGGGGAACCACCAGATTCCCCCCTCGTTATCTCCCACAACTCATAGGAGGCGGAATGCGTTTTACGCGCACTTCCAAAGCACTGGGCATGGTGGCAATCGCCGCCCTCGCCCTGACCGGCTGCGGCGCTGGAGGCGGCAGCAATGAAGGGGCAAGCGACGCCGCAGGCGATCCGGCCAAGATCATCACGGCTTACAGCAACGAACCCCAGAACCCGTTGCTGCCGGCAAACACCAACGAGGTCTATGGCGGCCGCGTTGTTGAGCTTCTCTTTGAAGGCTTGACCAGCTACAGCCCCAGTGGCGAGTCGGTCAACGCGCTGGCTGAGTCCATCGAATCCCCGGATGGCCAGAACTACACCATCAAGGTCAAGAGCGGCACCAAGTTCACCAACGGCGAGGAAGTCACCGCCAAGAGCTTCGTTGACGCATGGAACTTCGCCGCGCTGAGCACCAACGCCCAGGCGAACAGCAGCTTCTTCGAATCCATCGAGGGCTACGACGCCGTCAGCGCCACCAAGAAGGAAGGCGAAACGGAAGTCCCCGCCCCTACGGCAGAGACCCTCTCCGGCTTGGTCCTCAAGGATGACTCCACCATCGAGGTCAAGCTGACGCAGCCGGAGGCCGACTGGCCGCTGCGCCTTGGCTACACCGCCTTCATGCCGCTTCCCTCCGAAGCCATCGCTGATCCCAAGGCTTACGGCGAGAACCCGGTTGGCAACGGCCCGTACAAGATGGCCAAGGAAGGCGCCTGGCAGCACGACAGCCAGATTGAACTCGTCAAGAACGAGGACTATGCCGGCACCCGCGAAGCCAAGAACGGCGGCGTGACCTTCAAGTTCTACACGGACCCGGCTCCTGCCTACACCGACATCCAGGCCAACAACCTGGACGTCACGGATGTCCTGCCCACCAACGCCCTGAAGACCTACACCATGGACTTCCCGGACAACCACCTCAACAAGCCGTACGCAGGCAACTCCACCCTGAACATCCCGGGCTACCTGCCCGAGTTCCAGGGCGAAGCAGGCAAGCTGCGCCGCCAGGCCATCTCCATGGCCATCAACCGTGACGAGATCACCAAGGTCATCTTCAGCGGCACCCGCATCCCGGCCAAGGACTTCACCTCCCCGGCCGTGGATGGCTACAACGAGAACGTCGAGGGATCCGACGTCCTGAAGTTCGATGCCGCCAAGGCAAAGGAAACCTGGGAAAAGGCCAACGCCATCAGCCCGTGGCCGGCAGACAAGACCCTCCAGCTCGGCTACAACACCGATGGCGGCAACAAGGAATGGATCGACGCCGTTGCCAACAACCTGAAGAACAACCTCGGCATCCAGGCTGAAGGCCAGCCCTTCGCCAAGTTTGCTGAACTTCTGGACCTGCGCAAGTCCCAGACACTTCCCGGCTTCGCCCGGGCCGGCTGGCAGGCAGACTACCCGTCGCTGTACAACTTCCTCGGCCCGCTGCTGCGGACCGGTGCCAGCGCCAACTACGAGGGCTACTCGAACCCTGAGTTCGACAAGCTGCTCGACGAAGGCCTGGGCTCCAAGTCCACCGACGACGCCAACGCGAAGTTCACCGAGGCCCAGGAAATCCTGTTCCAGGACCTGCCCAACCTCCCGCTGTGGTACTCCGCCCGCCAGGTCGTGTGGAGCCAGAACGTCACCAACGTGGACAGCGGCTGGAACGGTGTCATCCAGTACTACAACATCACCGCAAAGTAGTCCTGAGACCGTCCAACTCAAATAGCTAGTGGGGGTCCGGCACCAGCCGGGCCCCCATAGCCTTGATACCGGCAGGAAGCTGTCCTACATGAAATTCCCCCCATCTCCACAAGCCCCGGAGGGTCAGCTGTGATCCAGTTCATTCTCCGGCGCCTGCTCCAAGCCATTCCCGTGTTCCTGGGCACCACCCTGCTGGTCTACTTCATGGTGTTTGCCCTCCCCGGGGACCCCATCAGGGCGCTCTTCGGAGACCGTCCGCCGAGCGAAGCCGTCATCGCGGCGCTCCGCCAGCAGTACAACCTGGACCAGCCGTTCTGGATCCAGTACGGCCTGTTCCTCAAGAATCTCTTTACGTTCAACCTGGGCGTCGATTTCACCGGCCAGCCCATCGCCGCCACGCTCGGCCGCGTCTTCCCCGTCACCGTGATGCTGGCCGTCGAAGCGCTCGTCATCCAGGCAGTGTTCGGCATCGGTTTCGGACTCATCGCCGGCCTCCGCAAGGGAAAGATCTTCGACTCGACGGTCCTGCTCGCCTCGCTCGTCGTCATCGCCATCCCCATCTTCGTCCTCGGCTTCGTCCTGCAGCTGGTGTTCGGTGTGTACCTTGGCTGGGCCAAACCCACAGTGGGTACGGACGTCAGCTGGAGCACGCTGCTGCTTCCGGCGTTCGCGCTTGCGCTGGTTTCTTTCGCCTACGTGCTTCGCCTCACCCGCGCGTCGGTGATTGAAAACTCAACGGCCGATTACGTCCGTACCGCCACTGCGAAGGGGCTGTCCCGGCCCCGCGTGGTCATGGCGCACATCCTCCGCAACTCGATGATTCCCGTTGTCACCTACCTGGGCGCCAGCCTCGGCGGTTTGATGGGCGGTGCCATCGTCACCGAAGGCATTTTCAACGTCCCCGGTGTGGGGCAGAAGCTCTACCAGGCGATTCTCCGCAGCGAAGGACCCACCGTCGTCGCGATCGTGAGTGTGCTGGTGCTCGTCTTCGTTATCGCCAACCTCCTGGTTGATTTGCTGTACGCCTGGCTTGATCCAAGGATTCGCTATGAAAAGTAACCAAGACACCACGCACTTCGTTGCCCCCATCGAGGAGACCCCTCTGCTGGCAACGGATGCGGTGAAGACTGACCAGGCCCCGCTGAGCCTGTGGGCTGACGCCTGGCGGAAGCTCCGCCGTCGTCCGCTGTTCATCGTCTCGGCAGTGATGATCCTGGTCATCCTGGTAGTGGCCTTCTTCCCGGGTCTGTTCACCCAGACTGCCCCCAACGAGAACTGCCAGCTGGCAAATTCCGATGGCGCGCCTTCGGCCGGCCATCCGTTCGGGTTCACCTTCCAGGGCTGCGACGTATACGCCCGCGTCATTTACGGCACACAGGCCTCTGTCATGGTTGGCGTGTTCGCTGTCATCGGCGTGCTCATCATTGGGGTAACCCTGGGCGCACTGGCCGGCTTCTACGGCGGCTGGATCGATGCCGTGATCGCCCGCCTCGGCGACATCTTCTTTGCACTCCCGCTGGTACTCGGCGCCTTGGTCGTTGTCCAGCTCCCGTACTTCAGGGAGAACAAGAGTGTGTGGACGGTCATTACGATCATCGTGCTGCTTGCGTGGCCCCAGATGGCAAGGTTGACCCGTGGCGCAGTGATCGAAGTCCGCAACGCCGACTTCATCACGGCGGCCCGATCGCTCGGCGTGTCCAGGATCCAGAGCCTCATCAAGCATGTGCTGCCCAACGCCCTCGCCCCCATCATCGTGCTGGCCACCATGGAGCTCGGTGTGTTCATCGTGCTGGAGGCGACGTTGTCCTTCCTTGGCATCGGGCTCCCAGGCAGCATCATGTCCTGGGGTAACGACATCAATGCCGCACAATCGTCCATCCGCACCAATCCCGCCGTGCTCCTCTACCCGGCTGCCGCACTGTCCATCACCGTCCTGAGCTTCATCATGCTGGGCGACGCCCTGCGCGATGCTCTTGACCCGAAGAGCCGCCAGCGATGAAGGAGGCACACGTGACTGCATCAGATGTCACCATTACTGAAGCCGGAACACCCGCAAACCGGCCGCTCCTGGAAATCCGGGACCTGGCCATCACGTTCAACACCAGCAACGGCGAGGTGAACGCTGTCCGGAATGCCCACCTGACCATCATGCCGGGTGAGACCGTGGCGATCGTGGGCGAGTCCGGCTCGGGAAAATCTACAACCGCACTCGCAGCAATCGGGCTGCTGCCTGCCAACGGCCGGGTCTCCGGCGGACAGATCCTTCTGGACGGCGAAGACATCTCGCATGCGCCCGAAAAGCGGATGATTGAGCTGCGCGGCAACACCATCGGCATGGTGCCCCAGGACCCCATGTCCAACCTCAACCCGGTGTGGAAGATCGGCTACCAGGTCAAGGAAACCCTGCGCGCCAACGGCAGGCCCAGCGGACCGGAGGACATCGCGAAGGTCCTGTCCGAGGCTGGCCTTCCGGACGCGCACCGCCGCGCGAAGCAGTACCCGCACGAGTTCTCCGGCGGCATGCGCCAGCGGGCCCTGATCGCCATTGGCCTGTCCTGCCAGCCCCGGCTGCTGATTGCGGATGAGCCCACGTCAGCGCTGGATGTCACGGTGCAGCGGCAGATCCTGGACCACCTCGAAGGCATGACGTCCGAGCTCGGCACGGCTGTCCTGCTGATCACCCACGACCTCGGCCTTGCCGCCGAACGCGCGGACAAGGTTGTGGTCATGTACCGGGGTCAGGTGGTCGAATCAGGGCCGTCTCTGGAGCTGCTGCAGAACCCGCAGCATCCCTACACCAAGCGGCTCGTGGAGTCGGCACCGTCCCTGGCCAGCCGGCGCATCCAGGTTGCCAAGGAACAAGGCGTGGAAGCGGCGGACCTCCTGGCTCCGGCCGCCGAGGCGCTCACCGCCGACAACGTCCTGCAGATCCAGGACCTGCGGAAGGTGTACAAGCTTCGGCAGGGCCTGGGCAAATCCTCGGACTTTGCGGCGGTGGACGGCGTCAGCTTCGACGTCCTTCGCGGAACCACGACGGCGATCGTGGGGGAGTCGGGCTCCGGCAAGTCCACAGTGGCCAAGATGGTGCTCCAGCTGGAGAAGCCGACCGACGGCAAGATACTTTTCGACGGCGTGGACACCCAGCTGCTGAAGCCCTCGGAACTGTTCAAGTTCCGGCGCCGAGTGCAGCCCATCTTCCAGGACCCCTACGGCTCCCTGGACCCGATGTACAACATCTACCGGACCATTGAGGAGCCGTTGCGGGTCCACAAGATCGGGAACAAAGCCAGCCGCGAAAAGAAGGTCCGCGAGCTGCTGGACCAGGTGGCGCTGCCGCAGTCCACCATGCAGCGGTACCCGAACGAGCTCTCCGGCGGCCAGCGGCAACGCGTTGCCATTGCCCGCGCGCTGGCTTTGGATCCCGAAGTCATCATTTGTGACGAGGCGGTGTCCGCCCTGGACGTCCTGGTCCAGGCGCAGGTGCTGAACCTCCTGGCTGACCTGCAGTCCAACCTCGGCCTGACCTACCTCTTTATCACCCACGACCTCGCGGTGGTCCGCCAGATCGCAGACCACGTCTGCGTGATGGAGAAGGGGCGCCTGGTGGAGACGGGATCCACGGACGACGTCTTCGACGCGCCGCAGCAGGAGTACACACAGGCGCTGCTCAACGCCATCCCGGGGGCCAAGCTGATGCTTCCGCCGGAAGTTGCATAAGCGGGCTGCCCGCGCAACAAGTACGGCTGGAGCCGGGGCCTTCGGGTCCCGGCTCCAGCCGTCTGTGTTTCAGTCCTGGCCCGGGCCGTCGTCCAGGGTGCCTGAAGCCCGCAGCGGCTGCTGGTCCGCCGTCGGCTTGCGGTCCAGGCCCAGGTCCCGGAGGCTGCCCCCGAGGAGGACTCCCAATTTTTGGCGTCCCGCAGGGGTCATATGCACTGTGTCCGCGAGGTCCTTGACCAGGCCGTACCGGGTCAACCAGTCACCCACGGATACGAAGGGGAGGGCATGGGACGCTGCCACCGACCCCAACAGGGCATCGACTTCGGTCCGCCGTCCGCCGCCGTGGGCTTCCCCACGGGCAAGCGTTCCGATCATCGCCATGCGCGTGCCGGGGTAGCGCTCCCGGAGCTCGGCGATGAGGCGTTCGGCATTGGCGGCTATCTGGATGTCACTCGCTGCACCGGCGGCGTCATTGCCGCCGCCCTGAATGACAATGAGCGCCGGCGTGCCGGACGGGAGCAGCCAGTCGCCGCGCAGCAGGGCATCGATGTAGTTGCCTGTTGCACCGTTCGAGGAGACAAAGCCGGTCCCGCCCCGGCCGCAGAAGTACACCTTGTAGCCCGCCGCAGCCAGGCCCAGCCGCGGCCAGCCGTCAACGGGTTCGGACTGTGAATCACCGATCAGCAGGACCGTCCTGCTGACCTCCGGGACAACGGCCTCAAGCCGCCCGTTGGCCGGGTTCAGGACGCGGGAACCGGCAGCTACTCCAACAGGATTCCCTTGTGCCCCGTGGGATCCCGCCGCAGCCGCCGCCGCAACTGGACGTTCAGGATTCCCGGGGGACGGGGCGGGCATGCCGCAGCCGGAGAGTCCGGCAGACAAGGCAACAACCGCAGCGACGCCGGACGCGGCACAACGGGTCCAGGCCTTGGCGGCCAGGGTTTTTCGCATCGGGTGTCTTTCGGGCTGGCACGGTCTGTCAGAGCAATCATGTTGCATGCCGTCCTGTATGGCCAGTGATTTTGCGCACAATTTTCCGTGGCGGGGCAGTGTCAGGGCCACGCGATGCCCGCACGCCGCCGGAGAATTTAGGCCAATAAATGGCACTGGCGCTAGAATGAAGGAAGGCGCCCTGTGCTAAGGGCCTGATCCGTCGTGCGTTCCGGTTGGAAATGTCGCGATACAACAGCTGACTTTCACCACTGAATCGAGCCATTACGCATGTCTGAAACCACCACCAACACCGCGGTCGCCACTGCATCACGCAGTGACCTCCGCAACGTCGCGATTGTGGCCCACGTTGACCACGGCAAGACCACCCTGGTCGACGCCATGCTCAAGCAGACCAACTCCTTTGCCGAGCACAACCACCTTGAAGACCGCGTGATGGACTCCGGTGACCTGGAGCGCGAAAAGGGCATCACCATCCTGGCCAAGAACACCACCGTGGCCTACAACGGACCGTCCTCCAACGGCGAGACCATCACCATCAACGTCATCGACACCCCCGGCCACGCCGACTTCGGCGGCGAAGTGGAGCGCGGCCTGTCCATGGTCGACGGCGTCGTCCTCCTCGTTGACGCTTCCGAGGGCCCGCTGCCCCAGACCCGCTTCGTACTGCGCAAGGCCCTTGCCGCGCACCTGCCCGTCATCCTGCTGGTCAACAAGACCGACCGTCCCGACGCCCGCATCGAGGAAGTCGTCCACGAGTCCATGGACCTCCTCCTGGGCCTTGCCTCGGACCTGGCGGACGAAGTTCCGGACCTGGACCTGGACAAGATCCTCGAAGTTCCCGTTGTCTACGCAGCCGCCAAGGTTGGCCGCGCTTCCCTTGACCAGCCCGCTGACGGCACCGCTCCGGAGAACGAAAACCTGGAGCCGCTGTTCAAGACCATCATCGAGCACATCCCGGCACCCACCTACAACCCGGAGGGTGTACTGCAGGCGCACGTCACCAACCTGGACGCTTCCCCCTTCCTGGGCCGCCTCGCCCTGCTCCGCATCTACAACGGCACCCTGCGCAAGGGCCAGACCGTTGCCTGGGCGCGCGCCAACGGTGAGCTCAAGAACGTGAAGATCACCGAACTCCTGGCCACCAAAGCCCTGGACCGCGTTCCCGCGGAGTCTGCAGGCCCGGGTGAGATCGTCGCCGTCGCCGGCATCGAGGAGATCACCATCGGTGAGACCCTGACCGACGCCGAGAACCCGCAGCCGCTGCCGCTGATCACCGTGGACGATCCCGCGATCTCCATGACGATCGGTATCAACACCTCGCCGCTGGCCGGCAAGGTCAAGGGCGCCAAGGTCACCGCGCGCCAGGTGAAGGACCGCCTGGACAAGGAACTGATCGGTAACGTCTCCATCAAGGTTCTCCCCACTGAGCGTCCCGACGCCTGGGAAGTCCAGGGCCGTGGCGAGCTGGCGCTGGCCATCCTGGTGGAGCAGATGCGCCGCGAAGGCTTCGAACTGACCGTGGGCAAGCCGCAGGTTGTCACCAAGACCATCGACGGCAAGATCCACGAACCGATGGAGCACATGACCATCGACGTCCCCGAGGAGTACCTCGGCGCCGTGACCCAGCTGATGGCAGCCCGCAAGGGCCGCATGACCAACATGGCCAACCACGGCACCGGCTGGTGCCGGATGGAATTCATCGTTCCGGCCCGTGGCCTGATCGGCTTCCGCACCAAGTTCCTCACGGACACCCGCGGCGCCGGCATCGCAGCGTCCATCTCCGAGGGTTACGAGCCGTGGGCCGGCCCCATCGAGTACCGCACCAACGGCTCGATGGTCGCTGACCGCGCCGGTGTTGTCACGCCGTTCGCCATGATCAACCTGCAGGAGCGCGGCTCGTTCTTCGTGAAGCCCACCTCCGAGGTCTACGAAGGCATGATTGTGGGCGAGAACTCCCGCGCCGACGACATGGACGTCAACATCACCAAGGAAAAGAAGCTCACCAACATGCGTGCAGCCTCCTCCGACACCTTCGAGAACCTGACGCCCCCGCGCGACCTGACCCTCGAAGAGTCCCTCGAATTCGCCCGCGAGGACGAGTGCGTGGAAGTGACCCCGGAATCGATCCGCATCCGCAAGGTCATCCTGGACACCAACGAGCGCGCCAAGGCCAACCGCGCCCGCGCCAAGGTCTAGTCGCCAAAGCCCGTTACTGAAAGTGCCGATACGGCGGTGGGGATTCCCGCCGTCGTACCGGCTTTTTCTTTGTCCTGCGGGGCCGCCCCGCCTGCGCAGCCAACTCGGCCGCGGTGGGCCGCACCTACTGTGCGGGCCGGCGCCTCTCGGGTGCCGGCGGGACTTCCTTGGCGGCCACTACGTCTGACAGTTGGATAACGACGTCGGCCTTCCGCGTCCGGATGGTGCACACACCGCCGTCGCACGCCACCAGATGGCCCAGTGCGTCGGTCAGGCCGCCCTCGATGCGGTAGCGCACCACCACCCGCATTCCGGGTGTTGCGCCGGAGAGGAACCCGGCGGGGGTAGGAACAGGCTGACTCACCAGTTCATACTAGGGTGTCCGGCTAGGTTCGCGGGAACGGGCTGGGAGATAATAGGCTCAGATGTCAAGGGTCCGGCCGCAGCGCCGGATGCAAGTGCCGGCGGGTTGCCGGAACCAACGTGGAGAGGCCAGGGACGTGACGTACGTAATCGCGCAGCCGTGTGTAGATGTCAAGGACAAGGCATGTATTGAGGAATGCCCCGTCGACTGCATCTATGAGGGTGAGCGTTCGCTGTACATCCATCCGGACGAGTGCGTGGACTGCGGTGCCTGTGAACCGGTGTGCCCTGTTGAAGCCATTTACTACGAGGATGACACCCCGGAGGAATGGGCGGACTACTACAAGGCCAATGTCGAGTTCTTCGACGACCTCGGCTCGCCGGGCGGAGCAGCGAAGGTCGGGAACACCGGCAAGGACCACCCGATGATCGCCGCACTGCCGCCGCAGAACCAAGACCACTGACGCGGGAAGATACCGTGACCGCAGCAGCGAGGACGTTCGGCCTGGACCTGCCCGACTACCCGTGGGAAGCCATGGCGCCTTACGCCGCCAAGGCAGCGCAGCACCCGGGCGGGGCCGTCAATCTTTCCATTGGGACCCCGGTGGATCCTACGCCGGCCCTGATCCAGGACGCGCTCAAGGCCGCGGCGGACGCCCCCGGTTACCCCACGGTGCACGGCACACCGGCACTGCGTGAAGCCATCGCAGGGTGGTTTGAACGGCGCCGCGGCGTGGCCGGGCTGGATCCCCGCAACGTTATGCCCACCGTGGGCTCCAAGGAACTGGTGGCTTGGCTGCCGCTCCTCTTGGGACTCAAGCCGGGAGACGTCGTCGTCCGCCCCAAGGTTGCGTACCCCACGTACGATATCGGCGCCACCCTTGCCGGCGTGACGTCCGTGGCAACGGACAATCTGGGCGAACTGGATGACGCCACCCGTGCGCGCGTCCGGCTGATCTGGGTTAATTCCCCGGGGAACCCGACCGGCAGCGTCCGGGGTGTCGAATCCCTGAAGGCGCTGGTGCAGCAGGCAAGGGAACTGGGTGCCGTGGTGGCCTCCGACGAATGTTACGCAGAACTTGGCTGGGGCGACTGGGATGTCCAGCGAGGCGGCCAAGCCGTTCCCAGCATCCTCGATCCGCGCGTAGCCGGCGGATCCCATCAGGGCTTGCTGGCTGTCTACTCCCTGAGCAAGCAGTCCAACGTGGCGGGCTACCGGGCAGCATTCGTGGCCGGCGACCCCGGCCTCATGCCCAACCTGGTGAACAGCCGCAAGCACGCGGGCATGATCGTGCCCTATCCGGTGCAGGAGGCCATGCGCGTGGCGCTCGGCGACGACGCCCACGTGGAGGCGCAGAAGGACCTGTACCGGGGGCGGCGTGAGCGGCTGGTTCCGGCGCTGCTGGACTTCGGCCTCGAGATCAAGGATTCCGACGCCGGACTGTACCTGTGGTCCACCGCCGGGGAAAGCACCTGGGACACGGTGGCCCGGCTGGCGGACCGCGGCATTGTGGTGGGCCCCGGGGTTTTCTACGGCGAGGCGGGCAACGGTTATATCCGCGTGGCGCTGACCGGAACGGACGAGCGTGTCGACGCAGCAGTGTCCCGGCTCGTTGCGGCACCGTAACAATACTGTGACTCGCGCCACAACGGCCCGGTTTTAGGGGCTTCCGGACCGTCTCGGATTAGTGGCACCCGCCAAGGGGCGGTACTTTTTAAGTGACTATCAATGGTGGCTTTCTACAAGAAGGCAGCCCGGGTGTTGGAACCTGTGTTCTCAGGCTTCGTGCGCGGCTCACCTGATGTTGGATCAAGCTTTCGACAGAGGCCCAGAAGCCTCATGAAGGGGACTCCATGACTGAGACCAACAATGCGGCCACCCTGCACCACGCAGGAGGCGAGCTCAAGCTGCCGCGCATCCAGGTTGTTGAAGGAAACGAGGGCTACGACGTTTCCAAGCTGCTGAAGCAGACGGGCGCAGTCACCTTCGACCCCGGCTTCATGAACACGGCAGCAACCACCTCGGCGATCACCTACATCGACGGCGATGCGGGCATCCTGCGCTACCGCGGGTACCCCATCGAGCAGCTGGCCCAGCACTCCAGCTTCCTCGAGGTGTCCTACCTTTTGATCTACGGCAACCTGCCCAGCCCCACGGAGCTGGAGGAGTTCGACCAGAAGATCCGCCGCCACACCCTGCTGCATGAAGAGCTCAAGGGCTTCTTCAGCGGTTTCCCGCGGGACGCGCACCCCATGCCCGTGCTGTCCTCGGCAGTGTCCGCGCTGTCCACGTTCTACCAGGACTCGCTGGATCCGTTCAACGCCGAGCAGGTGGAAGTTTCCACCATCCGCCTGATGGCCAAGATGCCGGTTATCGCGGCATACGCGCACAAGAAGTCCATCGGCCAGCCCATGCTGTACCCGGACAACTCCCACAACCTCGTGGAAAACTTCATGCGCCTGAGCTTCGGTCTGCCGGCCGAGCAGTACGAGGTGGACCCGGTCATTGCCAAGGCGCTGGACCTGCTGCTGATCCTGCACGCGGACCACGAACAGAACTGTTCAACGTCCACCGTGCGCCTGGTGGGCTCGTCCAACGCGAACCTGTTCGCGTCGGTGTCCGCCGGCATCAACGCGCTCTTCGGACCCGCCCACGGTGGCGCCAACGAGGCTGTGCTCAAGATGCTCCGCCAGATCCAGGCCGACGGCACGAAGCCCGAGGACTACATGGAGAAGGTGAAGAACAAGGAAGACGGCGTCCGCCTCATGGGCTTCGGGCACCGCGTCTACAAGAACTACGATCCGCGCGCGAAGATCGTCAAGGCCACGGCCCACGAGATCCTCAGCAAGCTCGGCGGCAACGACGAACTGCTGGACATCGCCCTGCGCCTGGAAGAGAAGGCGCTCAACGATGACTACTTCATCCAGCGCAAGCTCTACCCGAACGTGGACTTCTACACTGGCCTGATCTACAAGGCCATGGGCTTCCCCGAGAAGATGTTCACGGTACTGTTCGCCATCGGCCGCCTCCCCGGCTGGATCGCCCAGTGGCGCGAAATGATCAGCGACCCGAACACCAAGATCGGCCGCCCACGCCAGCTCTACATCGGCGAGCCGGAGCGGGACTACCCGGTCCGCTAAATCCCCGCTGGCCCCCAAGCCACCGGATAAATTACGACGCCGGCCGCCCACCTCGTGAGAGATGGGCGGCCGGCGGTCGTTAATCACCATCCATTGCTCCGTACGTGTCGTTTTGAGGAGTCAAAACTCCCACTACGGAGCAACCGATGGGGGAGATCAGGAGCTGTAGCCCTGCGGATTGTTCTTCTGCCAGCGCCAGTGGTCCTCGCACATCTGGTCCACGGTTTTGGTGGTGGACCAGCTGAGGTCCGCCAGCGCGGAGGTGGCGTCAGCCCAGAAGGCAGGTAGGTCGCCGGCACGGCGGTCCGTGATCTCGTAGGGGATCGGCTGCCCGACTGCCTTCTCGAAGGACCGCAGCACCTCCAGGACGGAAGAGCCCTTGCCCGAGCCCAGGTTCCAGCGGAAGACGCCGGTGCGGTCCGCAACGTAGTTCAGCGCGGCCACATGGCCTTCGGCGAGGTCCACAACGTGGATGTAGTCGCGCAGGCAGGTGCCGTCCGGAGTATCGTAGTCCCCGCCGAAGACCATCAGCTTCTCGCGGCGGCCCACGGCCACCTGGGCGATGAAGGGAACCAGGTTGTTGGGGATGCCCTGGGGGTCCTCGCCGATCCGGCCGGAGGGGTGGGCGCCCACCGGGTTGAAATAACGCAGCAGCGCTATGTGCCAGCGGGTGTCCGCGGCACCCAGGTCCGAGAGGATGTCCTCGATCTGCTCCTTGGTGCGGCCGTAGGGGTTGTTGGCCCCGATCTCCATCTTCTCCACATAGGGAATGGGGTTGTGCTCGCCGTAGACGGTGGCCGAGGAACTGAAGACGATGGACCGGACGTCGTGGCGGTCCATGACCCGGATGAGGTTCAGGGTCCCCACCAGGTTGTTGTGGTAATACTTCAGCGGCTCACGGACGGATTCGCCAACGGCTTTCAGTCCGGCAAAGTGGATCACCGCGTCAATGGGGCTGGCGGCGAAGACACGCTCCACGGCGGCCTCATCCACCAGGTCGACGTGGTGGAACTCCGCGGTCTTGCCGCTGAGCTCGGCAACGCGCCGGAGCGATTCCTCGCTGGAATTGACCAGGTTGTCGATGACCACCACATCATGGCCGGCTTCCTGCAGGGACAAAACAGTGTGGGAACCAATGTAGCCGGTGCCCCCGGTGACCAGAATTTTCATGCCTCTAACGCTATCCCAAGGACGGCGGCTGCCGCCGCCGTGTTCCGGATGCCGGGCAGCGCCCATCTGTGCCACGGTGGGGCGCAGCAGGTCACGGCGGCGGAGCGGCATGCCGGACCGTCCAGAGGAGCACATCCGTGCTAAATAGGAGGAGTGCCAAAAATCGTAGATGCCGAAGCCCGGCGCCAGGACGTTGTTGAAGCAGTTCTCCGCATCATCGCCGGTGACGGGCTGGAACGGGCTTCCCTCAGGGAAACGGCGGACGAAGCCGGGCTGGCTGTGGGTTCTGTCCGCCACTATTTCGCGGGCAGTGAGGAATTGCTGGCATTCGCCTTCGCCTCTGTGGTGGACCGCATCGTGCGCCGCCTGGAGGCATCCATGCCTGACGTGCACGCGGCGGACCCCGGTACCCCTGAGCACCGCGCGGCCATATTAACCCTCCTGTGCGGGCTCCTGCCCCTGGACGGGCCCCGGGCGCTTGAGGTGTGTGCCTGGATGGCGTTCCGGAATGCCGCGAGAGTCCGCCCGTTCCTCGCCGCTGAGGCAGACCGTAGCCACCGGGAGGTGGCCGTCATCGTGGGCAGGGTCATCAGCGCCCTAAGGCCCGGGGACGAGCCGAAGGAAAGCCTGGTGGTCGAAGCCGAGCGGCTGCTCGCGACCCTGGACGGGCTGTGCATGCACGCCCTGCTGCAGCCCGGATGGATGACCCGGGAAATGTGCGTGGACGTCCTGGAACAGCACCTCGACGGGATGTGATGTCTGCCACTAACGTGGGCATCAGGGGGAATAGACTTGGAGTCGGGGGCGCTACCGGATCACCCCTCCCGGCAAGGGCACGCGACGGAAGGACGTCGGATGTATCAGACAAACGGTACCAGGTGGCAAATCACCGCGGACACGTCGGGGCCGATGATGATAGCCCTGTTCGTCCGGGACACTGCGGGGCTCGACGGCGCAGGGCACCCCGCGCTGTCCCACGCAGCGCCCAAGGTACGCAGCGCCGATCATTCACACTTGACCGCGGACGTCGGCGGCCTGAGTGCCCTCAAGACAGAGTGGGAGGCATGGTGGGAGCAACTGCTCAAGGCACATCCCCAGACGTCTCCCGAGCTGTCGCCGCCGGACTTTGAAGCCTTTGGAAATTCTCCTGCCCTGCAGCGCGTGCTTCAGGCCCACTTCGGGTCCGCCCTCACCTGGGCCCGGGAGCGCAGGAGCGAATACGCCGAAATTGAGGCGGAGCGGGCTGCCAGCGGCGCGGACCAGCTGCTGGAAGACTTGGTGGACGACAGGCTGATGGAGGTTGGCCGCGATTCCCGTGACTTCAAGCTGACCATCATCGAGCTTCCGCTGAACGAGCAGCGGGCCTGGTACCTGGAGCCGGACAAGATCATTATGAGCAACCGGCTGATGGCCGAGCCTGAGCTCTTCCGCAGTTACGTGCAGCCGGTGGTTGAGATCCTCGTCTAGGGACCTCCACCCGCCAGCAGGCCGCCGGCAGCCAAGGGGGCAGTATTCCTGCAGCAGCTGTTCAGCTGCCGGTCCCTTCCGCCGCCACCGTGATCCGTACCTGTCCGTCCGTGGCCGCCGAGGCCTGCCATCCGTCCCGGGCCTCCCGGTTCCAGCTCCGGCCGGCGACGTCCACCTGCGTGACCTCGAAGCCTTTGGCGTTGGCAACCGCCCATTGCGCCACGGACCAGGCATGGCTGCCACCAGCGTCCACCACCAGCGTTTCACCCTCAACAGCCGTCCCCAGCGGCCCGTAGGCCTGGCTGAGTTCAGCTGACAAGGCGGCGGTATCCCCGCCGGTGCCGGGCGCGCGGAGGGTGCACCGGACGGCTTCGGGCGTCTGGCCGGTCAGCCCGGAAGCAAAGGTTCGCCCCATCTCTTCGTGCTGGGCATAGGCGGTGGGGTAGGCGGAGCGCTGGACGCGCTGGGCCGCGTCCGTGATCTCCAGCGACTCGTAGCCTGGAACCTTGACCAGGGCGTCGTAGAAGGCGTTGGCGGCGTAGTAGGGATCCATGATCTGTGCTTCGGTTCCCCATCCCTGGGAGGGGCGCTGCTGGAACAGCCCGCGGGAGTCCGGGCCGGCCTTGTCCCCGTGGTCAATGTTCCGGAGTTTGGACTCCTGCATGGCGGTGGCGAGGGCGATGCTGGCAGCCCGCGGCGGAAGCCCGCGCTGCACCGCCACGGCGGTGATCAGGGAAGCGTTGACGGCCTGGTCCGGGGCGAGTTCCGAGGTTCGCTCGCCAATAACGGCCCTGCAGCGCTCCGAAACGAGCGTTTCGGAGCGCTGCAGGAAAAAGACGGCAGAGTAAACGCCGCCTGCCACCAGTGCCAGGGCCAGCACCAGTACTGTGAGGCGGCGCAGTCCGCGTCTTCGTGCCATGGAATGATCAGTTGGCGTGGAGGGCGTCGTTCAGCTCCACGGGCTGGCCCTGGCGGGGGAGGACCTCCACTGCGCCCGTGGTGGAGTTGCGGCGGAACAGCAGGTTGGGCACACCGGACAGTTCGGCAGCCTTAACGATCTTTGTGGTGTCCTCGCCCACCTCGTCCTTGGGCCCGGGCACGCGGACCCGGGTTCCGGCCGTGACGTACAGGCCGGCCTCCACCACGGAGTCGTCACCGATGCTGATGCCCACGCCGGAGTTCGCCCCCAGCAGCACCCGCTCGCCGATGGTGATCTTTTCCTTGCCGCCGCCGGACAACGTGCCCATGATGGAGGCGCCGCCGCCAACGTCGCTGCCGTCGCCGGTCACCACGCCCGCTGAGATGCGGCCTTCCACCATCGACGTACCCAGGGTGCCGGCGTTGAAGTTCACGAACCCTTCGTGCATCACGGTGGTTCCTTCGGCCAGGTGCGCACCCAGCCGCACCCGGTCGGCGTCGGCGATCCTCACTCCGGAAGGCACAACGTAGTCCACCATGCGCGGGAACTTGTCGATGCCGTAGACGGTCACGGCACCGCGGCGCCGCAGCCGCGCACGGGTGAGCTCAAAGCCTTCCACTGCGGCGGGGCCGAAGTTGGTCCACACAACGTTGGGCAGCTTGCCGAAGATGCCGTCAAGGTTGATGGTGTTGGGCCGGACCAGGCGGTGCGAGAGGAGGTGCAGGCGCAGGTAGGCATCGGCGGTGTCGGCCGGGGCTTCATCGAGGTGGATCTGGACAAAAACCACCTTCTGCTCGGTGCCGCGGTCCTGGTCCGCTCCATGCTCGGCGATGCTGGTCAGCGACGCATCCGCGTTCTCGACGGAACGAAGGTTTTCGGCGGCGACACCAAGCGCCGGAGCGGGAAACCAGACATCCAGGACGCTGGCGTCAGCGGTGGAAACGGTGGCCACACCGAAGCCGTAGGCGGAGCGGTGGTCGGTGGATGCATGCGAGGTTTCGGGCACGGCAGAAGAAGCAGTCTCAGTCATGGCCCCAGTCTATCGACGGGCGGGGACAGGGGCCGAACTAGACTGGCTTCGTGACTGCCGAAACCGCACCCCAGCCTTCCACCGTGCAGCTCGACCTCCGCCAGGATGTTGCGCTCCTCACCGCCGACATTATGGACATTAACAGCGTGTCCGGCCACGAAAAGGAACTTGCGGACGCCGTTGAAGCGGCCCTGTTGGCAGTTCCCCAGCTGAGCGTGCTCCGGGACGGCGATTCGATCATCGCCCGCACCGAACTGGGCCTTCCCGAACGCGTCATTTTGGCAGGACACCTCGACACGGTGCCGCTGCCCCTGGCAGGTGATGCGAAAGGGACCGTTCCCTCCAGCTGGGAGTCGGGTGTTCCGGGGGAGGGGATCCTGTACGGCCGTGGCGCCACCGACATGAAGGGCGGCGTTGCGGTGCAGCTTGCCCTGGCGGCCACAATGTTCGACGACGGCGCCTCGCCAAAGCGGGACGTCACCTTTGTGTTCTACGACCACGAGGAAGTGGAAGCCGTCAAGAGCGGCCTGGGCCGCCTGGTCCGCAACCACGGCCACCTGCTCCACGGCGACTTCGCCATCCTGCTCGAACCGACGCACGGCACGGTGGAAGGCGGCTGCAACGGCACCAGCAGGTTTGAGGTGACCACTGTGGGGGAGGCAGCCCACTCCGCCCGTGCATGGATGGGCAGCAACGCCATCCACGCCGCGGCACCGATCCTGGCCAGGCTGGCCGCCTACGAACCGCAGACCATCACCGTGGACGGACTCGAGTACCGCGAGAGCCTCAATGCCGTGAAGATCAACGGCGGGACGGCCGGCAACGTGATTCCGGACCGGTGCGTGGTGGAAATCAACTATCGGTTCGCCCCGGACAAAACCCCAGACCAGGCCGAGGCCGTCGTTCGGGACCTGCTGGCAGGTTTCGACGTCGTCCGCACCGATGCTGCCGCCGGGGCCCGGCCCGGCCTGCACCATCCGGCCGCCGCGTCCTTCGTTGCCGCAGTCGGAGCCGAGCCCAAGCCGAAGTACGGCTGGACCGACGTCGCCCGCTTCAGCGAACTGGGCATCCCGGCGGTGAACTTCGGACCGGGTGATCCCTTGCTGGCACACAAGGACAACGAACACGTGCACGCAGACGCCATCCGCACCTGCCTGGCGGCGCTGCGGAAGTGGTTGGCAACCTGAACTTAAAAACGATGGCCCGGACCAGTTGGTCCGGGCCATCGTCGTTGAGGAAGGACTATCAGGGAACAGCTGCTTCGGCAGCTTCGGGTTCGGCCTTGGCCACACCGCCGGCCGCCTTCTTGGATCCGCGCCGCTCGATCCACACCGCGATCCTCGAAACGAGGATGTTGATGGCGATGTAGATGGCTGCCGCCACGAAGAAGATCGGGAACAGGAACTGCGTTCCCAGGAAGTCAGCCATCACCTGCACGGCGCGCAGTAGCTCGCCGTACGCCACGATGTAGCCGAGCGAGGTGTCCTTGAGGAGCACCACCATCTGCGCCACCAGGGACGGCATCATGCGCCGGACCGCCTGCGGAAGCTCGATCAGCATGCGTGACTTGAAACTGGTGAGACCGATGGCAAGGCCGGCCTCACGCTGCCCCTTGGGCAGCGACTGGATGCCGGCGCGGATGATTTCGGCAAACACTGCCGAGTTGTACAGCACCAGGCCGGTAACAACAGCAATGAAGGGCGACGTGCCAAAGCCCAGCAGGACGAACAGCATCATCAGGACAACCGGCATGCCGCGGAGGAACTCCAGCACCACCCGGGTGGGGATCCGGATAAAGGCCGCATCGGAAATGCGCAGCAGGCAGAGCAGCAGGCCCAGCGGGAAGGCGATCACAGCCGCCAGGGCTGCCGCGCTGAGGGTTGCCCCCAAGCCGTTGGCCAGGAGCGTCCAGACATCGGCCCGGGTGAAAATCTGCCAGCGGCGGCCTTCGAAGATGCCCTGCTGGGCAAGGGTCAGGATGATCCAGGCCAGCAGTCCCAGAATCAGCAGCGAACCAACGATGGATCCGATGAGGGAAATACGCCGGGCTTTAGGGCCGGGAACGTCATAAAGGACAGAGGTCATCGGGCAATCGCCACCTTTCGTTCCACCGTGCTGGCCAGGATGCCCAGCGGAACGGTGAGGAGCAGATAGAAGAATGCAGTGCCCAGCAACACGGCGATGACGGCGTCACCGTTGGCATTCGCGAGCTGGCGGCCGTAGCCGAACAGTTCGAGGACAAAAAACGCGCCGGCCACCGAGGAGTTCTTGACCAATGCGATCAGGATGTTGATCAACGGCGGAACCACTGTCCGCAGGGCCTGCGGGAGGATGATGAGGTTCAGGACCTGCCCGAAGTTCATGCCGATGCTGCGGGCGGCTTCGGCCTGGCCCACCGGGACGCTGTTGACACCTGAGCGGACAGCTTCGGCGATGAACGCTGCGGTGTAGGTGCTGAGGGCGATGATGGCAGCGACCTCAAACTGCTCGAATGTCACGCCGAGCCGGGGGAGGACAATTGCGGCGAAGAAGAACGCGATGGTCAGCGGAGTGTTCCGCAGGACTTCCACGTAAACCATGCTGAAGCCGCGGAGTGCTGCCACCGGGGAGACCCTGGCTGCCGCGAGCAGGGTGCCGAGTACCAGTGCGATGACCCCGGAAACGGCGGACAGGAAAAGTGTGCGGAGAAAACCTTCCCAGTACAGGGGGAGGTTTTCAAGTATGACGTCCATAGGATCCTTCGGCTGTGGGCGCGGACGGGAGCGAAGACGGCGGTTGCCGGGGCCGCGGAGCAGCCCCGGCAACTACGGGAGTTTCTTAGTAACGGTCAATCTCGGGCAGCTCGGGGGCAGTCTTGATGACTGCGCCTGCGGTAGCTTCCCAGGCCTTCTCGTAGGAACCGTCCTCCTCGAATGCCTCCAGCTGGTCATTGATCCAGTTGCGGAACTCGGTATCGTCCTTCTTCAGGCCGATGCCGTAAGGCTCCTTGGTGAACGTCTCGTCGGAAGCAAGCTTGAAAGCCTCCGGCTCCTTGTCCACAAAACCGGCAAGGATCACGTTGTCTGTGGTGACGGCTTCCACCTGCTTGTTGCGCAGCGGCTCAAGGCAGGCCGAGTAGGTTGCCGCCGGAACGAGTTCTGCACCGTACTGCTCCACAATGGTGGCTGCCGGCGTCGAACCCGTCACGGAGCATACCTTCTTGCCCCTGACGTCCTCAGGAGTCTTGATGGTGTCATTGTCCGCGTTGACCATCAGCGCCTGGCCGGCCTCGTAGTACGGGCCCGCGAAGCTGACAACCTGCTTGCGGTTGTCGTTGATGGTGTACGTGGCGATGACCAGGTCAACCCGGCCCTGCTCGATGAAGGGCTCGCGGTTGGCCGAAACGGTCTCGGACCATTCGATCTTGTCGGCCGGGATGCCCAGCTTGGCCGCGATCAGCTTGCCGATCTCCACATCGAAGCCGATGGGCTTACCATCCAGTCCCACCTGGCCGAAGAGCGGCTGGTCGAACTTGGTGCCGATCTTGATGGTGCCGGCCGAGGCGAGCTTTTCCATCGTGGTTCCGGCAGCGAACGTGGGCTCTGCAGCAACCGAGGGATCGCCCCCGGCGTCGGTGCCGCCTCCGCCGCAGGCGCTCAGGGACAGGGCGAGGGCGGCGGTAGCCGCCACGAAGAATGACTTCCGCCGGGTCATAAATGCCTTCATGACATTCCTTTCATTGCGGCCGTGGGTCACGGCCTGGGTGCGAACTTGGATGTTTGTCCGGGTGGATCAGTGGGTGAGGAGCTTGGAGAGGAAGTCCTTGGCGCGGTCGCTCTTGGGATTGGTGAAGAACTCCTCCGGGGTGGCGTCCTCAACGATCTGGCCGTCCGCCATGAAGACGACGCGGTCCGCGGCCTTGCGGGCGAAGCCCATCTCGTGGGTGACCACGATCATGGTCATGCCCTCCTTGGCCAGCTGGATCATGACATCCAGCACCTCATTGATCATTTCCGGGTCGAGTGCTGAGGTGGGCTCGTCGAAAAGCATGACCTTGGGCTTCATGGCCAGCGCCCGGGCGATCGCGACACGCTGCTGCTGGCCGCCGGACAGCTGTGCCGGGAGCTTCGGGGCCTGGTGGCCCACGCCAACGCGTTCGAGGAGCGCCATTGCGTCCTTGTCCGCGGTTGCCTTAGGGACGTTCTTGACCTTAATGGGCCCCAGGGTCACGTTTTCGAGGATGGTTTTGTGGGCGAAGAGGTTGAACGACTGGAAGACCATTCCGACGTCGGCACGCAGCTGCGCCAGCTCCTTGCCTTCCTCGGGGAGGACCTTTCCATCGATGCTGATGGTCCCGCCCTCGATGGTTTCCAGGCGGTTGATGGCGCGGCAAAGGGTGGACTTACCGGAGCCCGAAGGCCCGATGACCACAACAACCTCGCCCTTGCGGACCTGGAGGTTGATGTCCTTCAGTACGTGCAGCTGGCCGTAATGCTTGTTTACGGCGTTCAGGGAGACGAGGGCATCGCCGGGCACATGAGTAGTCATAGGAAGAATCTAGCGAACAACACCGGCTTATGACGCGAATCACCCCATGTTTCCTGCGGATCGTGATTCAAGAGATACCTCCCGCCGGCAGGTTAGCCTAGGGGAATGAGCATCAGTGCAGATCCGGCAAGAAATTCCCAGCCACGCCGCAAGGGGCCCCTTGAGCTGCGCCGCAAACAGGCGGCCGTGGAGATGTCGGACCAGCATCTGCTCGACACCAAGGGCCCCGGGCAGTTCGTCCACACCGATCCCTGGCGGGTCCTGCGCATCCAGAGCGAGTTCGTGGAAGGGTTTGGTGCCCTGGCGGACATCGGCAAGGCCGTGAGCGTCTTCGGTTCAGCACGCACCAAGCCCGGCAGCCCCTACTACGAGATGGGCGTTGAGGTGGGGCGGAAACTGGCGGAGGCCGGCGTTGCCGTCATCACCGGCGGCGGTCCCGGATCCATGGAGGCTGCCAACCGTGGCACCGTGGAAGGCAACGGCGTGTCCGTGGGCCTGGGGATCGAGCTGCCGTTCGAGCAGGGCCTGAACCAGTGGGTGGACCTGGGCATCAACTTCCGGTATTTTTTCGCCCGCAAGACCATGTTCGTCAAATACGCCCAGGGTTTCATCGTCCTGCCCGGCGGGCTGGGAACACTCGACGAGCTGTTCGAGGCCATGGTGCTGGTCCAGACGCGGAAGGTGACATCGTTCCCGATCGTCCTCCTCGGCGTTGACTTCTGGGGTCCCATGATCGAGTGGATCAGGGGCACACTCGTGGCTGAGGGCATGGTCTCCGAGAAGGACCTGGACCTGATCCAGGTGGTTGACGATCCCGCCGAGGCCGTGGACCGCGTGCTCCACGGCGCCGTTACTCCCTCCTTCAAGGGAGAGCAGCGGCCGGAGTAACCGGTCCCGCCCGGGTGTCCGGACTGGCAGCAGCCACCCGGTCTGGCACGATGGAATGGTGAGTTTCTTTCTGGTTTTCCTGGCCATCGGGCTGGTCGGGGCGGTTTTCTGGGTGGGCCTTGGCCTGCGTTCCGGCAGGACAGGCAACGGTCCGTTGCCTGTCCTGCTCGACGGCGGCTTCGAGCAGCCGCCTGCCAACCTTCCCCCTGTCCTGCTGCCCGCCCAGGCCGCGCCGGAGGATGTGGACCGTGTGCGCTTCTCCCTTGGCCTCCGTGGCTACAGGATGGACCAGGTGGACCAGGTCCTGGATGAGCTGCGGGACCAGTTCGCCTCCAAACAGGAAGAGATTGACGCCTTGCAGGCTGAGTTGCGGGCCCTGCGGGAAGCCGGCACTGCTGAACCCGGCGGGACCGCGTCCGCTGGAAAGAACACGCTGTGAGCACAGTGGCTCGTCGCCGCTCAGGCCTGCTCCCGTCGCTTCAAGGCGTGGCCGGGCGGGCGGGTACGGCTCTCCGGGGCTGGCCGTGGTGGCTGCAGGTCACCGCCGTCTATGTGGCCGCCCGCCTTGTCAGCGCCTGCATTTTCATGGCCGCTGCCCTCCACCAGGGTCCCAATCCCTGGTTTCCGGCAAAGCCTGATTACTGGAATTTCATCAACATCTGGGACGCGCGCTGGTACGCGCAGGTGATTGCCGGGGGCTACCCCTCCGTGCTGCCGACTGATGCCGCAGGCAACGTCCAGGAAAACACGTGGGCCTTCTATCCCTTGTTTCCAGCGTTGGCCGGAGGGCTCAGCGGACTCACCGGCATGGCCCCCGCGGCAGCCCTGACCCTCATCGCCATGCTTGCGGGCTGGGGAGCGGCGCTGGTTGTCTACGTCCTGTTCCGGCACAAGGCTTCCCACGCACCGGCATTTTGGGGCGTAGTTTTCTTCGCTACCTTCCCTGTGGCTGCTGTCCTGCAGGTGCCGTATGCCGAACCCCTGTCCCTGCTGCTCCTCGCGGCAGCGTTGCTGCTGGTGGTCCGGAGACAGTACCTCTGGGCCGTTCCGGTGGTGGTGCTCCTGTGCCTGTCCCGTCCGGTGGGTGTTCCCTTTGCGGCCATGCTGGGGCTGCTTCTCCTGCACCGTCTCTGGGCGCGGTTCGGCAAAGATCGGTTCGGTAATGCCAGATTCGGTGCCGTCACATCGGGTGCCGGGACGCAGGAAGGAACCCATTCAACCCGTGACCTCGCGGCCCTTGCTGTCCTGACCGGCGTCGGAGGCGCGATGGCGCTCGCCTGGCCCACGGCGGCGTGGGCGGCAACCGGGGACATCCAGGCCTACACAAAAACCGAAACAGCCTGGCGCGGCCACGACCTGGTGCCGTTCAAGCCCTGGTTCGACACCGGCATCAACCTTTTCGGACCGGTATTGGGGGTGCTGGCGCCCTTCATTTTCGTGGCCCTCTTCGCCGCCATGCTCTTCCTTCCCCCCGTACGGCAAATCGGCGTCGAACTCCGGCTGTGGTGCGCCTGCTACATGGGGTACCTGGTGGTGTTCCTGCACCCGCAGACCAGTACCTTCCGCATGCTGCTGCCGCTGTTTCCGCTGGCACTGGGTGCTGCCCTGGTCTCCAGGTCGCGGGCTTACCGGGGGACGGTGGTCCTCATGTTCCTGCTGCTGCAGATCGTTTGGATCGTGTGGTTGTGGGCGTGGGCGCAATTGCCCGGCGGCGGGGATTATCCACCCTAGCCTTTGGGGCTTTCGCGCAGGTCAGGGCTGAAATACCACGACGCCGGAAATGTCCATCGATTAGCTACGTGCGGGTAATTCCGCGATAATAGTAAGTAAGCAAGGACAAAAAGCATTCAGAATACGCGCAGCCCGGGCGGTGTCCAACCACTCCGCCGTGGCAGCTTGATCTACATGCGGACACAGCCCGCCCGGGCTGATCAGTCCTGGGACTAAATGGAGGGGAATTCCTCATGGCGGCTATGAAACCACGCACCGGCGACGGCCCAATGGAAGTCACCAAGGAGGGCCGCAGCCTGATCATGCGCGTCCCGCTCGAAGGCGGCGGGCGACTGGTGGTCGAGCTGAACGCTGCTGAGGCAGCCAACCTCAAGGAATGCCTGGTCGGCGTTACCGAGTAAATCGTGACAAGGCAGGGCCCGCAGCCACCAGGCTGCGGGCCCTGCCTGTTTCCAATCCCTACTTCTTCACGGCCACCAGCAGGCCGTCGCCGGTGGGAAGCATGGCCGAGGCAAGCCTGTCGTCGTCGCGTATTGCTTTGCCCACCTGGCGCAGGACCACGGTGGTGGCGTCCCGGCTTGCCGGGTTGGCCACCTTGTCCTTGTCCAGCGCGTCATTCACGATCAGCAGCCCTGCGGGCTTCAGGAGCCGGATTGCCTGTTCCACATATCCGGGAAGGCCGGGCTTGTCGGCGTCAATGAAGACGAGGTCGTAGGCGCGGTCCGTCAGCCGGGGGAGGACGTCGCCCGCCCGTCCGGAAATGGTCCTGGTGCGGTTGGCAGGGCTGCCCGCCTCGGAGAATGCCTCGCGCGCCGCCCGAAGGTGTTCGACATCGACGTCGATGGTGGTGAGGACGGACTGGGGGCCAAGGCCGCGCAGCAGGCACACTCCTGAAACGCCCGCTCCGGTCCCGATCTCGACGGCGGTCTGGGCCTTGGATGCGGCAGCCAGCACGGTGAGGACTGCTCCCACTCCCGGGCCAATGGGCGTCACACCGAGCTCGAAGGAGCGCTCCCTGGCCCGAAGCATGACCTCATCCTCAGCAGGAAGATCTTCTGCATAGGACCAGCTGGTGGACTTGTCGGCGCTCATGGGTTTCGCTTTCTGGGCGGCAGGGAATGTCCTCTACAGCCTACTGTGTCCGATGGCAACGGCAGGGAAGGCAGGCTGTTGCGCCTATGGCTGAACTTTTCCACAATCAGGAAATTCCCAGACAAGTTTGAAATGATTAATATCCGCTCATCCAAAAGGTGACCGGCGCCGAATCAGAGATGTCAACAGTATCCGGGCGTTAGTATTCCACGAGGGGAGTGGACGATGTCATCTTCAGTTGTGGCACCTGTCCCTGCAACAAACCATCCTGCGGCTGAGTGGGTGCGTCCCACCTGGGAAGAAGTGGTCACCAACCACTCGGCGAAGGTTTACCGGCTGGCCTACCGCCTGACGGGCAACAAGTACGACGCCGAGGACCTCACCCAGGAGGTGTTTGTCCGCGTCTTCCGCTCGCTGGAGAACTTCAAGCCGGGCACACTGGACGGCTGGCTGCACCGGATCACGACCAACCTCTTCCTGGACCAGGCACGGCGGAAAACCCGGATCAGGTTCGACGCCCTCGCCGAGGATGCCGAATCCCGGCTTCCCGGACGTGAACCGGGTCCGGAACAGAGCTTCGAGCTCAACAACCTGGACGTGGATGTCCAGGCTGCGCTGGAGGAACTACCGCCGGACTTCCGAGCCGCCGTCGTCCTCTGCGACCTCGAAGGCCTGTCCTACGACGAAGTGGCGGAAGCGCTGGGCGTCAAGCTGGGCACTGTCCGCTCCCGGATCCACCGCGGACGGACCATGCTTCGGGAGAAGCTGGCACACCGGGATCCGCGTCCCCAGCACTCGCGCCGCAAACTGTCCATGCCGCGTATCGCCGGTATCCTCTGAACGGCGCATGAGGTCCCGGACTCCATTCGGACGCAGGCACCAGCGCACGCGCAGCCATCTCCAGTCCTGCCACGAATGCTCTGCAGCGTTGCGGCGGGAACGCCAGTACCTGGAGCGGCTCCGCGATGCCCCCATCCCTCCCGCCAGCGATGACCTGACGGCCCGTCTGCTGGCACGGACGCAGGAACTGGCTGCCGTCCCGCACCGTCCCGCCCAGCGGCCCGCGTCGCCGCGCACGGCTGTCCGGGTCCTGGCGCTGGCCGCCGGCGGCAGCACGGCCGCTGCGGCGGTCCTGGCTGCAGGTGCCTTTGCGGCTGCAGGGGACCCCCTGCCCGGGGAAGCCACCGGAAACCCCGCCGCCTTCTCGCAGGTGTCATCCCAGACGCCGGCGGACGGCAGGCAGCTGAACGCTGAACAGCTCACCAGGCTGCGTTCCGAAGGCTGGGCCTGCCCGGAACTTGAAGCGATGGGCTTCCACCTTGAGTCGGCAAGGGCCACCGTGCTCAACGGGCAGCCGGCGGTTGAACTGCGGCTGACCGACGGGGCCCACTACGCCACTGTGACTGAACAGCGGCTCCCCAAACAGGGCGGTGACGGCCAGGACCCCGGCGGACAGAAGGGGGCTGCGGACCTGGAAGCCGGCACGGCCGGTAACAACCTTCGCGTGTGGCAGTCTTCGCCGTGGTCGGCAACCTACCTGACGCCGGGGCACAGCTTTACCTACGAGTCCGACCTGCCGGCGGAACGGGCCGATGACGCCGTCCCCATCCTGCAGAGCATGGGCACCAGGGCTGAAGAAGGCGTTGCCGCCGGAATCCCGCCTTCTGCGGAAGCGGGCGGGGAACCGCTCACGACGCGGCTGCAGCGCGGGGCCAACCGGATTGTGGCCTTTTTCGTCCCGTAGCGCAGGCAGTTCTCCCGAGCCCCGGGTTGAAATCGTCACTGGCAGCCCGGAGAGGGTAATCTTCCTAAAGTGTTTGGAATCAACGGCCCGGAGTTCTTTCTTCTGCTGATCATTGGCGTTCTGGTGATCGGCCCCCAGCGGCTGCCCGAATACACCCAGAAGCTGGCGAACCTGGTCAAGGAAGTCCGGCGCATGGCGTCCGGTGCCCGTGAGCAGATCAAGGAAGAAGTCGGCATCGACATCGATGATGTCGACTGGAAGAAATACGACCCCCGGCAGTACGATCCCCGCCGCATCATCAAAGAGGCGCTCCTCGACGACGACTCCAAACCCGTCAGCGCCGGCGCGCCGGCCGCTGTGGCCGCAGTATCCGGGGCCGCCGCCGTGGCAGCGGATGCCGCGCCTAGGCGGCCGGAACGGGTGCTCCAATCACTGCCGCCGGGCGAGGCTGCACCCTTCGACACCGAAGCCACCTAGCAGCGCCTGGCGCACAGCAGCTCCCCGACAGTTGCTCTTTTCTGCACCCTTGCCGGCTGCCGCCGGCTCAGCGCGGCTGAAGGCCCAGTTTTATCCCGGCCAGTCCACGCGGTTTTGCCGCCAGTTGTCCGGCGATACCTGACAGTGCCGCCGCGGCCGGTGTACCGGCCTGGCCGAGGACGATAGGCACGCCGATGTCCCCGCCTTCACGCAGCTGGATGTCCAGCGGAATCTGGCCCAGGAGCGGCACTTCTGCCCCCACCGTTGCCGTCAGCCGCTCGGCGAGGACCTGCCCGCCGCCGCTGCCGAACAATTCCATCCTGCCGCCGTCGGGCATTTCCAGGTAGGACATGTTCTCGATGACGCCCGCCACCTTCTGGCCCGTTTGCGTGGCGATGGCTCCCGCGCGCTCGGAGACGTCGGCGGCAGCAGCCTGCGGCGTAGTGACCACCAGGATTTCCGCCTTGGGCAGCAGCTGGGCCACGGAGATCGCAATGTCACCGGTGCCGGGCGGCAGGTCGAGGAACAGGGCATCCAGGTCGCCAAAATAGACGTCAGTAAGGAACTGTTCGAGGGCGCGGTGCAGCATGGGTCCGCGCCAGGCCACAGGCTGGTTTCCGCTGACGAACATCCCGATGGAGATTACCTTCACCCCGTAGGCGACCGGGGGGAGGATCATGTCGTCCACCCGCGTGGGCTGCTGCGTGATGCCCATCAGGCCCGGGACGGAGAAGCCGTAGACGTCCGCGTCCACGATGCCGACGCGCAGGCCCTGCGCTGCAAGGGCACAGGCCAGGTTGACGGTCACCGAGGACTTCCCGACCCCGCCCTTGCCGCTTGCCACCGCGTAGACCCTTGTCAGGGAACCAGGCTCGTTGAAGGGGATGCCGCGCTGGCCTCCTTGGCCGCGGAGCAGCTCCTTGAGGGCATCGCGCTGTTCCTGGGTCATCACCTTGAGTTCAACGTCGACGGCGGCCACTCCCGGAACTGCCAGCAGCGCGTTCGTGGCATCTGCCGTGATGGTCTCCCGCAGGGGGCAGCCGGAGATGGTGAGCAGGACAACCAGGCTGGCCCGGCCGGCGTCATCCACGGCGACAGACTCCACCATGCCCAGTTCGGTGATGGGGCGGCGGAGCTCGGGGTCGATGACCGTGGCCAGGGCAGCGTTGACTGCCTCAGCCAACGCAGTGTTGGCAATGGGTTCGTTCATTAACGGTCCTGGGTGGAATGGCCGGGCTTGACCCGGGGGATCTGCTGGGTGCGGGGGCTCCGTTGACGGTCGCGCTGTTCCTTGAGTTTTTCCTTGACCTTGTCGCGGGGGGATTCGTGCTGCCCCTGGCCGGAGGGATCATGGGTCCGGAGCTCCTCCTGGGCCTCCAGCATGTCCTCAAGGAGCGAACGGAGCTCGGCACGGACGTAATCACGTGTGGCAACCTCGCGCAGCGCAATCCGCAGGGAGGCGAGTTCCCGCGTGAGGTACTCAGTGTCGGACAGGTTGCGCTCGGCGCGCTGGCGGTCCTGCTGGAGCGAGACGCGGTCGCGGTCGTCCTGCCGGTTCTGGGCCAGCAGCAGCAGCGGCGCAGCGTAGGAGGCCTGCAAGGACAGCATCAGCGTCAGCAGGGTGAAACCGAGGGCGCGGGAATCGAACTGCCACTCGAGCGGTGCCCAGGTGTTCCAGGCCAGCCAGATGACCACGAAGACCGTCATGTAGACCAGGAACTGCGGCGTACCCATGAAACGGGCAAAGCCCTCTGTGGCGTGGCCGAAGGCATCGGGATCCGGCGAGAACTTGGGCAGGATCCGCTGGCGGCCGCTCAGCGGCGTGTCCAGGCTGCCCTTGTCCGCCGTCTTCCTGGCGGGTGTCCGCTGGTTCGGATTTTTTGGTGCGCTGCTCTCAGCCAATACGGCCACCAAGCCTTCTTATCGGGGCTTCGCCATCGTGGGCGCGCCAATCATCCGGCAACAGATGATCCAAAACGTCATCAACAGTCACCGCCCCCACAAGCCGGCCGGCGTCATTGACCACGGGGAGGGAGTTCAAATTGTAGGTAGCCAGCGTCCGCGCCACTTCGCTGATGTGTGCCTGGTCCGACAACGGTTCCAGGTTCTTGTCCACCAGGTTGCCGAGCGGCTCGAACGGCGGGAACCGGAGCAGCTGCTGGATGTGGACAACACCCAGGAAACGGCCGGTCGGCGTTTCCAGCGGCGGCCTGGCGATGAAGATGGACGAGGCAAGCGCGGGGGAGAGTTCCTCGCGGCGCACGTGGGCCAGGGCTTCGGCAACCGTGGCCTCGGGAGGAAGGATCACCGGCACCGGGGTCATGAGCCCGCCCGCGGTGTCCTCGTCGTATTCCAGCAGGCGCCGGACGTCCTCTGCGCCCTCCGGCTCCATCAGCTGAAGCAGCTCCTCCGCCTGGGCGGAGGGGAGCTCGCCGAGGAGGTCGGCGGCGTCGTCGGGGTCCATTTCCTCCAGCACGTCGGCTGCGCGCTGCACGTCAAGGGCGGAGAGGATCTCCACCTGGTCGTCCTCCGGGAGCTCCTGGAGGACGTCGGCCAGGCGTTCGTCCTGCAGCTCGCTGGCCACCTCGAAACGGCGTTTGTCGCTCATTTCCTGCAGTGCTTCTGCGAAGTCTGCGGGTTTGAGGTCCTCATGGTTGGCCACGAACTGGGTGGCGGCCTGCGGCTCCGTGCGCGGACCCTGGAGGGCGTCGGCCCAGTCGATGATCAGGGTTTCGTTGCGGCGGAGCCGGCTGAGCGGGGAGAGGGAATGGCCGCGCCGGACAAAGAGCTTGCTGACGAACCAGTCGCGGGAGCGGTGCTGGTCCATGGCAATGTCTTCGATGGTGGCGTCGCCGCTGCCGTCCCGCAGGGTGACGCGGCGGTCGAACATCTCGGCCACCACCAGCGTTTCGGCGCCGCGCTGCTCGAAGCGGCGCAGGTTCACCAGCCCGGTGCAGATGATCTGGGTCTGGTCGATGGAGGTAATGCGCGTCATGGGCACGAAGACGCGCTTCTTGCCGGGGACTTCGACGACGATGCCCACCACGTGCGGTGCGCCCTGCGTTCCCCGGGACAGCACAACAACATCGCGCAGCCGGCCCAGCCGGTCGCCCAGCGGGTCGAAGACGTCGAGGCCCAAAAGGCGCGCCACGAAGACGCGGGTAGGAGTTGTGCTCACTCCTACAGGCTACCGAGTCTGCTCTCTTTTAGCTGAATTTACAGGCAGCACACATGCTCATGGGCAAGAATGGGGGTATGGCAAACATATTTGGTGCTCCCAAGGCCGGCGGGCCCGGCGGAATGGATGAAGCCCGGGCCGTTCCCACCGGCGATACCGTGGGTTCCTACACGTCCTACTTGGATGCCCAGAAGGCCGTGGACTACCTTGCGGACCAGCAGTTTCCCGTCCACATGGTGTCCATCGTAGGCAACGAGCTGAAGATGGTGGAGCGGGTGACCGGCCGCTTGAGCTACCCCAGGGTGGCACTCTCCGGAGCGCTGAGCGGCATGTGGTTCGGCCTGTTCGTGGGTGTCATGCTGTCCTTCTTCGCACCGTCGCCAGGATACTTCTCCATACTTACCTCGGTGCTGATGGGCGCAGCGTTCTTTATGCTCTTCGGCATCGTCACCTACGCCATGCAGCGCGGCAAGCGTGACTTCACCTCCACCAACCAGGTGGTGGCCACCAGCTACGACGTCGTGGTGTCGCCGGAGGCTGCCCACGAGGCACGGCGGCTGCTCCAGCAGCTGCCGATGACCCGCTCGGATGCGGCCGCCGGCGGTGGCCCCTACACCCAGCGCGACTACAACAGCCAGCCCTACCAGCAGAACCAGCCCGGCCAGGGTCCTGCCCGTCCCTCGGGCTGGAACGATCCTTATGGCCAGCAGTCTTCCGGGTCCTCCGCCCAGGCGCATCCTGTCCAGGCGGACCAGGGCCCGGCTGCTGCCCCGCAGCAGGAGCAGCCCGCCCCGGCCCGGGCCGTACGGTACCCGGACCTGCCGGACGGCCGGCCGCAGTACGGCGTCCGGCTGCCGCAGGAGCCCACCGCTGACGCAGGCCACCCGGACGCCGGTCAGCAGGCCACGCAGGGTCAGCGGGTTGACGGCCAGCCGGACGCACCGGGGCACGCTCCTGAGCAGCACCCGGGCGAGCCGCGGCAGTAGCCCGCAGCGGCCTGACGGGGAAACAAAAGCGGGGCTGCCGGAACATGTGTTCCGGCAGCCCCGCTTTGTTGGTTTAATCAGCAGGTTTGCCGAGGATGGAAGGCTCATACGGTAGCCATCCCAAAACCCGGGGCCCGCGGGGACTAGGCTTCCTGGGCCCCGTCAGCTTCACGGTAGATGCCCGCCATCCAGTCCTGCACGTCCTCGGCCTTGCGCGGCAGGGCCGCGCTCAGGTTGACCGGGCCGTCGGCGGTCATCAGGACATCGTCCTCAATCCTGACGCCGATTCCGCGGTATTCCTCCGGGATCGCCAGGTCCTCGGCCTTGAAGTACAGGCCGGGTTCGATGGTGAAGACCATTCCTTCGGTGAGGATGCCGTCCAGGTAGAGCTCCCGTTTGGCCTGGGCGCAGTCGTGGACGTCCAGCCCCAGGTGGTGGCTGGTGCCGTGCGGCATCCAGCGGCGGTGCTGCTGGCCCTCGGGACTGATGGCCTCCTCCACCGTCACCGGGAGGAGCCCCCACTCCGCAAGCCGCTCGGCCAGGACGGTGGTGGCTGCAGTGTGGATGTCGCGGAACTTCGCCCCGGGCTGCGCGGCGGCGAACCCGGCGTCGGCCGCGTCGAGCACCGCTTCGTACACTTTGCGCTGGATGTCGGTGAACACGCCGCTGGCGGGAAGGGTGCGGGTAATGTCCGCCGTGTAGAGGGAATCCGCTTCCACGCCGGCGTCCAGCAGGAGGAGCTCTCCGGCGTGGATCTTTCCGGTATTGCGGGTCCAGTGGAGCACCGTGGCGTTGTTACCGGAGGCCGCGATGGTGTCGTATCCCAGTTCGTTCCCCACCTCGCGTGCCCGGGCGAAGAAGGCGCCTTCCACCACGCGCTCGCCGCGGGCATGCGTGAGGGCGCGCGGCAGGACTTTCACCACCTCCTCGAAGCCTTCAACGGTGGCAGCCACGGCGAGCTTCATTTGCTCGATCTCCCAGTCGTCCTTGAGCAGGCGCAGTTCGGAGAGGGCTTCGCTCAGCTTTTCGTCCAGGGCATCGAGGACGGCGAGGTCCAGGTTGTCCGGGTCCTTGGCCGTGTTGTATCGGGCGGTGTCCACCAGCGCGTCGATGTTCTCATCCACCTTGCGGACCAGTCGGATGGAGATGCCGCCGATTTCCGGGGCGCCCACGTCCTTGGTGATGGCTGTCTCCAGCTGGTCGATGTGTGCCGTTGCCATGCCAAGGCGTGCCTCGAACTCGGCCAGGGTGGGACGGGCGCCGATCCAGAACTCGCCGGCCCGGGAGTCCGCGTAGAACTGTTCCGTGTCCCGCCCTGCCAGCGGCCGGAAGTAGAGCGTCGCCCGGTGGTGGCCGCCGTCGTCGCCCTTTCCTTCCCCGACCGGTTCAAGGATCAGGACGGCGTCAGGCTCGTGGTCGAGGCCGAGCCCGGTGAGGTGCGCGAATCCGGAGTGGGGGCGGAAGCGGTAGTCGCAGTCGTTGGAGCGGACTTTCAGCGGGCCGGCGGGGATCACCAGGCGTTCGCCCTTGAACTGTCCGGAGATTGCCCTGCGCCGGGCCGAGGCGTGGCCGGCTACGGCGTCACGTGCCGGGAGCTCCTGGCTGGCGGGCGCCCAGTTGCCGGCCATGAAGGCCCTGAAAGCGTCGGAACTGGGCCGCTGCGAGCGGTTGTTGACGCGCTCCTCCAGCGGCTGGGAAGCAGAGGTGGGGGTGTTTTCGGCATCTTTCACCGCACCATCGTCTCACCAGCGTCGCGGCTGCGCGAACAGGCGCAGCCCGTGTGGGCGGGGGCCGGTACGGGGGAGTTGCGGCCGGGCATACACAGGGTGAACGCCGGGTCAACTAGTCTGGACAGGTGAGGATCGACCTGCATGCCCACTCCAATGTCTCGGACGGCACCGAGAATCCCGCAGACGTCATGGCTTCCGCCGCCCGCGCCGGCCTGGACGTCATAGCGCTGACGGACCACGATTCCACGGCAGGCTGGGATGAGGCCTCTGCTGCGGCCGTTGAGCACGGAGTAGCCCTGGTCCCCGGGATGGAGGTTTCCTGCCGGACAGAGGAGGGCATCAGCGTCCACCTCCTGAGCTATCTGCACGACCCGAAGCATCCGGGACTACTGGAGGAAATCACCAAGGCCAAGGACGCGCGGCATACCCGTGCCGAGCGCATGGTCACCCTGCTTGCGGAGGACTACCCCCTCACCTGGGACGACGTCATCCACCATGTGGCCCCCGGCGCAACCCTCGGCCGCCCCCACATTGCGGACGCCCTCGTGGCCGCCGGGGTGGTGGAGGACCGCTCCGAGGCCTTTGCCTCCATCCTCACCTCACGCTCGCGCTACTTCATCCAGCACTACGCACCCGCGCCGGCCATCGCCGTCGAACTGGTCCGTGCTGCCGGCGGGGTCCCTGTCTTCGCCCACCCCGTGGCATCCTCCCGCGGCAGGATCGTAGGTGAGCGGGTGTACCAGGAGATGATCGACGCCGGCCTGGCGGGCCTGGAGATCAACCATCGTGACAATCCGGAAGAAGGGCGCCGGTTCCTGCGGCGGCTCGCCGGCAAGCACGACCTCCTGATTACCGGATCATCGGACTACCACGGCACCGGCAAACCGAACCTGCTGGGGGAGAACCTCACCGAGCCGGACGTCCTGGCGAGGATCGAGGAGCTGGGGACAGGGACCGCCGTCGTCCGTCCCTGATCACGGCAACCAGGTAGCAGCACATGTCGTTTTGAAGGCTCAAACCGACATGTGCTGCTACCTAGTTGGGCGGAAACGCGGTGAACTCGGCGTGGGCACCCAGGCGCTGGGCCATGATGTCGATGGCCGGCTGGTTCTGGTCCACGCACACAAACCTGCGGTCCATCTTTGCGGCCACCGCACCCAGGGTTCCGGAACCGGCGAAGAAGTCCAGGCACCAGTCACCGGGCCGGCTGGACGCCGCCACCACCCGGCGGATGAGGCCCTCCGGCTTTTGCGTCGGGTACCCGGTCTTTTCCTTGCCGGTGGGCGAGACGATGGTATGCCACCAGACGTCCGTGGGCAGTTTGCCCAGTTCGCGTTTGGCAGGCGTGACAAGGCCCGGTGCCATATACGGTTCGCGGTCCACCTCGGCGCTGTTAAAGTGGTACTTCGCGGGATTCTTGACGTACACCAGGATGTTGTCGTGCTTGGTGGGCCAGCGGTTCTTGGCCCGGGCGCCGTAGTCGTAGGCCCAGATGATCTCGTTCAGGAAGCATTCACGGCCGAAGATCGCATCCAGCATCACTTTGGCGTAGTGCACCTCGCGGTAATCGAGGTGCAGGTACAGGGTGCCGTCCTCCGCCAGCAGCCGCCACGCCTCCACGAGCCGCGGCTCCAGGAAGGACCAGTAGTCGCTGAAGGCATCGTCGTAGCGGTGGAGCGCGCCTTTGATGGTGTCGTAGGAGCGCCCCTTGAAGCCGACGCGGTCGCCGGTGCCGTCCGCGTTGACCACCATGGTGGTCTGCTGCCGCCGCTGGGCCCGGCCCGTGTTGAACGGGGGGTCCACGTAGATAAGTGTGAAGGCGCCGTCCGGCAGCGAGGGGAGGAAGTCCGCGTTGTCCGCGTGGACCACCAGGCTGCTGCCGTCCGGCGCCCAGACAGTGTCAGTCATGAAGGGTGTTAGGCCTCGGTGCTGCCGGATTGTGCGGCGTTCCCGCCGCCCACCACTTCACCGTTGCGGCGCCGGGTGCGGGTGCGGGGGCGCCGGGTGCGTGAGGGCTGCTCGGCCTCGGTTGCTGCCGGAGCGTCACCGGCAGCTGCGGGTGCTGCGGCTGCCTCGGGCGTACGACGGCGGCGCTCGCCGGAGCGGGCAGCGGAGTCGCCGCTGCGGCCGCCTTCGCGCTTGGCCCCGCGGTCACGGCTGTCGCGGCCACGGCCGTCGCGGTCGCGGGAACTGCCGGCGTCGCGGCCTCCGCGGGCGTTCTTCTTGCCCGTTTCGCCCAGGTCCTCCAGCACCTCGGCGTCAACACCGGCCAGGGTGCGCTTGTCGCGCGGAAGCCGGCCCTTGGTGCCTACGGGAATGTCCAGGTCCTCAAAAAGATGCGGAGAAGAGGAGTAGGTTTCAATGGGCTCCGGCACGCTCAGGCCCAGGGCTTTGTTGATCAGTCCCCAGCGCGGCATGTCGTCCCAGTCCACGAAGGTCACGGCGGTGCCCTTGTTGCCGGCACGGCCGGTGCGGCCCACCCGGTGCAGGTAGATCTTTTCGTCTTCCACGCACTGGTAGTTGATGACGTGGGTGACGTCGTCCACGTCGATGCCGCGGGCGGCGACGTCGGTTGCCACCAGGACGTCCACCTTGTTGTTGCGGAAAGCCCGGAGCGCCTGCTCGCGTGCGCCCTGCCCCAGGTCGCCGTGGATCGCGGCGGCGGCAAAACCCCGGTCCACCAGTTCCTCGGCGACCTTGGCCGCGGTGCGCTTGGTCTTGGTGAAGATGATGGTCCGGCCGCGGCCCTTGGCCTGGAGGATGCGGGCCACCACTTCGATCTTGTCCATGCTGTGCGCACGGTAGATCAGCTGGCGGATATCCCGCTTGGTGAGGCCTTCGTCATCCGGATCAGCAGCACGGATGTGGGTGGGCTGGGTCATGTAGCGGCGGGCCATGGCAATGACGGGGCCGGGCATGGTGGCGGAGAACAGCAGGGTCTGGCGGACTGCCGGCGTGGCCGCGATCAGGGTTTCGACGTCGGGCAGGAAGCCGAGGTCAAGCATTTCGTCGGCCTCGTCCAGGATGACGACCTTGACGTTTTTCAGGCTCAGGTGCTTCTGCTTGTAGAGGTCGATGAGGCGCCCGGGGGTTCCCACCACAACCTCCACGCCATTCTTCAGGGCTTCCACCTGGGGCTCGTAGGCCCGGCCGCCGTAGATGGTGGCGATGCGTGCGTTCCTCTTGCGGGAGGCCGTCTGCAGGTCGTTGGCCACCTGCACCGCGAGTTCACGGGTGGGAACGATGACCAGGGCCTGCGGTGCGCCGGGGACAGCGAGCTTTTCGTAGCCGGCGTCGTCCCGGCCCACCACCCGCTGCAGGGCGGGGATGCCGAAGCCCAGGGTCTTGCCGGTGCCGGTCTTCGCCTGGCCGATGATGTCGTGGCCGGAGAGGGCCACCGGCAGGGTCATGGCCTGGATGGGGAAGGGATGGGTGATGCCGGCGTCCGCGAGGGATTCCACGATGTCGGCGCGGACGTTGAAGTCCGCGAAGGACTTCTCCTCAATCTCGTGCGGCTTCTCGTCGGAGATGATGGTCTCTTCCGGCTCGATCGTTTCGGTGCCGGAGTCGTCCGTCAGGAGCTGGTGGGTATGCAATTCACTCACGTGGAGTTTCCTTATTCATTTGGGCATTGGCGCTGCCTGCTCAACGGGCCGGCCCAAGGCCGTTCCGGAGCACGCTCAGGCGCGCAAGCAATTCCAGTGGAAGCCGATCGCGGGCTATCTAAAATGCTGGCACTGGTGACCAGCGGGTGTATCTCAAGATCGCGTAGGGGCGGGCTTGTTGGTTTCAAATCAAGGAAATCAACGACCGGGCATCCATTTCTACCTCTTCAGTCTAGCCGCACGGGGACGGAAACCCGGCTTTGGCCCGGTGTGCCTGCCTACCCGCAGGAAGAACCGCCCCTCTCAGGACAAGGACGGGACCAGCTCGAAATGCACTTCCCGGGTGGCAATGTCGGAGGACACCAGGCGTACCCGGACCTTGGTTCCGGCCACCAGTTCGCCGGCACAACGGGCCGTGACGGCAGGCTCGGCCATCTGGATGATGCCCGAGCCGCCGTTGCCGTTGCCGTTCTTTCCGTTGCCGCCGTTCCCGTTTTCCTTCTGGGGCTTGGATCCGGAGATCACGATCGCGTCGAACTCCTGTCCGATGTGGTTCACGAGGAGCGCCGCCTCCACTGTGTCCAGGGCCAAGCGTTCCATCCGGGACGCCAACTGGTCCGAGCTGGCCATGATCTCGGGAAGCGACGGCAGCGCCTCACGGACCCAGCCGGGCACCTCGCCGCCGTTGCACAGGGCCTCGCAGGTCACCAGGACAAAGCGGTCCACCAGGCGGCGCAGCGGTGCGGTGGTGTGGGCGTAGGCGGCCCCGATGGCTGACTGCACGGCGTCCTCAGGGACCGTGCCGTCGAACGCCGTATACGCCGCACCGCGGAAGAGCATTCCCGCTGAGTGCATGATGGCCAGCTGGCGGGGATCGGTGGGATCCAGGCTGCGGAGGTATTCGCCGTAGCTGACCTCACCGTCCCAGGGCTTCCCAAGTGCCTCCGTCTGGAGCCGGAAATGGTGCAGGGAACGCTCGTCCGGTGAGGGCATGGTGCGGAGGATGCCCACTTTGCCGGCCAGCATGAGCTGCGCCGCCGCCATTCCCGTCATGAGCGAGATCTGGGCGTTCCAGTCCTCCACCGGAAGCTGCGGGGCCGCGGCAATCCGGTAGCCGCCGTCGGGAAGCTGGACAATCTCCTGGTCCGGCATGTTCAGGCTGGCACCCTCCCTGGCACGCTCCAGCTCCACGCGCTTGAGCCCCACCTCTTTGAGGAGGACCAGGACGTCTGAAGGGCTGCCGCCGTCCAGTTCCGCCTGGGCACCCTTGTAGCTGAGCTTGGCGCGGCTGCGCATCCGAGCCCGCCTGACCGTCACGGTTGTGACCTCGGCGCGGGCATCAAGGCGGAAGTCCCACACGAACGCGGAACAGTCCTGCCCCGGCAGGAGGCTTCCGGCGCCCTCGCTGATGACCTCCGGGTGCAGCGGAATGCGGCCGTCCGGGGTGTAGAAAGTCTGGCCGCGGCGCCGCGTCTCGGCATCCAGGGGACCGCCGGGAGCCACGAATGAGGGCACGTCGGCGATGGCGTAGAGCACGCGGTAGCTGCTGCCGTCCCGTTCAATGTGGAGCGCCTGGTCAAGGTCCGTGGACGACGCCGGATCGATGGTGATGAAGTCGATGCCCGTCAGGTCATGGGACGGCAGCTGCAGTGCCGACACCGCGGCCTCGGCGTCCTCCACGGCATCTTCCGGGTAGTCGCCCGGCAGCTCAAGCTCCGTCCGCAGGGCGCTGAGTGCAGCCTCGAGGGCGTTGGTGTGCTCGTGGACACTGGGGGCCAGCCGATGATGTGACACGAAAATCAGCGTAGCCCGAATTCCGCGAATAGTGCAGGGAACCGCCCGCGGGATGCGCCGCAGATCCGGCGCCGCGTCACGGGCGGGCGGCGTCCAGCGCGTCGAGCAGCGATGCGGCTGCGGCTGCCGGATCGTCGGCTTCCGTAATGGCCCGGACCACCACGATCCTGCTGGCCCCGGCTTCCACCACCTGTTCCACGTTGCCGTGGTCTATCCCGCCGATCGCGAACCAGGGCACGCCGCCGTCGGACTGTCCCTGCCCCTGCGCCGCTGAAGCGGCGGCCGCATACGTCACCAGGTCCAGGCCGACGGCGGCGCGGCCGGGCTTGGTGGGTGTTGCCCACAGCGGGCCTACGCAGAAGTAGTCGAGCGCCGCCGGGCCGGCGGCCGCGGCCAGGGCGGCATCCACCTGTTCAGGGCTGTGGCTGGACAGGCCGATGGCGGCGTTCCCGTTCAGCAGCGTCCGGGCTGCCTTGAGGGGAAGGTCTTTCTGCCCGATGTGGAACACCGGCGCTCCTGACAGCACGGCAATGTCGGCGCGGTCGTTGACTGCCCATAGCCTGCCGTGGCGGACCGCCGCCTCCTTTAGGATCGCTAAAAGTTCCAGCTCCTCGGCGGCTTCGATGGACTTGTCCCGGAGCTGGATGATGTCCACGCCGCCAGCGAATGCGGCATCCACGAACTGTTCGAAGTCGCCCCTGCTGCGGCGCGCGTCCGTGCAGAGGTAAAGGCGCGCACTGTGCAAACCGGCGCTGCCCTCCGCGTTGATAAAGGCGTCTGTTCCGGACGGACGGGAAGCGGCGGCAGGGGGGTGGGACACATTCATGGGAGCCAGCCTAATTCCTTTACACTGGGCTCGTACTGCGGGAGCCGCGGCAGCTGTCACAAAGCGCCGGGCTGAGAGGGCGTCAGAGCCGACCGCTTGACCTGATCCGGTTAATACCGGCGTAGGGAAGGAGACTACCGATGCCTGACGTGCATGCCGTAAGCGGCCCCCCGTCTTCCGGCTCCACAATCACAACCGACGTTGCGGTGATCGGCGGAGGAGCCATCGGCCACGGCATCGCCTGGGAGGCGAGGCGGTCGGGCCGTTCGGTGGTGGTGATCGACGACGCCCCCGGCTCCGGAGCCAGCTGGGCGGCCGCAGGGATGCTTGCGCCGGTGAGCGAACTGCACTACCAGGAGGAGGACCTCCTGGAACTCATGCTCGAAGCCTCCGCCCGCTGGCCCGGTTTCGCTGCGGACCTCGCTGCGGCCGCGGACTCGGATCCCGGATATCTTACGACGCCGACCCTCGCCGTGGGTGCCGATGCCGCGGACAGGCGGGCGCTGCTGGACCTGCGTGCCGTCCAGCAGGCCAACGGCCTCACGGTTGAACCGCTCACCATCCGCGAGGCCCGGCGCCGCGAGCCCCTCTTGAGTCCGGGCATTGCCTGTGCGCTGGATACGCCGGGGGACCACCAGGTGGACCCCCGGCTGCTGGTGGCCTGCCTCCGCCGGGCCCTGGCGGGGGGTGCCCGCGCGACCGTAAGCGGCGTTGCCCGCGCCGCAGAGGGATTCGCCGTGCCGGACAAGGCAGCCGGCCTGCTCTGGCAGGACGGGGCCGTAGCCGGGGTAGCCCTGGAGGGCGGGGGTACCGTGCTGGCCGGGGAGACGGTGGTGGCCAACGGACTGCACGCCCCGGGACTCACCGGACTGCCAGTGAGCCTGCACCTGCCGCTGCGGCCGGTCCATGGGGACATCCTTCGACTTGCGGTACCGGCGCACCTCAGGCCCCTGGTGACCTCCACCATCCGCGGACTCGTGCGCGGTGTCCCCGTATATATCGTTCCGCGGCAGGACGGAACAGTGGTGATCGGGGCAACCCAGCGTGAGGACGCGTTGGGCAGGGGGGCGGGCTCCAGCGCCGGGGCGGTATCGGCAGGAGGCGTATACCAGCTTCTCCGCGATGCCCAGGTGCTGGTGCCCGCGGTCGCTGAGCTGGAGCTGCTCGAGTGCACGGCCCGCGCCCGGCCCGGCACACCGGACAACGCCCCGCTGCTCGGAAGGGTGCCGCTGCCCGGAGGACCTGAGGACCGGCAGACGGCGTCTGAAATGCCCGGCGCCCAAGGGTCACGCCACGTGCAAGGGCTCATCATTGCCACCGGATTCTTCCGGCACGGCATCCTGCTCACCCCGGCTGCGGCCGCAATCTGCCGCGAACTCATGGACGGCATCGAGGACCCCCGGTGGGCCCCGTTCAACCCCGGCCGGTTTCCCGCTGCTCCCTCCCACCTGGTTGAAGCGGCTGCAACCCCACCCAACACCCAGGAGACAGCATGAATATCACCCTGAACGGAACCGGCCACACCGTGGCCAACGACGCTTCCATCACCGCGCTCGTCAGCGAGGTCACCGGCCGTCCACTGGCCGCGGACGGCCGGGCCACGGACGGGCGGAAGCTGGGTGTGGCCGTAGCCCGCAACGCCCAGGTGGTGCCCCGGAGCCTGTGGTCCGCCACGGCGCTCGCCGAGGGCGACGACGTCGAACTTGTCACGGCAGTACAGGGAGGCTGACCACCATGACCGGAACCACCATCACCAACAGCCAGCTCTCCGGCGTCCAGGACCCCCTGGTGATCGACGGCGTCCCACTGGCATCCCGGCTCATCATGGGCACCGGCGGCGCGCCCAGCCTGGACGGCCTGGGCGCCGCACTCCTGGCCTCCGGCACCTCACTGACCACCGTGGCCATGCGCCGCTATTCGCCGGATGAGGCGGGTTCGCTGTTCCAGCTGCTGGTGGACCACGGCATCCGGGTCCTGCCCAACACCGCGGGGTGTTTTACTGCACGTGATGCTGTGCTGACCGCTGAACTGGCACGGGAGGCCCTGGAAACCGACTGGGTGAAGCTTGAGGTCATCGCCGACGAACACACCCTCCTGCCGGACGCCGTGGAGCTCGTGGACGCCACAGAGCAGCTGGTCAACAGGGGATTCAAGGTCTTCGCGTACACCAATGACGACCCCGTGCTGGCCCTGCGGCTGGAGAACCTCGGAGCCACCGCTGTGATGCCGCTTGGCTCGCCCATCGGCACCGGCCTGGGCATCCTCAATCCGCACAACATCGAGCTCATCGTGTCCCGGGCCTCGGTACCGGTGGTGCTTGACGCGGGCATCGGCACGGCCTCCGACGCAGCCCTCGCCATGGAACTGGGCTGCGACGCCGTGCTCCTGGCCACGGCGGTGACCCGGGCGCAGAACCCTGCCCTGATGGGGGAGGCCTTCAAGCACGCCGTCATCGCCGGTAGGCTGGCGAAAGCGGCTGGTCGCATACCCCGCCGTGAACATGCGCTGGCGTCGTCGGCAATGGAGGGCCGGGCCGAGTTCCTGTAGGCCCGCCTTCTGCCGGCCGGCGCCCTGATCCCAGGAGCAGCAGTGGCCGGCAAAGATGCACTTCCCCCGGAACGGATCGACGAAGCCCTGGCTGAACTGCCTGACTGGCGGGCCGGCAACGGCGGGCTGGTCACTGTCTTCAAGATGCCGACGGCGGCTGCCGCACTTGAGCTGATTGCCGCCGTCGGACGCCTGGCCGAGGAACAGAACCACCATCCGGACCTCGACTGGCGTTACAACCGCGTCTTTATCCGTTACACGTCCCACGACGCCGGGGGACAGGTGACCGGCCGGGACCTCGCCGCAGCCGCAGGAGCAAGTGAAGCAGCGGCAGCGGCGGGCGCCAAGGCAGAGCCGGCAAAGTACGTGCAGGGGCATTAGCTGGCTGCGCAGCGTTGGTTGCCCCCAGCAGAACAGTCGGGTCGCTGAGCGTCCGCGCCACCAGCCCCTGTGTCCTTAACCGGCGGTGGCCGCCACCCCCAAGGGGATAGCGGCCACTGCCGGTGGGCTTGAAGTGCGCTGCACGAGGTGCCCGGCAGGCCTCAGGCCCGAAGGATTGCCGTGAGCCGTTCTGTATCCTGGCGCGCACGTGAACGGCCCAGGTAGATGGCGGCCGCCGTTGCGGACGCGGCTCCGAGCACGATCGGCAGGACCCAGGGGATCCAGGTGCGTCCCGGCAGGTATCCGAATCCGGCGGCCATCAGGATGATCCATGCCAGGGCTGCCACGGCCACGGAAACCCCGGCGGGCACGCCAGCCCCGTACTTGGCATGCCGCTTGTCGTTTGCCCAGACAATAAAGCCTGCGGCGGCGGCCGCCAGTACAACAATGGTCAGCGAAAGCATGGTCCTCCTTGGGCTACGGGTGGTTCGTCGGCAGGCCCTAGAACTGGCCGAAACCTACGCGCCGTGCCTCTTCGGCTCCGATCTCCACGTAGCCCAGGGCGTTTCCGGGAACAATGATCAGGCGTCCCTTGTCATCCTTCAGGCGGAGTTCGCTGCCCTTGGTGATGGCAGCCTCCACGATCTTGGCTACCGAATCCGCATCCTCGTTTGATTCCAGGACAATTTCGCGGCCGATATTCTGAACGCCGATCTTAATTTCCACAGGGGCCTCCCAGCCATTCACGTTCGTTGGTTATGTCTTATTTGTAGTCTAGGACTCTTTGGGGAAGCGAGAGATTCCGCGCCAAGCTAAACGGTAGATGAGGTCGCTGGCAACATCGAGGTCCAGGTTGCCGTCCGTTTCAAGCCAGTAGCGGGCACTGACCTGCGCCATTCCAGCGAGTCCCCGGCCCAGGAGCTGCGCCTCCAGATGGGGGAGCTTGGTGTCCTCGGCGATGACGCGCGCGATGGCGTCGGCAAACGTCCTGTTGAAGGTTTCCAGCCGTGCGCTGACGTCCGGGTCATTGACCAAGTCCGACTCAAACACCAGCCGGTGCGCCTGGTCATCGTTGGCGATGAACTGGAAGTAGGCCCGCATGACGGCCTGCACGCGCTCGTCATTGTCCGTGGTGGAGTTCAGGGCCCCCAGCATAAGGTCCGTCAGGGACGCCAGGTGGCTCTCCAGCAGGGCCAGGTACAGCTCCCTTTTTGAGGGAAAGTGCTGGTAGAGCACCGGCTTGCTGACGTGGGCCGTCTCGGCGATTTCATCCATAGCTGCACCGTGGTAACCGTTGGCCACGAAGACTTCCTGGGCTGCCATGAGGAGCTGCGCGCGCCGCTCGTCCCGGGGAAGCCTGGCTGACCGTTGGCCTGCAGGACGCGAGGGAGCTTGCGGTTCGGCGGCCGGCGGGCGGTTAGCCCGTGCTTCATGGACCACGGTTGTCCTTCTTTCGTTGCAGTTACCTCCACTTTACTGCGGGGTAATATGACCGGGCGGTATCCCGGGGCATACATTGAAGTATGGCTTCGACAATCAGCGCAAATGTTTCATCTGTGTCCCTGGATCCGCTGGTGGAACCGGCAGCCGACCTCACCGCCGCAGAGGTGGAACGCTACTCGAGGCATCTCATCATCCCCGAGATTGGCGCCCTCGGGCAGCGGCGGCTCAAGAACGCAAAGGTGCTGGTGATCGGTGCCGGCGGGCTCGGGTCCCCTGCGCTGTTGTACCTTGCCGCCGCCGGCGTGGGCACGCTGGGAATCATCGACGACGACGACGTTGACCTCAGCAACCTGCAGCGCCAGGTCATTCATGGGGTGGCAGACGTTGGCCGCCCCAAGATCGAGTCGGCACGCGATGCCATCGCCGCGTTGAACCCCCAGGTGGACGTCCGGCTGCACCATGTCCGCCTTGATGCCACCAACGCACTGGAACTGTTCGCGGGCTACGACCTCATCCTCGACGGTGCTGACAATTTCGCCACCCGCTACCTGGTAAATGACGCTGCCGCCATCCTGGGCAAGCCCTACGTCTGGGGCTCCATCTTCCGTTTTGACGGACAGGTCAGCGTGTTCTGGGAAAAGTACGGGCCCACCTACAGGGACCTCTACCCTGAGGCGCCCCCCGCGGGCTCTGTGCCCTCCTGCGGCGAGGGCGGTGTGTTCGGCATGCTGTGCGCGGCCGTGGGGTCGCTGATGGTGACTGAAGCGGTCAAGCTGATTACCGGCGTCGGCCGTTCCCTGCTGGGGCGGGTAGCGCTGTTTGATGCGCTGGGCGGTAGCTGGCGGGAGATCCGCGTATCCAAGGACCCGGCGGCGGAGCCGATCACGGAGCTGACGGACTATGAGGCCTTTTGCGGGATTGCGCCGGCAGAACAGGCGGACACCGAACATTCCGTCACGGCCGCGCAGCTCGCCACCATGCTGGCCTCGCGGAAGGCAGGCCTCAAGGACTTTGACCTGGTGGACGTGCGGGAACCGGGCGAGCACGACATTGTCCGCATCGACGGCGCTGTGCTGATCCCGCAGGGCAGGATCCTCGCGGGGGAGGCCTGGAAGGAACTCCCGCAGGACCGGGACATCGTGTTCCACTGCAAGGCCGGCACGCGGTCGGCCAACGTCCTCGCCGCGGCCAGGAAAGCGGGCTACCAGCGGGTCAGCCATCTCGACGGCGGGATCCTCGCCTGGGTGCGCGAGGTGGAACCCAACAAACCCGTCTATTAGGACGCTCTCTCACTTGATGTCGGTTAAATCGAAACGCTCTCTCACCTACCGCGGGAAAACCCGAAACCTTCTCTCACCTGCCAGCAGAGGGTGAGAGAGGGTCGCCGGGAACAGCGCGTCAAGTGAGAGAGCGTCGGTAAAAAGGGCGCAGGATGTGAGAGAGCGTCGCCGGGGGAGCGGCGCGTCAGGCGGTTTCGAGGCCCCGGTGGTCCACCGGGCATTCGGCCTGCGGGGCGGCGGCGGCCGGCTGCTCCACGGTGATGCCGTAAAGGGCTTCAAGGGCTGCAACGTAGTCGTCCTGCTGGCCGTTGGCGGCAAGCTCGCGGGCGCGCACCGTAGGTACATGAAGGAGCTGCTTGACCATACGGCGGAGCGCGAATTCCACTTCCTCTGCGGCGGCCGTGCAGCCGTGCCGGGCCCTGACCTTTTCCATTTCCGCGTCCAGGACACTCATGGTGTGCCGGCGCAGGGCAACGATGGCGGAGTCCACGGACCGGACCTCGCGCTCGTGCTCGAAGGCCTTGGCGGCGCCACTGACGATGCCGCTGGCCTGGGCCAGCGACTCGGCCTGCTCCTGGGGCGCCGCAAGGCGGACTGACTCCAGGGTGAGGAGCTCCACGCCGTCCAGTTCGCCAACGCCGGGGTCGAAGTCGTGGGTGAGTGCGAGGTCGATGGCAATCAGCGGCTGCGGGGAATCCGCCCGGACGTCAGCCAGTTCATCAGCTTCCACCCTGGTGTCGGAACCGCTGCAGCCGATCATCACGTCCGCCGCCGCCACGGCCGGCCGGAGTGATTCGGCGTCGAGGGCGGTGCCGCCCCGGGTTGCCACAAAACCTTCGGCGCGGCCGGAAGAGGAGAAAACAGAGATGTCGGTGCAGCCGCGTTCGCGCAGGAGGGCCATGGTAGCGCCGGCGTAGGCTCCCGTGCCGAAGACCACCACCTTCTTGCTGGACCAGTCCGGATTCTCGGACAGGTCCGTTGCCAGATCCAACGCGACGGACACGATGGACAGTCCCCGGGAGCCGAGGGCAGTTTGCGCGCCGACATCCTTGGCGGTCTTCGAGGCCGCCTGGAACAGCCGGACGAGGCCGGAACTTGCCGTGCCTTCATGCTGGGCGGTAATAAGGGCCCGCCTGACCTGCCCGGCGATTTCGCGTTCTCCGACCACGGCGGAGTCCAGGCCTGCGCTGACGGCAAAGAGGTGCTGGCTGACTTCCGGACCGGTGCGGGTACTGAAGGAGCGTGAGACGAGGGGTTCGCTCAGCCCGCTGACTTCGCTGATCTGGGCCACCAAAGCGGCGCGGGCAGCCTCCACATCGTCCGGATGGGGGGCCTCGCCATAGATTTCGTAGCGGTTGCAGGTGGCAAGGACAATGGCACCCGTCACTGCCGGCGATCCGGAGAGGGCGGATGTGGCGATCCCCGAAGAACCGCTGCTCAACTGAGCAACGGTCTCAAGATCGATGTCGGCGTGTGTAGCCACCAATGAAAAAAGAACCACAGCAGGACAATCATAGCTTTTTCGTTACTCGGTAGAACAACTCCAGGCCCGGACCGTCGCACGCGGAAGCTGTGATTCCTGCCACGGCGCGGCCGGAGCGCCTCTGGATGACACTTTGTCGTTATCTTTTGCAGCCGATTTTCGGCACAATCAGAGGCATGACTTCCAGCCCTGCCATGTCCCCTGCCGGCGCCCTCGCCGCAGACCACCCGCTGCTGGACGGCCGCACCGCAGATTCCCCGCTGATCACGGCCTACCGCGGAGGCAAACCGTCCCGACGCCCCGTCTGGTTCATGCGGCAGGCCGGACGCTCACTGCCCGAGTACCTCAAGGTCCGCGAAGGCGTCGCCATGCTGGACTCCTGCCTGCGCCCCGAGCTGGCTTCCGAAATCACGCTCCAGCCGGTCCGCCGGCACGACGTTGATGCGGGCATCTTCTTCTCCGACATCGTCATTCCCCTGAAGCTTGCCGGGGTAGGCGTGGACATCGTGCCTGGAGTGGGACCCGTCCTGGACACTCCGGTCCGCACTGCCGCAGACGTGGCAGCGCTGCCGCAGCTCACCTGGGAGTCACTGGAACCGATCCGCGAAGCGGTCCGCCTCACCGTGGCCGAACTCGGCAGCACCCCCCTGATCGGCTTCGCCGGCGCACCGTTTACGCTGGCTGCCTACATGGTGGAGGGCAGGCCGTCCCGTGACCACCTGGGCCCGCGCACCATGATGCATGCCGATCCTGAAACCTGGAACGCCTTGGCCAACTGGGCGGCAGACGCCTCCGGCATGTTCCTGCAGGCACAGCTTGAGGCCGGCGCCTCCGCAGCCCAGCTGTTTGACTCCTGGGCAGGTTCCCTGGGCCTGGCCGATTACACCAGGTATGTGGCGCCGGCCTCGGCACGCGCCCTGGACCATGTGCGGCACCTCGGCGCTCCGCTCATCCACTTCGGCACAGGCACGTCGGAGCTCCTGGTGGCCATGCGTGACGTGGGAGTGGATGTGGTGGGCGTTGACTACCGGCTTCCGCTCGATGAGGCCAACCGCCGGCTGGGCGGCACGGTGCCGCTGCAGGGAAACATCGACCCTGCCCTGCTGCCGGCGCCCTGGGAAATCCTCGAGGCCCACGTCCGCGACGTCGTAGCCGCAGGCTCGGCAGCCCCCGGACACGTGGTCAACCTGGGGCACGGCGTCCCGCCGGAGACTGATCCCGCCGTCCTCACGCGGGTGGTTGAACTCATCCACTCCATCTCCCCGGAGTAGTCCCATGGGCAGCACGCCGGCACAGGCCCGGACCGCGCTGGTGCTGGGCGGCGGCATGTCCGGACTGCTGTCTGCCCGGGAGCTGGCTTCCGCCGGCTATCAGGTCACAGTCCTGGAAGCCGGAACGGAGTGGGGCGGTTGCGTGGGCAGCCACACCGTTGCCGGCCTGACCCTGGACAGCGGTGCGGAATCCTTCGCCACCCGGTCCGACGCCGTTGCGCGGCTTGCTGCGGAGCTTGGCCTTGCCGGCAGCATTGTTCCGCCGCGGCCCGGAGGAGCGTGGGTCCAGCTCCCGGACGGCCCGCGCGAACTTCCCAAGACGGGCGTCCTGGGCATCCCGGCCAACCCCTGGGACCCGGAAGTCCGGAGGTCGTTGGGCCCCGTGGGAACCCTTAGGGCCGCGCTGGACAGGTTCCTGCCGGCGTCGGTGGGGACGGCGGAGGCCGTCACCAGCGTCTCCGCCCTGGTGAAGGCACGCATGGGGAGCAAAGTCCTGGAGCGCCTGGTGGCGCCGGTGGTAGGAGGCGTCCACTCCGCGGATCCCGGACTGCTCGACGTCGACATGGTGGCCCCGGGGCTTCGCGCCGGAATCAGGCGGCACGGATCCCTGGCTGCCGCGGTTTCCGCCCAGCGTCGCGCCGGCGCAGGGTCACCTGCGAACAACGGCCCCAGGCAGGAGCCCCCAGCTAGTGCAAAGGCGGGCTCGGCCGTTGCCGGCCTTGAACGCGGGATGCACACGCTGGTCACCGCGTTGGTGGGCGACCTCCGCGAGCGGGGCGTGACGCTCCTGTCCGGGACGCCTGCCTCAGCGGTGGTCCGGACGCCTGAAGGGTGGCGGGTCAGCTCCCACGGAGCAACGTTCGACGCCGGCACGCTGGTTGTGGGCGTGGACGGTCCGGCCGCCGTCGACCTCCTGGAAGCCGCAGTACCCGCGCTGGCGGGACGCCGGCCCCCTGCTGGACCGGACGTCAAACTCGTCACACTCGTGGTCAACAAGCCCGAACTGGACCGCCGGCCGCGCGGCACAGGCATCCTGGTGGCGCCCCAGACCCCCGGCATTGAAGCGAAGGCCCTGACCCACGCCACCGGCAAATGGGATTGGCTGGCTGACGCGGCCGGCCCTGGCCGGCACGTGGTCAGGCTCTCGTATGGCCGGGTGGACGGGGCCGGCGGGCAGCCCGGCGGCCCGGACACCGACGAGGAACTCTTTGCCGCGTCCCTGCGGGATGCACAGGCCCTGCTGGGCGTGGCCATCGCCGCGGAGGACGTCATGGACTGGGATGTGGTCCGGTGGCGGGGGTCCCTGCCCTTCGCCGCCGTGGGGCACCGCGCCCGCGTGGCCGAAATCCGGAAGGCCTGTGCCGCGGTGGGTAACCTGGCCGTCGTCGGCGGCTGGGTGGCCGGCAACGGGCTGGCCGCTGTGGTCTCCGACACGATTGAACAAATCCGGAACCTGGACCGCTAAATCCCCTGGCACTTCTTTCGGCGATCTTCGCCGGCTCCCTCAGCCACGGCATCGTTCAACGGATGTGACGTTGCGCACTTCTACGGCTTGTAGAAGTTGTTGGTTTCGACTTGGCGGGTACGAAGGGGCAAACTTGTAACCATGAGCCACACTTCTGCCGAATCTGTCACTAAAACCGAAGAATCAGCCGAGCAGTTTTTCACCCTCTGGACGGTATTCAAGCGCTCCGAAACCCTGATCCGCAGCGCCGACGCCGCCGCTGACTTCGGAGCCCTCCTGGAACGGCTGGCCAGGGCCGGCGTGACGCACCGCGGAAGCTACGACGTCTCCGCCATGCGGGCAGACGCTGACGTCATGGTGTGGCTCCACGGCCCCAAGCCGGAAGCGCTGCAGCAGGCCATTCGCGACATCCGCCGCAGCACCCTGTTTTCGGGCACCGAGATTGTCTGGTCCGCCATGGGCGTGCACCGTGAGGCAGAGTTCGCGAAGAACCACACGCCCGCATACTCCCGCGGGGTGGCACCGGCGGAATGGCTGTGCGTCTACCCGTTCGTCCGCTCCTACGAGTGGTACATCCTCCCTGAGGAAGAGCGGGGCGCAATGCTTCGGGAACACGGCCTCCTGGGCCGGGAGTTCCCGCAGGTCATCTCCAACACCGTTTCCTCGTTCGCCCTGGGCGACTGGGAATGGATCCTGGGCCTCGAGGCCCCCGAACTGGTGGACCTGGTGGACCTGATGCGCCACCTGCGCGCCACCGAGGCACGCAACCACGTCCGGGAGGAAGTCCCGTTCTACACCGGACGCCGGATTTCCCCGGCAGAAGTAGCGGAGGTGCTCGCATGAGCCAGCTGGACCCCACAAACGCCGGCGGCGCCGCCGGCGTCAACCCTGTCACCGAGGCCGGGCGGATGGCTCCCAAGAACTACGACGCCGTCCTCCTCGCCTCCTTCGGCGGGCCGGAAGGCCAGGAGGACGTCATTCCGTTCCTCCGCAACGTCACCCGCGGGCGCGGCATCCCGGATGAGCGGCTGGAAGAGGTCTCGCACCACTACCGCGCCAACGGGGGCATCAGCCCCATCAACCAGCAGAACCGCGAGCTCAAGGCCGCCCTGGAAGCGGAACTCGCTGCCCGCGGCATCGAACTGCCGGTCCTCTGGGGAAACCGCAACTGGGCGCCGTACATTCCGCAGACCCTGCAGGACGCGTACGACGCCGGCCACCGCCGCCTGCTGATGATCACCACGAGTGCCTACTCCTGTTACTCCAGCTGCCGCCAGTACCGTGAGGACATCGGCATGGCGCTGACCGAAACCGGACTGGACGGCCGGCTGGAAGTGGACAAAGTGCGCCAGTACTTCGACCACCCCGGGTTCGTGGAGCCGTTCGTTGAGGGCACCGCCGCCGGCCTCGCGGAAGTCCGGGAAAAGCTTGCAGCCGCAGGCACCCCCGACGCGCCGGTGCAGATCCTGTTCGCCACCCATTCCATCCCCACCCGGGATGCGGAGGCCGCGGGCCGCTCCGAAGGCGAACCCCGCGAATTCGCGGAAGGGTCCGCCTACGTGGCCCAGCACCTCGCCACGGCTGCCGCTGTCATCCGACGCGTGGAAGAGGAATCAGGCCTGACGGCACCGTGGTCCCTGGTGTACCAGTCCCGCTCCGGGGCACCGCACGTGCCCTGGCTGGAACCGGACATCAACGACGCCATCGAGGAACTTGCCGGCCAGGATGTCAAGGGAATCGTTATCGTCCCGCTCGGCTTCGTCAGTGACCACATGGAAGTTGTCTGGGACCTGGACACCGAGGCCCTGGAAACCTGCGCCAACCTGGGGCTGACCGCCACGCGCGTCCCCACACCCGGCACCCACCGCAAGTTCGTCAACGGCATGGTGGACCTGATTTCGGAGCGGACGGCGGCCAACAACATCGCTGACCGCCCGGCGCTGACGGACCTCGGTCCCTGGTACGACGTCTGCCGGCCGGGATGCTGCCAGAACTTCCGGGGCGAAAAGCCCACCATTGCCGGTGCGGACACCACCGTGGGCGCCGGGCATGACGCCTATCCCGGCGAAGCCGGCGCCAGCCAGCCAGCGGCGGCCGGGGGAGCGCCGCAGCAGTGACGGTCCGGATCGGCACCCGCGCCAGCAAGCTGGCGCTTACCCAGACGCAGCAGACAGCGGACCAGCTGGCCGCCGTCGGAGGCTTTCCGGTGGAGCTCGTCCACATCCGGACCGACGGCGATGTCCTGACCGGCTCGCTCTCCCAGATGGGCGGCACCGGCGTTTTTGTCGCCGCCCTGCGGGATGCGCTGCTGCGCAACGAATGCGACGTGGCCATCCACTCGCTCAAGGACCTGCCCACCGGCGCGGCCGTCGGGCTCAGCCTAGCGGCCACGCCGCGGCGGGTGGATGTCCGCGACGTCCTGTGCGCCCGGGACGGGCTGAAACTGGCTGACCTCCCCAAGGGCGCACGGGTGGGTACCGGCTCGCCCCGGCGCGCCGCCCAGCTTCGCGCCGCACGGCCGGACCTGGAGATCATCGACATCCGCGGCAATGTGGACACCCGCCTGGGCCGCGTCCCCGGGCTGCCGGGCAACACCGTCACCGAGGTGGTACCCGGCAAGTCCTGCGACCTGGACGCCGTGGTGCTGGCCGCCGCAGGCCTGGAACGCATCAGCAGGCTGGATACAGTCAGCGAGTTCCTCGAAACGGACGTTATGCTTCCCGCCGCCGGGCAGGGGTCGCTGGCCATCGAGTGCCGCACGGCTGACGCCCCGCCCCGCCCCGGCTCTGCCGAGGGCTCCAGGGACGTCCTGGCCCAGGCGCTCAGTGCACTTGACGATCCGGATACGCGGCTCGCGGTCACGGCTGAACGGGCCCTGCTGGCCCGCCTGGAGGCCGGCTGCGCGGCACCGGTTGGCGCCTACGCCTTCCGCAAGGGCAGCATGCTCTACCTGGAAGCCGTGGTGTGCGCCGTGGACGGCACGGCCTCGGTCCGGGACAAGCGCGCAACCGACGGCCTCACTGAGGTGGGTGCCACGCTGCTGGGCATTGAACTGGCCGAAGTCCTGCTGGCCGCCGGTGCCGCGGACATCGCAGACCTGCAGGCCTCCTGATTCCGGCCATGCGATTGCCTGTCCTGTGCGTCCGGCAGGCCCGGCCGGGACGCGGATAAGCATGCGGGACAAGGATCGGCCGCGGGAGCGGCCACTGGCCGGGGAGCGGGTATTGATCACGCGCAGCCCGGAGCGGTCGCTGGCGCTCGTGGACGCGCTGCAGGATGCAGGTGCCAGCGCACTCCTGCTGCCCTTGATCGACTTCGAGCGTGCGCCGGACCAGCACTCCCTCGATGTGGCCTGCGATGCCCTCGGTGCCGGGGCATTCGACTGGCTGGTGGTCAGCAGCGCCACTACAGTCCATGTGCTCACGGCCAAAGCCGCCGAACGTGGACTGGTGCCTGCCCAGTGGATCCCGGCTGCCACCCGCATAGCCGCGGTGGGGGCGGCGACGCGCAGGCTCCTGGAGGACCGGGGGCTTGCCGTGGCCCTGACACCAGCGGATGACCAGTCCGCGGCAGGCTTGCTCGCTGTGTGGGCGGGAGGGGACGGCAAGGTCCTGCTGCCGCAGGCGGACATCGCGTCACCGCGCCTGGCGGAAGGCTTGTCGGCAGCCGGAAGCACCGTGACGGCAGTGACCGCATACCGCACGGTGGACTACCCCGCCGCGGCGGAGCGCAGGCTGGCCATCCCGGCGGAAGGCGGGGGAGCGCCCCGGCAGCCGCCGTCGTACGCCCTGCTGACGCCTGAAGACGCCGCAGCTGAGCTGGCGGACGGCCGCCTCGACGCCGTCATTGCAGCTTCCCCCAGCGCCGCCCGGCGCATCCATGCGCTGTCCCCGTTGCTCGGGTGCCGCTTCGTGGCCATCGGGCGTTCGACGGCGGACCAGGCCGCCGCGCTTGGCATGCCGGTGGCTGCCATCGCGGCTGAGCCGTCGCCGGCAGGGCTTGTAGCCGCCGTCGCGGCAGCGCTCATCGCACCGGAGGATGAAGGCGGAGAACCACCCTGACGCGCGGGACGCCCGCCAGCGGCCACCCACTCACCGCCCGAACCAACGCCAAGGACAGGACCATGACTTTTCCCAGCCACCGCCCCCGCCGCCTGCGCACCACGCCCGCCATGCGCCGGCTGACCGCCGAAACCCGCCTGGCACCGGCGGAACTCATCCTTCCCGCCTTCATCCGTGAAGGCCTCACGGAACCCAACCCCATCACCTCCATGCCGGGCGTTGTCCAGCACACCACGGAAACCCTGAAGCGTGCTGCTGCTGAAGCGGTGGAGCTCGGTCTGGGCGGCATCATGCTGTTCGGCATCCCGGAAACCCGGGACGCCGAGGGAACGGCGTCCCTTGACCCGGATGGCGTCCTGAACAAGGCCATCAGGGACGTGCGCGCCGAGGTGGGAGACGACCTGGTGGTCATGAGCGACGTGTGCCTGGACGAATTCACGGACCACGGCCACTGCGGCGTGCTCGACGCCGACGGATACGTGGACAACGACCGCACCGTGGAGATTTACGCACGCATGGCCGTGGCCCAGGCTGACGCCGGCGCCCACATGCTGGGCCCCTCCGGCATGATGGACGGCCAAATCGCCGCCATCCGTTCCGCCCTGGACGGTGCGGGCCACACCAGCACATCCGTTATCGCGTACTCCGCCAAATACGCCTCCGCTTTCTACGGCCCGTTCCGCGAAGCTGTCGACTCCCAGCTGAAAGGCGACCGGCGGACCTACCAGATGGACGCCGGGAACCGCACGGAGGCCCTTCGCGAGGTGGAACTGGACCTCGCAGAGGGGGCCGACATCGTGATGGTCAAACCCGCCATGAGCTACCTGGACATCGTGGCCGATGTCGCCGCCATGAGCCCGGTCCCGGTGGCGGCGTACCAGATCTCCGGCGAATACGCCATGATCGAGGCCGCTGCCGCCAACGGCTGGATCGACCGGCGCGCCGCCATCACCGAGTCCGTGCTGGGCATCCGGCGCGCCGGCGCCCACATGGTCCTGACCTACTGGGCCGCCGAACTGGCCGGCTGGCTGAAGGAGTCCTGATGAGCGACACCCCGGCTCCCCGATCCGCAGCGGTTCCCGAGGGTCCCACCACCCCGGTTGGACCAGGCCGGATCCTCCTGGGCCTGAACACGTTCGGCGATGTCGGTGAGAACCCGGACGGAAGCCCGCAGCCGCATGCCCGGGTGCTGCGCCAGCTGCTGGAAGAGGCCCAACTGGCGGACGCCGTCGGACTCCATGCTTTTGGCGTGGGCGAGCACCACCGCAAGGACTACGCGGTGTCCGCGCCGGAAGTCTTCCTCGCCGCCGCTGCCGCCCGCACCACCCGGATCCGGCTGGGCTCGGCGGTCACCGTCCTGAGCTCCGATGATCCCATCAGGGTGTTCCAGCGGTTCTCCACCGTGGACGCCATCTCCAACGGCCGTGCCGAAGTCATGCTGGGCCGCGGCTCCTTCATCGAATCGTTTCCGCTGTTCGGACTGGACCTGGCCGACTACGAGGTCCTGTTCGAGGAGAAACTCGAGCTGTTCGACAAGGTCCGGGCGCAGAAACCGGTGCACTGGGAAGGCCGCACCAGGCCGGCCGTGTCCGGGCTGAGCGTGTACCCGCCGCTGGAGCGCCACCTGCTGCCCACCTGGATCGGAGTGGGCGGCACGCCGGAATCCGTACTGCGCTGCGCCCAGTACGGCTACCCCATCATTTTCGCCATCATCGGCGGCCAACCCCGCGCCTTCCGTCCGCTCGTGGACCTGTACCGGGAAGCCATGGCCAAGTACGGCCACCCCATGCAGCAGGTCGCCACCCATTCACCCGGACACGTGGCGGACACCGACGAGCAGGCCCGCGAGGAACTCTTCCCGCACTGGCTGAAGCTGCGGAACAAACTTGGCGCGGAGCGGGGCTGGGGACCGGCGGGGAGGGGCGAGTTCGACGCCCTGTGCGCACCCGAGGGCGCACTCTACGTCGGCTCTCCCGAGACGGTGGCCCGGAAGATCGTCCTGCTGAAGCAGAACCTGGGCGTCGACCGATTCGACCTCAAATACAGCAATGGGCCGCTGCCGCACTCCGCCATGATGCGCTCCATTGAGCTGATGGGCACGGCGGTGGCACCCCGCGTGGCAGAACTGCTCGGCACCTGACGCATCCGGCAAAAGACAGCGCCGGCCACCTGAGAGAATAGGAACCATGACTTCCAGCAACCCTCGCAACGAGGAACTTTTCGACCGCGCCCGCCAGCTCATGCCGGGCGGGGTCAACTCGCCGGTCCGTGCCTTCGGGTCCGTGGGCGGAACGCCGCGTTTCATGGTCTCAGCCAAGGGTCCGTACCTGACCGACGCCGACGGCAAGGAATACGTGGACCTGGTCTGCTCCTGGGGTCCGGCGCTGCTGGGCCACGCCCACCCCGCTGTTCTGGACGCGGTCCACGCGGCCGTGGACCGCGGACTGTCCTTCGGCGCCTCCACCCCGGATGAGGCGAACCTGGCCGAAATCGTCAAGGAACGCGTTCCCGCCGTCGAACGCCTCCGGATGGTGTCCACCGGCACCGAGGCCACCATGACCGCCGTCCGCCTGGCGCGCGGCTTCACGGGACGCAACCTCATCATCAAGTTCGCCGGCTGCTACCACGGCCACCTGGACGGCCTCCTCGCGGCTGCAGGTTCCGGCGTCGCCACCCTCGCCCTGCCCGGCTCCGCAGGTGTCACGGAGGCCACCGCCGCAGAAACCCTGGTGCTTCCCTACAACGACCTCACCGCCGTCAAGGAAGCCTTCGCCGCGCACGGGCAGAACATCGCGGCCGTGATCACGGAAGCCGCCCCCGCCAACATGGGCGTGGTGACCCCGGGGGAAGGCTTCAACCTTGGCCTGTCACGCATCACCCGTGAACACGGGGCACTGCTCATCGTGGACGAGGTGCTCACCGGTTTCCGTACCGGCTACTCAGGCTACTGGGGGCTTACCGGCGGAGCGCCCGACGCCGCCGAGCCGTGGACCCCGGACCTGCTCACCTTCGGCAAGGTCATCGGCGGAGGAATGCCGACGGCGGCCCTCGGCGGGCGTGCCGACGTCATGGACTACCTGGCCCCCACGGGTCCCGTCTACCAGGCCGGAACGCTCTCCGGAAACCCGGTGGCGATGGCGGCCGGTGTGGCCACCCTGACCCACGCCACCCGGGACGTTTACTCCTTTATCGATGTCCGCTCGCTGGAACTTTCCTCGGCCCTGTCCAGCGCCCTGGACTCCGCCGGGGTGGACCACTCCATCCAGTTCGCCGGCAACCTCTTCTCGGTGGCCTTCGGCACCTCGGCCAACGGCGTCCACAACTACGCCGACGCCCAGGCGCAGGAAAGCTTCCGCTACGCGCCGTTCTTCCACTCGATGCTGGAGGCCGGGGTATACCTGCCGCCGTCGGTGTTCGAGGCCTGGTTCCTCTCCGCCGCGCACGATGACACGGCCATGAACCGGATCTTCGACGCACTGCCGGCCGCAGCGAAGGCCGCCGCCGCGGCGCAAGGCTAGCTCCGCCGTCGTTCCCCATTCCTCAACACAAAGAAATCCCCGCCTTCCGGACAAATCTCCCTTGCGTGCAAGGGGGAAAAGTCCGGGAGGCGGGGATTTCTGGCTGTGCCTGCCTGTGAACTTAGAGGACGTCCGAGAGGAAGCCCTTCAGCCGGTCCGTCCGGGGCGCGGTGAAGATCTGCTCCGGCGGGCCGGATTCCACCACAACGCCGGCATCCATGAAGGTCACGGTGTCCGACACGTTGCGGGAGAATCCCATCTCGTGGGTTACGACCACCATGGTCATGCCGCCCTTCGCCAGGTCGGCCATCAGCGCCAGGACGCCTTTGACGAGCTCCGGGTCAAGGGCCGAGGTCGCCTCATCGAAGAACATGACCTCAGGCTTCATGGCCAGGGCCCGGGCAATAGCCACACGCTGCTGTTGTCCGCCGGAAAGGTTGGCCGGGCGGGAGTCGGCCTTGTGCTTCAGGCCCACCAGGTCCAGCTGTTCCAGGGCTTCGGCGCGGGCCTGATCCTTGGACAGCTTCCGCAGCTTCCGCAGCGCCAGGGACACATTGTCCACCACCGTTTTGTGCGGGAACAGGTTGAACTGCTGGAACACCATGCCGATCCGCTGGCGGAGTTCGTCAGGGTTGTCCTTCAGTACCGAACGGCCGTCCAGGAGAATGTCACCCTGGTCGGGTTCGATCAGCCGGTTCATCACGCGCAACAGCGTGGACTTGCCGGATCCTGACGGGCCGATCACAGAGGCCGTAGTGCCCTTCTCCACATGCAGGTCAATGCCGCGGAGAACATGGTTGTGGCCGAAGGAAAGGTGCAGGTTCTTTCCGGTCAGGGTTCCGGAAGCGAATTCCGTCATGCCTGTGCCCCCTTGCCGATAGGCGCTGCCAGCTCGTCCGGTTCCTTCTTTTCCGGCTTGCCGGTGCGCAGCCGGTTGTCGATGAAGTTCACGAAGTGCGTCAGCGGGACGGTCAGGATCAGGTACAGCACCCCGGCGGCCACCAGCGGAGACAGGTTTCCGGTATTGGCCATGGCGTCATTTCCGATCCGGAAAATTTCCCGGTCGGAAGCAGCGAGTCCGAGCATGAACACCAGCGACGAATCCTTCAGCAGCGAGATGAACTGGTTCACCAGTGCGGGCAGGACCCGCCGGATTCCCTGCGGCACCACCACCAGGCGCATGGAACTGCCGTAGCTGAATCCCAGCGCCCGGGAAGCCTCAAGCTGGCCCTTCTCAACGCTTTGGATACCCGAACGGAAAATTTCACCGATGTAGGCAGCCGCGATCAGGGTCAGGGCGAGGATTCCCAGGGGGTACGGGTTCCGGGACCCGGTGATTTCCCTGGCGATGGGGCTGAGCCCGATGCCGATGACCAGGATCACCAGGATGGCGGGCAGGCCACGGAAGATGTCGGTGTAGATACGTGCCACCCACCGGGCTCCCGCGTTGCGGGAAATGCCCATCATGGCCAGCGCGAGTCCCAGCAGGGAACCGAAGATGCCGGAAGCCACAGCCAGTATCAGCGTGTTGGGCAGGCCCACCATGAGCAGGGCGGGAATGACTTTGGCCATTTCCTCCCAGTTGAAGAAAGTGTCAGCCAGTTGGTCCAAGAGATCCATAAACGTCCCGGCTCAATCAGTTCTGCGGAACCGTGGCGGCCTTGCTGCCCGGCTTCCAGTCGGCCGGCATCTCGCGGTCCGGGTACCACTCCTTGGTCAGCTTGGACCAGGTTCCGTCGGCGATCACGGCGTCAAGGCCGGAGTTCAGCGCGTCGATCAGCGGCTGGTTGTCCTTGGCCACGGCGTAGGCGGTGAAGTTCTGTGTGTTGACGACGGATTCGGCAATGACGGTGCCGTCGCCTTCCTTGACCTGGCCGGTCGCCTGCTGGGACGGCGCCACCCAGGCGTCCACCTGGCCGTTGCGCACGTTGGCGTACACGGTGGCGTAGTCCGGGAAGCGGATCGGCTCGAGTTTGAGGGTGTTGGTGACGTAATCGTCCTGGACGGTGCCCTGGACCACGCCGATGCGAAGGTCGCCGGTGAGGTCGTCGAAGCCCTTGACGTCGCTGTCGGTCTTGGCAACCACGGCCATGAAGCCAAAGTCGTAACCGTTGGTGAAGCCGACGTTCTGGCGGCGGGCGTCCGTGGTGGAGATGGAGGAGGATCCGACGTCGAACTGCTTGGTCTGCACCTGGGACAGGAGCGCCGAGAAATCGGTGGCCACGAATTCGACCTCAAGGCCGAGCTCGCCGGCGATCGCGCGCAGCAGTTCGTTGTCGTAGCCCGTGAACTTGCCCGAGGGGTCGATGAAAATGTTCGGCGGGGCGTCGGACAGGGTGCCCACCTCAAGCTTGCCTTCGGTGTTCAGGCCCAGCTTGGTCGTGTCGATCTGGTCGACCGGGGTGACGTCGGCGGTGGTGTACTTGTCCAGCGTCTGCTGGTCGCTGCCGGCGAGGGCGTCCGTGGGTGTCCCTGTCGGCTCGGCGGAGCCTGAGCCGCACGCGGCGAGGGAGGCAGCCAGGGCGAGTGCCACGGGAGCCGTGGTGAGCCACTTCATCGCTTTGATTTTCATCAAGTTGTCGCTTTCATCTGAGTCATTAGTCAACCGGGCCGCGAGGCTGCGCTGGTGGCGCCTGGCACCTGCCCGGCGCTGTTCAAGCACGGCAGGGCAGGGGTGACCGCAAAACTTTATTCTCTCACCTGCGCTTTTTCGGTTGTGATTCGAACAAAAGCACCCCTGATCCGGTCAGTAGCAAAGGCTATTCAATGGGTCGGCGATAATACGCTCCGACTGAACGGTCTGGGCAAGGGTATGCCGAATGCGGGAGGTGGTTGTCTGCCCGCCAATGTGAAGCCCTGTTACTGTGACTTGCCTCGCATCCGTGCGGCAGCACGATGTCAGAAGCCGCCGAGGCTCGCGTCCTGCGGGGGGAGTACCGGCCAGTCGCCCTCGATGACGGCAGCCGGCTTGGTTTTCCGGAGGTAGCCCTGGAAGTCAGCCGCCTGGCTTGTGGCCCAGTCCACCTGCAGCTGGTGCAGCTGGGTCGCGGGCATCATCAGCTTTGGGAATTTCCCGGCCATGGCGTCCAGGACCCGCAGCGTTGCCAGGGCATCGGCCGCAGACGTGTGGGCATTGTCCAGGACCACCCCATACTCTTCACACAGCGCCGTCAGGGTGCGCTTGCCCTTCCGGTAGCGGTCCACCTGCTTGTTCATGATGTAGGGGTCCAGGACCGGGAAGCGGCTCAGCTGGGGCACGCCGTAGCGCGCCGATTCCGCGGCCAGGACAGTGAAATCGTAGCTTGCGTTGAAAGCGATGACGGGGATGTTCGTGTCAAAAAGGTCCTGCAGGACGGCGGCAAGTTCCTGCGTTACTTCGTGTGCAGGCCTGCCCTCCCGCCGGGCCTTTTCGGTGGTGACACCGTGTACGTCGCTGGCTTCCGTGGGAATCTCCACCCCGGGATCGGCCAGCCACTCATGTTCCCTGATGACGTCGCCGTTGTGGTCCACCACCGTTACGGAGGCCGTGACAATACGTGCAGCCCGCGAGTTGCGGCCCGTGGTTTCGAGGTCGAACGCTGCGCGGGGGAGGGTGTTCCAGGTGCTCATATATCAACGCTAAAGGGCACCACTGACAATTCCGTGGAGCGCCACTGCCGCTAGATTGGATCGATGCGGATTGAGTACGTGGAGGCAGTGCTGGCCATCGTGGAACTGGTGCCCGCCGCATCCGCCGTGGCGTACGGCGACGTTGCCGAGCTTCTGGGCTCCGGCGGCCCCAGGCAGGTGGGCGCCGTCATGAGCCACTACGGGAGCGGCGTGCCCTGGTGGCGGATCCTCAAGGCGAGCGGCCATGCACCTGCCGGGCACGAGGCTGAGGCCCTCCGCCACTACCTTGCCGAGGGGACGCCCCTCCTGGGCGCCTATTTCGAATACCAGCGGACCGGGGAAGGACGCTGGCGTGTGGATCTTCAGGCCGCCCGGTGGGCGCCCGCCGAAGATGAACTGGACGTGATTGATGCCGTTGCCGAGGAGCTGGAGCGGCGGCTGCCTGGATTGTCGGTGGCTGATGATGGAATGTCTGTGTGACAGTAACAACGCCCTTCACCGGTCCACGTGACGAGTACCGGGATGACTCCCCGGAAGGTCCTGCACCTGATGCGGACGCAACGGCGGGCCCTGGAGCCGGCAGCACGGACCGCAGTCAGGGAAGCCCGGCCGCGACAGGCCTAAGGCTGCTGCCGCCCCGCCACGTCCATGCGGCAGAGCCCCTGCTGTCGGCGGACCAGCAGGCCGCGGTTGATGTTCCCCAGGGGGCCGGGCCGGTACTGATGCCCGGTGCCCCGGGAACCGGCAAGACCACCACCCTCGTCGAGGCCGCCGTCCGCCGGGCGTTCAGGGACGGCGTGGATCCAGAGCGCATGCTGATCCTGGCACCAAGCCGGCTCGCAGCAGACACCCTTCGTGACCGCTTCACCGCACGGCTGGACAGGAGCCTGAGCACAACGCCGGCGCGTACCTGGGCGTCCTACGCCTTCGATGTCATCAGGCGCGCCAAAGCTGAAGGGCTCCTGTCCTTGTCCAGGCCGCCGAGGCTCCTCTCCGGGCCGGAGCAGGACCTCATCATCAAGGAACTCCTTGAAGGACACCGGCTCCCGGGCCTGGAACTGCCCTGGCCTGCCGATATGGAGGGGGCGCTGGAAACGCGCGGCTTCCGGCAGGAAGTCCGGCAGTTGTTTGATCGGATCATCGAATCAGGGCGCACCCCGGAGGACCTGGTGCGGCTCGGACGTGACTGCGGCAGGCCGGACTGGGTTGCCGCTGCTGCGCTGTACTCGGAGTACCGGGACATCCTGGACCTGCGGATGCCTGAGGCTTTCGACCCCGCCGGGATCATCACGGCCGCCCGGCAGGTCTTCCAGGATTTTCCTGCGTTCCTGGCCGCGGAACGGGACCGGCTGCAGGTCATCCTCGTGGACGACATCCAGGAGGCCAACCCCGCAGTCTTTGAGCTGCTGGCCGATATAGCGGGCGGCAAGGACTCCTTCGTCACCTTCTGCCCGGACACCGTCGTCCAAGGCTTCCGTGGGGCAAGGCCGGACCTCGTCGCGGAGCTGCCGCACCTGCTGTCGCCGGGGGCGCCAGTGGTGGAGCGTCCGCTGCGGCATGCCCACCGGCAAGCTACCGCGGTTGCCGGTGCCTGGCTAAGTGTCGCCGGACGGATCTCCCAGCGGGCGGGCGGCCAGCTGGCCAGGCGCCTCGATCAGCCTGGCGGCGACGAGCCGGAAGGGGCAGTGGAAGCACACCTTGTTCCATCCGCCGTTCACGAACTGCGGTACGTGGCCCAGCGGATCCTGGACCAGCACATCAACCACGGCCGTGACCTGGCCGACGTCGCGGTCATTGTGCGCAACGGCGCCCAGGTCAGCGAGTTCCAGCGTTATCTGTCCGGACAGGGAATCGCCGTGCGTGTTCCCGTGGCAGAGTCCGCTGTCCGGGATGAGGTGGCCGTCCGTCCGCTGCTTGATGCCTTCGCCATCGCGTTGGACCCGGCACTGCTCACCCCCGAGGCCGCCGTATCGCTGCTGACCTCGCGGATCGGCGGGGCAACGTCCATCGAGCTCCGCCGGCTGCGGCAATCGCTGAGAAGGGAAGAAATCCTGGGAGGCGGAGGCCGGACCAGCGACGCACTGCTGGTCGAAGCGCTGCTGGAGCCTAACGCGCTGTCAAGCCTTGGCATCGAGGGCCGTGCCGCACGCCGTGCGGCACGCATGATCCAGGCAGGCAGCAGGGCGGCTGCTGAACCGGGGGCCAACGCTGAATCAGTCCTCTGGGCCCTCTGGGACTCCACCGGGCTCGCCGGCGCCTGGACCGAAACGGCGCTCTCCGGCGGACCCCACGGGGCGCGTGCGGACCGTGACCTGGACGCCATGATGGCGCTCTTCCACACCGCGGAGCGGTACGTAGACCAGATGCCCGGGGCAGGCCCCGAGCAGTTCCTTGAATATCTCCTGAACCAGGAGCTCCCCATGGACACCCTTGCCGCACGCGCACAGGTGGATGACGCCGTGGAGCTGATGACGCCTGCCAGTGCAGCCGGACGTGAATGGCCGGTGGTGATTGTTGCCGGCCTCCAGGAGGGCGTCTGGCCCAACACCCGGCTCCGCGGCGAGCTTCTTGGAAGCACCCTGTACAGCGATGCGGTGGAGCACGGCGCAGGCTACGCCCTGCAACGGGATCCCTTGAGCCGGCTTCGCGATATCCGGTATGACGAGCTCCGGAGCTTCTCCACAGCAGTGTCCCGGGCCCGCGAACTGCTGGTATGCACCGCCGTATCCTCCGAGGACGACCAGCCGTCCTCATTCCTCGACTATGTGGCGCCCTTGGCTCCTGGCCAGGAAACCCGCGGCTTCACTGCAGTAGAGCGCCCCATGACGCTCCGGGCGCTCGTTGCCGAACTGCGGCAGCACGCCCAGCTGGACGGAACGGACGCTCCGCAGGCCGAGGAAGCGGCCAGGGTGCTTGCGCGCCTGGCCAGGGCAGAGCCGCCCGTTCCGGGCGCGCATCCGCAGAGCTGGTGGGGCCTTCCCCCGCTGAGCTCCGAAGCGGCGGTGGTTCCACCCGGCGGCACGGTGTTCGTGTCACCGTCAAAAGTGGAGACAGTCCATAAATCACCGCTCGACTGGTTCGTCCAGGCCGCAGGGGGTGAGGCTGCCACCGACTTCGCCCGAAGCCTGGGCACCCTGGTCCACGCGATTGCCCAGGAACTGCCTGACGCCTCCGGCTCCGAGTACGTCGCGGAACTCGTCCGGCGCTGGCCTGCGCTGGGCATGAAGGACAATTGGGAGGGCAGGCTTGATTTCCAGCGTGCCGAGTCCATGGTGCGAAAGCTGGCCCAGTATGTCCTCCTGATGCGGAGCGAGGGCAGGAGCCTCGTTGGCGTTGAGCAGGATTTCGAGGTGACGCTTGGAACAGTCCCCGTTGATGATGCCCGTGACCGGGACGCGGTCCTGCGCGGCCAGGTGGACCGGCTGGAGATCGATGCCGAGGGCCGTCTGGTGATTGTGGACCTGAAGACGGGAAAACGTCAGCCCGGCAAGGGGGAACTGGCCCGGCATCCGCAGCTGGGTGCCTACCAGGCAGCGGTGCTTGCCGGCGGGTTCGACGACGGTCCGGGCAGCCACGCGGGCCCGGTACCCGGCGGGGCGGTACTGGCCCAGCTGGGAACCGGAGCAAAAAATCCGGCCATCCAGCAGCAGGACCCGATCGATCAGCAGGACAACTGGGCCCTGGACATGGTGAAGGATGCAGCTTCGGTAATGGGCGGCAGGGCCTTCGAGGCACGGCACGATCCGTCCAAAGGCAGCCACGGCGGCCACGGCTGCCGGCTCCCCGAGGTCTGTCCGTTGTGCGTGCGTGGAAGGCAAGTGACTGAATGATGCAGGACGTGCAAGAGCAGGAGGCTACCCTTGCCGCTGGACCTTCAGGTGCCACGGCCATGGCTGCCCGGGAGATGGCCGCTGCCGCCACACCGCCCCGGCCGCGGTTCAGCCCGGAAGAGCTTTCCGTGCTGCTGGGTGAAAAGAACATGCCCACCGCGGAACAGTCGGCGATCATTGCGTCGCCGCTGACCCCGCGGCTGGTCATTGCGGGGGCAGGATCGGGGAAGACAGCCACCATGGCGGACCGCGTGGTGTGGCTCGTGGCCAACGGGTGGGTCAGGCCGGAGGAAGTCCTGGGCGTGACCTTCACCCGGAAGGCAGCCGGTGAACTCGCGTCGCGCATCCGTGCGAAGCTGGCTGCCCTCCAGCGCCTGGTTGCCCAGGACAGGATGGCCCAGGACAAGGCTGAGCGGGATAACGGTCACGGGGTTTTCCCGGAGGGACTGCTCAGCAGCGACGCCCTGGAACCGAAAGTTTCCACCTACCACTCGTTCGCCAGCGGCATTGTCTCCGACTACGGGCTCCGGCTGGGAGTGGAGCGTGATGTGGTCCTGCTGGGCGGTGCGCAGGCCTGGCAGCTGGCGAGTGAGGTCGTGGAGGCCTACGACGGCGAATACGGGCATTTCCGGGCTGCCAAGTCCACGCTGGTCAAGGCAGTCATCCAGCTGGCCGGTGAATGCGCCGAGCACCTCCAGGAGCCCGAGGACGTCGAAGCCTGGCTGATGGCGCGGTTGTCCGACTTCGAGTCACTCCCTTACCTTGCCGACAAAAAGAAGAACCCCCCGCAGGCAGCGGCCGATCTCGCCGGGATGCTGCGGACCAGGGCATCCGTGGCCGACATGGTGGGACGCTACGCAGCGGCCAAGCGGGCCCGTGGTGCACTGGACTTCGGCGACCTGGTGGCCCTCGCTGCCCGAGTGGCACGCGAAGTCCCGCTGGCTGCCCAGATGGAGCGGCAGCGCTACAAAGTGGTACTGCTGGACGAGTTCCAGGACACGTCCCACGCCCAGCTCGTTCTGTTTTCGCGGCTCTTCGGCGGCGGACATGCGGTGACGGCCGTGGGTGATCCCAACCAGTCGATTTACGGATTCCGCGGAGCGTCGGCCGGGCAGCTCTTCCATTTTGTCCGGGAGTTTCCGGTGAGGACGGGGACCACCGGTCAGGCGGCAGCGGAGAAAGGTGCCGCGGGGGTGCGGGCCGCGGAGGACACCGGGCCCTGGGCTCCTGCGCCGACGTCCTACCTGACGACGGCCTGGCGGAACGGCCGCTCGATCCTGGCCGCGGCCAACGTCATGTCCGAATCCCTGGGCCGGGCGGCCGAGCAGCGCGGCCCCGCCGGCGGGGGAGGATCCGTGGCCCCCGAAGTTCCGCCGCTGCAGCCCAGTCCGCACGCGGCGGCAGGATCCGTGGTGCTGGGCCGGTTTGCCAGCGACGTGGACGAAGCTGCCGCGCTCGCTGAAGACATCCTGAAATACCGTGTGACGGACTTTGAGCTCAAGCCTGACGGTTCCCCGGTTCCGCCCGCTATCGCCGTTCTGTGCCGGCGTCGTGCGCAAATGGAACCCATCCGGCGCCAGCTGGAGGCCCGCGGCATCGCCTATGAGATCGTCGGTCTCGGCGGCCTCCTCGATACACCGGAAATCGTGGATCTGGTGGCCACCTTGCGCGTCCTCGCCGACCCCGGCCGCTCCGACGCGCTGATGCGCCTGCTCGCGGGGGCCCGCTGGCGGATAGGCCCGGCAGATTTGATGGCGCTGAGGGACTGGTCCAGCCAGCTCGCCCGGCGACGCGGCCAGGCCGGAGCGGCCGATGACACCGTGCCGGATGCAGAACCGGCCGTCCTGGAAGGCGACCTGACAGACGCCGCCAGCCTGGTGGAAGCCCTGGACTGGCTGCCGCGGGAGGGGTGGATTTCATCGAACGGCAGGTCCCTCACCCCGGCCGCGCGCGGGCGGATGCTCCGGCTTTCGGCGGAGCTGCGCCAGCTCCGGGGCTACCTGGGAGACGACCTCACCACCCTGCTGGGGGAAGTGGAAAGGGCCATGCTCCTTGATATCGAGGTTGCCGCAAGGCCGGGCATCAGCATCCACCAGGCCCGCCGGAACCTTGACGCCTTCCAGGATGCAGCCGCCGGCTTCCTGCGCACCTCCCAGCGCGTGGATATCCTTGCCTTCCTGTCCTGGCTGGAAGCGGCATCAGCTGAAGAAAACGGCCTGGAAGCACCGCCGAGCGATGTCAACCGCGAGGCCGTCCAGCTGCTCACCGTGCATGCCTCCAAAGGCCTGGAATGGGATGTTGTCTTCGTTCCGGGGCTGAATGCCAAGGACTTTCCCAGCGACCGTGACTCACGCTGGAGCAGCGGATCCGCGGCCCTGCCCTGGCCGCTGCGCGGTGACCGGGCGGACCTGCCCCAGTGGGACCTGGACCAGCCGGACCAGAAAGGATGGCTGGACGCGGAAAAGGACTTCAAGGCAGCCGTCCAGGCGCACGGGGAGTCGGAGGAACGCCGCCTGGCCTACGTGGCCTACACCCGGGCCAAGCACGTCCTCTGGGCGTCCAGCGCAGCCTGGGTGGGGTCGAGGTCCGGGCGGGCTGACATGTCACCGTTCCTGGCAGAGCTGGAGCCAATGGCCGCACCGGCCCGCGAAGGTCTTCCGGTGCAGGCAGGCATCCACCCACGGTCTGTGGAGGAGGCTGCGTTGCCGGACGCCAGCCCACTGACCCTCGATGTGGAGGTGGCCGGATGGCCCTACGATCCCTTGGAGGGGCCGGTGGATCCCCGTACGGGTGGCCGCCTCCGCCTTGCCGGGGGCCGCAGGGATGCCATGGAACGGGCGGCCACCCGGGTGGCGGCTGCCCTGGAGGCCATGCACCATGGACGGGCCCTGCCCCATGAGCCGGCCCTGCCCCTGCCGGACACCGGAGCGCCCGCGAATGCTTTGTCCGGCCAGGACACCATCATGGTCCCGGATCCGCAGCTCAGCGGCCCGGCTGCCGGCTGGGCGAGGGAAGCAGCGCTCCTGCTGGAACGCCGGGCAAGGAAGTCGTCCGGCCAGGAAGTCCACCTTCCCACCCATATTTCCGCATCCACACTTGTGGACCTCAATGAAGACCCGGAGGCGGTGCTCTGGCGGCTCCGCAGGCCGGTGCCGCGGGAACCGGGCATGTCGGCACGGAAGGGAACAGCATTCCACGCCTGGGTGGAAGAGTACTTCGGGAGTGCAGGCATGCTCGACCTCGGCGAGGCACCGGGCTCCGATGACCACATCGATGCGGCCTACGACCTCGACGCCATGGTGGCCACCTTCAGGTCCTCCCCATGGGCCCACCGCTCCCCGGCCTTTGTTGAGGTCCCGGTGGAAACCCGTGTTGGGGAGGTTGTGGTCCGTGGACGTATCGACGCCGTCTTCCAGGACGCGGACGGTCGCTGGGACCTGGTGGACTGGAAGACCGGACGGCGGCCGTCCGGGACCCAGTTGCGGACCCGGGCAGTGCAGCTGGCCGTGTACCGGCTGGCGTGGTCGCGGCTGAAAGGCGTGCCCTTGGAGGATGTCCGGGCGGCGTTCTTCTACGTTGCGGACAACGAGATTGTGCGGCCGCATGACCTCGGATCCGCTGACCAGCTGGAGGAGATGGTGGCGGCTGCCTTCACCTCTGCCTGATAGGCGCGTCGTGGACGTTGGTTAGCTGACACCCGCCCTGCGGCTAGTTCTTGTTGGCGTCAACAATGGTGAGGGCAGCCGTCGACGTGTCATCCGGACCGCCTTGTGCGTCAGGGGCGCCGGTCTTGGTGCCGTTGGCCGTGCCAGTGCTGCTTCCGCCGCCGGCGCCGCCTTCAGTGCGGGCAGGGGGAGTTGCAGGTGCAGGAGCGGGAATAGGCGTCACATGCACGGCCGGCTGGACTGCCGGTACCGGAAAGACAGTGACCGGAGGCACCGCGGCCGGCACACCGTCGTCGGCCGCCCGTAATCCGGGGCCAGCCCCTGCCCCCGCGGCAGGTTCCACGGCAACCGGCGCAGCCGCGCCGGGGACAGTGGCAGGCGATGCGGACGGAAGGGGCTCAACGCTGATGGGCTGCCCGCCGTGCTCTGCAATGTCGCTGGCCAGGGTGGACAGCATCTCCTCCGCCTCCGCCACCATGGTGGCGTCCCCGGCCGCGATGCCCTTGACCAGGTACTGGGCCAGGGCGAACTCGGCCGACAGCGCTGCCCGCCGAAGCAGGTGCTTGTCGGGCTTGTCGCGGCGGCCGGCGGTGTAAGCGTCCAGTACGGCGTTCACGAAGTCCTGCTCGTTGGACGCCACCAGCCAGGCAAAGTCGTCCGCGGGGTCGCCGATGCGGAGGTCCGTCCAGCCGGTCACGGCGGTGACCCGGGAGCCCTCCACGAGCAGGTTGTCCTCATGCAGGTCCCCGTGCACCACGGAGGGATTGAAGCGCCACAAGGACACGTCCTCAAGTGCGTGCTCCCAGCGCAGCAGCAGGGACGGAGGGATCTTTCCAGTGGTGGCGGCCTGGTCCAGCTCGTTCAGCCTGCGCTGGCGGAATTCGTTGGGGGTGTAGCTGGGCAGGTCGGCGTTGCTGACGATCGCGCGGGGCAGATCGTGGATGGCTGCCAGCGCCACGCCGATTTCCCGTGCCAAAGCATCCGGCCCGGCCGTCAGTTCCTCAACGCTGCGGGTGCTGCCGCCCAGATGCGAGTAGACGAAAGTGCTCAGGCTTCCCAGGCGCACGCTGCCGGCGACCGTGGGCATCAGGAAAGGCAGCTCGGCGCGGATGGCCGGGGCGAAGGCGCGCAGCACCAGGAATTCTGTTTCGAGCCGGGCGCTGGCCTCGGCGTGGCGCGGCGACCTGACCCGCCAGCGCTTCCCTTCCGAGTCGAGGAGCAGCGCTGAGTCGAAGTCCGCGGGGTCGTCCGGGGCGGAGCTAACGGCCGTCGGGGTCAGCCCGGGGACTGCCGCGGTTGCAACGGCTGCCAGTTCAATCGCTTTTCTTCTCACCTTTCAACGGTAGATTGCCTGCGGGCCGGGAGGCCGGTCCGGCGGCGGCGAGTCTTGAGATACCTGCAAATAGGGGGGGGCTGGGGGCACCGTGGGCCAGGCTGGAAATGTCAATTGTCAGCCCCAGTCAGTACGGTGGATATATGAGCCATGCGGAGTCTGTTACACCGGTCTACCAGGGGCAGCCGGCAACGCTGCCCGCGAACCACCTCATGGACACCCTCCTTCCTGTCCGGCCGGCGCTGGTGGACCGCGGGTCGGTTGTCCGGACAGCCCCCGGAATCGTGGACGAACAATTGGCCAAGGCCGGAACGCTGGCAGTTGTGCTGTCCGGGCGGCAGGGCCTGGTACAGGGCGGCGGCCTGTGTTTAGCCGCCGCACAGCCGTTGCTCCAGGAGCTCACTGCAGCCGGGTCGGCGCCTGAACTGGTCGTTTTCCTGGGCTCCGCGCTTCCGGATTCGGATCTGCCGGCTGGAACCGGGCTCCTGCTTTATGTCCTCCCTGAGCAGGTTGCTCCGGGTACAGCCGGTATCCCGTCCGATGCCCGCTGGGCCGGCTTCCGCGAGGTCGCAGCGGGGCTGAACTCCACGCACACTGCCCTCTTTGTGGAGGCCAGTGCCATCACCAACTGGCACGCCGGGCACACGCACTGCCCGCGCTGCGGTACCCCCACCGACGTCGAGGCCGGCGGCTGGGTCCGCCGGTGTCCTGCGGACTCATCGGAGCACTACCCGCGGACAGACCCGGCCATCATCGTGACTGTGGTGGGCCCTGACGGGCGGCTGCTGCTGGGCGGCGGCGGTCCGCTGGACGCCAGGAACTACTCCACGCTGGCCGGCTTCGTGGAGCCCGGGGAGTCACTCGAACAGGCCGTGGTCCGCGAGATCTATGAGGAGGTGGGAGTCCGGGTGACTGCATGCCAGTACCTCGGATCGCAGTCGTGGCCGTTCCCCGCCTCCCTTATGCTTGGATTTACCGCCGTCACCGAAGACGCCGAGGCAAGGCCCGACGGCGTTGAGGTCACCAGGGCGCGCTGGTTCAGCCGGGAGGAACTCCAGGAGGCTGTGCTTGCCGGCGATATCACCATTTCAAGCCGGCTTTCCATTGCCCGCTCGCTGATAGAGCACTGGTATGGCGGACGCATCCAGGACCGGGCCGAGGCCTGACCCACCACGAATCCACCAGACTCCAGCACGCGGTAGTCGAGACAAAGAGCAGCAGAAGTGACTACAGAACAATTTGACGGGGCAGCGTCCCTTGAGGACCGCATCCTGGGAGGCCTGGACGCGGAACAGCGGGAGGTGGCCAGCACCCTGAACGGCCCGCTGTGCGTCCTGGCCGGGGCAGGGACGGGCAAGACCCGCGCCATCACCCACCGCATCGCCTACGGCGTCCATTCCGGCGTCTACTCGCCGCAGCGGCTGCTGGCCGTGACCTTCACGGCCCGCGCTGCTGCCGAGATGCGCAGCCGGCTGCGTGACCTTGGAGCAGGCAACGTTCAGGCGCGCACCTTCCACGCCGCGGCGTTACGCCAGCTGCAGTTTTTCTGGCCGCAGGCTGTGGGCGGCACCCTGCCCAACCTCCTGGACCACAAGGCCCAGATGCTGGCCGAGGCCGCGCGGCGGCTCCGGCTCAGCACCGACAGGGCCTCCATCCGCGATCTCGCCTCGGAGATCGAATGGGCCAAGGTGTCCATGCTCACGCCGGCAAACTACCTGGAAAACGCGCAGGACAGGGGAGCCCCGGGCGGCTTCGACCTCACCGCCGTGGCCCGGGTCTTCCAGTCCTACGAGGACGTCAAGACCGACCGCAACGTCATTGACTTTGAGGACGTCCTGCTGATCACAGTGGGAATTCTCCAGGAGGACGAGAAGGTCGCTGCCACAGTCCGCGAGCAGTACCGCCACTTCGTGGTGGACGAGTACCAGGACGTTTCCCCTTTGCAGCAGCGGCTCCTGGAACTCTGGCTGGGCGGCCGCGACGAGCTCTGCGTTGTCGGTGACGCAAGCCAGACCATTTATTCGTTCACCGGAGCGTCCCCCAAACACCTGCTGGAGTTCAAAGCCCGTTATCCGCAGGCCAACGTTGTCAAACTCATCCGGGACTACCGCTCCACACCGCAGGTGGTGAAGCTCGCGAACGACCTGTTGGCGGGCAGGCGCAGCGGCGGCCCCGTGGCCGACGCCGCCTGGGCTTCGCCCCTGCAGCTTGTGGCCCAGCGGCCGGCCGGCCCGGCGCCGCAGTTTACGGAATGTGCCGATGACGAGGCTGAGGCGGCTACGGTTGCCCAAAAGATCAAGGCACTGCTCGACGCCGGCACACCCGCCAGCGAGGTTGCTGTCCTGTTCCGCACCAACGGCCAGTCCGAGGCCTACGAACAGGCCCTGGCCGCTGCCGGAATTGGCTACCAGTTGCGCGGCGGTGAACGGTTCTTTGCCCGCAAGGAGGTTCGCGACGCCATCCTGCAGCTGCGCGCAGCCACCCGGGCTGTTGCCGAAACGGACTCCCCGCAACCGCTCGGGCAGCTGGTCCGGGACATCGTCTCCTCGCTCGGCTACACGGATTCGGCCCCGCACAGCGGCGGCGCCCTCCGGGAGCGCTGGGAATCTCTGGCGGCGCTGGTTGCCCTTGCCGATGAGCTGGTCGAGGTACGGGGCGCACAGTTCAGCCTGGCCGACTTCGTCAACGAACTACAGGAACGTTCCCTGGCCCAGCACGCTCCCACCGTCCAGGGGGTGACCCTTGCCTCCCTCCACGCCGCCAAGGGCCTGGAATGGGACGCTGTATTCCTGGTGGGGCTCAGTGAAGGGCTGATGCCCATTTCCTTTGCCGACTCCCCGGAATCGGTGGACGAGGAACGCCGGCTCCTGTACGTGGGAATCACCCGCGCGCGCGAACACTTGTCGCTGTCATGGTCCACCGCCCGGACCCCGGGCGGCCGTGCCAACCGCAAACCCTCAAGGTTCCTCGATGGATTGCGTCCCGACTCCGTGGCCAGTTCCAACACCCGGGGGAAGGTGACCGTGACCCGCAGGAAAGCCGCCGCGCCCGCCATGTGCAGGGTCTGCGGAAGCATGCTCGGTACGGGCGCGGAACGCAAAGTGGGCCGGTGCAACTCCTGTCCGCCCGGCTACGAGGAACAAACCTTCGACGCCCTCCGGAACTGGCGCCGGGAGGTTGCCCTCTCCGCCGAGGTGCCCGCATTCGTGGTGTTCACCGACGCAACCCTGACGGCCATTGCCGAAGCACGCCCCGCGTCGCTCGAGGAGCTCGCCCGGCTGGCAGGGGTGGGACCTGCAAAGCTGGAACGGTATGGGGAAGACGTCCTGCGTGTCCTGACGGAAAGCACGTCGCTGTAATGGCCGGCCGCTCCGCGAGGCATCAGGTGGCGGCTGCTTCTTCCATCACCACGGAGGACGGTGCGCCTGTAGTGGTACGGCGTTCGTCCCGGCGTACCCGCACCGTAGCCGCTTTCTGGGAGAACGGAACCGCGGTGGTCGCGATACCCGCCCGGTTCACGGCTGCCCAAGAGGCCGAATGGGTGCACAAGATGGTGTCCAAACTCCAGCGCCAGGGGGAGCGGCGGGCAGCAGCGGGTAAGAGGCGGCCGGCCACGGACGCTGCCCTCGCCGAACATGCGGCCCAATTGTCTGCCAAGTACCTGGGGGGACGCGCCGTACCGACGTCGGTTCGCTGGGTCAGCAACCAGAACTCGCGATGGGGTTCCGCCACTCCGGCAGAGGGAACCATCAGGCTCTCGGACAAACTGCGTCCCATGCCCCAGTGGGTGATCGACTACGTCCTGCTCCATGAGCTCGCCCACCTGCTGGTGGCTGCGCACAACGCTGCCTTCTGGCAGCTGCTGGAGGCGTATCCGGAAACGCAGCGGGCCAAGGCGTTCCTTGAGGGTGTTTCTTTCGCCACCGGACGCGGCATGGCCGGCCCCGACGCCGACTGACTCCGTCCTGCAGCAGTCAGCGCCGGGGCGGCGTCCTAGACTTTCGGCTGGCCGTCTGGGCCCTCCTGGCCATCCTTGCCCTCGTCGGGATGCCCGCCGTCGTCCTTTGCAGTCTCGGCGGTGCCATCTTCTACGCCAGGCTCAGTGCCTTCTTCTGCCTCCGGCGCGGAGTCGAAGCCGCCACTGAGGAGCTTCTGCAAGGCGTCATCCACTTCGCTGTCACTTGCTTCTGCCAGCTTGCGGCGTCCGCTGAAGCCCTTGGGATCGTCCAGGTCCTCGGCAGTGGGCAGCAGGTCCGGGTGGTGCCAGATGGCGTCGCGGCCCTCGATGCCGCGCTCTTCCTTGAGGGTGGCCCACAACGTTGCGGCGTCGCGCAGCCGGCGGGGCCGCAGCTCCAGGCCCACCAGGGAGGCAAATGCGTGCTCGGCCGGACCGCCGGTTGCCCGGCGGCGCCGTACGGTCTCCCGCAGCGCACCCGCGGACGGCAGCAGCTTCTCGGTGGCCGCGGCCGTGAGCTCGTCCACCCAACCCTCCACCAGTGCCAGGGCGGTCTCAAGCTTCTCAAGGGCCTGGTCCTGCGCCGGCGTCCGCTGCGGCATGAAGACGCCCTGCGACAGGGCCTCCTGGATGCCTTCCGGGTTGCTGGGGTCAAGGTCCCGTGCAAGTTCCTCGATGCGTGAGGTGTCGATGTGGATGCCGCGGGCGTACGCCTCGATGGCTCCCAGCAGGTGTCCGCGGAGCCAGGGAACCTGGACAAACAGCCGCGCGTGGGCGGCTTCCCGCACTGCGAGGAAGAGCCGGATGTCGTTCTCGGGCAGGGACAGGCCCTCCCCGAACGCCGCGACGTTGGCGGGCAGCAGTGCCATCTCCAGGTCCGCGAGGGGGACCCCGATGTCGGTGGAACTGACCACATCAGCGGAGAGGGCACCGATGGCCTGGCCCAGCTGCATGCCGAAGATGGCGCCGCCCATGTTCTGGAGCATCGAGGACGCCCCGCCCATCATGGACTTCATTTCCTCGGGCATCTGCTCCGTCATGGCCGAGGAGAGGGCATTCGCGATGCTGTTGGCCACCGGTTCGGTCAGCCGCTTCCAGGTGCCCAGCGTGGCCTCGACCCATTCAGCCCGGGACCACGCCCGGCCGATCAGGCCGGTGGCGGGAAGGTCCGTGACGGGGTCCAGCCACAGTTCCGCAAGGCGCAGGGCCTCATCAACCTCGCGCGACTGCTGGGACGTTACCGAAGGGTCGCTGCCGCTCGCGGCAACACGGCGGGCGTTGTCGTGGGCAAGCTGCCAGTTGACGGGCCCCTCCGAAGGGGCGCTCATCATTGCCTGCACCTGGGAGAACATCTGCGCCAGGAGGTTGGGGTCGTTCGGAAGCCCCGCAGCTTTGGCCAGTTCGGCGGGGTCGAAATTCTCCATCCCCTTGCCGCCCATCAGGTTCTGCAGCATCTCGGTCAACGGATCCTTGGGGGTGTCGTCGCCGTTGGACGGATTGAGTGGATTGGAGGTCATGATCCCGCCGATCGTCGGTGTGGCTGTCAACCTTCACGGTACCCCGGCCATGGTCGGCTGTCTGCCGGACGGCGTCGTCGTTCGCTCTAGGCAAAGAGCTGGCATCCACCGGCACCGCGTAGTCTTGGTTGGGTGACTACAACCCGTGGCGGCCACCCCTCAGAGGACCACGCTCCTGAGCTCTTCACCCGCGGCTTGCCTGCGCAAACAGGTGAAACACGCGTGCCGGGCACGTCCGCCTATGGAGAGGGGGCCGACGACGGCACGGCGGGTGCTGCGCCCGCCCTGGAACGGGCTCCCCGGGACAGGAAAGTGTCGGCGATGCTGCTCGCGGGACTGTCGGCGTTGGGCCTGGGAATCGCCGTGGGCACCCTTCCCGTTCCTTACGTCGTGGAGTCACCCGGACCGACGTACAACACCCTTGGTGAAAGCCAGGGGAGCCCGGTCATCAGCATCAGCGGCCGGGAAACGTATCCAGCCAAGGGAAACCTTGACCTGACCACTGTCTACGTGGACGGCGGCCCCAACGGGCCGGTCAGCATCCTTGATGCATTTTCCGCGTGGGTTGACCCTTCCAAAGCCGTGCACCCCGTGGAACTGCTCTACCCCACGGGTACCACCAGGGAAGAGGCCGAGGAACAGAGTTCCGTGGCCATGACCACGTCACAGGAGAACGCCGTAGCCTCTGCCCTCAAAGAGCTGGATATTCCCTTCGGGCAGCAGCTGCAGTCAGCCGGCCTCTCCGAAAATTCAGCCTCGGACGGGAAGATCCAGCCCGGCGACATCCTGAAGACCATTAACGGCAAGGACATCACCTCGCTGTCCGTCGTCCAGGAGGAACTGGCCGCGGGAAACGGCGCGCCGGTCTCTGTGGTGGTGGAGCGTGACGGGCAGTCCGTCACGGAGACCATCACCCCCAAGGACAACGGCGAGGGCCGCTTCATCCTCGGAGTGATGCTCAAGTACCTGTTCACCTTCCCCTTCGACGTCGAGATCTCGCTTGAGAAAGTCGGCGGCCCCAGTGCGGGGCTGATGTTCTCCCTGGGGATCATCGACACGGTTACACCGGGAGACCTGACGGGTGGCAAACACATCGCGGGGACCGGCACCATCTCCCCGGACGGCCTCGTGGGCCCCATCGGTGGCATCCAACAAAAACTGCAGGGGGCACGGGCCGGGGGAGCAACGTTGTTCCTCGCGCCCGCCGCAAACTGCGGGGAAGTAGCAGGGCACATCCCCGCCGGGCTGCAGGTAGTGAGGGTGGAGACCCTGGCTGAGGCGCGCGACGCCGTCGAACGTGCGGGTAACGGTCAGGACACGTCCGGCCTTCCGGCGTGCCCGGGCAACTAGACTGGGCGCAACTAGACTCGACAGGAACTAAGCTCCACCGCCACTCGTGGCAAATATGACGGACGAAACCGGCCGTTTGACCGGTCCCGGACGTCGCCCGCACGCACGCTCTGATTTATCTGACGACCAGCTATGAGGTACCCAGTTTGTCCCGTCCCGCCAGCACCATGTCCACAGGCAGACCCCCTTCACGACGCGGGGCGTTGACGCCCACCTTGATCGTTGTTGCCCTGGTGGTAGTGGGCTTCATCTTCTTTGCCAACGTCTGGACCGACGTCCTCTGGTACCGGCAGTTGGGGTTCATCGAGGTCTTTGTCACCGAGAACCTGGTCCGGATCGGTATCTTTGCCGCCGGTTTCGCCATCATGTTCCTGGCGGTGTTCTTCGCGATCCGCATCGCGTACAACGCCCGGCCGGTGTACGCGCCCGACTCTGAAATCAGGGACAACCTGAACCGGTACCAGGCGCAGCTGGAACCCGTCCGCCGCGTTGTCATGATCGGGCTCCCCGTCCTCTTTGGACTCTTCGCCGGCAGCGCCGCCGCCAGCCAGTGGCAGAAGGTCCTCCTGTTCTTCAACCAGGAGCCCTTCGGGAAAGAAGACCCTGAATTTGGTATGGACATCAGTTTCTACCTGATGTCGCTCCCGTTTTTTGGTTTCGTAACCGGCTTCCTGATCAGCGTTGTGGTGATTGCCGGGATCGCGGGCATCCTGACGCACTATCTCTATGGCAGCATCCGCCTGATGGAACGCGGCGTCTTCACCAGCCGGGCTGCGCAAATCCATATCGCCGTGACCGGTGCCTCATTCCTGGTGCTCCTTGGACTCAACTTCTGGCTGGACCGCTTCACCGCCGTGCAGAGCAACAGCGGACGCTGGGCCGGCGCCCTGTACACGGATGTCAACGCCGTCATCCCCACGAAGGCCATCCTCGCCGTAGCGGCGGTGCTCGTTGCCATCCTGTTCGTTGTCGCTGCCATCATCGGCAAGTGGCGGCTGCCGGTTATCGGAACCGCCATGCTGGTCATCACGTCCATCCTGGCCGGCGGTGTCTACCCCTGGGTGATCCAGCAGTTCCAGGTTCGTCCCTCGGAGGAGACGCTGGAAAAGGAATACATCCAGCGAAATATCAACAACACGCGTGAGGCCTACGGCCTGGACAAGATCCAGGTGGACCGCTACAACGCCACCAACACGGCCAGTACCGGGGCCCTGGCCCCGGATGCGCAGACCACGGCCAACATCCGGTTGCTGGACCCGAACCTGATTTCGGATGCGTTCTCCCAGCTTGAGCAGTACCGCCCGTACTACCAGTTCCCGGAAGCCCTCAATGTGGACCGGTATGAGGTGGACGGCAAGATCCAGGACACGGTGATCGCGGTCCGCGAACTCAACCCCGCAAACGTGGCAACCAACCAGCAGGGCTGGCTCAACCAGCACGTTGTGTACACCCACGGCTACGGTGTCGTGGCTGCAAAGGGCAACAAGTTCACCGTTGACGGCAAGCCGGAATTCCTGCAGTCGGGTATTCCGTCAACGGGTGTCCTGGGTGACGATTCAACCTATGAGCCCCGGATCTACTTCGGTGAATCCTCGCCCGACTACTCGATCGTTGGCGCGCCGGACGGCGCCCCTGCCCGCGAGCAGGACCGGCCGTCAGGCAGGGAAGGCGAGGGGGACAACCAGTACACCTTTGAAGGCAACGGCGGTCCCAACGTGGGAACGTTCTTCAACCGCGTGCTGTATTCCATCAAGTTCCAGTCCTCGGACCTGCTGCTTTCGGACGGCGTCAACCCCGAGTCGCAGATCCTGTACGACCGCAGTCCCCGTGAGCGCGTGGAAAAGGTTGCCCCGTACCTGACCGTGGACGGGAATGCCTACCCGGCGGTGGTTGACGGCCGCGTCAAATGGATTGTGGATGGCTACACCACAAGCCAGTTCTACCCGTACTCCCAGCAGGAGCGGCTTTCCGATGCCACGGCGGACACCCAGACCACTTCCGGCCGCGCGGTTGCCTTGCCCAACAGCACCGTCAATTACATCCGGAACTCCGTGAAAGCCACGGTTGATGCGTACGACGGTTCGGTCACCCTGTACGCCTGGGACGACCAGGACCCGCTGCTGAAGTCCTGGCAGAAGGTGTTCCCCACCTCACTCAAGCCCTTCTCGGAGATGTCCGGCGATGTCATGAGCCACGTCCGGTACCCGGAGGACCTGTTCAAGGTCCAGCGCCAGCTCCTGGGGGAGTACCACGTGACGGATCCGTCCACGTTCTACCAGACCAAGGATGTGTGGAGCGTGCCGGCGGATCCCACCGTTGACTCCAACAGCGGCGTCAAGCAGCCGCCGTTCTACATGTCCCTCCAGATGCCGGACCAGGACAAGCCCGCCTTCCAGCTGACGTCGTCGTTCATTCCGCAGATTGTCAACGGGAACGCACGCAACGTGCTCTATGGCTTCCTGGCCGCTGACTCGGATGCCGGGAACGAGGCGGGTGTGAAGGCGGAGAGCTACGGCAAGTTGCGGCTGCTCCAGATCCCGCCGGAGATCCAGGTGCCGGGTCCCGGCCAGGCGCAAAACAAGTTCAACTCCGATCCCACGGTTTCGCAGGCCCTCAACCTGCTGCGCCAGGGAGCGTCTGAAGTGCTCAACGGCAACCTGCTGACGCTTCCGGTAGGCGGCGGTATCCTGTACGTCCAGCCTGTCTACCTCAAGTCGACCGGCGAAACGTCGTACCCCACACTGCAGCGCGTCCTGGTGGCCTTCGGCGACAAGGTGGGCTTCGCTCCCACCCTGGATGAGGCACTGAAGCAGCTCTTCGGGGGAGACTCCGGAGCTGCCGCGGGCGATTCGGACAACAATGGCCAGACCCCGGTAGATCCGGCCGCGCCGGGAACGCCTGCGGGAGCTGACGCCAAGGCAGAGCTGAAGGCCGCACTGGATGAAGCGAATGCGGCGATCCAGGAGGGCCAGTCGGCTCTTGCCGCAGGGGACTTCGCAGCCTATGGCGAGGCGCAGAGGAAGATCGCGGCTGCCCTCCAGAAGGCCGTGGCTGCGGAAGCCAAGATCCCGGTTGCCGCACCTGAGGCCACGCCCGCGCCGGCAGCCACCGATGCACCTGAAGCGAGCCCGTCACCCTCAGCCACCAGCTGATCACGACGGCGGCAAGCGGCACCTGTTCCCTGTGGGGCAGGTGCCGTTTCCGTAGGCGAGACGGAGATCACGCGCCCGCGATTTGGCCTGGTGTTCACGTACCGGTAAAGTAGTTCTTGCGACGCGGGGTGGAGCAGTTCGGTAGCTCGCTGGGCTCATAACCCAGAGGTCACAGGTTCAAATCCTGTCCCCGCAACTGATGAAAACATCCGGACACTGGAAACAGTGTCCGGATGTTTTTGTTTAAGCTCCAGGGATTTCCTGCCGCCCGAGGGGAAAATCCCCGAGTGGAAAACGTGGCCGGAAAACTAGGGTAGTGTTGTTGCAGCGACGCGGGGTGGAGCAGTTCGGTAGCTCGCTGGGCTCATAACCCAGAGGTCACAGGTTCAAATCCTGTCCCCGCAACTATGTGAAGACCCCGACCGGCATATCAGCCGGCCGGGGTCTTCTTTTTTCCGTGGATACGTGCAGTTCCTAGTATTCTCTTTCGCAGAGCCTCACACGCCGTGAGCACTTGGCCAGTCATTCTCGAGAGGAATGTTGTTCGATGTCCACACCCACGAAGAAGCCCCGTACCGCGGCGGGTCAGCGGTCGCGACTCTATTGGGGGGTGCCTGCCGTCCTCGGAGGGCTGGTCCTGGTGGTGCTGGTTGCCAAGTGGTTGATGGGGCTGCCTGCCGTGGCTTCCTTCGTGGCTGACTATCCGGGCCACTCGGAGCTTCCGGACAACGCTCCTGTGGGCTTTCCGGCCTGGCTTGCATGGCAGCACTTCCTGAACGCGTTCTTCCTGCTGCTGATCATCCGTACCGGGTGGCAGGTCCGGACCACCACCCGCCCCAGCGGGCACTGGACACGGAACAACAAAGGCTTGATCAAAACGAAGAACCCGCCCACCAAGATCAGCCTCGAGCTGTGGTTCCACCTGACGCTGGATGTCCTCTGGATCCTGAACGGCCTGATCTTCGCGGTGCTGCTTTTCGCCACCGGCCAGTGGATGCGGATTGTTCCCACCAGCTGGGACGTCTTCCCCAACGCGCTGTCTGCGGCACTGCAGTACGCATCCCTGGACTGGCCCACGGAGAACGGCTGGGTCAACTACAACGCGCTGCAGCTGCTCTCGTACTTCGCCACAGTCTTCATCGCCGCTCCGCTGGCCTTCATCACTGGCCTGCGGATGTCCGGTGCCTGGCCCAAGAAGGCTGCCGGCCTTAACAAGGCGTTCCCCATCGAGTGGGCGCGCGCCGTCCACTTCCCGGTGATGATCTACTTCGTGGCCTTCATTGCGGTGCACGTCTTCCTGGTGCTCGCCACGGGAGCCCTGCGCAACCTCAACCACATGTACGGCGTGCGCGACGACGACGGGTGGTTTGGTTTCTGGGTGTTCCTCGCCTCGGTTGTGGTCATGGTGGCCGCCTGGTTCCTGGCCCGCCCGCTGTTCCTGCGGCCCATCGCCTCCCTGATGGGCAAGGTCAGCCGCTGACGGGCGCCTGACGGGCGCCCGGCGGCTGCGGTTGCCCCTGGAGCGGGTCAGCTGTCCCTGAGCTTCTGATAAGCCTCGAGGGCCCGCTCCCTGGACTCGGGCAGGTCCACCAGCGGCCCTGGATATCCCACCAGTTCCATGCCCGACTTCCAGGGCTCGTGGATAGACTTTGCGTCCAGGTCCGCCAGCTCGGGGATGAAGTGGCGCAGGTAGGTGCCCGCGGCGTCGAATTTCTTGCTTTGGGTGACGGGGTTGAAGATCCGGTAGTACGGTGAGGCATCTGCCCCTGAGCCGGCAACCCACTGCCAGTTGGCGGGATTGCTGGCCGCGTCCGCGTCCACAAGGGTGTCCCAGAACCAGGCTTCCCCGACGCGCCAGTCCGTCAGGAGATTCTTGACCAGGAAAGACGCCGCGGCCATCCTCACCCGGTTATGCATCCAGCCGGTCTGCCACAGCTGGCGCATGCCTGCATCGACGAACGGATACCCGGTCCGGCCCTGCTGCCAGGCTTCCAGTTCATCCTTGCCGGGCCTCTCCCATTCGAACCGGTCAAAGTCCGGACGGTAGTTGCGGGTGGCAAGATCCGGGTTGGTGTACAGAAGGTGCCAACAGAATTCCCGCCAGCCAAGCTCCGAGCGGAAGATGCCGACGTCGGCAGGCACTTTGTTTGGATAGCGACGGCGGATCTGCCGCCACACGCGGAAGGGACTGACTTCGCCGAACCGCAGGTGGGGTGAAAGCCGGCTGGTACCTTCCACGCCCGGAATATTCCGGCCCGTCCCGTATTCCTCCGCCGGTCCGTCCAGGAAATCTTCGAGCCGGCGCCTGGCGCCGTCCTCGCCCGGTTCCCAAACAGCAGCGAGTCCGCCGCTCCAATCGGGGGCGGCGGGCAGGAGTTCCCAGCCATCAAGTGTGTCGCCCGCCTGCACGGTGCCGGTTCGCTTCGGAGGCGCCGGCAGCGTTCCCGGAACCTGGAGAGGGTCGCGGATATCAGCGCTGGCAAGGCAGGCCCGCCAAAACGGCGTGAACACCTTATACGGCCCGCCGGCGCCTGTTCGGACAGTCCAGGGCTCAAACAGGAGGTTTGCCTGGTAGCTCGAGGCCTGTAAACCGTTATCAGTGGCCCACGCCTTGACAGCGGCGTCCACCGTGCGCTCCGGCCGGCCGTAGCGGCGGTTCCAGAACAGGTGGCGGGCGTTGGTTTCGACGGCGAGTTCCCTGATGATCTCCTCGGCAGGCCCGCGGCGAAGGAGGAGGCTGGAGCCTTTGGCTTCCAGCGCACCCGCGAGTGAGGCGAGGGAATGGTGCAGCCACCACTTCGTGGCTCCTCCAAGCGGCCGGACGCCCTCGGACTCCTCGTCCAGGATGTAGACGACCGTCAGGGGCAGCCCGAGCGCGGCTGCTTCGGAAAGCGCGGGGTTGTCATCAAGCCGAAGGTCGTCGCGGAGCCAGACGATGGAAGTCTCAGTGGAGGAAGCCATGCAACCACGCTACACACTGGCGGGAACGGACAGGGCCGGGGCCACGATGGCCCCGGCCCTATCGGTTGTCTCTAGAGCAGGCGGAACGTCCCGCCGCCGATCAGAGTTTGTCGAAGTCTGCTTCGTCCACCGTTGAGCCCGTTGCTGCCGAGCCTGCGGCGCCGAGGGCCGGCTTCGACGAGTTGCCGGACTTCAGCGCGGCCAGGCGTGCCTCGATCTCAACCTGCTCACCGAGGTCCTCCAGCTGGTTGAACTGCGCGTCCAGGCTGGAAGCTGCGAGTTCCTGCTGGCCAAGGACCTTGGCCTCCTCGCGGCGGATCTTTTCCTCGAAGCGGCCCACTTCGCTGGTGGGATCCATGAAATCGATGCTCTTGATGGCGTCGTGGACCTGGGATTGGGCTGCAGCGGTCTTGGACCGGGCCACCAGCTCGTTCCGCTTGCTGGTCAGCTCGTTGAGCTTGCCCTTCATCTGGTCCAGGCCGGACTTGAGCTTGTCCACCACTTCGCGCTGGGAGGCGATGCTGGGTTCTGCCCCCTTGGCCTCATTCTCGGCGGACATCTGACGCTGCAGGGCCACCTTGGCAAGGTTGTCGAACTTCTCGGCATCAACAGTGTCCCCGCTGGCCCGGTATTCGTCCGCCTTCCGCGAGGCCGCAAGGGCTTTGTTGCCCCAGTCCTGTGCGTTCTTGACGTCCTCGCGGTAGTCGTCCTCGAGCATCCGCAGGTTGCCGATGGTTTGCGCCACGGCGGACTCAGCCTCAGCAATGTTGTTCGTGTAGTCGCGGACCATCTGGTCCAGCATCTTCTGGGGATCCTCAGCGTTGTCCAGCAAAGTGTTGATGTTTGCCTTAGCCAGCTGTGCGATACGGCCAAAGATGGACTGCTTAACCATGTTGCTACCTTTCGTCCTGCTCTGTGGTGACCACTGAAATCAGTGAACAGTTGTGTTGTGGCTGTGATGCTGCGGGCGCCGGGTTTCGGGCCGGTGCTAGTCTGCGGCGATCAGAAACTTCCGGAGTCGCCTCCGCCAAAGTCGCCTCCGCCGAAATCTCCGCCGCCCCAGCCGCCGCCGTCGCTGTGGCCACCGCCCCAGCCCGCGCCGCCGCCTCCATTGAGGATGGAGTTGATCAGGATGCCGCCCAGGATGGCGCCGCCGAGGCCTCCGCCGCCGCCTCCGCCAAACATCCCGCCGCCGCCGTAGCCCTGGTTGGCGTAGCCGCCAAAGTGGTCGACATCGGCCTGGGCCAGCTGGGCTGCCTGTGCTGCCAGGGCGTGCGCCTGCTGGGCGTAGGTCAGGGCCGTCACAGGATCGGTGCGTGCAATGGACAGAGCGTAATCCAGGTTCCGCTGCGACTCCGCCAGGCGTGTGCGTGCCTCTGTCCCCACACCGCCGCGGCGGGCGGTGATGTAGTCCGCGGTTGCGCTGATCTGGGCCTGGGCAGACATGATGGTCTGCTGGAGCGAGGCCTGCGCCCGGCGGGCCTGTTCCTGCTGGTCCCTGATGCCGCTGAGCGCCTGGTCCAGCGACTGGTGGGCAGTCTCAACGCGCTGCAGGGTGGCAATGGGGTCGATCTTGCCGCCCTGGATCTCCGCCTTCACCTGCGCGAGGGCGTTCTCGACTCCGGCCACCGGACCGGCGAGCTCGGGGTGGGCGCCCGACTGGATCATGGCCCGTGCCTGGGCGAGGTCCTGGGAGGTGTCCACTACCGCACTCTCGAGGCTGCCCCGGGCTTCATCCAGGTTGGAGGAAACCTTGGCGATGGCGTCGAGCAGCACGTTGGTCTGGTGCAGGCTTTCTTCGGCTGCGCGGACTGCTACCGCGGCAAGGCTGGCCTCGCCCTCAGCCAGCTTCTGCTGGGCGGTGGCGGTGGCGTTCTGGACGAATGCCAGGCGTTCCTTGGCCTGCAGGATGTTGTCAGAAACCTGGGTCAGGGCACTCTCGGCATATTTGGCGCGGAGGGAGGTAAGGGACCCTTCTGCGCTGGAGATTTTCGAGTCTGCTTCGCGCGCACCTGCGTTCACAGCTGCCAGGGCCTGCGGTGCGTTCTTCTCAAGTTCGCGCAGGGAATCGAAGTCCGCTTTTTGCTCCTGGAGGGACGCCAGCGCGGCTTCGGACCGGCGGATGATCTCGCCGAGCCATGTCCGCTGCTGCTCTTCGGTGTCCGGGATGTGATCGTCCAGCTGCTGCTGCAGCTTGAAGGATTCGCTCAGGTGGGCCTTGGCTTCGTGAAGCGCCTTGGTGAAATTGCCGACGGCGGAATCACCGTACTGTGCCTGCGCGAACATGAGTTCCTGCTCGCTGGACTTGATGGCATCGTCCGCCTCAATGAGGAGGGAGCCGCCCTTGCGGCGAAGTTCCTCAATGCTCAGCGACGCCAGCGGATCGAGCTCAGCGCCCTGCGGACCGTAGCTGGCGTTGGCTGCCTGGCCGGCTGCCTTCTTGCGCTTGTTGCGGAAGTAGAGGTACGCACCGGCGCCTCCGGCAGCTAGTACGCCCGTTCCTACGAGGACAGCCGCGCCAGCACCTTCATCTGAGGGGACGTTTCCGCTGCCCCCGCTGGCGGCATCTCCGATTGCCGCTGCTGTGTCAATTGCTGCCTGGGCGAAATCGGGATTTCCACCGGCCAGGTTGGCCGTGACCGCGTTCTGGCTAATGGCCCCCTGCTTGGACTTAATGGGGCTGGCAGAGTTCAGGACAAAGCTGAATTTGCCGTCGTCTTTGGCTATTGCGAGGATGGCGTCTGACCTGCCCATGCCTTTCTGCGTGGCAACGGCTGCGGCCCAGTCTGCCGGCACAGTCGGGTTGGTGAACCTGTCCACGGTCACGACGTAGAGGTTGTATTTGTCGTCCTTGAGCAGCTTCTGGATTGCTTCTTGGACTTCGCCCTCACGGCTTCCAAGTACATTCGCGTTATCCACGATGTTCTGGCCGGAGGGAATGGTGACCGGATCCTCGGCCCAGGCCGCGCCGGCGGGCAACGCCAGGAAGGCGGTAAGGCCGATCACGGCGAATAAACGTTTGAACTTTGACCGCATGTGCAACCCTTCAGCACGCCTGACACCGATTCGGGACGAATCAGTCGTCTCAGAATCCAGCAGCGCCCCCACGCTTGGTGTGAAGCCGCAGGTCGCTGTGGCAATTCATCTTGATTCTATGGTGCACCCCACAGCCCGTCCATCGGCCCGAATATGCCAGCAGCGAAACGTTGGGCCCACACGGCAGCCGGGTCAGGGACGGACCCTCAGGAAGCTCTCAGCAAACATCCGAGCTTGTTCCAGCCAGGGAGTCCATAGTTAATGCAGACGAGGATGAAAGGAAGTCCCATGACTGAGAACCAGACGCCGGGTCCGGCTTCGCGGAACAGCGGCCAGGACCGGCAGGATCCCTGGGGGAAGCACGCCGGACAGGCAGGGGAGCCGGCTGAGGGGGAGCAGCCGGCAGGTGATCCCGGGGCGAATGGGTCCGGCCCCCGCCAGTACCCCACAGAGCGGATTGAGCAGCAGGACAACAACCCCACCCAGGAAATCCCCGGAGCCCAGCGTCCCGTCTACCCCCAGCGGCAGCCCTTCTACGGCGGTCAGCACGCGGCCGGGCAGGACCCGTCCGCGCCGCAGGCGCCCGGGCACCAGGTGCCCCACCCCGGTTACGGCTACGCCGGCCCGGGCCGCCCGGAAAACCGGTACGCGGGCCAGGACCAGGGCGCCAACACCCTGCATGGTGCCAACAGCGTCCACAGCGGGACTGCCTTCGCGCCCAACCCGAAGGACGCGCCGCGCCGGAAAGCGACATTCGGCGTGGGCACCCTCGTAGCCAGCATCCTCGCGGCCGGACTGGTGGGAGGGGGAGTGGCCACCGTCGGTTCCGCGGAACTGTTCGGCAACGCCGGTTCGGGTGCCGCAGTGAGCAGCAACAGCCAGCCCGGGACAGTCATCGTCAATAACAAGGACAATGTGAACGCCATTACGGCAGCCGCCGTGAAGGCGTCACCCAGCGTGGTGACCATCAGTGCCTCAAGCGGCGGCTCGGGCGGCACGGGCTCCGGAATCATCCTGGACGACCAGGGGCACATCCTCACCAACACCCACGTCGTTACCCTGGATGGCCAGACGGCCGACGCTGCCCTTGAAGTGCGGACAAGTGACGGCAAGGTCCTCACCGCCAAACTCGTTGGCACAGACCCGTTGTCTGACCTCGCCGTGATCAAGGTCGATAACGCCAACGGCCTGACCCCCGCCACCCTGGGCGATTCCGGGAAACTGAACGTGGGCGACACCGCCATTGCCATCGGCTCGCCGCTGGGCCTGACCGGCACCGTGACCGACGGCATCGTTTCAACGCTCAACCGGACCATCAGCGTTGCCTCCGCGGCCGCCCCAGAGGAGGGGGACAATGCCGAGGGCGATGACGAGGGCGGATTCCAGTTCGCGCCTCCGGGCGGCGGACAGAGCCAGCAGACGGCGGACCAGGGCGAAATTTCCATCAACGTCATCCAGACTGACGCCGCCATTAACCCCGGAAATTCCGGCGGTGCCCTGGTGAACAGCAGCGGCGAGGTGATTGGCGTCAACGTGGCCATTGCGTCCGCGGGATCGAGCGCATCCTCGACCAGCGGAAACATCGGCGTCGGCTTCAGCATCCCCATCAACCACGCCAAGCGGGTGGCGCAGGAAATCATTGACACCGGCAGGGCCTCGCACGGCCAGCTGGGTGTCAGCGTCAAGAAGAAGACTGCCTCAAGCGCCGCTTCCGGGTTCTCGGTGGGCGCGGACGTTGCCACTGTGGAGGCGGACTCTGCGGCGGGCAAGGCAGGGATCAAGGTGGGCGACGTGATCACCAAGTTCAACGACCTCGCCATCGGGGAACCGGAGCAGCTGACCGCGGCGGTCCGGGAACAGCCCGCCGGGTCCAGCGTCAGGATCACTGTCCTGCGAAACGGCAAGGAACAGACGTTCGAGGTCACCCTGGGCGCCGCCGCCAGCTAGCACGGCGCCAACAGCACACAGGCTGAACACACGACGGCGGCATCCCCACCTGGCGGGCGCCGCCGTCGTGATGCATCCGCCGCGGACAGCGGCTGGGGGAACGCTGACACAGGCGTTAACGGAAGAGGGCGCCGGGGCTCGCCTATATGGTTAGCTAGGAGCTACCCGCATGCCGGGCATTCCGCGGCCATGACCTCACCCGGCTGGCTGTCCACAAGCATGGAAGGCTGCTGTAAACACAGTGGAAGATACATTGAAGATCATCGTCCTGGTCAAGCATGTACCGGACGCCCAGTTTGACCGCCACCTCACCGGTGAGGGCTACACAACTGACCGGGACGAGAGCATCCTGTCCGAGCTTGACGAATACGCCCTGGAGGCGGCGCTGCAGCTGGCCGAAGCCCGTGGCGGATCCAAGGCGGGAAACCAGGTCATCGCGCTGAGCATGGGCCCCTCGGGTGCCGTCAACGCCATCAAGAAGGCGCTGCAGATCGGTGCAACCGAGGGTGTGCACCTCACCGATGGCGCCCTGGCAGGTTCAGATGCCGCGGCCACGTCGCTGGCGCTCGCTGCCGCCATCCGGCACCTGGGCAGCGACGCCCCCGTGGACCTGGTCCTCACCGGCATGGCGTCAACCGACGGGGAAACCTCGCTGGTCCCCGCGCAGCTTGCGGAGCGCCTGGACCTGCCGCAGGTCACCTTCGCGTCGTCGCTGGAGGTGGACGGCGGCAGGCTCACCGCACGCCGGGACGCCGACACGTCCTCCGAGACAGTGGAGGCGCCGCTTCCGGCTGTGGTCTCGGTGACAGACCAGATTAACGAGCCGCGCTACCCCAACTTCAAGGGCATCATCGCTGCCAAGCGCAAGAGCATCACCACCCTCTCCCTGGCTGACATCGGGGTGGACCCGGCGCAGGTTGGACACGCAGGGTCCTGGACCAGCGTGCTCAGCGCCGAGGAACGTCCGCCCCGGACCGCCGGCACCATCATCACCGACGAAGGCGACGCGGGTATCAAGCTCGTTGACTTCCTGGCCGCCCAGAAGCTGCTCTAAGAGGGACCACAGACATGGCAAAAGTACTTGTATTCATTGACAATCCCGGCACGTCGCTCAAGAAGAGCAGCCTCGAGCTGCTCACCCTGGGCCGCGCGCTCGGGGAAACCGTGGTTGCCCTCAACGGAAAGCTGCACGACGACGTCGCCGCCGCCTTTGCGGAGTACGGCGTCGGCACGGTGCTGCTTCCCTCGGCCGAGGACCTTGATGATTTCCTGGTGGCACCCAAAGCGGCCTACCTGGCCGCTGCTGCTGGGCAGGCCGGTGCCGATATCGTGCTGCTCGACAACTCGCCCGAGGGCAAGGAAATTGCTGCACGGGCAGGAATCCGCCTCAACGCGGGCGTCATCACGGACGTCGTGGCCGTAGATGCGGACGGCACCGCGCACAAGTCTGTCCTGGCCGGCTCCTACAACACCGCCTGCAAGGCCGGGACTCCGGTGAGCGTCCTGACCGTGAAGGCGAACAATGTGGTTCCCGAACCCGCTGCCGCCCCGGCTGCACTGGAGACGGTCACCGTTGACGTTCCTGCCGTCAGCGCCGCGGCCCGGATCACCGCCCGGGAACAGAAGGTTGCCAGCGGCCGCCCGGACCTCACGGACGCACGGATCGTCGTAGCCGGCGGACGCGGCCTGGACGGGGACTTCGGGCCGGTGGAAGAACTGGCCGATGCCCTTGGGGCAGCAGTGGGCGCCTCCCGTGCGGCCACCGACGCCGGCTGGATCAGCCACGACGCGCAGGTGGGGCAGACCGGAAAGACCGTGTCCCCGCAGCTTTACATCTCGGCGGGCATCTCCGGGGCCATCCAGCAGAAAGCCGGCATGCAGACGGCCAAGGTCATCGTTGCCGTGAACAAGGATGCCGAATCCCCGGTGTTCGAGATCGCGGACTTCGGCATCGTCGGTGACCTGTTCGACGTCCTCCCGCAGGCCACGGCAGAGATCAAGAAACGCAAAGGCTGATTCTTTGACTGCCTTTCCCCAGCAGGCACAGAGCCCGTTCAACCCGGACGAACACCGGGTTGGGCGGGTGCTCTGTTTTGCGGCGCACCCCGACGACATCGATTTTGGTGCTGCCGGCACCATCGCTGCCTGGACGGCCGCGGGCGTCCAGGTCAGCTACTGCATCATGACCGACGGCGACGCGGGCGGCTTTGATCCCGTGCACCGGGCCGACATCATCGCCCTTCGCGACGCCGAACAGCGCCGTGCCGCCGAACTGGTGGGGGTTACCGACATCCACTACCTCCACCAGCGGGACGGTTACCTTGAACCGTCGCACGAGGTGATGAAGGGCGTGGTGCGGCTGATCAGGGAAATCCGTCCCGACGTCGTGCTGTCCATGCACCCGGAACGGAACTGGAAGCGCATCCAGAAGAGCCACCCGGACCACCTCGCGGTGGGTGAGGCCGTTACCCGCGCCGTGTACCCTGCCGTGGAAAACCCGTTCGCCTACCCGGAACTCGCCGAGGCCGGCCTGGACGCCTACAAGCTCCCGTGGCTGTGGCTTTACGCCGGGCCCGAGCAGCGGGAAAACCACTTCGTGGATGTCACGGAGCACGTGGAGTCCAAGCTCAGGGCGATCCACGTCCACGTCAGCCAGCACCCCGACGTGGACGCCATGGAAGCAACGGTCCGGCAGGGCATGCAGGCCAACGCTGCCCGTGCGGGCCTTGCGGACGGCAGGAGCGCTGAGGCCTTCCACGTGGTGGCGGTCAACGGGCCCGGAACCATCGCCGGCTTCTGAACAGGCTGCCGACGAAAGCGCCCCGCTCCTTCCCTTGACGGAATGGAACGGGGCGCTTTGTGCGTCTTGCCCGGCTTCTGCGCTATGCCCCCAGCGGTGCAGCGGCAACGGTGGGCAGGGTGGGGGACTGGGAGCCGCCTGCCGGCTCAACAGTGATCCCGAGCGCTGCGGCTGAGGAGATCCCCTCCACCACGGCGGGCCTGGACAGGGCTTCCTCATCCATCAGTCCCTGGGACACCGGGGCCGAGCCGTCCTTGGGGATCAGCCACATCTGGTAAACCTTCCCCGCCGGCGGGGCGGGAACGCCGTTCATCTTGACGACGGCGGCATCCTCCGATGAGGAGATCAGGAGGGTCGCTGTACCGCCTCCCGCCACGTCCACCGATGCTTCCCGCAGGTCTCCGGCCCGGACCACCTGGTTCAGGGGATCATTCTGGTCTGCCAGGTAGGACCCCACTCCGACACCGCCCAATGCTATGGCGGCAGCAGCCGCCACTCCGGCGAGCCAGCGCCGGGTGCCTCCGGGCCGGCGCCGTTCCTCGCGGCGCTGCCGGGCCTGGGCGAGTTCGTCTCCTCCGGCAGGCTGCGCACTCGCTGGCTGCGACGCTACGGGCTGCCCCGGTGCGACGTGTCCTGCTGCCACGTGTCCTGGGGCAGGCGGAGCCGGGGTACTTGCAACCGGCCCGCTGCCCTGGACAGGCAGTTGGGCAACGATACGGTCGAAAAGGTCAGCCGGAGGCTGCTCCTCGACGCGGAAGGTCCTTGTGAGAGTTTCCCTTGCCTGGCGCACCCGGTCGAAGAACTCGGTACGTTCCGCCGCCGGCGCGGCCGACATGTACTGTTCGATCGCCCGGCGCTCCTCTTCCGTTACCGCATCCAGAGCATAAAGTTCGGCCAGGTCCACCGCCCGGCCGGAAGCCAGGTCCATGGCAACGGTGTCGCCAAACGAACCGGAACGGCCATTGCGGCCGCTGTTGGTTTCAGTCATCTCAACTCACCCCCAGACAGGTCTTCAGTCGGATCAATCCGTCGCGGATACGGGATTTTATGGTGGGAACTGCGGCGTTCAGGCGTTCGGCAACCTCACGGTAGGTAAGGCCGCCGTAGTACGCCAGGCGCACAGACTCCTGTTGCGTTTCAGTCAGCGTTTCCAGGCACCGCACCACGGCCTCTGCCTCCAGCCTGCTTCCCACCTGGTCGGCCACGGAGTCGTGGTCGATGTCCTGGGTGCTGGCGCCGTACTTGGCCTCGCGGTCCGTGGAGGACTGCGAGGAACGGACCCTGTCCACGGCCCGCCGGTGCGAAATGGTCATCAGCCAGGAGAGCGGGCTCCCTGCCTTGGGGTCGAACTTCGATGCGTTCTGCCACACCTGGAGGAAGACCTCCTGCGTGGTGTCCTCGCTGAGTTCGGGATCGATCAGGACCCTTCGGGCCATCCCGAAAACGCGGCGGGAGGTCAGCTGGTAGAACTCGGCAAAGGCCGCCTGGTCACCCCGGCCTATGCGTTCCAGCAGGACTGAAAGCCGGTGGCTGAGGTCGGCCGGGGGGTCTGTCACCGCGGCCTGGGCCTCGGATTGTGGCGCGTTGGGGGTTTCCATCACTACCAAGCATAAGTCTCCGGACCGCGAATCCTCAGCAGTAGCGCCGTGGCTGCTGCGGGAGGTCCTGGAACCTGACTCCAGCAATGTCACCTGCAGCTCCTCGAACGCCTGGGAATGTTGTCAGGAGTGATTCGGAACAGCCGCCCGGATGGATTGGCCGGGGGCGCAAAGAAGTTGCCGGCTTTTGCAGGGTCAGATTTTGGCGCCGGCAAATCCCTGCTGGCGCCAGGCCTCGTAGACGGCGATGGACGCGGCGTTAGCCAGGTTCAGGGAACGCAGGGCCGGCAGCATGGGCAGCCGCACTGTGGCCGTCACATGGGAATCGGCCTTCAGTTCCGGCGGCAGCCCCACGGATTCACGGCCGAACATCAGGACGTCGCCCGGCTGGTAGGAGATATCGGTGTAGCTGGCGGTTCCGTCAGAAGTGAAGGCGTAGACCCGCTCCGGTTGCAGGTGCTTCCACGCATCCTCGATGCTGGGGTGCACGGTGACGACGGCGAGGTCGTGGTAATCCAGGCCGGCACGGCGAAGCTTCGCGTCCGAGAAATCGAAACCCAGCGGCTCCACGAGGTGCAGTTCGGCGCCGGTAATGGCTGCGAGCCGGATGGCGTTGCCGGTATTGCCGGGGATTTCGGGGGCGTGGAAAAGGATGCGGAACACCGTCCCATCCTAGCCACCGTTGTCAGTGCATGCCGCGCAGCAGCCTCGCCAGCACCGGAACATTCACCGAATTGGGCGCGGGCCCGGACGCAAGGAATTCCTTCAGGCCGCGCACCATCCCTGCCGCGTTAACCACCTGCACGGCCTCGAGGGCACCGGTTGAACGGCGGTGGTTGTCTATCACCGGCTCATGGAGGTTGCCGCCAGGGTTGAGCACCACGGTCCAGCCCGTGACGTTCAGTTCCGGGAAAATGTCCTGCATGGCCCGGACAACGTGCGCGAGCTGCGGCGGGGCAATGGAGCGGCCCCCGTGGTTCAGTGTGCGCCCGTCCCAGGCATAGGCGCCCTTGGGCAGCAGCATGGAGCCGACCAGCGCCAGCCGGTAGCCGGACAGGACGGCGTGGTCGATGTGGCTGTTGTCGGCAGGGGACTGGAGGCCGTTGATCAGGCGTGCGGCCGGGATGGCCGGCAGGACCTGCCGGCTCAGGAGCTGGACCGTGCGCATCTCCCGCTGGATGCGTGCCTCAGCCCCGAAAATACCGCGTTTGCGTGGCATGCCGTGCACCTGCTGGCGGGCGACTTCCAGGGGAATCAGCGGAACCTCGCCGGAAGGGGCATCCTCATACGGCGGGACGTACACAGGGGGGTCGCCGGCGGTGTTGCGGACGTTGCCTTGCCGGTGCACAGTGGCCGACGCGCGGCTGCCCGCCGGTGGCGCGTCGAAATGCGCCTCCGTGTCCGCGTCCTCGTTGCGCAGCGTGCCGGCGGCATAGGAGCGGTCGTATGCTTTCCTGCGGGTGGGGTCGATAAGGGTTTCGTAGGCACGCGTCACCTGCCGGAATGCGGCGGCATCACCGCCGTGATCCGGATGGGCCGTCCGGGCAGCCCGGCGGTAGGCCACCTTGATCTCCTTCTCCGTGGCCGTTACCGCCACGCGAAGTACCTGGTAATAGGAGCTGCTGCTCTCGGTCAAGCCCTCATCCTTCTCTTGGTATGGCCAGTCTTCGCAGGTAGCCCGGTCCGCACAGTTTAACGGCCTGTCCTGAACAACGACGCTCCGGGCCCCCAGGGTTCCCCCGAGGGCTCGCGGACCGGGTGCGGGCGCCGCAGGCAAGTGCCTTTAGACTCGTGCATGCGCGGCCGTCCCGGCTGCGGCTGAACGCATTGGGGCAGGAATGGATATGCCGACGACGGCGGGAATGGCTAACAGGGCCAGGCGGCGGGTGGTGCCGGTGCTGGCAGCCGCAATGGGAGCTCTGCTGGTTGGCGGCTGCAGCGTGGAGGTGCGGGACCCTGCAGCTCCGCAACCTGTCGCCAGCACGCCGGGGCTTGCCACCCCCACCATCACGCCTGGCCACGATGCTGCCGCCGTGGCCGCGCAGGACCTTCCCTTTGCCGCCGGCGGCAGCCTTGCCCCCGGCACGCCCGTAGGCATCGGGGACGGACTGAAGGAAGCCCCGGGATGGAAGGCCGCCGGCAGCGTGGCCGCCGAAGCCCGGTACGAGAAGGAAGACGGCTGCCTGGTGGCAGCCAGGGTGCGCACCAACCAGGCTGCCCTGGTCCGGGGCGACGACAGGGAATCCACCGTTGCGCTTTTTGAGTACCTGGACCCGTCCATCCTGCCCGGCTACCTGAAGACGGAGACACTGCGGTGGGGCGCGGACCCGGCAGGGCCCGGCCGGACCGTCGAGGTCCTGGCCCTGGAACAGGCAGCCCAGCCGGCTGGAAGGGCAACTGCGGTGCTGGCCAGGCTGTTCGGCACGGCCGGGTCCTCCGTCTACATCTCCCTCGCGTGCCCGGACGCTGCCGCGCTCGCAGGGGCGAGGGCCGACGTCGCACGTTTCCTGCCGGTGATCCCGCCGTCCGCCTAGCTGAGGACGGCGCCTGCCCGGCAGGGCGGGCCGGTAGAATTGCAGGGTGCCCGTTTACCTCGATCATGCAGCAACCACCCCCCTTGCACCTGAGGCGCTGGCCGCGCTGACCCGTGAACTGGCCCGCACCGGAAACCCGTCATCGCTGCACGGTTCCGGCCGGCGGGCCCGCCGTGCCGTGGAGGACGCCCGGGAGGCTGTTGCTGCCGCCGCGGGAGCGCACCCGTCGGAAGTCATTTTCACCTCGGGCGGTACGGAGGCTGACAACCTTGCCGTGAAGGGGCTGTACTGGTCCCGCGTGGCTGACGTGCCCGCGCGGCGCCGCGTCCTCTGCTCCGCCGTCGAACACCATGCAGTCCTGGACACGGTGGAGTGGCTGGAACGCCACGAAGGCGCCGAGGTGGTCTGGCTGCCGGTGGACAGCGACGGAGTGGTGGACCTCGCCGTCCTTGACGCTGAACTTACCCGTGACCCGGGCACCATTGCCCTGGTTACCGTGATGTGGGCCAACAACGAGGTGGGCACCATCCAGCCCATCAGCAGGATCGTGGAGCTGGCGCACGCCGCCGGGGTCCCCGTGCACTCGGACGCGGTCCAGGCGTTCGGTTCCCTCCCCGTGGATTTCAAGGCCTCAGGTCTTGACGCCATGTCCATTTCCGGCCACAAGATCGGCGGCCCGGTTGGGGTGGGTGCGCTCCTGTTGGGGCGGTCCGTGAAACTTACCCCCGTCCAGCACGGCGGAGGCCAGGAAAGGGACGTCCGCTCGGGCACCCTGGACACGGCGTCGATCGCAGCCTTCGCCGCTGCCGCTGAGAAGGCCGCAGCCACCCTGGGCGCCGAGTCCACACGCATTACGGGCCTCCGCGACCGGCTGATTGACGGTGTCCTGGAACGGGTTCCGGAAGCCGTCCTGCGCGGTGCCGCCGGAAACGGCCGGCTCCCCGGCAACGCGCATTTCACTTTTCCCGGCTGCGAGGGAGATTCCTTGCTGTTCCTCCTGGACCTGGCCGGCGTGGAGTCATCCACCGGTTCGGCCTGCACGGCGGGTGTGCCCAGGCCTTCCCACGTTCTGCTGGCCATGGGCCTGGACGAGGAGACGGCGCGGGGCGCGCAGCGGTTCACCCTGGGCCATGCCTCGGTGGAGGGCGACGTCGACGCCCTCCTGGCCGCGCTGCCTGACGCCTATGCCCGGGCGCGGCAGGCGGGGATGGCCGGGCACGAGTCCAGCATCCAGACCGCAGGAACGCTTGCGCGCCGGCCCCTCAACGGCGGCTGACGGAGCCCGGCCTGACGGGGCTCTGTGCTGAGGCCGTAGAATAGATAGGCAAGGATCGTTTCCGGGAGCCTGCCTGCCCTAAGAATCAGCCTTAAGAATCAGCGCCGGAAATCAGCGCCGGGACCCAGCGTCCTTATCCAGCGCCGCCAGCCCGCGCACGTCAGCCAGCACCGGCCCGGAGCCGGGAAAACCCGAGGGAAAGCCACCATGCGAGTTCTAGCAGCCATGAGCGGCGGAGTCGACTCCGCCGTCGCCGCCGCCCGCGCCGTCGAGGCGGGGCATGACGTCGTCGGCGTCCACCTGGCGCTCTCGCGCATGCCCGGCACGCTCCGCACCGGAAGCCGCGGCTGCTGCACCATCGAGGACTCCCGCGATGCGTGGCGGGCCTGCGACGTCCTTGGCATCCCGTACTACGTCTGGGATTTCTCCGAGCGGTTCAAGGAAGACGTTGTCCAGGACTTCATCGATGAGTACGCCGCCGGCCGCACCCCCAACCCCTGCATGCGGTGCAACGAGCGGATCAAGTTCGCCGCGCTCCTGGAAAAAGCCATCGCCCTGGGGTTCGACGCCGTGTGCACCGGACACTACGCCAAGGTCATCGAGGATGCCGACGGTAACCGCGAACTGCACCGGGCCGCTGACTGGGCCAAGGACCAGAGCTACGTCCTGGGCGTCCTGACCCACGAACAGCTTAAGCACTCCATGTTCCCGCTGGCCGACACGCCGTCCAAGGCTGAAGTCCGTGCGGAGGCTGAACGCCGCGGACTCTCCGTAGCCAACAAGCCGGACAGCCACGACATCTGCTTCATCCCCGACGGTGACACCGCCGGATGGCTCGCCGAAAAGATCGACATGTCCACCGGGGACATCGTGGACGAAACCGGCACAAAGGTCGGCGAGCACCCGGGGGCCAACGCCTTCACCGTGGGCCAGCGCCGCGGCCTGAAACTGGGCACTCCGGCCGCCGACGGCAAGCCCCGGTTCGTCCTGGAGATCCGCCCCAAGGAAAACAAGGTGGTAGTGGGCCCGGAGGCCCTGCTGGCCATCGACGAGATCCGCGGCATCAAGGTCTCCTGGGCAGGACTGCCCATCGCCGAGGTGGAGACGGGCACGGAATTCGACTGCCACGCCCAGGTCCGTGCCCACGGCGACCCCGTGCCCGCGACGGCCCGCATGGAAGCAGCAGGCGACGACGGGGGCGCAGCCGGCCAGCTGGTCGTCCGGCTCACCACCCCGCTGCGGGGAGTGGCCCCGGGCCAGACGATTGTCCTTTACCAGGGCAGCCGGGTGCTGGGCCAGGCGACCATCGACGCCGCCCGCTCGCTTCAGCGCGCCGAGCTCTAGAACAGCGTGTCCCCAACACCGCCCCGGTTCCGCCGGGGCGGTGTTGTTGGTTGTGCCGTGGGTGCGGGGGCAATCAGGTAAATTTTGTGTCTCAACTCACAAAATGGTCCGGGATGAGTGTTGACTCTCTGATTGAATCTAGGCATCAGCACCGCGCGCTTCCCGCCTGAGCAAATGCACCCATCAGCGGTCGGCGGGCGCGCACTCATCGAACAGAAAGTTCTTAGATGACGAAGAGCAACAAAGCACTGCACGGCGCAATCGCGCTGGCAGGCATTTCCGCCCTCGCCCTGACTGCCTGCACGGGCCCCTCAGGCGGCGGCGGTGGAACCTCGACCGGCGATGCCGGGGGTGGCGCCATCACGTACGGCACCACGGACAAAGTGGTCACCCTGGACCCGGCCGGATCCTATGACGGCGGATCCTTCATGGTCATGAACCAGATCTACCCGTTCCTGCTCAACTACAAACCCGGCACTGCAGATGCCACCCCGGACATCGCGGAGTCCGCCTCCTTCACCAGCCCCACCGAATACACCGTGAAGCTCAAGCCCGGCCTGAAGTTTGCCAACGGCAATACGCTGGATTCTTCAGACGTCGTGTTTTCCTTCAACCGCGTCAAGACGATCGACGACCCCAACGGGCCGGCGTCACTGCTTGCCAACATGGAAAAGATCGAGGCGACGGACGCCAACACCGTGGTGTTCACCCTTGCAGCCGGAAACGACCAGGTGTTCCCGGGCGTGCTTGCCTCCAACCCCGGTCCGATCGTGGACGAGGAAGTCTTCCCGGCGGACAAGATCATGGACGACGACGCCATCGTTGCGGCCAAGCCGTTCGCCGGCCAGTACACGATTGAAAGCTACAAGAAGAACGAACTGGTCAGCTTCAAGCCCAACCCGGATTACCAGGGGCTGCTGGGCGCTGCGTCCAACGACGGAGCCACCCTCAAGCACTACGCGGACCCGAACAACCTGAAGCTCGATGTACAGCAGGGCAACATCGACGTCGCCGGGCGCATTCTTACCGCTACCGACGTCGCAGACCTTGAAGGCGACGACAAGGTGAAGGTCCACAAGGGCCCGGGCGGGGAACTGCGCTACATGGTGTTCAACTTCGACACCATGCCGTTCGGCGCGAAGACCCCGGAAGCCGATCCTGCCAAGGCCCTTGCCGTCCGCCAGGCCATCGCCCACCTCGTTGACCGTGACGTCATTGCTTCGCAGGTCTTCAAGGACACCTACACTCCGGTCTACTCCTACGTGCCCAAGGAATTCGAAGGCGCAACCGAGCCGCTGAAGAGCCTCTACGGTGACGGGAGCGGCAAGCCGAGCCTGGACAAGGCAAAGCAGGTCCTGGCCGATGCCGGCATCACCTCGGTGGTTGACGTGAAGCTGCAGTACACGGACCGCTACGGCACGTCCGCGGCCGACGAGTACGCACTGGTGAAGGAACAGCTCGAAAAGTCAGGGCTCTTCACCGTCGACCTCAAGTCCACCGAGTGGACCACCTACACCAAGGAACGCCGGGCCGACGCCTACCCCGTGTACCAGCTGGGCTGGTTCCCGGACTATTCGGACGCGGACAACTACCTGACGCCGTTCTTCATCCCGGGCAACTTCCTCGGCAACCACTATGAGAACCCGGCCGTGACGGACATCGTGAAGCAGCAGCTGGTCACCACGGACAAGGCTGAGCGGAGCGAACTCCTGGGAGAGGCCCAGGAAGCCATCGCCAAGGACCTCTCCACGCTGCCGCTGCTGCAGGGCGCCCAGGTCATGGTGGCCGGAACGGATGTCCAGGGAGTCGAAAAGACCCTCGATGCCTCGTTCAAGACCCGTCTTGGCGTGATGTCCAAGTAAGTCCACCGAACCATCCGGCTCTGACCGCACACGGGGCGGGACACGGTGCGCCTGTTGTTAGGCGCCCGTGTCCCGCCCCGCGTGCTGGACGGGATGCGGTGCCGGCCCGCCGCGGGCGCCGCGAAGACAACCTGAGGTACCCATGACGACATTGATCGACGCGCCACCAACTGACGCGGACGGACTCCTGCCGCCCGCCAAGAAATCATCCGGCGGTGGACTGGGACAGTACATCCTGGTCCGTTTCCTGCTGATCTTTCCCACCATCTTCATCCTGGTAACCATGGTCTTCTTCCTGATGAGGATCACCGGCGACCCCATCACCGCAGCCATGGGAGGGCGCCTGCCGGCGGACCAGCTCCAGGAGCGGATCCAGGCGGCCGGCTACGACCGGCCCATCCTGGTCCAATACTTCGAGTACCTCGGCCAGCTGGCCACCGGCAACTTCGGCCGGACGCTCACGGACAATCGCGCCGTCTCCGAAATGCTGACAACCTACGGCTCGGCCACCCTGGAGCTGAGCATCAACGCCCTGCTCGTTGCCCTCGTGGTCGGTATTCCGCTGGGAATGGTGGCGGCCCACCGCCGGGACAAGGCGCCGGACGCGGTCCTGCGCGTCTTCGCCATTCTTTGCTATGCCACCCCCGTGTTCTTCGCCGGCATGCTGCTGAAGCTGACCTTCTCGGTCTGGCTCGGCTGGCTGCCGGTGGCAGGGCGGGCCAGGACGTCCAGCGAACTGGCCTTGACGTCACTGGAGGCACCCACCGGTATCTACTGGCTGGACGCACTTCGAAGCGGCAACATGGCCGCCCTGGGAGATGTCCTGGCCCACGCCGTCCTGCCCGCGGTGGCGTTGGGGCTGCTGACAGCCGGCATCTTCCTCCGCCTTGTCAGGACCAACGTCATTGGCACCCTGGGCAGGGACTACATTGAGGCCGGCCGGTCCAGGGGCGTCAGCGAATACCGCCTGGTCACCAAGCATGCCTACAAGCCCGCGCTGATACCCATCATCACGGTGATGGGCCTGCAAATAGCAGTGATGCTCGGCGGGGCGGTCCTGACCGAGAAGACATTCGAATGGAAAGGCCTGGGATTCCAGCTCGCCAACTACCTCACGGCCCGCGACTTCGTGGCCGTGCAAGGCATCGTGGTGCTGCTCGCCATCATCGTGGCCATGACCAACTTCATCGTGGACATTATTGCCGCGCTGATCGATCCCCGCGTGAGGTACTGAGCATGAGCATCCCGGCCGTTCCCGTCCCGATGGAAAGTCCACGGGCTCCCTGGTACCGCCGCCTGCCGGTGGTCTCACACTTCAACAAAAGCGTCGGCCTCCAGCGCGGCATGCTGGTCGCGGGGCTGGTCCTCACCGGACTGTTCGTCCTGACGGCACTTTTCGCACCACTGCTGGCACCCTACGGTTTCTCCCAGCTTTCCGACGCCGACGGCAACTTCCCCACGCAGCAGGCCCCGGGCGGCAAGCACCTGTTGGGGACAACTGTGGGCGGTTACGACGTCCTCTCGCGGGTCATCTGGGGCGCGCAGACGGCGATCCTGGTGATCGTCGTCGCCGTGTCCATGTCCATCGTCATCGGCGTTGTCCTTGGCCTGGTCAGCGGCTACCTCGGCGGGTGGCTCGACCGGATCCTGGTGGTCATTGCCGACGCCGTGTACGCCTTCCCGTCACTGCTGGTGGCCATTGTCATGGCCATCGTCATCAGCGGCGGACAGTCCAGCCTCATCGGCGGCATCTTCGCTGCCGGCACGGCCATCACGCTGGTCTTCATTCCGCAGTATTTCCGGGTCATCAGGGCCGAGACCGTCAGGCTGAAGGCTGAGCCCTTCGTGGAGTCCGCCAAAGTGGTGGGAGCGTCCAACATCCGCATCATGACCCGCCATATCTACCGCAATGCCACCCGGACCCTGCCGCTGATCTTTACCCTGAACGCCTCCGAAGCCATCCTCACCCTGGCCGGCCTTGGGTTTCTCGGCTTCGGCATCGAGCCCAGCTCAGCCGCGGAGTGGGGCTTCGACCTCAACAAGGCGCTCGCCGACACCACGTCGGGCATCTGGTGGACCGGGCTGTTCCCCGGCCTGGCCATCGTGCTGACCGTGGTGGGCCTGACCCTGGTGGGCGAGAGCATCAACGACCTGAACGATCCACGCCTCCGCGGCCGCAAGAGCACGGGCGGCAGTTCCCCGGCGCCGGTGGACAACGCCGCCATCGCAACCGAAGTGAGGGCATCATGACCGTCAATATCGATCCATTGTCCGGGCGGAGCCCCAACGGAGAGCCCGACGCCAGCCGTCCCGTTCTCGACATCGACCACCTCCAGGTCACGTTCGCCACGGACGGCGGTCCGGTCCAGGCAGTCAAGGACGTCAGCCTGGAGGTCAGGAAGGGGGAGGTACTGGCGATCGTGGGGGAGTCCGGATCCGGCAAGACGGTCACCGCCAAGACCATCCTGGGCCTGCTCCCGGAAACGGCCAGCAGCTCCGGGGCGGTGCTGATCAACGGGGCAGACGTGATCAGCGTCAGCGCCGCCCGGCTGCGCCAGATCCGCGGCCGGGACGTTGCCATGGTGTTCCAGGAACCGTCCACCGCACTGAACCCGGTGTTCACCGTGGGCTGGCAGATTGCCGAAGGCATCCGGGCGCACACCGGAAGCGACGGGAAGCGGGTTTCAGCCAAGGAGGCCAAAACCCGGGCCATTGAAGCGCTGCGCAAGGTGGGCATCCCCGATCCGGAACACCGGGTCAACTATTACCCCCACCAGTTCTCGGGCGGGCAAAAGCAGCGGGTGGTCATCGCCGCGGCTCTGGCCCTGAACCCCGGGCTGATTGTCGCCGATGAGCCCACCACGGCTTTGGACGTCACAGTGCAGGCGGAAATCCTGGAACTGCTCAGGGACCTGCGGGACAAGTACGGCACGTCCATCGTGCTCATCACGCACAACATGGGGGTGGTGGCGGACCTTGCCGACCGGGTGGTGGTGATGTACCAGGGCGACGTGGTGGAGGAGGCTCCGGCCCGTACCCTGTTCGCAGAACCGCGGCAGGACTACACCCGCAGCCTCCTCGCCGCGGTGCCGCACCTCGGACGGAACTCCGCCTCCCAGGGACTAACCAGCCGGGCCCACCAGGAGGAGGAAGTCCTCGTGGAGGCCAACAACCTGTCCATCGAATACCCGGGGAGGCTGGGAACACCGGCTTTCAAGGCAGTGGACAGGGTCAGCTTCACGCTGTCCAGGGGCGAAGTGTTCGGCCTGGTGGGGGAGTCCGGCTCCGGGAAGACCACTATCGGGCGGGCCATCGCCGGCCTCAACAGGACCACCGGCGGCAGCCTGAAGGTGCTGGGATACGAGATGCTGAACCTCAAGGAACGGACCTTCAAGCCGCTCCGCAAGGACATCGGGTTTGTGTTCCAGGACCCGGCGGCGTCCTTCAACCCGCAGCTGACCATCGGGGACTGCATCGCCGAACCCATGGTCATCCACACGAAGCCAAGCCCGGCGCAGACGCGCAAACGCGTAGGCGAGCTGCTTGAATCAGTCCAGCTCCCGGCGTCGTACGCGGGACGGTACCCGCACGAACTGTCCGGCGGCCAGCGCCAGCGGGCGTCGCTGGCACGGGCACTCAGCCTGAATCCCCGGTTGCTGATCGCCGATGAGCCGACGTCCGCACTGGATGTTTCGGTGCAGGCCAAGGTCCTGGAACTGTTCAGGGACATCCAGCAGGAGTTCGGCTTTGCCTGCCTGTTCATCAGCCACGACCTCGCCGTGGTGGACACGCTCTCCTCCTGGGTGGGCGTCCTCTATAAGGGCAGGCTCGTAGAGCAGGGGATCGGCAGCCAGGTGATGGGAAACCCGCAGCACGACTACACGCGGCGGCTCATCGCATCCCTGCCCGTGCCCGATCCGCAGGAACAGGCGAAGCGGAGGGAAGCGCACCGCGCCCTGCTGGGCATCTGAGCGGCAGGACGCAGCGCCGCGTCGGAGCCCGAAGTGCCGGTGCCGGATACCGGCACCGGCGCTTAACAGCCGGGGGATTCCGGTGCCTGCCCATAGACTTGAACCATGACGCAGCACAACCTTCACACTCCTGATGCCGATGACTACGACCCCTCAGCCAGTTCGCTGGCGGACCAGGTGGACCAGTCGGTGATGGCTGAACTGCTCTCCATCCGTTCAAGCATCGACAACATTGATGCCACCTTGGTCTACCTGCTGGCCGAGCGCTTCAAGGCCACCCAGAAAGTGGGCTTCCTCAAGGCCGCCCACCGGCTGCCCGCCGGGGACCCCGGCCGCGAGGCCGCCCAGATCGCCAGGCTTCGCCGCCTCGCCGAGGACGCCCATCTGGACCCCGCCTTTGCCGAGAAGTTCCTCAATTTCATCATCGGGGAAGTCATAAGGCACCACGAGGCGATCGCCGAAGACCACGAAGCTGCCTCGGGCCAGCACCCGCAGGCATCAGCCCTCGCGTGAGCATGGTCAAAAGGCACGAAGCCCGTGGTGGCGCCTCCTCACCGGCGCCCGCTCCGCCGCGGGAAGTGACGGCCACTGCGCTGGGACCGTGGCCGGGCGAAGACCCCGTGGAGGCCGCCCGGATCATCCGGGGCGAACTCGGCAGCCCGCACCTGCCCTTCCTCGCCGAACTGCCGGACCGCGGAGTTGGTTCCGATGCCCTGGGGCGTACGGCCAGCCTCCTTGCCGAGCTGGCCGTCGACGTCCAGCCCTACGGATGGCGGCTGGTCGACCGTCCCGGCAAGGACTTCCGCCGCGCCGCGTCAGCCCTGGCCACGGACATCAACGTCCTCGCCGACGTGGCCGGAGCCGAGGAAAATCCGGCCGCAGAGATCAAGGTCCAGCTGGTGGGGCCCCTGAGCCTGGCGGCCGGGCTCCACCTGCACAACGGCGAGCGCGCCCTCCTCGACTACGGCGCCCGGCGGGACCTTGCGGCCTCGCTCGCCGCGGGTGTGGGCGGGTACCTCTCCCGGGTGGCGGCCGCCGTACCGGGTGCGCGCCTGGTAGTCCAGGTGGACGAGCCGGAGATCGCCGCGGTGCTGGCCGGTACCATTCCCACCTCCAGCGGCTACCGCACCCTCCGGGCGGTGCCGGCGTCTGAAGCGCGCGAATCGTGGCGGCTGGTCCTTGACGCCCTGCGGGTCGCGGGCGCCGCCGAAGCGGTGATCTCCGTTCCCGAGGTGGAAGCGCCCTTCGAACAGATCCTGGCTGCCGGCGCGGACGGCATAGCTGTTCCCCTGAAGGCTTTGACCTCCCGGCAGTGGGAGCAGCTGGCCGGAGCGGTGGAATCAGGCTCAAGCCTGTGGCTCGGCGCCGTGGAGGCAGCCGGCGGTCCGCTGCCCAAGGTCGCCGAATCGGTGGAGGCCGTGTGGCGGCCCTGGCGGCAGCTGGGCCTTCCGGCACACACCCTGGCCTCCATTCGGGTGACACCATCGGCCGGGCTTGCCGGCGGCTCGCCGTCGCAGGCCACAGCGGTGCTCGGCAGGCTTACCCAGCTTGCGGACGGGCTGAACCAGCTCGCCCAGGGCTAGCCGGCGCGGCTTTCGCAGGCGGCGTCAGATCCGGTTCTCCCAGCGGTCCGGCTGCGCGTAGCGCGGCAGGAAGCTGTGGGCCGAGCTGCCGCCGCTGTAGGGGCGCAGCCGGTAGTCGAAGCTCCCGGCGTAGACCAGGACCAGGCCGATCTGCGGCTGGATGACCTTCACCTGGATCCGGTGCTTACCGGCGGGCCCTTCTGCCGGGTCCCACCATTGTTCTGCGTAGGCTTTGGCATCCAGGGCGGCAGGAAGGGGGATACGGAGGGGGCCCAGGAGGAGCCGTGATGCTTCCGATACGCCCCGGAGCCGGCCCTCTGCCGTGACACTCAGGTTCAGGTCGGTGACCAGCCGCCGGTACCGGCCCACGTAATCCACCAGCTGGGGTGCACCGTTCCGGCGGGTGGCGCTTGTGGTGTCCTGGAAAATGCGGGTGCGCCCCGGGAAACGGATCTCACGGCGGGCCGTGAGGCTGGAGCGGCCAAAAGGGTCCTGGTGGGCGTGGTTCTCGATGCGGAACGGAATGTCTTCGCCGTACTCGGGGAAGAAGGCTTCCTCGCCGCTGGTGAGCCGCAGCAAGGGCCGGAGCCATTCCTGACGGCAGCCCACGACGTCGAACGTTCCTTCACCCACGCCGTAGCGGCCCGAGCCCGGCACCAGCGAGAAGTACTCCTGCAGCTCGGGCTGCAGGCGCGAAAAGTCCGCGCCGAGGGCCTGCTGGTAGATGGGAACGTTCATGGGGGACCTCCTGCTGGGAAAGCGGCTGGAACAAGGTGCTGTGACCTCACAATGTACCGGCAGCCTTGAGCCTGATGTACATGTCAGCGAGCCGCGGCGGCAGCTGGTGGGGTTCGGCGTCCACCACTGACACACCGTGCTGCCGGAGCTCTGCGCTGATCGCCGCACGCTGCAGGAGAGCCCGCTCCGCCGCCGCGGCCCGGTAGACACCCGTGGCGTCGCCGCGTTCTCCCAGCATGGTTCCCAGCTGCGGGTCCCGGACCGCCGCAACCACCACCACGTGCTGCCGGGCCAGCTGGGCCGCGACGGGAATCAGACCCTCCTCGGGCGCACCGCCGTCCAGCGACGTGATCAGCACAACGAGTGACCGGTGCGCGGAAACGGCGCGGACCTGCGCCGGGACGGCTGGCCAGTCCATCTCAATGAGTTCGGCCTCAAGCGGTGCCATGGCCTGGACCAGCTGGCCCAGAAGGTTCCCCTGCCCGGCGGACCCTGCCCTGGAGCGGGTCCGGCGGTCAAAGGCGAGGAAGTCCACCCGGTCCCCGCCCCGCTCCGCGAGGACACCCAGCAGAAGGGCCGCTTCCATGCCCGTGTCCAGGCGCGTTTCGTCGTCGATCCTTGCCGCCGACGTCCTGGAGGTATCGAGGACCATGACCACACGGCGGTCGCGTTCGGGCCGCCAGGTGCGTACCACCACCGCGGACCGGCGTGCGGTGGCCCGCCAGTCAATCGACCGGACGTCGTCGCCCCGGACATAGTCCCGGAGGGAATCGAACTCGGTGCCCGCGCCGCGGATCTGCACCGCGGCCTTGCCGTCGAGCTCGCGCAGTTTCCGCAGCTTGGACGGCAGGTGCCTGCGGGAGTGGAAAGGCGGCAGCACCCGCAGCGAGCCGGGGCTGTGAATTGTCTTCTGGCGCGCTGCCAGCAGCAGGGGGCCAAACGAGCGGAGGGTGGCGTGCGGTGCCCGGAGGTCTCCCCGCCGGACGGGATGCAGCCGTACCGTGACGCGCCTGCTCTCACCGGCCGGAACCTCAATGTCCTGTACGGCGTTCTGCGCTCCCGCCGAGGGCTGCCAGGCGTCGCGCAGGACGCCGCGGAGCCGGCGCCCGCCGTCGTTCCGGACCATGAGCACGGCATCCACCGCCGCGTGCAGGGTGACGTTTCCGGGCTGTGTGCGCAGCAGGCTGACCGTCCGCAGCGGTGCCGCTGCCAGAAGGTCGACGGCGGCAAGGGCCGTCAGCACCCCGGACACCAGCAGTACCGTTCCCCAGCCGGGCAGCAGGAGGACCGGCACCACCCCCAGCAGCACCAGCAGCACGAAACGCCCGGAGATGGCCATCAGCGGGGAACGGGAACGGAGGCCAGGATGCTGCCCAGCACGTCATCCACCCGGACCCCGTCCATCTGGGCTTCCGGCTGAAGCGCCACGCGGTGCCGCAGGCAGGGGAGTGCGAGGGCCTTGACGTCGTCCGGGGTCACGAAGCCCCGGCCGGACAGCCAGGCCCAGGACCGGGACGTGTTCAGCAGGGCCGTGGCCCCGCGGGGAGAGACTCCGAGCAGGAACGACGGGGCCGAGCGGGTGGCGCGCACCAGATCCACGATGTAGCCGATGATTTCAGGGTCCAGCGCCACCGACGCCACGGCCTGCCGGGCTTTCGACAGGTCTGCCGCACCGGCTACTGCCCGGACCCCCGCAGCCGTGAGGTCGCGCGGGTCAAAGCCAGCAGCATGGCGCCGGATGACCTCCATTTCGTCCTGGCGCCCGGGCAGCGGCATGGTCAGTTTGAGCAGGAACCGGTCCAGCTGCGCTTCGGGCAGGGGATAGGTTCCTTCATACTCAACAGGGTTCTGCGTGGCAGCAACCAGGAACGGTGCTGGGAGCGGCCGGGACACTCCGTCCACGGAAACTTGCCGTTCCTCCATGGCCTCGAGCAGGGACGCCTGCGTTTTGGGCGGCGTCCGGTTGATCTCGTCTGCCAGCAGGATGTTGGTGAACACCGGCCCTTCACGGAACGTGAATTCGGAGGTGTGCGAGTCGTAGACCAGGGATCCCGTGACATCTCCGGGCATGAGGTCCGGGGTGAACTGCACGCGCTTCGTGTCCAGGCTCAGGGCCGCCGACAGGGCACGCACCAGCAGAGTCTTGGCGACGCCCGGGACCCCCTCCAGAAGCACGTGGCCCTGGGAAAGGAGGGCAATCAGCATTCCCGTGACGGTGGCGTCTTGCCCCACGACGGCCTTGGCCACCTCGTGCCGCACGTCCAGCAGGGCCTGCCGGGCGGAATCATGATCCATGTGGTCCAGGACCCGGGGGCTGCTGCCTTGCTCGCTCATCGGCTTTTGACTTCTTTCTCTAGGGTGTCCAGCTCCCGGGACCAGGCCACAAGCCTCGCCTCGGTGCCGGGACGTTCGTTGATAAGTTCGCGGAGCTCCCGGGCCGGCTTGCCGAGGAGTCCGGCAGCTGCGTCGATAACCTGGTCGGCGGTAGCCCCTGGCCCGGTCCGCAGATGCCCGGAAAGCCGTACCAGACTGCCGGCCCGAAGGTTGTCCCTCGCCTGGTCCACGGCGCGGGAGTCCTGATAGAGCCTCGCCCGGCCCTCTGCAGTCTCCGCTGCCTTCACCACAACCGGCAAGGGCTCAAACACCAGCGGGCCCAGGCGCCTGCCGCGCCAGGCTATTGCCGCCAGGGCAACCAGGGCGAGCCACGGGCCCAGGAAACGCGCCCAGCCGGGGGCCAGTTCGTCGAGGCTGGCGGGGCTGCCCCCGGTGTCCAGGTCCTCAAGGGTAGGGATGTACCACACAAGGTCAGGAGACGGGCCGAGGGTCCGGGTGGCCAGGGCGGCATGCCCCAGGCTGTCCAGCTGTCCGTTGCTGAAGACGGCGGTGCTGCCCACCACGGTGAGCTGGCCATCGCTGCTGACGGCAAGGAGCCCTGCGCTGGAGCCGTCCGGCCGGTAGCAGGTCGTCCCGCCGTCGTACAGGAAGCCGGACTCTCCGGAAACGGTACCTGCGGCCTCCGGGTCAGGCAGGCTGCAGCCGGGCTCCAGCACTGGAGACGCGTCCGGCACAACCCCTGCCTGCCGGATGCCGGCGTCGAGTGCGTCCAGGGTCTGCAGCCGGGGCGATACCACCACCACCCGCTGGGCGGAGGCCGCCAGGCTGCGGAGCCGGGGCCCGTCCAGGAAGCCGTTCCTGTCGTACAGCAGCAGCGTGGGCGAAGAACCGGCCTCCAGTGCTGCCATGGCTGCCCCGTAGTTTCCTGCATCGTGGACAGCTACTCCGTGCCGGCCCAGGATCTGCGCCACCGCGCGGGCGCCATCGGGGCCGGCGTTGTGGACCGACATCGGAACGGCGTCCCCCTTGGGACTGAGTTGCGCCCAGAGAACCAGGACCAGCGCGGCAGCCACCACGGCGGCCCAAGCCACAAAGGCACGGTGCCGCCGGAGCCACCCTGTCCTGCGGACAGACGCCTGGTCCGCATCGGTCCCTCCCTGCACCGCGGAAGCCGGAGCCGCCCCGGTCATGGCAGGACCGCCGGGCGGGGTGGCTCATAGTCCGGGTGGCCCTCGTCCCGATTGCCCGGCCGGCGGACGGGCTTGAGGGCTTCGAGCGCGTCATCCAGGCTGGCCATGGCCCGGTAGTCGCCCGCGTCGGCCGTCTTGTTCCCGTAGCGGATCGCATCGAACATGCCCGCCGCCCTGTCCAGGCGCTGCCCTTCGGTGCTGAAGGGGAGCGCCAGGTCCCGGGCCACCTCATCGGCTGTCCGCCCGGGCTGGGTGTCCAGGATGGTGCGGTCCTCGGCAGAACGGACCAGAGCCCGGAAACGGTCTACGACGGCGTCACCCCATCTTCCAGCCGCTGCGGAGGTCTCCGCACGCAGACGGTACTCGCCCGCCGCCAGCTCGCCCTCGGGTTCGAACACCTCCTTGACCTGCCGCGCTTTGGGGTTCAGCCGGGGCTTTGCGATGATCACCGCGGCAGCGATGATCACGGCGATCACGAGTCCAATGACGGGGCTTGGCACGGTGCTGCCTGCATCCGCGGATCCGTCCAGGGTCGAAAGCCAGTCCAGGAAGTTCTCCCACAGCGTCTCGACCCATCCCGGGGCAGCGTCGCGGTATTCAGGTTGTGAAAGCTCCTCTGCTGCCCAACGGCGGGCTTCCTCCGCCCCGGGCAGCACCGGGGGTTCAGCGGCCATCCGGCCAGGCCCCCGGCGCAGGCCCGGTGCCGGAGTTCCAGCCACCGGGGTAACCTCCGGGCCGGGCCGCCGCCTGGCCGCGGCCCGGGATGCCGTCCGGATCCGCTCCGGACTCCATCATGCGGAGCAGCGAGATATCCAGTCCGTCCTTGCGCATCCGGAGGTCCATGTAGATCAGCGCCATGACGGACGTCTGGAAGGCATAGCCCAGCGCTCCTGCCAGTGCACCGAGGACGGCGGTGATGATGCCGACGGCGACGGCGATGGACACGTCCTGCCCGGCGCCCCCGTGGGGCGAAAGGAAGCCTGCCATCAGCGGGGCTACAAGGCTCACCGGGATCATGACCACCTGGCTGATGACGCCCACCATGATCCCCACCACCACGGTGATTCCAAGGATCCGCCACCAGTTGGCCCGGGTCAGGTCCCAAGACCGGCGCAGGGCGTCCAGCGCACCCAGTTCCTCAACCACGACCGCGGCCGGGGCCACCAGCAGTTTGATGTAGATCCACACGAACAAGGCAACAAAGCCCAGGAACATGGGAATGAGCAACAGGACGCCCATCCGTTCCATGCTGGCGATCAACGCGACGGCGGCCGCTGCCGGGACGAGGATGGCAATCAGCCCGGCAACCATCAGTAGCGCCGCCAGCCGCATCAGTGCCCCGACCCGCGGCCTCGCCAGGACCCACATCTGCTTGAAACCGGTAGGGCGGTTAAGGATGGACCGCGCCACCGGCACCACCATGGCTCCCTGCAGGACGGAGGCGATGAAGATGGTCAGGACGGCAACCAGCACAATGGCGGCAACGAAGCCCAGGCCGAGTGACGTGAGGTCGGCGGGGCTGGCGCTCTCCGCCCAGGCTTCGATGGAGCCCATCGACGTGGCCGTGGCTGCTGTAAGGACAGCCGTCAGGATGGCGGCGAGGGACTGCGCCAGCAGCGAAGCGCCCAGCATGGCTTTGGCATTCCGCCTGATGGTCTGGAACGAACCGTCCATGATCTCCCCGAACATCAGGGGGCGCAACGGGACGATGCCCGGTTTGGGCGGAGCAACATATCGTGGCTGGCCATACGGATGGCCCTGGGAGGGATACCCAAGGCTGGGGGATTGCGGGCCCGGGGAGCCCGGATATGGCGCACCCGGCTGGCCCCATGGCTGCTGCCACGCCGGCGCACCCCAGGGACTCTGCTGATCCGCCGGCGGCGGCCAGCCTGGCGGCTGCTGCGCCGGGTGGTGCCCTCCCGAAGGCTGGTGCTGCTCCGGAGTTTGCCCCCAGGCAGGCCGGCCCGGGTCTCCGGGCTCCTCCGCGTCGTAATCCTTTGGTGACACGATGTTCCTTCCCCCATCCAGTCCGCCGTCGGCCTGGCGCCGGCTTCGCAATTCCGGCGTGGCGATCGAAACGTCCGGCGTGGCACCAGCCTATAGTTCCGGCGTCGGGCATCCTAGCGCCCCGCCATGCCGGAGGGCGCTGAACAGGACAAAGCCATCCTGATAAGGGAATATATAACTATGAAGGCACGCATTCTGGTGGTAGACGATGACGAAGCGCTGGCCGAAATGATTGGAATTGTCCTCCGCAATGACGGCTTCGAGCCGGTCTTTTGCGCGGACGGCGCCCAGGCGCTCGACATTTTCCGGTCATCGCGGCCGGACCTGGTTTTGCTGGACCTCATGCTTCCGGGCGTGGACGGCATCGAGGTCTGCCGGCAGATCCGGGGAGAATCGGATGTGCCTATCGTCATGCTCACCGCCAAGTCGGACACGTCCGACGTCGTCCGCGGACTTGAGTCCGGCGCCGACGATTACGTGCCCAAGCCCTTCAAACCCGCTGAACTGGTGGCGCGCGTCCGCGCCCGGCTCCGCCCCGGCGACCAGAAGGCGCCGGAAACCCTCCGCATCGCGGACATCACCATCGACGTCGCCGGACACACGGTCAGCCGGGGCAGCGACCGGATTTCGCTGACGCCCCTGGAGTTCGACCTCCTGGTGGCCCTGGCACGGAAACCATGGCAGGTGTTCACCCGGGAACTGCTGCTCGAGCAGGTCTGGGGCTACCGTCATGCTGCTGACACGCGCCTCGTGAACGTCCATGTCCAGCGGCTCCGGTCCAAGATCGAGCAGGATCCGGAAGCTCCGGAAGTCGTGTTGACGGTGCGTGGTGTCGGCTACAAAGCAGGGGCCTGAACCCGCGGCACAGGACGGTGCGCCCGGTGAGGGCGCGCCCGCTCCCGCGGGCAATCCCGCCGCCGGACATCCCAGCGGGGTCGGCCTGCCCCCTGGCCCCGAGCACACCGACGCCGCCAGTGCCCGTCTCCGGGACCTGATGTTCCGCGCCCATCTCTGGCAGCGGCGCGCCCTGATCGTCAGCCTGCGCGTTGCACGGCTTGTGAGGACCGGATTCCGGCGGTTCCTGCCGGCGCTGCGCTTCATCGGCCGGTCCCTTCACCGGCGGTGGCGCCGGTCGCTGCAGTTCCGCACCGTCCTCACCACACTCCTCCTGGCCGTCACCTCGTTCGCGGTTGTGGGCGCCTACCTGTCCAACCAGATCGCCAACAACCTTTTCCAGGAGCGGCTGGCGCAGGCCGAGTCCGAAACCAGCTACCACGTCAAGCAGGTGCAGGACACGTTCGACGGCGCGCAGGTCACCGACCAGGCCAGCGTCATCACCCTGGTGTACGACACCCTCAACGCAGTGGAAGGCCGCGGTTCGGTCATCCAGCGCAGGTACGTCTTTGAGGCCATGCCGGAACAGACGAAGCCAAGGAACCGCTGGGTCGAATCCCGGGCCTCGGACCAGCTGACGGTCAGCGTCATCCCGCCCGAACTGCGCAAGGCCGTGCAGGAGTCGGGGAAGGACCAGTATTGGGCCTCCACCGTCATTCCGGTGGGCACCGAAGACCGCCCCGGCATTGCGGTGGGCAACAAGGTGACATTTAACGGCACCGTCTACGAGCTGTACCTGATCTACGACCTGAACACCGCGCAGCAGACCCTGGACGAGATCCAGAGTGTCCTCTGGGCCGGCGGCGCCGTGCTGGTCCTGCTGATCGGCGCCGTCGCCTGGTACGTCACCCGCAACGTGGTCAGTCCGGTCAGCCATGCCGCCATGGTGTCGGAGAAACTCGCTGCCGGCCAGCTGCAGGAACGGATGGTTGTCCGGGGGGAAGACGAAGTTGCGCGCCTTGGCGCATCCTTCAACCACATGGCAGCCAGCCTCCAGGAGCAGATCACCCAGCTGGCAACCCTTTCGCAGATGCAGCAGCGGTTCGTCTCCGACGTCTCCCACGAACTGCGCACGCCGCTGACCACAGTCCGGATGGCGGCGGAAGTCCTGTACGACGCGCGCCACGACTTCGACCCCATCAACAAGCGCTCCGCCGAGCTGCTCTACAACCAGGTTGAGCGCTTCCAGTCTCTGCTGTCGGACCTGCTTGAAATCTCCCGCTTTGATGCCGGTGTGGCAGTGCTCGACGCCGAAGCCGAAGACATCCTGCAGGTGGTCGCACACGCCATTGAAGGCGCTGCCCCCGTGGCTGCGGAATACGGTTCGGAGATTGTCCTCAGGGCACCCGAAGGTGCCATCATCGTGGAGATGGACGCACGGCGCATCGACCGGATCCTGCGGAACCTGATCCTCAACGCGGTGGAGCACGGCGAAGGAAAGCCGGTCACCGTCACGGTCGCAGCCAGCCAGACCGCCGTTGGAATTGCCGTCCGGGACCACGGAATCGGAATGGCGCCGGCAGAGGCAGCGCGCGTCTTCGACCGTTTCTGGCGGGCCGACCCCGCCCGCGCCCGCACTACCGGCGGCAGCGGCCTTGGCCTGTCCATCGCCATGGAGGACACCAAGCTGCACAACGGCTGGCTCCAGGCATGGGGCAAGAAAGGCAGCGGGGCCAACTTCCGGCTGACGCTGCCCCTGCGCCAGGGGGAAGAAATCGACAAATCGCCGGTCCAGCTCGAGCCGGAGGACATCGTGATGCCCGGAGAGCCGGGGACCAGCAACATGCTGGTCCTGGGAACAGGCGCACCGGCAGGAACGGGACCTGCCCAGGAGGAGAGAACATGACGGGCCATGCCCGCCGACAGGCGAAACTGTCCGCTTCCCTGCTGGTCCTCCTGCTCGTCCTGCTGGCCGGCTGTGCCAGAATCCCCACGTCCGGGCCGGTGGGCAAAAGCAGCGAGGGCAGCGCAGGGAACCTCAGTGCGCCGGTGTTCCTGCCGGCCGCGCCACAGCCGGGCGCCTCACCTGAGACCATCATCGATTACTTCTACCGGGCAGGCAGCGGCTACGAAGACGACTACGCGGTGGCGCGACAGTACCTGACGCAGGCCTCTTCCGTCTCCTGGAAACCGGACCAGCGTGCCCTCGTCTACCGGGAAGCGCGGGTGGTGGCAACCGGCACCGAAAACGTCTACAACTATGAGCTGGACGTCGCCTACACCGTGGATGCTGACGGGATCGCCACGCAGTCCCCGGAGGGAACGATTGAAAACATCCCTGTGACCGTCACCCAGGTGGACGGTGAGTGGAGGATCTCCGCCATTCCGGACGGCACCGCCATCGCGGAGGAAACCTTCAAGGTCATCTACGGCGCGTTCCCCATCTACTTCTACGATCCCTCTTTTACGTTCGCGGTCCCGGATGTGCGCTGGTTCATCAAGAACAAGACGGTCAAGGCGATGACCAGTGCCCTGCTGGCCGGACCGGCACCCTACCTCCGCGGCGCCGTCGCAAGCGCCTTTCCCTCCGGCATCAAGCTGGCCCGCGAGTCGGTCCCGGTGGTTTCCGGTGCCGCGCAGGTGGACCTCACGGCCAAGGAACTCATGGAGACGTCTCCGGAGGACCGGCTGCGGATGCAGATGCAGCTGACGTTGACGTTCCGCAGCCAGCCCGACGTCGTCAACGTCGAGCTGCGCGCCAACCAGGACCTGGTGCGGGTGGAAGACGACGGGTCCGTGCTTCCGCCGGTGCAGGACAAGAACGTGCCGTCCCGCCAGATCGCCATCAGCGGCAATGACCTGGTGCGCTACGAAAACAACAGGGTTTCGCCGCTGCCCGATATGCAGCCCGTGTCCTCCCTCAACCCCAGGCTTCCCGCAGAATCTCCCGTGTCGCAGACTGCTGCCTTCCTCAATGACAGCCGGACCACGCTGTACAGCATCAGTCCCGGCCAGCCGGCGAGGGCACTCACCACCAGGAGTACCCTGAGCCGGCCATCCTTCGGCCTCAATGAATGGGTATGGTCGGCCGGCCCGGGAGGCTCGGGGGACACCGAAGTGGTGGCTTACCGCCCGGCCGGTATCGCCGAGGGGGCCACCGTACCCTCGGTCACCCTGACGCCGGCCTGGCTGGCCGGCCGGACTGTCAAAGAGTTCCGGATTTCGAGGGAAGGGGTCCGTGCGCTGGTGATTTCGGAGCAGAACGGTAAAACCCGGGTCCAGGTGACAGGCATTATCCGCGGCGGTGACGGGACACCCCGGGAACTGACGCCGCCCATCACCCTGGCAACCGGCAGTGACCCCGACCAGGGCGCGTGGGTCACCGATACGACCATCGCTGTCATGAAGGGCTCAGCGGCGTCGAACGTCACGCCGGAGCTGCTGTCACTCGCCTCCGGGCAGCCGCAGCAGCTGGCGCCCTGGCCTGGCCTCGTCGCCTTGAGCGCCGGGAACGGGCCCGAGGACATTTATGCCCAGTCGGCGGAAGGCATCTTCCAACGCCTCGGCAACGGGTGGTCTCCACAGATCAAAGGCCCCACCGACCCCTCGTTTCCAGGCTAAGAAACCCTCTCCCGGAGGCTGGGTCCTGCAGTCAGGGCTTTGTCCACATATGGCAGCCGGGTGCTGTGATGGCGCCGCCGCAGGGTGGATCGTCGGGGAGTGGCCACCAGAACAGGATCGCGTGACAGGGCAGCAGCACCTGTCCGTCTGGACCCCGACCTCACCCCGCCTCCCGCGTTCAGCGCCAGGCACCGCGGAGACCACGGCAGCACAGTCTTTCGCATCCTGGATCAGCTCACGGGGGCGGCGGCGGACCTGCTGTCCCTGGCAGTTCCCGTGGACTGCGTGTGCTGCGGCGCCGAAGACCGGGCGCTCTGCATCCGGTGCGACCGCCACATCCGGCGGCTCACCGCGGCGCCGTTCCGTGCGGAAAGCGGAGCCCCCGCGCTGATGGACGTGGCGGGGACGGTGCTGCTTCCAGTGGTCGCAGCCGGCGTGTACCGCGAAGAGCTGGCCCAGGCGCTGCTCTCCTTCAAAAGGCATGGGCAGCACCAGCTCAAGAGAAGCCTCGGACGAGCTCTGGGCGGAGCGGTCCGTGCGGCTACGGAAGGTTCAGGAGAGTTCCTCCTGGTCCCTGTCCCCACCAGCACCAGGGCGTATCTGAACCGTGGCTTCAGCCCCGTCCATTTGCTCCTGCGCGGCGCGGCAGGACGGCTGCCCGGCCTGGATGTTGCAGACGTCCTCACGAAAGCACGCGGGGCAGGGCTGCAGCTGCCCGGCGGGCAAAAAGGCCTCGGCCGGGGTGCCCGGGCACAGCGCGTACGCGGGTCCATGCGGGTCCGCCGGCGGGTCCGGAGCATCGTCGCCGGACACCCCTGCATCATCGTCGACGACGTGCTGACCACCGGAGCCACGCTGGCTGAAGCAGCCCGGGCACTCCATGCGGCGGGGGCACAGGTGGCGGGCGCCGTCGTGCTCGCGGCGACACGCCCGCCGGATGCCGATGGCGGCACCGCCGCACCCGCGCAGGCCCGCGGGTCCTGCCATGACTTAGAAAAAAATAAACCGGGAAAGGATGAATAACGGGTGCCTATGAACTAACGTCGGTGGTGGGTACCAAGAACAGAATGTACCTTTCGATGGCGGCTCGGAGAGGGGCTCGACTGTCAGGCAGATCGGCCCAGGGAAGCGCCGCCGTCGTGTCACCGAAGTCATTTGGAGGGCACCATGGAGTTTATGATCAGCGGACGAAATCTGACAGTTTCAGACCGGTTCCGCGAATACGCCGGGGAAAAGATCTCGAAAATCGAATCGCTTGGGGACAAGGTCCAGCGGGTCGATGCGAAAGTCTCCAAGGAGACCAATGCCCGGCAGACCGGCGATCAGCTGACCGTTGAGGTGACAGTCCTGGGCAGGGGGCCCGTGATCCGCGCTGAGGCCAGCGCCGCTGACAAGTTCGCAGCATTCGACCTCGCCTACAACAAACTGCTGGAACGGCTCCGGCGCGCCAAGGACCGCAAGAAGGTCCACCATGGACGGCACACACCCAAGGCTGTCCGCGAAGCTACCGCCTCCCTCGAACCCGCCAGCCCGAACGAGCCCCTCTACGTCGAGGCAAGCCACCGGAACGAGGCCGTGGCCGCCCCTGAAGACAAGTCTCCCTACGATGTCGACAACGACATCCCGGCCGGAAATTCCCCGGTCCTGATCCGTCGCAAGGTCTTCCCCGCCGCTTCGCTCTCCCTCGACGACGCCGTGGACAACATGGAACTTGTGGGCCATGATTTCTACCTTTTCGTGGATAAGGCCACCAACACGCCATCCGTCGTGTACCGCCGCCGCGGTTGGACCTACGGGGTGATCACCCTGGACCACGAGTGCGAACCCGGAGACACCGTGGTGGAGGAAAAAGTCCTGGCGTACCGCTCGGACGACACCCCGGCCAACGCCTAGGCTGGTGAAAACCATCAACAGAGAGGACTGATGTGCCGGCGACGCTGAGCCTGGACCAGGCACGGCGGATCGCTTTGGCAGCGCAGGGACTCGACAAAGGACGGCCCGCCGGCCCCGTGACATCACGGACGGTGGGCCGCACCTTTGCCCGGATCCAGCTCGTCCAGATCGATTCCGTCAATGTCGTTTCCCGGAGCCACTTCCTTCCGTTCTTTTCCCGGCTCGGCAACTACGACCGCACGATCCTCCAGCGGATGTCCGCCGTCCATCCGCGGCGCATGGTGGAGTACTGGGCGCACGAGGCAAGCTACATCCGGCCGGAACACTATGCGGACCTCCTGTTGTGGCAGAAACGGACCTGGGTGGGTGCGTCCCGGATGGACCCCGGGCTTCGTGCTGACATCACCGGGCGTATCCTCGACACCCTCGCACGGTCCCGCCCCCTGACCGCTGCTGAGTTGACCGCCCGGATAGGCCACGTCGAGGAAACGCAGACGGCGAACTGGGGGTGGAACTGGAATGCCGTGAAGAGGGTCCTGGAACACCTGTTTGAGGACGGCACGGTCTGCGCTGCATCTCGGACGGAACAGTTCGAGCGCAGGTACACGCTGGCTGCCAAAGTGCTGCCGCAGCTTTCCGTCGGTGAGACAGGCGCCGTCTCTCCGGCCGAGGCGATGCACCGCCTGATCGATGCCGCCGCGCAGGCCCACGGCATCGGAACCGTACGGTGCTTCGCAGACTACTTCCGCACGCCCGTCAAAGCGGCAGCGGACGCCGTCGCGCACCTTGTGCAGCGGGGAAGGCTGGAACCGGTGACTGTGCCGGGCTGGGACCGTGCCGTCTTCCGCCATGCGGACGCAACTTTGCCCCGGCGGGCCACGGGCCGTGCGCTGCTGAGCCCCTTCGATTCACTGGTCTTCGAACGCCGGCGGCTTCAGGAACTGTTCGACTTTCACTACCGGATCGAAATCTACACTCCTGAGCACAAAAGGCGGTACGGCTACTACGTCCTTCCCTTCCTCCTCCGGGACAGGGTCGTGGCGCGGGTGGACCTCAAGGCTGACCGAAAGGCAGCGAAACTGCTGGTGAGGTCTTCCTTTGCCGAACCTGGCGCGCCGCCGGACACCGCCGTCGAACTTGCTGCAGAGCTACGCCTCATGGCCGACTGGCTGGGCCTGCCCGACGTTGAAGTTTTCCCCGTTGGCGACCTGGCCGGCGGCCTCGCCCGTGCCGTACGCACCGAAGTGGACTATCCGCTCTGAGGGAACAAGCGGGCACCTCGGCGGTGTCTCTCCCGTAGACTAAAAACGCCAGAATTCGGCGGCAAAGACTGGGAGCATCTTCACGTGGCATCACTTATCGAAAAACTTCTCCGCACCGGTGATAAAAAAACCCTCCGGCAACTGCGGAACTATGCCGACTCCATCAATGCCCTGGAAGATTCGTTCAAGACGTTTACGGACGCCGAACTCCGGGAGGAAACCGACCGGTTGAGGGAACGGCACCAGGACGGTGAGAAGCTCGACGACCTGCTTCCGGAAGCGTTTGCCGCCGTCAGGGAAGCCTCCTCGCGGACCCTGGGGATGCGCCACTTCGATGTCCAGATGATGGGCGGCGCCGCCCTGCACCTGGGCAACATCGCGGAAATGAAGACCGGTGAAGGCAAGACCCTGGTGGCGACCGCTCCCGCCTACCTGAACGCGCTCACCGGCAAGGGCGTCCACGTGATCACCGTGAACGACTACCTCGCTGAGTACCAGTCGGACCTGATGGGACGTGTCTACCGTTTCCTGGGCCTGAGCAGCGGGTGCATCCTCTCGAACCAGGATCCCGCGGTCCGTCGCCAGCAGTACGCCGCTGACATTACCTACGGCACCAACAACGAGTTCGGGTTCGACTACCTCCGCGACAACATGGCCTGGGACAAGAACGAGCTGGTCCAGCGCGGACACCACTTCGCCATTGTTGACGAAGTGGACTCCATCCTCATTGACGAGGCCCGCACACCGCTCATCATCTCCGGGCCGGCGCAGGGGGACACCAACCGCTGGTACAGCGAATTCGCCAAGGTGGTCCTCCGGCTCCAGCCTGACAAGGACTACGAGGTCGACGAAAAGAAGCGCACCGTCGGCGTCCTGGAGAGCGGGATCGAGAAGGTGGAGGACTACCTCGGTATCCAAAACCTGTACGAGTCCGCCAACACGCCGCTCATCGGGTTCCTCAACAACGCCATCAAGGCCAAGGAACTTTTCAAGCGGGACAAGGACTACGTCATCCTGGACGGGGAAGTCCTGATCGTCGACGAGCACACCGGCCGCATCCTCGCCGGCCGGCGCTACAACGAGGGCATGCACCAGGCGATCGAGGCCAAGGAAGGCGTCGAGATCAAGGCCGAGAACCAGACCCTGGCCACAGTGACGCTGCAGAACTACTTCCGTATGTACCAGAAGCTTTCAGGCATGACCGGTACTGCCGAAACCGAGGCAGCGGAATTCATGAGCACCTACAAGCTGGGCGTGGTGGCCATTCCCACCAACCGCGACATGCAGCGCATCGACCAGCCGGACCTGGTCTTCAAGAACGAAACGGTGAAGTTCGACGCCGTGGTGCGGGACATCGCCGAACGCCATGAAAAGGGCCAGCCGGTCCTGGTGGGCACCACCAGCGTCGAGAAGAGTGAATACCTGTCCCGCCTCCTTGCCAAGGAAGGCATCCGGCACGAGGTCCTCAACGCGAAAAACCACGCACGCGAAGCTGCCATCGTCGCCCAGGCCGGACGCAAGGGCGCCGTCACGGTGGCAACCAACATGGCCGGCCGCGGTACGGACATTATGCTCGGCGGCAACGCTGAATTCACCGCCGTGGCCGAGCTGGCCAAGCGCGGGCTGGATCCCGAGGAGAACTCCGAGGAGTACGAGTCCGCCTGGCCGGCAGCACTCGAAGCCGCTAAGCAGTCAGTCAAGGACGAGCACGAGGAAGTCCTGAACCTCGGCGGACTCTACGTCCTTGGAACCGAGCGCCACGAATCACGCCGCATCGACAACCAGCTTCGCGGACGTTCCGGCCGCCAGGGTGACCCTGGCGAGTCGCGCTTCTACCTGTCGTTGACCGATGACCTCATGAGGCTCTTCAATTCGGGCGCCGCGGAACGGCTCATGAACAGTTCCGTGCCCGACGACGTCGCCCTGGAATCAAAGCTCGTGTCCCGGGCGATCGCGTCAGCGCAGGGCCAGGTGGAGGGCCGCAACGCCGAACAGCGCAAGAACGTCCTGAAGTACGACGACGTCCTCAACCGCCAGCGTGAGGCAATCTACAGTGACCGGCGGCGGATCCTCGAAGGCGACGACCTGCACGAGAAAGTCCAGTTCTTCGTCGAAGACACCGTCACCGCGCTCATCGATGCGGCAACGGCAGAAGGCAACGGCGACGACTGGGACTTCAACCAGCTCTGGACCAATCTCAAGACCCTCTATCCCGTGAGCGTCACGCCGGAAGAGATCATCGAGGAGGCCGGCGGCAAGTCCAGGCTTACGGTGGAGTTCCTGAAGGAGGAACTGCTCTCCGACGCGCGGCTGGTGTACCAGGCGCGGGAGGAAGCCCTGGGTTCGGAAAGCATGCGTGAACTTGAACGCCGCGTGGTCCTCTCCGTCATTGGCCGGAAGTGGCAGGAACACCTGTATGAGATGGACTACCTCAAGGAAGGAATCGGGCTGCGCGCCATGGCCCAGCGTGATCCGCTGGTGGAATACCAGCGTGAGGGCTTCATTCTCTTCCAGGGCATGATGGAAGCCATCCGGGAAGAGAGCGTCGGATTCCTGTTCAACCTTGAGGTTGAGGTCACGCCCGCCCAGGACGTGGTGGTCGCGGACGACGCCGGCGAACACACCGAGCATGTGCAGCCGCAGGTTCACGCTGCAGGGCTTGAAGCGCCCGAGAAGCCGGCCCAGCTGCAGTACACCGCCCCCAGCGAAAGCGGTGGAACGCAGACCCGGGTGGAGACGCGCTCCTCGGGCAGGTCAGGAAATCCGGCCAAGGCGGCAGCACAGGACGCGGCCAAACGTCCGGCGAAGAAGAAGCGCCGCTGACGGTGGTGTGAGCCGCCAGTCGCGGCTTGGGTCAAGATAGTGAGGGCAGGGCCGGGAACAGTGTTCCCGGCCCTGCCGCGTTCTGTTGCCTTTCAGCCGATGACAAGTTCAGTCACCCGCCACACCTGTTTGCTCCGCTCCAGCCGGACGGCTACTGCGCGTGCGCGCACGTCGTCCACCACCACCGCACTGGCTTCGTAGACACCATCGCGGACTTCGCAGACGCGGACGGAGCGGACCGTGGAGTTGCGGTGGAGCCGGGCGAGCGCCGGATTGCCGGTCCGGGTGATTTCCCTCCTGATCAACGCGGCTCGGTGCTGCAGTGCGGCAAGGCAGCGGGGGTCTAGTCGTCGTGCGAGCTGATGGATCGGCCTGATGCCGGCGAGGACTTCCATTGCCGCCTGGACTGTGCCGCGGGTGATCGCGCGGACGTCCGCCATGGGGTCCACCGGGCGCAGAGGTGCCGGACCTCCGTCGCGGAAAGGCACCACGGGCGCAGTTGTAGACTGCGCGTGAGGTTGCTGGTCGGGCTCGGCTGCTCCGGGAGCAGTCCTGTCCCGAACGGCGTGTAGCGGTGTTGCTGCAGTCATTGGTCTTCCCCTTACTTTGTTGGCGACTGGTCCGGGCTGGGCTATTTCTGTCCAGCCAGCGGTGGCTGAAGAATCTGCCCTGGGAGCAGCACATCGGGATCCTGTCCGATGACTTTTCGGTTGGCCTCGTACCAGCGGGGCCAGTGAAGTGCGATGTCCAGGTCGGATACGCCGGGTCCCAAATGACGGGCCGCTATGTCCCACAGGGTGTCTCCGGCGTGGACGGTGACACCCTCGTCCTGCTGACCGTGTTTCCCTTCAACGGCACGGTGGTACGGAGCCGCGAGCATTCCCGGGTCTGGGACAGGCGTGGCAGGCTGCCAGCCGGGGTGGAAGGTTGACGGGGGAGTTGCTTCCGGCGCTCCGGCCAGTTCCGGTACAGAGGCGTGTTCCGGTGCCGTGGACGGCTCCCGTTCAGTAGCGCTTTCCGGTACGGTGGCCAGTTCCGGTGCGGCGGTCAGCGGCTCACCGCTGGCCCGCGGGGTATGGCCCTGAGTAGGGGCTGCGCCGGGTGTACCCGATTCCCCTCTTGTGGCTCCTTCGGTGGCAGGGACGGCAGGAGCCGAGGAGGATTGTCTTTGCGTCGGAGCCCATTCAGGCCCCGGCCCGGTAACTGCGGCATGGGCTGCCGGTCCCGCCAGAAGATGGACGGACAGTGCGCCCAGTACCAGTCTCTGCATGAACGCGGGTGAAAGTCTTCGGGTGGCTGCCGCTGCATTTGGACGGCCCTTCCGCTCCAGAATGGCCGTGACGGCAGCACATGCGAGTGACAGGATCCACCACGCCACAATGCCTGCGCCGGCAGCAGCTGCGCCCAACCCGAGGAGTTCCTCGACACCCGTTTCCTGTTTCCGGGCGGAAGCGTCCCCCAGTTGGCCAAGGAGGCCTGACCCGATGAAGCAAAGAAGAAGGCCCAGGAGCAGCACCCCCAGCGCTGTCAGGAGGTCACCGGGCTGTCCGGCAGCCCCAGCCTTGGCGCTATTTACTTCATTTGATGCAGTTTGATGCAGTTTGGTTCGCATAAACTCATTTTGGAGTCGATGGTTAAGATTTGTCCATACGCTGGAGAGAAGTTTCTTTGGGTTGACCGGTCTCCCGCTGGGTCCTACGCTGACGCAATGCGCTGGGATTCCCTTTTCAACGACATGGAAAGCCAATTTGCCGAGTCAGAGCGGTTGGCGCTTGACGCCGAAATCAATGAACGCACCAGGGCTGAGATGGTGGCTATGGAGCTTGCGGATCGGTTGCGGGGAGTGCTTGGCTGCCGGCTCGCCGCGCATCTCGACTGTGGGGAAGTGGTCCGGGGCGCACTGAGCCATGCAGGCGCGGATGCCCTTGTAATGGACGAGGAGCAGCACCAGGTTCTTATTCCGTACGCATCGGTGATGTGGTACGAAGGGCTGGGCCGGATAGCTGTGGCAGAGCCGTCACAGGTGCGCAGGGGTATTGGACTTGCCCACGCACTGCGCGGTCTCGCAAGGGACCGCGCGGAACTGTCCGTGACATTAAGGGGGCAGGGTTCTGGACCTGTCAGGCTCACGGGAGTGATCGACAGGGTGGGGAAGGACCACCTGGACCTGGCCGTCTACAGTCCCGGGGAGTCGCGACGCAGCAGTCAGGTCAACCAGGTATCGGTCATCCCCTTGGCATCCCTGGCTGCCATCAGGTCCCGGCGGTCCGGCGAACTCTAATGGCCTCGTCCACTGGGCCAGTGAATGATCCACGCGGGTGTCAGACGGACTTCGACTTCGACTCCTGGATCATCCGGCTTGCCTCGGCGTAGCGCTCCTCGATGTACTGCTCCAGCATCTTCTCTTCCACTCGCCACTGACCCCGTCCGCCAACCTGGATTGCTTTCAGTTCACCGCTGCGGACCAGCGCGTACGCGGCCGGAGAATTGATCTGGAGCTGCTCGGCAACATCTGCGAGCGTAAGGAACCTGGGCATGCTTCCATTTTGCCATCGAATGGCCGCAGGTGCTGTTGTTATCCACAGATTGGCCTTGTTTGCAGTTATGACTTTTGTTCCGGCGTCCCGGCGGTAACAATGAGGGTGAAACGGCGAGCAGGGCCGGCTTACAGGGGGAGAAGACGAGATGGTGCCTGAAGTATCTGCCACAGCGGCACGGCTGAAGCGGCCGTCCTGGAAGGATCCCCGGCTGCTGGCGGGGATCCTCCTGGTCCTGGTTTCCGTGGCCGGTGTCGTCTTCCTCACCGGCAGCGCGGACCGGACAACCGAAGTTTTCGCGGCACGTGACGGTATCGCAGTAGGGGAGCGCCTGACCCGGGACAACGTGGTGCGTGCCAAAGTGCGCCTGGGAGACACCGAGAGCCAGTACATCACGGCAGAGTCGGGGCTCCCGGAGGGCGTCGTGGCGGTTCAGCGCATTGGAAAGAACCAGCTGGTTCCCCGCGCCAGCCTTGGCGCGGTGGACGAACTCGACCGGAAGCCGGTGGCGCTTTCCATCGATGAAGCGCTCCCGGCGCAGGCAGTAGCCGGAGCCAGGGTGGATGTCTGGGTTGCCCAGGCGGACGCCCGAAACGGCTTCAGCGAGCCGAAGCTCCTCCTGTCCGGTGCTGAGATCGCCGAGGTAACAGCCGGCTCCACGGCATTGGGATCATCGAGGAAAACCGTCCTCATGGTGCTGGTGGAGGACAGTCACATGCCTGCGCTGCTGGGAGCCCAAGCAAACGGGGCAAAGATCTCGGTGGTCTGGAACCCGGGCGGCGGCGCCAAATGAGCATACCGGTGGTCACCGTTGGCCAGAGCCGGGAAGATCTGGTCGGTGGGCTGGAACGGTTGCACGGTCCTGTCACTGTGGTCCGGAGATGTACGGAACTTCCCGAGCTTCTTGCTGCATGCCAAAGCGGGCTGGCGCGGGCGGCGGTCGTAGCGGAGGGGTCCGAGGGGCTGACGTCCTCGCTGGTGGACCGGCTTTCAGCTGTTGGGGTGGCCATTGTTGCCTTGACGGACAACGCCGATGAAGCGGCCAGGCTGCGGGCGATAGGGGTAGATTCCGCGCTGACCGGCGTGGAGTCCGCTGCACTGTCGGACCGGATTGCCGAGGCCGTGTCCCAGCTGTCGGGATCGGGACTGCGCGCTGCCCCCAGGAGCAGCCCGGCTGATCCCGGCGATGCTCTGAAGCCGGTCCCGGTGGAGCCGTCTCCAGGCCCGGAGGAACCTGGGCAGGGGAGGATCATTGCCGTCTGGGGTCCGGCTGGAGCGCCCGGCCGGACCACCCTGGCTGCGAACATCGCAGGCGAACTGGCGGTGGATGGAAAAGGAGTGATCCTTGTCGACGCTGACAGCTACGGCGCCAGCATTGCAGCCGTGCTCGGGCTCCTCGATGAGTCCGCTGGCCTGGCGCAGGCGTGCCGCCTCGCAGACCAGGGCCTGTTGGACCGGGAGGCACTGGGAAAAATTGCAGCTCCAGTGGTAACAAAGTCAGGTACTTTCAGAGTGCTCACGGGCATCACGCGTGCAGACCGCTGGACGGAGCTTCGCGCCTCAGCCCTCGCGCTCGTCCTCGACCGCGCGCGGGAGTTAGCTGACGTGGTGGTGGTGGATGCCGGGTTTTGCCTTGAAGCGGATGAGGAGCTCAGCTTCGACACGATGGCGCCTCGCCGGAATGCGGCAACGCTACGGTCCCTTGAACTGGCCGATACGGTTTACGCGGTCGGCGCCGCCGATCCTGTCGGGGTCCCACGGCTGGTGCGCGGTCTCACCGAGCTGGAAGAGGCTGTTCCCGGCGTTTCGCCCATTGTCGTCATGAACCGGGTGCGTGCTTCGTCCGTCGGCAGGGGGCCGGAACGCCAGTTGAGGGACGCGTGGGAACGATACGGCCCGGCATCCGAACTGAAAGGGTTCCTGCCCCATGACCCTGCCGCGGCAGACGCTGCCCTCCTGGGAGGCTCACTGCTGCTTGAAGCCGCCCCCGATTCCCCGCTCCGCCATGCCATCCGCGAACTCGTTTGTGCACCCGCCCAACAAAAGCGAAAATCCTCTGTCTTTTCTTCCACAGCAAGGCGCCGGGCGAAGGACTAGGCTCGCCATAAGGGCTGCAATGGTGCAGCAAATATTTCGTGATGGAGGCGTTTGTCGATGTCGTCTGGATCCAGCGTGGAGGATCAGCCCCTTTCCATTGAAGGCGATGAGGGTTTCATTGGGGACTACTACCAGCACCTAGCCGAAGAGGACGCCCGGGCCTACCCGCGGGACGTGCTGGTGGCGCGGGCGGACCACCACCGGGACGTTGCCTCGGTCCGGCAAAAGGGCCAGGCGAAAATTGCCATCATGGACGAGGAAGACAGCAGCGTCGTCTTCGTTGTTACCGATGACATGCCGTTCCTGGTCGATTCCGTGAATGCCGAGCTTGTCCGGCAGCATGCCGCCATCAAGCTGGTACTCCACCCATTGTTCGTGGCGACGCGTAACCGGCAGAGCGGCGAGCTCGCCAAGGTCAACAGGGTCCCTGCGCACCTCGGGATATCCAGCGGCGACACGGCTGCCATGCCCAACCTTTCGCACCTGATTGCCCAGGGCGGGAATGCCTCCCACATGGAGTCCTGGATCGCCGTCGAGATTAACCGTGTCTCACAGGAGGCAAAGGCAGCCCTCCTCGAGGGACTCGAACGTGTCCTCAAGGATGTGCGCGCCGCCGTCGAGGACTGGCCAAAGATGCGCCAGAGGGCCGTCCAGATCGCCGAAAGCCTGGACCAGATCGCAAATCCTGCACAGATCGCGGAGCTCCGGCAGGCGAAGGACCTGCTGCGCTGGCTCGACGATGGGAACTTCACGTTCCTTGGCTACCGGGAGTATGACCTGGTGAACGTCGACGGCGAAGACGTCCTGGAGCTGCGCGACAATAGCGGCCTGGGGCTGCTTCGGGATTCCGAAGACTCGCCCCACATCCAGCACCTCACGGATACTGGCCGGAAAAAAGCGCGGGAAAAGCGTGCACTGGTCATCACTAAGGCAAACTCCAGGTCAACCGTGCATCGTTCGGCCTACCTGGACTACATCGGGGTCAAGAGCTTCGACGCCGAGGGCAACGTCAATGGGGAGCGCCGCTTCATTGGGCTCTTTGCCACCAGCGCCTACACCGGCTCCGTCCGGGCCATTCCCATCGTGCGTGAAAAGGTCGATGCGGTGCTCCAGAGCGCCGGCTTCCCGCCGGACTCCCACTCCGGGAAGGACCTGCTGGGGATCCTGGAAACGTACCCCCGGGATGAGTTGTTCCAGATCGAGATCCAGGATTTGGCCGCAACGGCCCTCGGGATCCAGAAGCTGCAGGAGCGCCGCCGCACCAGGCTCTTCCTCAGGCCGGACATCTACGGCAGGTTCATGTCCGCCGTGGTCTACCTTCCCAGGGACAGGTACACCACCAACGTCAGGCTCCGCATCGAGCAGGAACTCCGCGAAACGTTCCAGGCTGTTTCCATCGACTACGAGGCCCGCATGACGGAGTCGGCCCTCGCGCGGCTGTTCTTCCGCATCCGGCTGCCCAAGAATGCCGACTTCAGTGGCGTAAATACCGTGGAACTCGAGAAGCGCCTTGTCCGTGCCGCCCGTTCGTGGAGCGAAGGCATCGCAGAGGTGCTGCGCGAGAGCCGGGACGTTGCCGACGCGAAGGAGCTTGCCGCCATCTGGTCCGAGGCATTCCCGGCCAGCTACCGCGTGGATTACGAAGTGGAGGACGCCCTCGAAGACATTGCGCGCTTCGAGAAGTACGGCGCCGCCGCGGAACGGGCCGAAGGTGCTGTCCAGGAGCGGCCCGGCGTCCACGTCTACCTTCCGGAAGGGGCGGGTGCAACGCTGGAGGAGGACGCACGCGTCAAGCTCTACATGCTGGAACCCAAGAGCCTCAGCCAGATCCTCCCGTACTTCCACAACCTTGGCCTGGAAGTCCTGGACGAGCGGCCCTTCGAAATTGAAACCGCGGACAGCCGCGACTTCTTCCTGTATGACCTGGGCCTGAAGTACCCGGCCAAGGTGGATCCGCTCTCAACCGGGCAACTGCTGGCCGATTCCTTCGGCGCTGCCGTTACGGGCGCATCCGAGTCGGACAGCTTCGACCGGCTGGTCCTGAGGGAGGGGCTGCACTGGCGGCAGGTCACCGTGCTGCGGGCCTACGCGCGGTACATGCGCCAGATGGGCAACACCAACTCATTTGGGTTCATGGCAGACACCCTTTTGGCTAACCCACGGGTGACCAAGGGGCTTAACGCCCTGTTCGCGGCGCGCTTCGACCCGTCCCTAAGCGACGACGAGCGGGCCGAGGCCCAAGCCTCCGTCCGCAAGGATCTGGACGTGTCCATCGAGAAGGTGGCAACGCTCGACGCCGACAGGGTCCTGCGCACGTTCGTCAACCTGATCGAGGCGACGCTCCGGACGAACTACTACCAGGACAGGGCTCACCTGAGCTTCAAACTCGATCCATCACAGATCGAGGGCCTGCCGTTCCCGCGCCCCATGTTCGAGATCTGGGTCTACTCGCCGCGCGTCGAGGGCGTCCACCTCCGCTTCGGCAAGGTGGCCCGCGGCGGGCTGCGCTGGTCCGACCGCCGCGAGGATTTCCGCACCGAGATCCTTGGGCTGGTGAAGGCGCAGACAGTAAAGAATGCGGTCATCGTGCCCACGGGCGCCAAGGGCGGGTTCTTCGCCAAGCAGCTGCCGGACCCCACTGCAGACCGTGCCGCCTGGATGGCGGAAGGGATCGAAAGCTACAAGACCTTTATCAGGGGCCTGCTGGACATTACCGACAACCTCATTACGGAAGGTGACAGCGAAAGTCTCGTGCCGCCGTCGGACGTTGTCAGGCATGACGACGCCGATTCCTACCTCGTGGTGGCTGCCGACAAGGGCACTGCGACCTTCTCGGACATTGCCAACGGCCTGTCTGCGGAGTACGGATTCTGGCTTGGGGACGCGTTCGCGTCCGGCGGCTCCGTGGGGTACGACCACAAAGCTATGGGCATCACCGCCCGAGGCGCCTGGGAGTCGGTGAAGCGGCACTTCAGCGAGCTCGACCTTGATACGCAGACCCAGCCGTTCACCGTGGTCGGCGTGGGTGACATGTCCGGCGACGTGTTCGGTAACGGCATGCTGCTCTCCCGCCACATCCGCCTCCTCGCCGCCTTCGACCACCGGCACATCTTCCTCGACCCCAACCCCGACGAGGAAGCCTCGTTCGTGGAACGGCAGCGTTTGTTTGAGCTGCCCAGGTCCTCGTGGGATGACTACGACAAATCGCTGATCAGTGAGGGCGGCGGCGTTTTTGCCCGACAGGCCAAGTCCATTCCGGTATCGACCGAGGTTCGTGCCGCGCTGGGCCTGCCGGCCGATACAACCGAACTCAGCCCGCCGGAACTCCTCCGCGCGATCCTCCTGGCCCCCGCGGACCTGCTCTACAACGGCGGCATCGGTACATACGTCAAGGCGAGCACCGAAACAAACGCGATGGTCGGGGACAAGGCCAACGATGCGATCCGCGTCGACGGCCGGGACCTGCGCGTCAAGGTGGTGGGCGAAGGCGGAAACCTCGGCATGACGCAGCGCGGGCGCATTGAAGCGGCGCTGCAGGGCGTCATCCTCAACACGGACGCCATCGATAACTCCGCCGGCGTGGACTGCTCCGACCATGAAGTGAACATCAAGATTTTCGTGGACCGGATGGTGGCGGCCGGAAAGCTGTCGCCCGAGGAACGTGCAGGCTTCCTGGCGTCGATGACGGACGAAGTGGGCCGGCTGGTGCTCGAAGACAACATCGACCAGAACATCCTGCTGCTGAATGACCGGACCAGGGTGGCCGAGTGGAGCCCCAGCTATGAACGGCTGATGGACTGGCTGGAGAAGAAGGCCGACCTGAAGAGGGACCTTGAGGCGCTTCCCACCACGGAGACCCTGCACGAGAGGCTGCAGCAGGGGCAGGGACTGACATCACCGGAACTTTCGGTGCTGGCCGCTTACGCGAAGATCGAGCTGGCGACGGCGCTGCGGGAAAGCGACCTGGCCGATGACCCCTGGTTCAGGCAGACGCTGCGCGCCTATTTCCCCGCGCAGCTGCGCGAACGCTTCGACGCCGAACTGGACACCCATCCGCTCCGCCGCGAAATCATTGCCACGGTGGTTGCCAACGACATCATCAACCTCGGCGGCATTACGTTCGCCTTCCGGGTGATGGAGGAAACGTCCGCCAGCGAAGTGGCCGTGGCCAAGGCGTTTGTTGCGCTGAGGGAGGTCTACGATCTGGACACCATGGTGGGGGAACTGAACAACCTCCCGGCGTCCTTCCCCACGGAGCACTGGAGCACTGTCCACTTGGACATCCGGCGGCTGCTGGACCGGGCCGTCCGCTGGCTCCTGGGACAGGGAACGCTGTCGCGGCCCATCGCAGACGTGGTCTCGGAGTTCAAACCGGTGATGGAACCGATGCGCGCGCGCCTGCTGGAGTACCTGCGCGGCGATGACCGGAAACGGGTTGCCAGCTGGCTGGAGAACGCACGCGAGTGGGAGCTGCCGGAAGGTCTGGCCTTGCGCTGGGCAGAGCTTTTCGAAAGCTTCGTGCTGCTGGACATCGCCAAGATTGCCCGCGTGCGCAAGGACCCGGTGGAAGAGATCGCCGCCGTCTACTACACCGTCTTCAACCGGTTCCATGCAGATTCACTGCTGGAACGGATCAGCAGCCTCCCCCGGCAGGACAGGTGGCAGGCGCTGGCCAGGGCAGCCTTGCGGGATGACCTGTACTCCACCATCTCGGACATGACGACGGCGGTGCTGGACGCCACTGCCGCCGCTGACTCGCCGGAGGCGCGGCTGAAGGACTGGGAGGCCCGGAATGCAGAGCAGCTCACCAGGGCGAAGAGCATGTTTGACGAGGTGAATTCGCTCGAGGCGGACGATATGGCGTCACTGTCGGTAGCATTGAGGCTCTTGAGGTCAATCGTCCGACGCTAGCAAGTCCGGCGTCGAAAATGGAGGTGCAGTGGCAATCTTTACGGACCCTATCAGGGAACACGCTGATTTTGGGCCGGGCGATGCCGAGTGGCTGCACCTCCTGGTGGGGGACTGGCAGATGGTTGCGGACCTTGCTTTCGCGGACCTTGCCCTGTGGTTTCCCCACCCTGAGCTTGGCTACGTGGCGCTCGCCCACGTGCGGCCCTCCACCACGCACACCGTGTTCCACGGGGACTTCGTGGGGGAGGGCATCCGCTCGGACCTGCAGCCCCTTGTGGACAAGGCCTGGAACAGCCGTTCCATCGAGCGCTCCAGTGAAACCAACTGGAGCAGCGATATGGCCCTCCGCGTGGAGGCCGTTCCCATGGTCCGCAACGGGCGCACCCTGGCGGTGGTCACCACCCACATGGACCTCTCCAGCTCGCGGATGCCTTCGCGCCTTGAACTGACCTACCGGCAGTGTGCATACGACCTCCTCCGGATGGGCACGCTGGGGCTGTGGCCGGACTTCGCCTCGCCCACAGGTTCCCGCCGCGGCGCACCCCGGGTTGGGGACGGACTTATCCGGCTGGATGCGGAGGGAATCGTGCAGTACGCGAGCCCCAACGGAGTCTCTGCGTTCAGGCGGCTCGGTGACGGGGAGTCCTTGGAGGGCCGCTCACTGGCCGAGGTGACCGCCAGCCTGCTGAAGGACCGCCGCATGGTTGATGAGACGTTGCCCTTGGTGGTTACCGGGCGGATGCCTTGGCGCAGCGAAATTGAATCCCGTGGCGTGAGCCTGTCACTGCGCGCCATTCCGCTGCGGGACGAGCAGCAACGGTTCGGTGCACTGGTCCTGTGCCGTGATGTGTCGGAGCTTCGCCGGCGTGAAATGGAGCTGGTGACCAAAGACGCCACAATCCGCGAGATCCACCACCGGGTCAAGAACAACCTGCAGACTGTCGCGGCGCTGCTGCGCATGCAGTCCCGCCGCATGGTCAGCGACGAAGCAAAGCAAGGGCTGGAGCAGGCCATGCGCCGGGTGGCCACCATTGCGCTCGTCCACGAGACACTGTCCCAGGGGCTCACGCAGAGCGTTGATTTCGACGAGCTGATCGGGCGCCAGTTCCGGCTGTCGGCCGAAGTCGCCTCACCCTCGCAGCAGGTCCGGACGGAACGATCCGGCACTTTCGGAGAGCTGCCGAGCGATCTTGCCACCCCGCTGGCCCTGGTCATCAACGAACTGGTGACCAACGCTGTGGAGCACGGGCTCGAGGGCAGGGCCGGGACTGTCTGGCTCATCGCTGACCGCTCCGAGGGGGATGACGGTGAGGAACTCACCGTCACCATTGCCGACGACGGCGTGGGACTTCCGGATACGCCTCACGTTGAGGGGCTGGGGCTTCAAATCGTACGGACCTTGGTGACCAGCGAGCTCGGCGGGACTATCCAGTGGCGGCCGCGCGAAGGCGGCGGCACCGCAGTGGAGATCCGGATCAGCCTGGCTGGCAAATAGGTTCAGGCCCAGGAAGCTCTGGCTGGCCCCGACGTTCACGTTGGTTCGCCGAACAACAACAGCCCCGGCAACAACCATTGAGGTTGCGGCCGGGGCTGTTGTTTTGTGGGTGAGGTGTTCCTAGGAGGCGCGGCGGGCGCGGGCAGCGCGGCGCTTCAGCGCCCGGCGCTCGTCTTCGCTCATACCGCCCCAGACGCCTGCGTCCTGGCCCGACTCCAAAGCCCACTGCAGGCACGTGTCCACGACGGGGCAGCGGCGGCAGACGCTTTTTGCTTCTTCGATCTGCAGAAGGGCTGGCCCGGTGTTCCCGACGGGGAAGAAGAGTTCGGGGTCCTTTTCAAGGCACGCTGCGCGGTTACGCCAATCCATGCTGATCAGTTGCTCCATTTCTGGGAAGAGCCCTTGTGAAATTATTCACTAGTGGCTACAAAGGAAAAGGGCCCGGCAGGGCCCCCTTGGTCATCTGGATCAAGCCTGTCATGTTAACGGCGTGTAAACAAGAGGTAATAACGCTTGATATCCGCGGAAAGCTGAGCGATGCGTCACACTGGCGGTGATGGCCCCAACCACTGTCCGACTATGTCCGGTAGGGTGCCAGTGTGTCAAGACCCCCAATAAACCCAGCGAACCCGCCTTCCTCTTCCGAAGAATCCGGCCAGGGGCCGCAGAGGCCTGATGGGGGTGCCCAGGGTCCCCGGCCGCCGGCGGTGATTGTCGTGACTTTGGTGGTTGCCGTGGAAGCCACGGCCCTTCTGCTCGCTGCTTGCTGGTACGGGTACCAGCTGGCCATCGGAAGCCCGGTCCTGTCCTTCTGGGGAGCGGTTTTCACGTTGGGGTTACTGCTGGCTTTTTCGGCGTGGCTGTACGCGGTGGGCGTCTATCTTTACCGGGGCTACCGCTGGACCCGTGCCGCTGCCCTTGTCGCGCAGCTGTTCGTTCTGACCATCGGGTTGCCAACCCTTAGCGGTGGCCTCGTGCTCGTCGGCCTCGCAATGCTGCTTCCTGCGGTCGCCGCGATCGTGCTCCTTTTCCACAGCACAGTGATCAGCTACGCTTCCCGCACCGGGCGATCCACCCCGGCGCTGTGACCGGCTGCCACGTCGTGTCACTACGTGCCTGTCCAGGCCACCTGAACCGCCGAGGACTTGCCTCGGGCAATCAGCACACCCCTGCCTGCGGGCGGATTGGGTTCTATCTCGAAGCGGATTCCGTAGAGGTCTCCCTCCGACGTTGACCGCGGGGACAGCAGGAGTCCAGTCCCGGCGGCGCGCGCGTCCATGGCCAGCGGGACGCGCTGGATCAGCAAAGGACTGTAGTTGGCCGTGAAGATTACTGCATGGCCCAACGCGTGCAAGTCAGAGATGTCCCGCTGGGGCCCCGCAGCCAGGAGGTCGATGTCGTCCACCAACAGCACTGCTTTTCCAGGCAGTCTTCCCTCCCTCGCCTTTTTCAAGGTTTCCTTCCATAACTCGCCGGGGTCACTCATCCGGCCTGGGTGAATCCAGCGGTCCGCATCGGGATTCAGCGTCTGCAGGGTCTGCAGGAAGTTCGTTTTCCCGGACCCTGGTCCCCCCAGGACGGCGAAGGTACCCCCGGACGGGACGTGCACAAAGACGGGGTCAAGTTCGTCGCCACCGACGCCGAAAAGCACGTTCCACGTCGTTGAAGGACAGGTCTCCCGGCGCTGTGGGACCCGAACCACGCCGGGAGCCGATAAGCCTTCCGGAATATTCGTCCCGGCCTCCCCGGCCTCCCCGGCATCCCCGGCATCCCCGGCGTCGGCTGTCCCGGTCCCCGCTTCATGCGTGACTGCATTCCTGGACGAAGACTGTCCCGGGTCCGCTTCCAGTCCCGGATCCTCCATTCGTTCCACTGCCGCCCTGACCTCCGCGGCTGTTACCAGGGCGGGCAGCGGTTCAATGTGGAACGGCCGCTTCCCGGATTGCTGCGTCGCCTTCCATCCGGCGCCGTCGGGCCCGGAAACGTCAGGAGCGGGTTCGTAAAGTTGGCACACAGACGCGGTGCCGCAGGCGATGGAACCAAAAGCTACTCCCCGGCCCTTGACCGCGGCAGTGGACGGCATCCTTGGCCAGGCTGTCCTGCTCTCCTCATTTGAACCGGTGGGGAAATAGATGCGGTTGGGCAGGGACCCGCAGAACCTGGCGGTGACGAGTTCCCGCTCCCCGGAAATGATGACGGTGATACCCGCCCTGGCGCCGTCGCGGACAAGATCCTGCACCAGTTCCTCGGCCCAGGCCAACGGGCCGGCCGGAAAAGCCGAGACCCAGGAACCCCATCCGGAGATGGCGAGAAGCAGCGGAACGCCCCCGTGGTCAGTCCGGCTCAGTCGGGCAGCCATTTCCCGGCCCAGCCGTTCCAGGACGCGGACGCCGCGCCGCAGCTCATGCAGCCCGGTGTGGGCTCCGGTCCGAGGGTGCACTGCCAGCCCGTTGAAGACCGCGGAAGCGTCCAGGAAGTAGCAGTGTGTTTCGTCGGCATGTTCTGCCACGTCGTGGACTGCCAGCTCGAGGGCTTCGCATGCTCCTGACGCCGGACTTCCTATCAAGGCAAGATGGCCGTCTTTTGACGGGTTCCAGACCAGCGATCTGATTTCCTGCTGGTGGGGCACATCGACCAGGCCCAAAGCACCGGCCTTCCCTCGTGTCCCGCCAAGTTCCGGGAGCGCCCCGGCCGGACCTGTTTCGGGCCGGGCGGCCTTGAGCGGCAGCGGAGGGGCTACCGGAAGCCGGGGTGCAGATCCTGCCTGCGACGCCCAAAGATCCCGAACCATCGCAACGAGAGGGGCTGCTGCCTCTGCTGGGGTCCGGCCCGGGGCGTCTGTTCCGGCAGGGTTGTCTTGGTCGCGGGCCGAGAGGAAATCGGTGGTGAGCTGAACCTTGACTTCATTTACGCCACTGTCCGGGGTGGGTATCCCGGTGGACGCAGATTGAAACTCCAGAGGCGGTTCCGTGCCGCGGGCAATGAAGGCGCGGCCCGGCGTGCTGAGGCTTATTCCGGCAGCGGCCTTTGTGGTGAGGATGTCGTGGGACTCCACGTCGGATTGGACGCGGAGCGCGATGCTGGAGGTGACGTTTGCCCGGATATCGGCGGTTAGTGCTCCCTGGGGCCGCTGGGTGGCCATGACCAGGTGCAGGCCAAGCGAGCGGCCGATGGAGGCGATGCGCATCAGTTCGCGGAGCGCTTCGGGTGCGTCGTCCACGAGCATGCGGAACTCGTCGATGACGATGACCAAGTGGGGAAGTGGAAGATCCCGGGATGCTGGTGTTTCCCGGTAGGAGGCAAGGTCCGGAACCTGTGCCGCGGCGAGGGCTTGCTCACGGAGCCTGATTTCAGCCTTGAGCGAGGTAAGCGTCCGTTCGAGCTCATGGGCCGACAAGTCGGTCAGGACGCCGACGCAGTGGACCAGTCCGGCCAGAGGGCCGAGACCTGCACCGCCTTTGAAATCCACAAAGAGGAAATTGATCCGGTCGGGCGGATGGGTGAGCGCCAGTGCCAGCACCAGAGTGCGGAGCAGCTCCGATTTGCCTGAGCCCGTTGTCCCTGCAACCAGCAGGTGCGGACCGTCGGTTTGCAGGTCCAGGACCAGGGGGCCCGCTGCCTGCATGCCCAGGGGGACTGCCAGGGTTCCTGCGCGGGCAGTCGAGTTCCAGCGGGCAGCAGTGTGGGCGGGGGAAGGCGGCAGCAGGTCGTCAAGGCTGCAGGCGGGGGGAACTGAGTTCTCCACGCGGTTGAGCAGTCCTGGAAAAGCTGCCAGTTGTCTGCAGTAGCTGCTGAACACGTCATCAGGTGCCAGGTCCGGGACGAACGTAACCTCCCTGCCCGGTTCCCGCAGGCGTGATTGCCCCTCGGTCAGTTTTATGTCGGAGACGCCGGGTGGGCAGTCAGCCGCAGAAAACTCAAGCACTTGCCAGTTCTGCTGAGCCGCCGTTTCGCGCAGCCCTGCCGCATCCTTGCCCAGGGAGGCCGTGAGCAGGAGGATGCCATGGTCAAAGTCACGAGTAAAACCGTCGGTGATCGCGCGCAGGCACGCCTGCCGGGACACGGCGAAAGTCACACTATGGAGAAAACGGGCAGGCAGGGGAAGGCTTACTGGACGGCCGCAGATCACCATGCGTGTCCTGCAGCCTCCTGGATACCCGGCCAGTTGCATGACGAGTGATCGCAGCATTCCGTCCAGCATGGTGCGCGATCCCCGCAAGGTGGTGGGGCTATGCGCCGGGTTCAACATCACGGGCACTTCCCCGACAGACGGAATGGCGTGCTGAGCGCTCCCTGATTCAATCTTCAGGTTGGCCGTTTGGGGAGCCAGTCCCAGCCGCAGCCACACCCTGGCCTCCGCGCGTGCTGTAGAAGGCGCAACCTGGGCGTGGGTCGCAGCAAGCACCAGCAGCGCCAGTGACGGACCGGCGCGGTTCCGCCGCTTCTGGTCATCCTTGACCGCGGCGCTGATCCTTTTCGTGAATTCCCGCCGCTGGCGGCGCCCGGAGGTCAGCGGGATAAGCACGGATACCGCCGAAACCGCAGCGAAAGCAAGGAACATCCACATGCCTGTGAGGACTGCGAGTCCGATGCCGACGGCCAGGGGGAGCACGGCAGTAAGCAAAAGGATGCCACGGTTGCCGGACTCTGGACGCCCCGCAACGGTGAGGGGATCCTGGACTGAAGTGCCGGCGTCGGCAAGTGCTTTGTCCGGGGCATCCAGAAAGACCAGGGACATCATCGAACTGCCGCAGCGGATGGAGGAAACCGTCGAGATCAGTGCATGGCGGACCCGTTCGCCGTCGATGTACGTGCCGTTGGCACTGCCCAGATCGACGATCATGATGTCCTTTTCGGTGACTACCAGGCGGGCATGTTCCCGGGAAAGTTCAGGGTCCGGGATCACTATGCGCGTATTGCTTCTGCCGATGGTGTACGTGCCGCGCTGCAGGGGGATCAGGGTGCCGGCTCCGGCGCCGCTGTGAACAGCCAAAGCGATGGGGGCGGCGGGATCGGAGTCGGGCCGCCGCCGGGATCTCCGGCCAGCGGGCTGGCTTCCGCCGTCAACCAGCACGGCGCCCGGGACCAGGGGCGCCGTTCCGAGGCTCAGGGAGCACAGGTCCTCCCCGCCAACAAAGACAGCTCCCGTGCCGAACGTCCTGACGAGCTCAGCGTGGATTGCCTCACCGGACGTGCCGGGAGGAGCCGTGACAGTGAGTTCCAGGGGTAGTCCGGCCTGCGGCGACTGCGGGCCTCGGACCAGGGTGCAGTGAAGCGTCATGGGTGCAGATCCTTTGGTGCCTTTGCACTCACGCTAGCCAGAGGCGCTGAATGCGCGCCGCTCCGTTATGTCCTATGTGGATAAGCTCCCCGGGTGCGCTGGCAGACATGTTGTGGACCGCCCCAGTGCTCAGCCGGGACCCCCAGCACTGCCCAGTGAGACGAGGGGTGACAGCAGCCCGATTCGACGGGCGCCACAATCACTCGGGTAGGCTAGAGCAGCAGACAATGCGCACCATTGCGCTGCCCGCATTCAAACCAGGAGATTTTGTGACCGCTGACCTCGTCATTGTAGGGTCCGGCTTTTTTGGCCTGACAATCGCAGAACAGGCCGCTACCGAGCTCGGCCTGAAGGTCGTCGTCATCGACCGCCGCCACCACATCGGCGGCAATGCATACAGCGAGAAGGAAGAGCAGACCGGCATCGAGGTGCACCGGTACGGTGCGCACTTGTTCCACACGTCCAACGAGCGCGTGTGGGAGTACGTCAACCGGTTCACCACCTTTACGAACTACGTCCACAAGGTGTACGGCGTGCACAAGGGCGAGGTCTACTCCCTGCCAATCAACCTGGCCACCATTAATCAGTTCTTCCGCGCCAACCTCACCCCCGGCCAGGCGAGGGAGCTCATTCAGGAACAAGCCGGCGAACTTGCTGGAACTGATCCCCAGAACCTCAACGACAAGGGAATCCAGCTCATCGGGCGGCCTTTGTATGAAGCGTTCATCAAGCATTACACCGGCAAGCAGTGGCAGACGGATCCCAAGGACCTGCCCGCCGGCATCATCTCCCGGCTGCCTGTGCGTTACAACTACGACAACCGGTACTTTAACGACAAGTACGAGGGCCTCCCCACGAACGGCTACACGGCCTGGATCGAAAAGATGGCAGAACACCCGAACATCGACGTGCGGCTGAATACCGATTTCTTCGACGAGTCGCACGAGTACAGCAAGAACAAGGTTGTCGGCAACATCCCCGTCGTGTACACCGGGCCGGTTGACCGCTACTTCGACTACGCCGAGGGCGACCTCTCGTGGCGCACCATTGACTTCGAGGAGGAAGTCCTCGATATCGAGGACTTCCAGGGCACGTCAGTGGTGAATTACAACGACGACGACGTCCCCTACACCCGGGTTATCGAGCCCCGCCACTTCCACCCGGAGCGCGACTACCAGACGGAAAAGACCGTCATCATGCGTGAGTTCTCACGCTTCGCCGAAAAGGGCGACGAGCCGTACTACCCAGTCAACACCTCCGCCGACAGGGAGCGCCTACTCAAGTACCGCGACCTCGCTGCCGCAGAGAAAGACGTCCTGTTTGGCGGCCGGCTTGGCACCTACAAGTACCTGGACATGCACATGGCCATCGGATCGGCGCTAAGCATGTTCGACAACAAGATCCGGCCGCATTATGAAAGCGGCGCAGAGCTCGAAAGCGGAGGCGTGGACGCATGAGTGTCTCAACCAAAAGCCCAAAGAACACGACGGCTGCTGCGGACAGGGTTGCCTCTGAACGATGGGACACACTGCAGCGGGTGATACTCCCGAGTGCAAGCCAGATGGACACGGTCCCCCTCTACATGGATATGGGGACTGCCACCGGCATTCAACTGCCCACCGTGGGTGACCGGGACGGTAAGCCTGCGAGTGCCCGGACTATTAGCAGCCCGACAAAGGAAGCCCACGTTGAGGACTTCCTTTCCCGGCATTCGACGTCCGTGCGTGCAGGCGAGCGGGTATCGTTTGGCAGCTACTTCAATGCATTCCCCGCCAGCTACTGGCGGCGCTGGACGACCGTGGACAAGATTCGACTCCAGGTCCGGACTCAAGGCACGGGTTCAGTCATCGTGTATAAGTCCAATGCCCGGGGCTCTCTGCAGCGCGTGGACACGCGCCGTGTCGAGGGGATTGCAGACAACCACTTCGAGCTTTCCCTCGCGCCCTTCGGTGACGGCGGCTGGTACTGGTTTGACCTTCTCGCCGGCACGGAGCCGCTCATTATGCTCGACGCCGAGTGGCAGGGGCCCGCTGCGGAGAGCAAACCAGGATCTGTCACTCTTCAGATCACCACTCTTAACAAGACTGACTTTTGCCTCAACAATCTCCGCCTGCTTGCCGAGGCCGAGGAAGCGCTCGAGCATGTTCAAGAGATCCTCATCGTCGATCAAGGCACCCAGAAGCTTTCCGAGGCAGAAGGCTTCGACGACGTCAAAAAGTCGCTGAACGGGAAACTGCGCATTATCAACCAGACCAACCTCGGCGGGTCCGGCGGGTTCGCCCGGGGCATGTTTGAAGCGGTGGAAAACGGCAGCGACTACGTCCTGCTCATGGACGATGACGTCGTCGTCGAACCTGAAAGCATCATTCGACTCCTGACCTTCGCCGATCGCTGCAAGACGCCCACCCTCGTGGGCGGCCACATGTTTGACCTGTACAACCGAACTGTGCTGCACACCTTCGGCGAGATTGTGAACCCGTATAGGTTCCAGCCGTCCCTGCCCAGCGAGGACATGATTCTGGGTCACGACTTCATGTCCTCGAATTTGCGTCAAACGTCCTGGCTGCACCGCCGCTGCGATGTAGATTACAACGGCTGGTGGATGTGCCTGATCCCCACCCAGGTGATCCGGGAGATAGGACTTTCGCTTCCGCTGTTCATCAAATGGGACGACTCTGAATACGGCCTGCGGGCCAAGGCCCACGGTTATCCGACTGTTTCGCTTCCCGGCTCCGCCGTATGGCATGTTTCCTGGATTGACAAGGACGACCTTGTCGGATGGCAGGCGTACTTCCACGCCAGGAACCGGGTGGTGGCGGCTCTCCTGCACAGCCCCTACGAATTTGGCGGCCGTGTGATCAAGGAATCCCAGTACGCCGACGTAAAGCATCTGGTGTCGATGCAATACGCAACAGCAGAGGGACGTCAATGGGCGCTGGAAGACGTCCTTAAGGGCCCGTCGGCGCTGCCGGACCTGCTTGACACAAAACTGCCCAAGATCCGCGAGATGATGTCAGGACACTCGGACTCTGTCTTCCGTCCGGATCCGGAGGACTTTCCCTCGCCAAAGATGGACAAGCCGCCCCGCCGCGGTCATGGACCTTCGCAGCCGTCAAAGATCACGTTGTTGCCGTGGGCAGCCAAGACCGTTGTCCGGCAGTTGGCAAGCCCTGTCAAAGGCAGCACTGCCGAACGGCCCCAAACCACGGTTGCCCACCAGGACAACCGTTGGTGGCGCATGGCACAGTACGACAGTGCCGTCGTCTCGAACGCCGAAGGAACCGGTGCGTCCTGGTACCGGCGCGATCCACAGCAGCTCCGGAAAATGTTGGCGGAAAGCGCTCGGGTTCACGCTACCCTCCTCAAGGAGTGGCCCGCACTCAGCAAGAAATACAAGGCTGCCCTGCACGACCTCACCTCCATTGAGTCCTGGAGGAAGACGTTCGAGCAGCACACCCAGAACGAGATCAAGTGAGCGCAATTTCTCCAAGCGAACTGACCACGCCTGGGCTGGGGAGCGGTCTGCGCGACATAAAGCAGTCGAGCTTCCTTCTTAAGCTGTTGGTGCGCAAGGAACTCAAGGTCCGCTACCGCGGCTCCGTTCTCGGGCTGTTGTGGTCGTACGTCAAGCCTGGAGTGCAATTCGTCGTTTTCTACGTGGCCCTGGGCGTTTTTCTAGGGCTGGAGCGCAGCCCAAGAAATCCCGACGGGCTGGCCAACTACGCCGTTTACCTTTTCTCCGGCATAGTTCTGATCAATTTCTTCTCTGAAGCTCTGGGTAACGCTGCGCGGTCGATCGTCAATAACGGGAACCTGATCAAGAAGATCTACCTGCCGCGGGAACTCTTTCCTGTGGCTTCCGTATGGGTGTCGGCAGTCCACTTTTTCCCGCAGTTGGTGGTGCTCGTAGCCGGCTGCGTCATCGCCGGATGGAAACCCAACTTCGTTCAGTTGCTTGCTGCTGTGGCCGGATTTCTCATCGTAGGGCTGCTCGCTACGGGCTTGGGGCTGCTCTTCGGAGCCGCCAACGTCTACTTCCGCGATTCGGAAAACCTCGTGGACATGTTGTTGATGGTGGCTACCTGGGCTTCGCCCGTTATGTACGCCTGGACCATGGTGCACGAGAAGTTGGGCTCAGGATGGTTCGCCGTTTACCAAGCCAATCCGATCACCATCGGGGTCGAATTGTTCCACTACGCCTTCTGGTTCCCCACGACGGACGGCACGGCTGCGATGCCCCCTGATCTCTTTAGCCTGTGGCTGCCAGTTGGCCTCGCGGTCGCACTGGCAGTAGTTACGTTGGGCCAATTCACCTTTCGGCGCCTCGAGGGCCGTTTCGCGCAGGAGCTGTAAGTGGTCAACGCAATCGAAGTCACGGATATCAGCAAGCAATTCGTGCTGCGCCACACCCGCTCCATTAAGGAAGCAGTGGTGTGGCTGGTGAAAGGCCGCAAGGGCGACCTTTCGGAGAAGTTCCATGCCCTGAAGAACGTCACTGTCGAGATCAAGACCGGTGAAACTGTGGCACTCCTGGGGTTGAATGGATCCGGGAAGTCTACATTGCTGAAACACATCTCGGGTGTCATGCTGCCGGATACGGGATCTGTGAGGACGAGGGGGAGAGTAGCCGGCCTCATTGAGGTCGGGGCAGGCTTCCACCCGGACCTCTCCGGCCGGGACAATGTCTTCCTGAACGGGGCCATTCTGGGAATGACCGAACAGCAGGTCAGGGACCGGTTCGATGACATTGTCGAGTTCTCGGAAATTGGTCAGTTCATCGATACTGAGGTGAAGTTCTACTCCTCGGGGATGTACCTTCGGCTGGCGTTCTCGGTAGCTGTCCACACCGATCCTGAAGTATTCCTGATTGACGAAATCCTTGCTGTCGGCGACGAGCCGTTCCAACGGAAGTGCATAGACAAGATTCAGGAACTGGCCCGCGACGGGAAGACTCTCGTCGTGGTAAGCCACGACCTCGATCTTGTGTCCCGGATTTGTGAGCGTGGGATTCTGTTGGAGCACGGCAACGTCAAGTTTGATGGTTCCATTCATGAAGCAGTTGCTCTTCTGCGGTCCTGATCCCGGCCGCAGGAGCAAAGAACCTCAGTTCATGGGTGCGAACGCGCTGTAGGCCCTGCAGCATTAGCTTGGTTCTGTGCGCCCTGGCGCCCTCAAGCGCGTGCTTATTGCGCAAAGATGGCCCAGTGGCTTGTGACTGTTATTCGCGGCCGCGCCTTCAACGTTGGATTCATCAGTGGATGGATTGCCGGAGGCCCGGTCTTGATGGAGTCGAGAGTGGAGTTGTCCGCACGTATCCAAAGGGATGCCCGGGTTGAAGCCTGTCCGGTTCGTGCGCTGGCGGTCCGGCACGGGGTTCACAAGAGGACGGTGAGGCAGGCCCTGGAACCGGCTGCGATACGTCGACGTCAGTCGCAGGCGGTAACCTCAAACAACTTGGCCTCGCCATGCTGGGCCAGAAGCTCGAACCCCGGTGTCGCATCGGGAATCTGCAGCCCTTGGAAACCGTGGTTTCCCCCATGGACCTCCCGGGTCCCGAAGTCCAGTACAAAGCGAACGTTGTTGACGCGCGCAGCAGGGCATACGGCCGGGTCGCTTGCTGCTTCCCGAAATTTGTCGTTCAACAGTTCGGTGGCCTTTGTATACGTTGTGAGTGTGTGCTTGGATGTTGTGTTGCGGTCGGCCATGGCAAACGCCATCGCACCTCCGGTCCAGGGATTGACCGCAATAGTGGCTTCCGGCGGTACATACTGATCGAGTTCTTCGATCAGAGCCATTTCATCGGAACTGACCAAGGGGGAGTCAGGCGATGTTGAGTAATTCGCTTGTGCGGACCGGACCGGCGTAAGCATTGGTGGTGCCTGGAGGATTCCCAGCATAGCCAAGAAGGCAAGGGGTCCAACAGTGTACATAGCAACCGGTGTTCGCAGTGTGGAAGTGAAGGCAGTCTGTTGGGAAATCGATGTGATGCGGTTCTGCAGTGATTGAATGGCCCACGCCGCACCGATAGCTCCCAGGGCCACCCCGGCCACCGGGAGCAGTGCGGCTAGGCGGTAGCTGTCGTTGTACCAGACTCCGGTCAGAGTGTCGCGAAGCGTCCCTGCAGGGCCAGCGGAAACCATGACAAAGAGTGCCGCAATGACCGCGAAGGAAGCGGAAAGCCATGCAGAGGAAGGACGCTTCAAGACATAAATTAGGCCTGCGATGACGAGGACGCTGACAAGCCAAGCTGGGGGCCGCTGCATGGCGGAATTTGTCAGAATCTCCCCGACTGCCTGTCCGGGAGTCTGTACGGGCAGCCACGTTGCGGCCGCGGCCGGTGGACGAACGTACATCCAAAGGACAGCAATAATGGCGAGAATTATCAGCAGTCCCGCGCCCGCGAGGATCGTTACGCCTGCTGGCCTACCCGCCCTACGCTGCCTTATCGCGAAGGTTGTAAAGGCAGCGAGAAGGATTGGAACAGACATGGCTGCCAAAGACATCACACCGTTAGGGTGAGCGACGGCAACGCCGAGGGCTGAAAGTGGGGCCAGCGAGTACCTTGCAAGCGGGCCAACGTTCGCAAAGATACTTGTTCCGAAAAACACGTTTACGCAGGCCAGTGCTCCCGGAAGCATGCTTACAGACAGGAAGTTCGGGTACAGGACCCCAAAGTCCAGCAACAGGATGGGAAAGGATCCAAAGCCGGCTGCCAGAACGCCTGCCGCGCCGATGGCATAGGCGTTTGAGCCCATTATCGACCTCACCAGGAGCATGCAGCCCAGGGTCCAGACGGTTGTAGCGACACAAAGGTTGAGTACGTTGACCGCGACTGGCAAGGGGAGGCCCGTTACTTGTATAAGAAGCGATGCCAAGCCATGCCAAGCAGCGGGATAAAAGTATGGAGGATTGTCGCCGTTGGTCATCCCCGTAATCGTCATCGAAGAGGCGTTTCCAGTCTCCAGGACGTAACGGATGGCATTCAGGTGGAAGACATTGTCGAAGGTCTGGGAGATGTTCTCAGGCCGGCCAAACGCCGCGCGCAACTGCAGCCCTATCGAGACAGCGCCGAGAGCAAAGCCCACTGTTGCGAGAACCAGCATCCGTCTGGAACTTCCGATGGCGGTCCGCCATGGCTGGTGCGGCTGCCGTAGTTTCGGAATTCTTCGGGCTGCAAGGAAAACTGCGGCAAGCGACAGTGATGCAACTGCTACTGGCAGGACCGACCAGTCCACTCCGAAATATGGTGTCAATATGGCGGTGACGGCCACAATACTTACTGTCAGAAGGGGAGCAACAGCAATAAAGGCAGGGTTGCGAAGGCCGAGAGCCAGGATGAGTAGCGTGCCAGGCAGAAACAGCAGGGCTAAGCATACGGCGGCCATGGGAATGACAGAAAACCAACTCATGAAGACTCCACGGAAAGACGGCAGGTAGACGGCAGGTGCGGCTCACGCCGCGGACCTTAGTCCTCCAGAAGGCCCAAGAGGTAGCTTCCGTAACCGCTCTTGACAAGCGGTTCTGCCCGGGAGCGGAGTTCGTCGTCGGTCAGGAAGCCCTGGCGCCAAGCAATCTCTTCTGGAGCCCCGATCTTAAGACCTTGACGGTTCTCGACAGTGCGGATGAAATTCGATGCGTCGCTGAGGTCGTTGAATGTTCCGGTGTCCAACCACGCGGTTCCGCGTGGGAGGATCTCAACCTGAAGCTTGCCTCGTTCAAGGTAAATCCTGTTGACGTCCGTAATTTCGAGCTCCCCGCGCGGGGAAGGTTTGAGACTTTTGGCTATGTCCACAACGTTGTTGTCGTAGAAGTACAGCCCGGGCACCGCGTAGTGGCTCTTTGGCTTCTCCGGCTTTTCTTCGAGCGAGAGGGCCCTGCCGTCATCATCAAATTCAACGACTCCGTAGGCCTTGGGATCTTTTACCCAGTAGCCAAACACGGCGCCGCCGTCTATGTTCGCATGGCGTCGGAGCTGCGTGCCCATCCCTTGGCCGTAGAAGATATTGTCCCCTAGGACGAGGGCGACAGTTTCGTCCCCGATGTGTTCCGCACCCAAAATGAAAGCCTGGGCAAGGCCATCGGGGGAGGGCTGCTGCACGTAGGTCAGATTGATGCCGAACTGCGACCCGTCTCCCAGGAGACGCTGAAACTGGTCTGCGTCATGGGGAGTGGTAATGATGAGAATATCCCTGATTCCCGCGAGGATGAGTGTGGACAGCGGGTAGTAGATCATTGGCTTGTCATACACCGGGACGAGCTGCTTGCTGATGCCAAGGGTGATCGGGTGCAGCCGCGATCCAGTTCCGCCGGCCAGAATAATTCCACGCATGGCTTCAATCATTCACCACTCTGCATCCAGTGCCAAAACGGCAGTTGCACGAGGCCTACTGTTCTGGTCGTGGACCGCTGCGTCCCAGGAGGCCGTCACGAAGGCCAAGCCGGGCGTAGGAGAGCCGTTCACGTCTACCCGGTGCCAGAACGCTCACCAGTAACAGGTGCCGTAAGTCCAGCACCAGCCCTCTCATGCTCCAGTATGGTTCCTGAAGCGCGAACCTCCTGGCCAGCAGGACGCGGTTACGGACGATGAAGTAGTAGCGCCAAGGCGCTGCTGTTCTCACCATCAGAGGTTTGCGGCCCCGCCTCAGATGCCAACTGCCGATTCTGGCCGGAACCATGGCTCCCAGTGAATGAACCAGTTCGGGTCCGGGGGCAATGATGCAAAGTAGCTTGTTGGCCTTTGCCCGCAGGTAGAACTCACTGTCGACGCCATCTATAAACAGCTTCTCGTTAAATTGGCCCACTTTGTCCAGGGAAGCAACGGGTATCAGTAGTCCTGATTGGACTGGCTCATCACCGATGACCACGCCTTTATGTGTTGTTAGTGGCCGGCTTGGCAATCCGCTGACCTTGCCGGGCGAAACCATTCCAACAGAAAGCCCAGCAGCGGCAGCAGCGGCAGCAGCGTGTTCAAGAGCATGAACGAAGCCCGGCGGTACGAGTGAATCCTGATCCATAGTCAGTACGAATTCAAGAGCGGCAGTACGCAAGCGGGCCACTTCAACGCCCTTGTTGAGTGCCGCGGCGATGCCCATATTGCTCTCGAGGCGCAGAACGACACAGCCAAGCGCGCCCAGCTGAGCGTAGACAGCTTCGTCAGGGGAAGTACTTCCATCATCTACGACTACCACCTCGGAGCACTGTTCAAGGAGCGCGAGACAGTTTCGAATGAGGTTGGGCTGAGGATTGAAGGTGCTCACGACGGCAGCCGTCACTGTACTTTTAGCCCTGCCCATTATGTTCCCAGCCCGTGACGGACCATGGTGCGAAAAGCGCCGCTGTCGCGGGACCTCAGCAGGGCAGGTATCAGCGACAAAGCGTGCAGTCTGGAAGTGAGATGCAGCCGCGCAGCCAACTCCGCCCGTCGCCACCCCTGAGCACGGGCAAGGCGCGCGGCCAAAGAGAAATAGTCTCTTTCGCCGGTAAAGCGAGACCCATCCACAATGAGCCGCGAGGATGCGCTTTCCGTGTGTCGGCGGTATGCGAAGCTTTCCGACGGCACCAGCAGCAGAGATCTTCCCTGCAGGATCATGTCCACAATGAGGGCAAGGTCTTGAATAATGGGGAATTCGTCACGAAAGTCAACTGTTCGCACCGAGTCGGTCTTGAAGGTGAGCGAGGGCCAATACAGCCAGTCGCCGTGCAGGAGACTGCTGGCCAGCTTCTCGCCCGAAAGCAAGAGTGGTGACGTAGACCGGGGTTTGAGGATCCGTTGTTTAACAGTGTCCACGAGGGTCTTCACGCGTTGGCCTGCCGCATCGATGACGCGTACGCCCGGCTGGATAATGTCGGCGTCCGGATAGGCGTCGTGTGCTTCCAGAACGGTTTTCACGTAGTTGGGCAGGAGGACGTCATCGCAACCAACCACCGCAACCAGTTCTTGCCGCGCCATCTGAATGGACGTCCTGAAACTCTCAGTGATGCCTTCGTTTTTAGGCTTCTTAAAGTAAGTGATCCGAGGGTCCGCAATTCCGGCCACATATTCCTCAATGGTCGGATCCGGGTAGGCGTCGTCCACAATGGTGAGGAACCAACGTGGGTTAGTCTGCGCCAAGACACTGTCGACAGTCAGCTTCATGTAATCGGGGTCGCCCCAGTATGGAACAAAAATATCCAAGGAGGTCTCAGTCACTGCTACTGACCTTCCGGATCTTGGCTGCCGTTACCCCCACTGACCGGCAATAGGCCGGTAAGCCGCTCCACCTGGATGCGGAGTATTGCAACCTCCTCCGCCAAGGCACGGGTTTCCTCCTCTACCACGGATATTTCCCACGAAAGGTGCAGGCAAACACCAAGAAGCATGAGGATGCTGAGGATAAACAAAAGGTTGGAAGGCAGTTGGACGCCAACGACCCTTGCTATATACACCAGAAGCTGGGGAAACGCAGCCAGAACAAGCGTGGCGACTCCAACGACGAGCCACCATATTGCGTATTTTTCGCGCAGTTTCTTCCGGCGGAGCATCTCAGCTACCAGCCCGACAATTGCCAGAGCCAGAAGAAAAGCGGCGATGTTCGGCATCATTTCTGTCCTGCCATTGTCTGAAGTGGCAATGCCACGTGGGACCGCCGGCGAGTCAGCGCAAACGCCAGCGCAAAGAACGAGCGCCCCAGGTACACCGCCGCCTTAATGGGATGGTGACTGGGAGTTCCGCCTTGCCGTGGGCGCATTTCTACCGGCACTTGCGTGACTGAGAGTCCGGAACGAATGGCTACCACCAAGGAGTCGATCGTGTCGCCAAGGTACTCCGCCGGGTAGTGGTCAAGGTATTGGACAATCGCCCTGCTGTTGCCTGCGCGGAAGCCCGAGGTGACGTCCGTGAGAGTCGTTTTGGCCAGTTTGGAGAGGACAGAGGCCAGAAGTTTCATGGCCCATTTGCGGGGACCCTTCACCGTGTAATCTCCGCGATTGGCGAAACGGGCACCAATCGAGATGTCCGCTGATTCCAGGCCGTTGAGTACTTCTCGGATGTTTCTGGGATCGTGCTGCCCGTCCGCGTCAACTTGAATAACCTGACTGTATCCAAGGCGCTGGGCGTACCGGAACCCGGCCCGCATGGCGCCGCCAACTCCAAGGTTAAAGGGGAGGTTGAGGACTGTAGCGCCCGCGGACGCCGCTATACGAGGGGTCTCGTCGGTGGAGCCGTCATTCACCACCAGCACATCGTAGGGTTCGTCGAGGGTCAGCACTTCGGCCACAGTTGCCCCTACGCAATCAGCCTCGTTCCACGCCGGCATGATGACAAGCACACGGTTGTTTTCCAAATTGCGCATATTATCCCAACTATATCAACGCTGCGATTGGGGCCCGAACCGGGGCCCCGCGCGGACAGTGCGGGCATCTTGGGCTGTCATCTAAACGGATCCAGCGTCCCAGCGTCTCGCATCCTAGCGCGAGCATGGCGGTACGAGCGAGTCGGTCCCGTCCGCAGCTTTGCTGCCGAGCGCCCGGAAGGTGCCGGCCCAATTCCTCCAGTAATGCTTCAATCCCCGAATCCGTTAGTGTCGGGTTCATGACGAGCGATCAGCCTCTACCGCCTTATGCCATCCGAGTCAGCGTCTGCATGGCAAGCTACCGCGGCGCGCCATATATCGCGGAGCAACTGCAGTCCATACTCAAGGAGCTTGGCGCGAACGATGAAGTTGTCATCGTCGACGATGCATCCCCGGACAACACCATCGAAGTCATCCGCTCGATCACTGACCCGAGGATCCGGCTCATCGAGAGTCCGCAGAACCGTGGGTACGTCCGCTCGTTCGAAGCGGCGGTCGCAGCAAGCCGGGGCGAGTACATCTTCCTTTCAGACCAGGACGATGTCTGGATCCCGGGAAGGGTCGCAGCCATGGTCGAAGCCCTGGAGTCAGCCCGAGTTGTTGCCTCGAACTTTGAAATGCTTGGTGGCGGTCCGCGGCCATGGATTCCGCGGCTGCTCTCCGCATGGGACAGGAAACCCATTGCAAATCTGCTTGGCGTGATGATCGGTTACCGCGCCTACTATGGATGCGGGATGGCATTCCGGCGGGACATGGTGCCCGTCTTCACTCCGATTCCTTCCTACGTGCACGAGTCGCACGATCTCTGGCTGGCTATCTGCGGCAATCTCTCGAGATCAATTACGCACTTGGAAAAATCCACCTTGTTAAGGCGGCTGCACGACAGCAATGAAACCCCCGCCGGATTCCGTTCGCTTGGCCGGATCATTGCCGCGCGAGTTATGCTCGCGCGGCTGATCCTGGAGGCTAGGCGGCGGCTAAAACGGTAATCTACCCCTGGACCGCATGACGGGATCCCGCCAAACGCCCACTCGGCAACCGGTAAGCTGGCACAATGCAGAATCTCCTTGTCACCGGCGGTGCCGGCTTCATTGGTTCCAATTTCGTCCACTATGTTCTGGAAAATACCGACGACCATGTCACGGTATTGGACAAGTTGACGTATGCGGGGAACCTGGAGTCGCTGCGGGGGCTGCCAGAGAAACGGTTCACGTTCGTGCAGGGCGACATCGTTGACGCCAGCCTGGTGGAGGGACTGGTTGCGCAGGCAGACGTTGTGGTCCACTACGCGGCGGAGTCACACAACGACAACTCCCTGCATGATCCCCGCCCGTTCCTGGATACCAACATCATTGGCACGTACACGCTGATCGAGGCCGCGCGGAAGCACAACAAGCGTTTCCACCACATCTCCACCGATGAGGTGTACGGCGACCTGGAACTGGATGACCCGGAGCGGTTCACCGAGCAGACCCCGTACAACCCGTCCAGCCCGTATTCCTCCACGAAGGCCGGCTCTGACCTGCTGGTCCGCGCCTGGGTCCGTTCCTTCGGGCTGCAGGCGACCATCAGCAACTGCTCCAACAATTACGGCCCATACCAGCATGTGGAGAAGTTCATCCCGCGCCAGATCACCAACGTGATCGACGGAATCCGGCCCAAGCTCTACGGCAAGGGCGAGAACGTTCGCGACTGGATCCACGCCAACGACCACTCCTCGGCCGTACTGGCCATCATCGCCAAGGGAAAAATCGGCGAGACCTACCTGATCGGAGCCGACGGGGAGAAGGACAACAAGGACGTTGTTGAACTGATCCTGAAACACATGGGCCAGGCCCCGGACGCGTATGACCATGTGGTGGACCGCCCGGGCCACGACCTGCGCTACGCCATCGACTCCACCAAGCTCCGCGACGAGCTCGGCTGGGAACCGAAGTTTTCCAATTTCGACGCCGGCATCGAGGACACCATCGCTTGGTACCGCGAGAACGAAAACTGGTGGCGCCCGCAGAAGGCCCAGACCGAAGCCAAGTACAAGGAACAGGGCCAGTAGACGATGCAGATCGCTTTCTCGAAAAAGCTGACCGCGCACGAAACGCCGATTCCCGGCGTCGTCCTTTACGATCTGCCGGTGCATGGCGACAACCGTGGTTGGTTCAAGGAAAACTGGCAACGGGAAAAGATGGTGGCCCTCGGGCTGCCGGACTTCCGCCCCGTCCAGAACAACGTCTCCTTCAACGAGAAGGCCGGAACCACGCGCGGCATCCACGCCGAACCGTGGGACAAGTTCATCTCGGTGGCCACCGGGCGGATCTTCGGCGCATGGGTGGACCTCCGCGAGGGCCCGTCGTTCGGTGCAGTTTTCACCGCTGAACTGGACCCCAGCCAGGCGATCTTCATTCCGCGCGGCGTGGGCAACGCTTTCCAGACCTTGGAAGACAACACGGCCTACACCTACCTGGTCAACGACCATTGGTCAGCGGATGCCCAGGGCCAATACACTTTCCTGAACCTCGCGGACGAGACTGCGGCGATCAGCTGGCCAGTGCCGCTGGAGGAAGCAGAACTGTCCGAGAAGGACAAGGCGCACCCCCGCCTCTCGGATGTTGTACCGATGCCGCCCAAGAAGATCCTCGTTGTAGGTGCAGACGGTCAGTTGGGTAAGGCGCTGCGGAAACTGTACGACGCAGACGCAACTGTTGAGTTTGCCGGGCGCGCCGGCTTCGATCTGGACAGCGAAGCGTCCTTCTTGGAGCGGAACTGGAAGAACTACTCCACGATCATCAATGCCGCCGCTTACACCGCGGTCGACACTGCGGAAACGGCGGAGGGCAGGGCGGCCGCCTGGTCCGTCAACGTTGCCGCCGTCGCTCGGCTGGCCCGCGCCGCCGTCGAACATGACCTCACCCTTGTGCACGTCTCATCCGACTACGTCTTTGATGGTGCCCGGGAGAGCCATGGCGAAACCGAACCCTTCACCCCTCTGGGTGTGTATGGCCAGACCAAGGCCGCAGGGGACGCCGTGGTCAGCGTGGTTCCCCGCCACTACATCGTGCGGACCAGCTGGGTTATCGGTGAGGGCAACAACTTCGTGCGGACCATGGCATCCCTCGCTGGCCGAGGCATAGAGCCGTCCGTGGTCAACGACCAGGTTGGCCGGCTCAGCTTCACCGAAGACATCGCAGCGGGCATCCGACATCTGCTGGAGTCAGAGGCAGAGTACGGAACGTACAACCTCAGCAATGACGGGGAACCGCAGTCGTGGGCTCAGGTAGCCCGCGATGTTTTCGAGCTGTCGGGGCGTGGGCGTGACGCCGTTACAGGTGTCAGTACGGAGGAATACTTCCGCGGCAAGTCTGCAGCTCCTCGACCACTCAACAGCGCTCTGGATCTCGGCAAGATTAAGGTGTCTGGTTTCCAGCCCCGACCTGCCCGGGATGCCCTGAAAGCGTACCTCGGCCAGGTACTGGCGGAATAGCGGTAAGACCTCATGCCCTTTGATGCCAATTCTTTCGGCGTGGTCGCACTCGCGGCTTATCAGCCTGACCTGAAGCTCTTCGCTGCCCAGTTGCGGTCAATTCAGCAACAGACTCATTCGAACTTTCTGTGCGTCATCTCGGCAGATGGCGGATCAGAGCAAATCCGCGACTTCGTTGACCACGAGTTGCCTGGCGACGAGCGCTTCCAGGTCATTGGCTTCGATGACAGGCTGGGCTTTTTCGGAAACTTCGAGCGGGCACTTCGGAATGTCCCTTCCGAAGCCGAATGGGTGGCGCTTTCTGACCAGGACGACTATTGGTATCCATCCAAGCTTGAGGTGATGCTTCCGCACCTGCAGAACGCAAGCCTCGTGTCCGGGCAAGCACGGGTGATCAGACTTCCCGGTAATGAAGTGATCACCTCCTCCACCCAAAGGAAGAATGTTGACCTCGACGCGCTGCTGGCCCAGAACCAGGTGACAGGCAGCTTGGCGCTTTTTCGGTCTGATTTGCTGGACTTGGCGCTGCCTTTTCCGCGGCTGAACACTGTCTCCCAGGTTCATGACCACTGGCTGGCGGTCTGTGCGAAATCCTCGGGGGGAGTCGCGGTGCTGGGTGACGTTATCCAAGACTACGTACAACACGGAGGAAACGTGTTGGGCGAGGTAGGCGCACAGAAAAGCATTTTTGCCTCCTTCCAACACCTGGTTGCTCTTTCCAGAAAATATGAAGGCAGCGCAAGCCCAATTTCGATCCTGAAAACAGCGCATGGGTTGAGCTTCGGGTGGCGCAAGGTGATGGCGGACACCCTCTCTGCGCGGGTCACGCGACCTGTCCACGGATTTGAAGCAGGCATTGCTCCTTTCCAAAGCGGACATCGGTGGACAACGACGTTGAGGACCCTGGTCACAGGGCTGCAGCGAGGGGATATCGCCGTGCCCTGTTTCGTAGAGTTCCTGGCGGGCATGCCACTGGAGTTGATCAACCGTGGCAAACGCTTGGAGACCCGCCCAGGCAAAACTGGGAAAGCTGAGAAGAATGTGTTGTTGACCAAGCTATTACGGAGAGAAGTGCCGAACGATAAGAAGCAGTCCCAAGGATCAAATTTGGGTGCCACGTCGTCCTATCGGGGAAAGATAGCGATTGTTCTCCCCGGGTTCAGTAAGTACCCTATCGGCGGCTACAAAGTGGTTTACGGCTACGCGAATTTCCTGGCCGGGCGGGGATATGAGGTGACGTTGATTCACGCATTACTTCTGTGGGGCGCCAAGCGCCGGGACAAAGACTTCCGGCGACCTATCTCATCCGTCATTTCTGGGCTGCGCCCGTTTCGCAAGCCGAAATGGATGGACTTGGACACGAGGATCCGATCCTATACGCTGCCCTATTTGATGCCCGCAATGCTGCCCAGGACTGACTACCTCGTGGCCACGGAAGTTCAGACGGCGAAGCTTGTTGAAAAAGCAGCGCGGCGGCAGGGAATTCCTGCGTCCTACTTCATCCAACACTATGAGGACTGGTCGGCTGAACCTGAATTTATTGATGCGACTTGGAAACTCCCCATAAGAAAAATCGTTATCGCTCCTTGGCTGCAAGCCCACATGAGGTCATTGGGGGAGGAATGCGATCTCGTTCCGAACGGTATCGACCCCGAGGAATTCCCGGCGGGGCCTCCGCTCAGCGAACGTGCCTACGACATCTGTGCCATGATTTCCGATGTTCCCTGGAAGAGGGCGGACCTTGTGGTCCAGGTTCTGAACTCGCAAGTCAGCAACAAATCAGGAGTCCGCGCTATAACTTTCGGTACGGGTGAAAGGCCCATTTCTCTTCACTCGGCCGTGAAGTACATCAAGAATCCGACTAAAGCGGAGATTCGATCTGCGTATCAATCATCCAAACTTTATCTCTGCGCCAGCGACGGAGAAGGTTGGCACCTGCCGCCTGCAGAAGCGATGTCCAGCGGATGCGCAGTGGTCTCCACTGATATTGGTGGCGTGAGGGCCTATGCGGAAAACGGTGCTCTGTTTTCTCCCGTGGGTGATGCTTCCGGCCTTGAACAAAACATTGAGCTCCTTCTCAATGACCACCAGCTGGCTGAGAAGTTAGCCGCACGAGGTCTGTCTGACATGAGAGAAAACAGCCCAACGAAGGCGGCAGCTAATTTTGAGGCAGCGGTAACCCGTGGGGCCTAGGGGTTGGTCCTCCCAATGAGCAGGACTTTACTGCTAAAGCGTTTCGCAGGCTTCACATTCGTGCCGTTGGTGGGAACTCTTGCCCCCTTGCTCCTATTGCCCATTGCTGCGCGCGTCGGTGGAGTAGACGGATGGTACAGCTTGTCTGTTGGGCAGGCGGTTGGCACTTTTGGAAGCATTGTTATCACCTACGGCTGGAATGTCCTCGGCCCCGCCCTAGTTGCAAAATCAAGTGACGAGGCTTTTAGGCACAAGCTGTGGGCCGAGTCGCTGGGCGAGCGGCTACTTCTTTCTACAGTTGTTCTCCCGGTAGCTGGTGTTATCTCGTGGGCCTTAGGTGCGGAGGGTTACAAACCCTTTACGGTAGCCATGGCGCTTGCTTTCTGCCTAAATGGCTTGACGCCCAACTGGTTTTTTATTGGTGCTGGAGATCCCAGGGGACTCGCTCTTTATGAGATGTTTCCCCGCTTGGTAGCCACGCTGTTGGCGGCTGTGCTCATCTTCATCACCCAATCACTCTGGTCGTACCCTGTCCTGTGGATATTGTCGTCCATTGTGGGCCCGATTGCGGTACAGCGGAAGTTCCAATGGCCCTCGCTTTATGTGGGGCGGAGTTTTACCGAAATCCTCCGTGGCCTGCGGGCCAGGCTGGGTGTAGCAGGTATCGACGCCCTTGGTGGAGTATACGTATCTGCTCCCGTGCCAGTGGCAGGAGCAACAGGGAGTGCGTCAGTCGCCGGTAGCGTCGCCTCTTCTGACAAGCTTTACCGCTTCGCGCTTATCACGGTGACAACACTCGGAAATACTCTGCAAGCATGGACTCTAGACCCTGCCGCGGAGAGCCCCAGGCGGCGACATATGGGAGCAATTGGCGCTCACTCGGTTCTAGGGTTATTTGGAATGCTTGGACTGGGACTCTTGGGTGAATTCGGTACCGAAATTTTGTTCGGTGAGGCCGTCAAAGCTGATTCACTTACCATGTGGTTTTACGGTGGTGCCTTCTTTGCCGTGTCTGTGTCAACGCCCCTGATCAGAAACATACTGGTCCCGTCCCTAAAGACCCGTTTCGTTCTTGCCGGGACGGCCGTTGGAGCATTGTCGGGTGTTGTAGCCATGTATCTGCTCGGTCAGATGTTCGGAGCCACGGGAGTAGCTGCCGGATTCATGCTAAGCGAACTGCTGTTGGTGCTGGTTATCTTGCCCCCGTCCCTCAAACACCTTTCGCGTATTCCACGTACTGGTTCCCGGCCATCCGTGATTTCAGGGTAACTCGTCATGTCCATGAAGGTCCCGCGCCGACTTTGACCTTCCCGCATTTCCAGTGCGTTTGTGGTCTGCACATCCTGTTTTCCAGGGGTCCGGATTCCGGGATCGTAGGGGTGGCTGTGACAGGTTTGGATGGCCCCGGTGGGACGGTTCTACCTGGCCCCGCTTCATGACTCGCCGGGCACCTTGTGACGGTTATTTGTGGCCCCACCTTCAACGTTGGATTCATCAGTGGATGGATGCGGCGGAAGGCTGGTCTGGATGGAGTCGAGAGTGGAATTGTTCGCACGGATCCGAAGGGACGCACGGGTTGAGGGGCTGTCGGTTCGTGCATTGGCGGTCCGGCATGGAGTTCACAGAAGAACGGTGAGGCAGGCACTGGACTCAGCTACCCCTCCGGAACGCAAACCCAGACGAGGTGTGTCGTGGAGGCTGGAGCCATTCAAGGGCGCGATCGATGGGATGCTGATCGAGGATACGACGGCGCCGAGGAAGCAGCGCCACACTGCATGCAGGATCCTGGCCCGGCTCATTGAGGAGCACGGCGCGCAGGAGTTGTCGTATTCCACGGTGCGTGATTACGTGAGGGTCCGCCGGGCCCAGATCGATGTGGAGGCCGGACGCCGCGTTGAGGTGTTCGTTCCCCAGGAGCATGCGCCGGGCGCGGAGGCGGAGGTGGATTTCGGCGAGGTCTGGGTTGTGCTGAACGGTGTGAAGACTAAGTGCCACATGTTTGTGTTCCGGCTGTCCCACTCCGGTAAGGCCATCCACCGGATTTACCCGACGCAGGCGCAGGAAGCATTTCTGGAAGGCCACATCGAGGCCTTCAACGTTCTGGGCGGCGTCCCCACTAAACACATCCGTTACGACAATCTCACCAGCGCTGTCACGGCGGTGGTGTTCGGGCAGGGCCGGCAGCGCCGGGAGAATGACCGGTGGGTGTTGTTCCGTTCGTTCTATGATTTTGATGCTTTTTATTGCCAGCCTGGCATCTCAGGGGCGCATGAAAAGGGCGGGGTTGAGGGCGAGGTGGGCCGGTTCCGTCGCAACCGGCTCTCGCTAATGCCCGTCGCTGAGTCTCTGGATGAGCTCAACGATCGCATCCGGGTATGGGAAGCCCAGGACGATCGTCGGCGGATCAGGGAGAGGATCCGCACCGTCGGGCAGGACTTCGACCACGAACAACCTCGTCTGGCTCCGCTGCCGGCGGAGGAATTTGATCCGGGTCTGGTACTGAACCCACGAGTTGATAGGTCCTCGATGATCACGGTCCGGATGGTGAAGTACTCCGTCCCTGCCCGGTTCATCGGCCAGAAGGTCCGGGTCTCGCTGCGGGCCTCAGAAGTTCTCGTCTTCGACGGCCGTGCCGTTGTCGCCCGGCATCAGCGGGTAGCCGCCCGGTCCGGGCAGTCGGTCCAGCTGGATCACTATCTCGAAGTCCTCAAAACCAAACCCGGCGCCCTCTCCGGCTCCACCGCTCTGGCCAGGGCGCGGGAGTCCGGGACGTTCACGTCCGCCCACGAAGCCTTCTGGGCCGCCTCCCGCCGGGTCAACGGCGACGCCAACGGGACCCGCGAACTGATCGACGTCCTGCTCCTCCACCGGTCCATGGACGCCGGAGACATCCAGGCAGGGATCATTGCCGCGCTGGGAGTGGGCGCAGTCAGTGCCGACGTCGTCGCGGTCGAAGCCCGCAGACACGCCACGACCTCTTCTCGGGGTGGGGCCAGTTCCGACCGTCATCCCGATGCTAATGCTGAAGAGAAAGCGCAACGGGTTGTCAGTCTCACCCAGCGCCGGCTTATGGACCCCGCCGCCGTCATCGCAGGGCTCCCGCCGGACGCCCGGCCCCTGCCCTCAGTCAATGCCTATGACGAGCTGCTGGCCAAACGCACCGAACACCCTGCAGGAACAGCGTCGAAGGAGAACATCTCATGAGCCCCACCGCACCGGCCACCACCATCACCCCGACCCTGCGCCGGCGCCGCGGCCTGACCGAACATGCAGCGGTCGCCGCCGTGGACCAGGCCTGCCGCCGGCTGCGCCTGCCCACCATCCGCGCGGTCCTGGACGAAGCCCTCACCGTCGCCGGGAAGGAACAACTCTCCTACCAGGGCTTCCTGGCCGAGCTATTGCTGGCCGAGTGCGACGACCGGGACCGGCGCTCCTCGATCCGCCGAGTGAAAGCCGCGAACTTTCCCCGGGACAAATGGCTCGGGGACTTTGATTTCGATGCAAACCCGAACATCAACCCCGCCACCATCCACACCCTGGCCACCGGGGAATGGATCCGCAAGGGACAACCCCTCTGCCTGATCGGGGACTCCGGAACCGGCAAATCCCACCTGCTCATCGGACTCGGCACTGCCGCCGCCGGGAAGGGCTACAGGGTCAAGTACACCCTCGCCACCCGGCTCGTGAACGAACTCGTCGAAGCTGCCGATGAGAAGGTCCTGGCCAAGACCATCGCCCGCTACGGCCGCGTGGACCTGCTTTGCATCGACGAGCTGAGCTACATGGAACTGGACCGCCGAGGCGCCGAACTCCTCTTCCAGGTCCTGACCGAACGAGAGGAGAAGAATTCCATCGCGATCGCCTCCAATGAATCATTCTCCGGCTGGACGAAAACCTTTAGCGACCCCCGCCTCTGCGCCGCGATCGTGGACCGGTTGACCTTCAACGGCACGATTATCGAAACCGGCACCGACTCATACCGCCTCGCCCGCACCATAGCCCAACAGGCACCTAGCTAAAGAAGCCGACGGGGCCGGATACAGGGTTCAGATCGCGATCCCTCGTCACAACTTTCTCTCCGGCGCCAAATGCTTGGGTGGATGATCCGTCACCGCAAGGCATGCCCTGGGCTTGTCTACAATTGCACGCTGAGGACTGTTCGAATGATGTTTCCGCCTCGATCATCAGCGACACGATACATTCCGATTTTCTCGGCTACCCGCTCAGAGGCCCGGTTATCAGGATGGATGATCGCTACGAGCTCGGTGGCCTCAGTATGTTCTTCCGCGAAATTGAGGCAAGCCGTGGCTGCCTCTGTTGCAAAGCCCTGGCCCTGTAGGTCTGATCGCACGTGGTATCCGACCTCAAGCTTCCGTACTCCATTTACCAGTTGCCAGGTCAGGCCACAGTCGCCGACGAATTTTCCCTCATGTGTTTCGACCACCCATAGCCCGTACCCGTACTCTGCATAATTGGCCTGGTTCCACTGAATCCAGCTTGCGGCTTCCGCCGTTGACTTAGGAGCGGGATAAAAACGCATCACCTCGGGGTCTCCGAGCAGAGAGGCCATGTTATTCAGGTCGGCATGAGTCATTTCGCGGAACTGCAGTCGGGCAGTGGGTTGCGGCTTTGGCATCTGACCACTCTATTCGAGCGCGTATCCAGGGCCCGTTAGCCGTCACCCGAAGCTTCCTCAGTGGGGCCAGGAATAACCGTCATGCTGGGGCCAAAAAAGGTTGACATAGTCATAGGGGTCGCCCAGAAGAGGAGTTCCTCATCACCGTTGCAGCCCTCGCCGACGTTCTCCGCAATTTTAGCGTGCGTCGATCGGCTCTGCGCTTCTGAGGGTTTCAAAGGGTGGGTGGCTCTTCGCAGCCGAGGGTGTAGTCGCGGCCTGAATCCGCCGGCGTATAGCAGCGATCTGGTGATGTAGTTGGTCAGGTTGCGGAACCCGAATGCGGAGCCACGCAGATGCTCCAGGAGGCCGTTGATCGCCTCGGTCGGTCCGTTGCTGGTGCCGGGCCAGTCGAAGTAGGCCAGCACGTCGGCGGCGCGCTTCTCCAGGGTCCGGCCTAGTTTGGTGATCTCGGCCAATGCCTTGGGGACGCCGCCACTGATCGAGTGGATCAGCTTGACCATCAGCTCGCGACCTTTGCGTCGGTCGTCGTGCAAGTAGGCGGCGATCATCCGTTGATAGATGCCCCAGGTCGCCTCGATCTCGACGTGGGCGTGGTCGGCGAACAGTGCGGTGAGCCCCTTTGGCTTCGACACCACGAAGTCAAAGGGGCGCCGCCACAAAGGCACGCATGGGAGGGAACTATTGACGACAGCCTTGGCAGCTATGACTAGTACGTCAGTGACCGGCAACCCAACTGCGAGTTGTTGGTACTGAAGACAGAAACCGCGACCCCGTAGGCGCAAACGCTATATTGGCCTCGCGCCGATATAGGCACAGCAGTGACGAAGCCATGGTTTCCAATGGTCTGCAGCGCGTTGTTTACATCTGGGCGACTGCCGCTAGCAGTAAACGGGTAACCTCGTGTGCTTCCGTCTGGATACTTGACATAAACGTGAACTGGAATGGATGAGCCCGGAAACGACGGATCCAACGTCCAGCCCTGTGACACGAGAGAAGCTTGACCGTTGGAAACCTGCACGGCGGCGCTGTCCAAATGCCCCATTGTGGGTGGTGTGGAGTTGACGGTGATGTCCCTGCAGCCCAATAGTGTCGGCCCAGTGGAAAGTGGCGCAGCCCCAAGGGCCTGAGTACATGCCGTGTAGCTACCGGCGGCGCTGATGGCAATCGAGGCCTGGAAACCATGATCGCCGACTGTTGCCAGCGCAGCGTTCACGTCCGGCCTCTTTAGGTTTGCGCTGAAAACGGTGCCTGGATTGGCACCGCCTGAGCCGTCTTTGGACACCAAGTAGACACTTACGGACGAGCTGCTGGCAGGCAGAGCGGGATCAAGCGCCCAGCCCGTCAGCTGTAGAGACGCGGCATTAGGAGTTTGTTTCAGGGCAAGGGCGTCGTAGCTGCCAATGGGCGGCGGACTTGGAGCCACCGTAAGTGTCTTGCACGACAGAAGGACATTTGAGTTTTGCCCGATTGCATAAACGCAGGCTTTGTATGTTCCAGCCATTTTTAGGGGTACTTGGTAGTCGAAACCGTGTGACGAGCCCAGACCGGTAACTTCATTTACGTCAGGCCTGGAACTATTGGCGGTCATGCGGAATCCCGTGGTGGCTCCGTCAGGGCCCGTGACGTATGTATCTGCATAGGTGCTTGCTGCGGGTTTGGCTAGATCAATCGCCCAGCCTTTCAGGTGAAGCGAGACGTTCTGGGCCGTTCTAACCTGGCCTATGTTGTCGAAAGAACCGATGGGAGCTTCCACCCCGGATGCCGTGATGCTCTTGCAGCCGAGCGCAGTATTGCCGAACGCGCCGATGGAGTGGGCACACACCTTGTAAGTCCCCGAAGTAGCGATGCCGATGCTGCCGTCGAAACCGTGGGAGGACCCGTAGCCGAACGACTTGTCAACGTCCGGCCGGTATGCATTCGCCTTCCAGGGGTAACCTGTCGTTCGCCCATCGGGCCCGGTGACATAAATATGTGCTTCGTTCGCCGCCGGCGAGTTAGCCAGATCGACAGACCAGCCGCGTACCCGAAGCGAGACAGTGCTTCCATCCCGGCTGACCGCAAGATCGTCGAAGTTGCCGACGGGCATCCGGACGCCGGCGAACCGTTGGAGGGAGGCGTAATCCCCGTTCCAGACATTGGAGTCACCAGCGAATGGTCCAGTGCTGCTGTATTGCCACATGCTGTAGGTGCTCCAGCTGGCTGTCGGAACCGGTCCTGCATTGTTAGTGGGGGAGTTGGGGTAGGCCGCAACCCAGAGTGGGTAGTCACCAAAACCAGAAGGGTTGCCCAGGCACTGGTTCCACCAGCTCGTGTTGGTGTAGATGACAGGCAACCGGCCCGTCATCGTTTGCATTGTGTTGCCGAAATCCCGCACCCACGACGTGAGCTGGGAGGGGGACATGTTGTAGCAGGTGTTGCCGAAATAGAAGCCGTTGATCGTCCGGCCCTCGTATGGGTTGAACTCGAAGTCGAGCACTGGCGGCATGGTGTATCCATCTGAGGACCAACCTCCGCCGTTCTGCACGAAGTAGCGCGCCTGGTCTGCGCCTGAAGACCAATTGGGAATGGCGAAGTGGTACGCGCCGCGGATCATCCCAACGTTGCGGGACCCCTGATATTGGGAGCTGTAAGAGGGGTTCTTGTAGTAATTACCTTCAGTGGCCTTCACGTAAGCGAACCGTGACCCCATGTTCCACTGCTGCTGCCAATCCACGGTCGGTTGGTGGCCGCTGACGTCCAGTCCCTGGATGCCAAAAGTTGGCATCCAGGTGCCTTCGGTAGACAGCGACTCCGTACTTAGCCGCTTGAAGGAATTGGAAGGAGCCGACGCGGTGACGCGAGCGGACCGTTGCCCCATCTCGGCCCCGCCGACGCCAACTGCTTCCGCCATTGACTGCGTAGCCTCGGCACTGGGCTCAACAGACGGTGCATCCGCGGGGGCTGTTTCTTCGGGGGACGGCGGTGCCGAGGGAGTCGTCGGAGAGGGTGCGACAGCAGGCGAGGAAGCACCCGTCAGTGACGACGTTGTCGGCGTTGGAGCGGGCTCAGCGGCGGACGCGATACCCGCCAAACCTGGGCCGGCCACAAGGGAGGCAGTCAGAAGGGCTATCCCGAGGGACTTCATGACGGGGCGACGGGACTGAGACAGGTTCCGCTTCATTTTGGCTCCGGAAACAATGAGGAGCTCCTGCGAGTCCTCATCTGGGTTGCTGCTTCGGATGGTTCCCCCAGGAATCAGCCGAACAGGGATTTGACACTTAACGCGCTCACCATAGCACCGTGTTGCTGGTGAAAACAGAGGTGCTCCTGGTGCATGTGATGATCCTGTGGCAATCCTGCGTTATCCACAGACGATCCTTGTGACTTGGCAGGCTACTGTCTGGTACCTAGTCTTTATCCCAGTTGCACTGCCTCCGCCGGGGGGCGGCAGTTGTATTGGGGAACACATGGACGCGCTGGGAATAGTCGAAGATGAAGTCCGCGAGCTCATCCGTCGCCGAGGGCTTGATCCGCTCCATCAGGCCGGTGAGGTGCGCCGGCTGGTGGAGGCGGCGGTAACGGATTACGACGAGCGGGCGCTGATGGGTCCGCTTCCTCCGATTGGTCCTTTGGATGCGGCCCGCAAATTCCTCTTCGACGCCGTCGCCGGGTTCGGCGTCCTGCAGCCCCTCCTGGACGATCCAGCCATTGAAGAGATTTGGCTGAACGCTCCCAACGAAATTTTTGTGGCCCGGAACGGTGAGTCCGAGCTGACTTCGCTGAGCCTCAGTGAGCAGCAGGTCCGCGATCTGGTTGAGCGGATGCTGAAAAGCTCCGGCCGACGGCTGGACATGTCCTCTCCGTTCGTGGACGCTGCCCTTCCCGACGGGTCCAGGCTCCACGTGGTCATCCCGGACGTGACGCGCAGGCATTGGGCCGTCAATATCCGGAAGTTCGTGGTCAAGGCCAGTCGCCTCGAGCATCTCGTCGACCTGGGCACGCTGACGCCCCAGTCAGCCCGCTTCCTTGGCGCAGCCGTATCCAGCGGGCTCAACATCCTGGTCTCGGGCGCCACCCAGGCCGGCAAGACCACCATGCTCAACTGCCTGGCGGCCAGCATCGGCAGCCGGGAGCGTGTGATCACCGTGGAGGAGATTTTCGAACTTCAGTTTCCCCTGCGCGACGTCGTCGGCCTTCAGTGCCGCCAGCCAAACCTTGAAGGCGAAGGCGAAATACCGCTGCGCCGCCTCGTTAAGGAAGCGCTCCGGATGCGTCCGGACCGCCTGGTCGTGGGGGAGGTCCGTGAAGCGGAGAGCCTGGATATGCTCATTGCCTTAAACAGCGGGCTTCCCGGCATGTGCACCGTGCACGCAAATTCTGCCCACGAAGCGACACGTACAGAAAAGCGTGTACGTGGAGGACGTGGCTGGCTTGTTCAGTCAACGAAACATCTGGGTGTCGAGGTGTACCCGCCAAGGACAAGGCCTCTTCGATCCTGCGCCAGAAGTCTGAACCCGCACAGCACATGGAATAACGCCATCGGTCACCGGGGACCGTGACCGAAAACACCGTGTCACCGGTTTCGGAGATGTAATGGCAAACAATCTGTGGCGTCGCTTGTAAGGAAGGAGATGAGCACGTTTGTCGCGAGGGCTTTTAGTCCTAGTGCTGCGGTCCCTGGACTGAGACGGGCTGGCTCCTTCGTCTGCGGTAGGTGCTATCGGTCGCCGACTGGGTCTTGCCAAGTTGGCCGCCGCATCAGCCCCGTGAAGTGTTTCAAATTTTGCGGCCGACGCCTGCCACACAGCCTGTTCACAAGCGAGGTTCGCGGCCGTGTTGGATGGACGAGCATGAATAACCGCCATGATGTAATCAACTCCGACAGAGAGAGGAAGTTATGGCGCTCAAAGGCCACGGATTCGAAGTAGTGGGAATAAGTCTCTTCGGGCCGCAGCCCTTGGACTCGGTTCACCTGGACCTCCATGACAAACTAACGGTCCTCTATGGACTGAACGGCAGCGGCAAGACCTCCATTCTTCGTGAGGCAGAAGCTGTCCTCCAAGGCATCGGTCCCACGGAAGTTGGTGGCGCTGCCTCCAGGCGGTCATGCCTACACATCCGACTCACCCGATTGGACGAGCGCGGTCGCGGCCTTGCTATGTCTCCTTTCGAACGTGCCCTTCTCGATTCTGTCGGCGGGTCGGAATTCGATCCCGGGCGACTGTCCGAAAATTGGGATCGCCGCGAAGCCTGGCACATGCTGACCAATGACTTTCTGGGTCAATCGTCCGACTTGCACTCTGACTGGATATGGGACGTACCCCTCCTGGCCCAGCAGACGAGCATTGATCTTTCTCTGGTTCCAAGTGGCACTCTTGCAAGCCCGGCATGGCAGACCTACTTGAGTGCACAGTTGAGCGCGGAACAATGGGCATCGCTGCGTGTGTACAACGAAAAATTTCGAGATGCAATGAGTGCCATGCTGGCGGATCCTGACGTCAAGCATCTAGATCAGATGAGAGGCTTGCGCTCTCCGCTGATCGATTTCGAGGAAACCTTTTGGAACCGCCTCGTCGAAGATGAAGGCCAACTGGAGAGAGACTACCTGTCTCACTGGCCACAGCACTTTTCAATACCGGTGGCGCCGCTTGGCGAGGTGCTAGATGCGCCTGTTCACGTCATTTCTGACAGAGGAACCATTGCCAGCGTCACTGACACCACCAATCGCATGCTGGTCCAGCTTGCTGAGCAGCACGGCGAGTTGATCGAGATAGCGGACGCTACGACAACAGTTATGAACCCAAGCTTTACGGCGGGTGTGGCGCAACTTGAAAGAGACGCGAACCTGTTTTTGGAGATGACCGGGCCGCACTTCTTTACCTTGGCCCTGGAGCTGAAGTCGCCTAGTGAGTGGTTTGTCGGGGAGGTGCCGGAGTGGACAGCAACGGTGGAGGGCCGAGGCATCTCGATTGGCCGATTGTCGAGCGCTGAACTGCGCTGGGCCCTGGCATCCTTGCAGTGGGCACTGTCCGGGCTTGACGAAAGTCGACCGCAGATCCTCATTATTGATGAGCCGGAGCGGGGGCTTCATCGGATGCGAGAGCGAGAACTTCCTCATATGCTCAACGCCCTTCGTAACAATTCGACGACACTGATGGTTTTAGCAGCCTCGCACGCGCCGGCATTCCTGGACGTGAGAGTGGACGCAGCCCTTCATCATGTGTCTCGCTTACGCGGCTATCCGACCGTTCTTCGCAACGTTGATTTGGGGACAACGTCTCTAACTTCTGAGACCGCTACTAACCTTGGCCTTACCCCCAGCGACCTGCTCCAGTTGACTCGCGTTTTTGTATTGGTGGAAGGTGTGCACGACGAGATCGTGCTCAGCAGACTGATTGGCAAAGACCTTCGTAGGGCAGGTGGTCGAATTTTGCCCATCAATGGGGCAGCCCACGCCCGATCGATCGCCGATGCACGGATCCTGTTCGATGCCACTGATGCCGCTGTTGTTTTCGTCATCGATAACGTCAATGGCCCCAAGGCCCTGGAGATTTGGGACAGCGCCACGGGGCTTTATCTCGAGGGAAGGCACAAGCAAGCAAGGGCAGCACTGGCTGAGCTGCTGAGTCAAGGCTCTGGAGGAGAGCTGGTCTGGCTTCACGCGCTGGGGGAGAGAGCCATTGATGCCCGGGTCTTGCACCGAATTCACCCCATTGGCCTATCCAAGCGTGACATACTCTGCTATTTGCCCCCTTCTTGCTTTCTTTCTGGTGAAGCGACGTGGACTCAGCTCGAGGCTGACTTCGATAAGGCTCTTGCCGCGGGCGTTACAAAGGATGACTTCAAGTCATGGTTGCGTAAGGCTCGAGGCGGATCGTTCAGTCGTGAGGACGTCCATAGGGCGGCGGAGGCAGCGGAAGAGATACCCGCTGAGTTCGTGGATCTGGCGTTAAAGGTCCAGGAACTGGCCTTGATTGGGGCGCGCGACAAGCTATGGGACCCGAAAACAGGAGACTAGCGAAATATGGCGGCTAACGCCCGGGGTGCGGCCGTATGCGCGCTGCCCAGCATTGGTTACCGCGTAAGGTGCCACACGGCTGTGCCACGTGTAGTAGGTGGCGGTGACGTGAGCGCAGGATTAGCCGTGCCGCCACCACCACTCCGGGCGCGCCGGGAAGCCACCGGAGGTTGCATCGCGGCGCGCCCCGAATTGAGTCTTCACGAGGCCCGCATAGACTGACTTGGCGTCGAACCATGGGGCCAAAAACCGGAGCTGACGCTGACAATACGAATTTAGAGGAACGGAACACCTTGACGCTCTCGACGACCGAGCCTGGACACCTCAGCCAACGGCAACTCGAGTCAACACTCTGGTCGGCTGCCAACGCCCTTCGTGGGCCAGTGGACCCCGGAGATTTCAAGGCATATGTCTTCCCCGTGATGTTCTTCAAATGGATCAGCGACAGCTGGGACCATGAGCACGCCCAAGCCCTCGAAGACTTTGGCGATGCGCTGACAGAGGAGATCGAAGCCGACTACCACACGTTTGTCATCCCCGACGGCTGCCACTGGGCAGACGTGATCGAGACCTCCCAGCAAACTGGTGTGAAGCTCGACGCTGCACTGCAGCGCATTCAGCAGGCCAACCCGGATGCCTTAGCCGGTGTTTTTGGTGATGTGCAGTGGGCCAACCAGGATCGGCTCCCACAACCGGCCTTAGCTGCCTTGCTAAATACATTCCATTCCGTCCGGCTGGATCCTGACCGTGTCAACGGGGACATGCTCGGATCAGCCTATGAGTACCTGCTTCGTGAATTTGCGGAAGCGTCGGGCAAGAAGGCCGGCGAGTTCTTTACCCCGCGTCACGTCGTGCACCTCCTCGTCAAGATCCTCGATCCCAAGCCTGGCGATACAATCGCCGATCCCGCATGTGGTTCCGGCGGCATGCTCGTAGAGACGGTGACGGCCGTAAAGGAGCAAGGCGGAGACCCCCGAACTCTGCGCCTCCATGGCCAAGAGATCAACCTGACCACGTCCGCAATCGCGAAAATGAACCTTTACCTGCACGGTCTCAAAGAGTTCAAGGTGGTTCGCGGCGACACGTTCCGCGAACCGAAACTGCTTGACGGCGACGGACTGCAGAAGTTTGACGTCGTGATCGCCAACCCGCCGTTCTCATTGCAGAACTGGGGCGCCGAAGGCTGGGCCAACGACCCATACGGCCGCGTGGTGTGTGGGGTGCCGCCAGCTAAAAACGGCGACTTCGCATGGATTCAACACATGGTCGCGTCCATGAAGGAGGACACCGGTCGAGTCGGAGTCGTCATGCCGCACGGCGTATTGTTCCGCGGCGGCAAAGAAGGAGCAATTCGGGAGTGTCTCGTTCGGAAGAACCTGCTGGAAGCTGTTATTGGCCTGCCCAATAACCTCTTCTATTCAACTTCTATACCCGTCTGCCTGTTGATTTTTCGGAAGCACAAACCAACCGAACGCCAAGACAAGGTGCTGTTCATCGACGCATCCAAACGGTTCGTTCCCGGCAAGAATCAGAACACCATGTCCGAAGAGGACATCAACATCATCGACGCCGCCTACAAACAGGGGGACGACATCGACGGCGAAGGTGGACTGAATCTGCGGCTAGTCGGGCGGAAAGAAATCGAAGAAAACGGCTTCGACCTCAACATCGGCCGGTACATCAAGACCGAAAGCATCGCCGAGGTCAATGTTGAGGAGGCACTCATCGCCTACCAGGAGAGTCGCGAACAGCTCGCTGCCGCCGAAGCTGTGTTGGCTGACAAGCTGAAGGCGGCCGGCTTTGTCATCTGAGTGGGCAACGGTTTTGTTGGGAGACCTGTGCAAGTTCACCAAGGGTACATCCCCAACCCAGAAGACTCTCCCTGGCGAATACCCGCTAATCGTCACAGGCGCCGAGCCTTTGTCCTCAGCTGAGTTTCAGTTCGAAGGTGAGGCTGTGTGCATCCCCATGGTTTCGTCCACTGGTCACGGGCATGCATCCCTAAAACGCGTGCACTACGCGAGCGGCAAGTTTGCAGTTGCCAATATCGTGACGGCCTGTGAGGTCAAGAATCCTGCGGCATGCAGCACACGGTTCCTTCATGTCTACCTCCAGCATTTCAAGGACGACCTGATAGTTCCGAGGATGCAGGGCACGGCTAACGTCTCCTTGTCCCAGAGGGAGTTGGCTCAAGTACCTGTCAAATTGCCTCCTATGGTGGAGCAGCAGCGCATTGTGGAAATTATGGACGCCCTAGATTCCGCAAACGAGGCGGTGAATTCATTGTCCGCCAGCTGCCATAACGTCCTTGGTGCTGAGGTGGCGCGTTTATACGCAGAAGCTCCCTTGGTCCGCATAGAAGAGGTTGCGAGTGTCCTCTCAGGGTTCGCGTTCAAGAGCGCCGAATTTACCACGAACCCAGATCATAAGAGGCTTCTTCGCAACGATAATGTGGGCACCGGCAGGGTTGAATGGGAAAGCGTCAGACACCTGCCTCCGGACAAGGAGAATGCGCGGCACGCCCGCTATGACCTCGCCGTTGACGACATCGTTGTTTCGTTGAATAGGCCGATTATCAAAGCGGGGGCTAAGGCGTCAGTGGTGACCCAAGGCGACTTGCCGTGCTATCTCGTACAGCGAGTGGCCCGCGTCCGCCTGTTTGAACCGCTTCACCTCCCTCTTGTACTGGCTTCATTTCACTCCACTTCGTTCCTGAATTACGTGGAACTGGTTCAAAAGTCGGCAGGTCACGTCCCAATGCTCAGCGCAGGCCAGATAAGCGAGTTTCTGATACCGGACCCGCGATTGCTGGGGGCAGAGCTGGAGTTGATCACGGCTATCAAAGCCATGGAAGACGCCACGCGGCATACGGCCAGCAGGGCGGATGAGGTTCGGACTCAGATCACGTCAGCCCTCCTGTCCGGTACACATAGAATTCCACAGATGTATGACGAGCTAATGGGGGCGTAGGTTCATGGCGGGATTCAATGAGTCGAACGCGGTGCAGCAACCAATTTTGGACCTACTGGTAGCTGCGGGCTGGAAGCACGTTCCGGGGCATCAGCTGGACCGGCACACCGAAGATGTCCTGATCGAGTCCGACCTGCGGGCCGCGCTGGCGCGGCACAACCCTGCCATAGCCGAGGAACCAACTCGTGCGGCGGAACTGATGTCCCCGCTGCGCAGCCTAATGCTGTCCGCGCACGATGACGGGCTGGTCCCGACCAACCAGCATTTCCTGGAATGGCTGCGCGGACAGAAGACCCACCGCTTCCAGGGCCGGGACGGATTTGACCCCGTCCAACTGGTCGATTTCCGGAACCCAGGAAACAACATCCTGGTCGCCTCCGATGAGGTCACATTCGGCACGCCCGGCCATTCGTGCAGATTTGACTTGGTGTTGTGGGTGAACGGCATTCCGCTAGTCATCATCGAAACCAAGACGCGGCTGGACGCCCGGATCACCTGGCTGAAGGCCGCCCACGAAATCCACGCCGTTTACGAGCCGGGCTGGCCGGAGATCTTCGTTCCCAACGCGTTCTCTGTCGCCACCGACGGCAAGGACTTCCACTACGGCGCCGTCGGCCAGGACATCGAATCGTGGGGCGTCTGGGGCAACACGGAAGAGGACATCCTTTCGACCGGTTGGCCGCGGGTGAAACGCAGCGTCGAGCTGCTGCTGAATCCGCAAACCGTCCTGTCGGTAATCGCCGACTTCACCGCCTACGAGCTCAAAGGCAAGCACTCTGGCCTGCCGCGGCTGCACAAGATCGTCCCCCGCTATCCGCAGGTCGAAGCTGTCCGGGCCATCCACGCCCGCGCCCTGCACAGCACCAAAAGGCAGGGCCTGATCCACCACACCCAGGGTTCGGGCAAGACGTTGGCCATGCTGTTTGCCGCCGTAAAACTCGTGAACGAGCCGAAGCTGAAAAACCCGTCCATCGTCCTGATCGCCGACCGGGTCCAGCTGGTCACCCAGATGTACCGGCAGTTCCTGCGTGCCGGCATGCCCTCGCTGCAGGCCCCAGAGACGGCAGCTGACCTGCGCCGCATTCTGGCCGAGGACCGGCGGGGAATCATTTTTACGACCGTTCACAAGTTCAAGAACGCCGGGGTGCTGAACACCCGGGAGAACATCATCGTCCTGGTCGACGAAGCCCATCGGACACAGGAAGGTCAGCTGGGCAAGTTCCTGCGGGCCGCGTTCCCCAACGCCCGCTTCTTCGGCTTCACCGGCACGCCCATCGCGGACGAGGACCGGAACACCTACGAGCTCTTCGGGGACCCGGACGACCCGAACCACGCGATGAACACCTACGACTCGGACCGCTCCATCGCCGACGGCACAACGGTGCCAATGCACGTCTCACCCCGCCTGGTCGACTTCCATATCCGGAAAGATGACCTGGACAAAGCCTTCGACGAGCTCGCCGCAGAGGAGGGCCTCACCGAGGAGGAACAGGAGTACGTTGCTGCAAAGGCCACCGATACCCGCACGTTCTTCGCCAACCCGGAACGGGTTCGGAAGGTCTGCGCCGACATCATTGACCATTTCTATTCGACCGTGGACCCGCTAGGCATGAAGGCCCAGGTCGTCGCCTATGACCGGGGTTTGTGCGTGGCTTACCAGGACGAACTCACCCGCCAGCTGCAGGCCCGTGCCCAAGAGGGCCTGGCTTCCGGCACCCCCGATGAAGCGGCCATTGTCATGTCTATCCAGTCCAAGGATGACGCAGCCTGGCAGAAGTACAAGCTGACGGACGAAAAGGAAGAGGCGCTCCTCAACCGCTTCCGGCAGCTTGGGGACCCGCTGAAATTCATCGTCGTCACTTCCAAGCTCGGTACGGGCTTTGACGCACCCATCGAGGGTGTCATGTACCTGGACAAGCCGATGAAACTGCACACCCTGTACCAGACGATCACCCGGACGAACCGAAACTGGAAGAACCCGGTCACGGGCCAGGAGAAGCGCTACGGCCTCATAGTCGACTACGTGGGCCTCGGTGACGGCTTCGCCCGCGCCATGTCGCCGGCGAACCCGGAGCACGCCCGTAAGCAGATTGAAACCGATGCGCTCCTGGAGCAGTTCGACATCGAAATCGCCAACGTCTTGGACAGGTTTGCCGGTATCGACCGCGAAAGCACCGGCTTTGAAGCCCTTCAGGCGGCCCACGACCGGCTGCCGGATGACAAGGCTATGGAGCGCTTCGCTGCCCAGTACGGAATGCTGCAAGGCATCTGGGAGGCCGCGTATCCTGACCTGCGGCTGGAGAACCACCGGGCGGACTACAAATGGCTGTCCAAGGTGTATGCCTCCGTGGCCCCCGCGGATGACACCCGGGACTTGCTCTGGCACCGGCTGGGCGCGAAAACCCTCGAGCTCGTCCACGGCCACATCGGTGAAGTAACCGTTAGCGACACCGGTGTCGACGTGGTGATAGCCGATGAGGGGACGATCAAGCGGCTCATTGAGGCCGGAGTCATTGACCCAGACGAAGGCAGCAGCGATCCTACCGTCACCACAGCCGGAGCAGTCATCGACAATATTGCTTCCAGGCTCCACAAACGGCTCTCCGGGGATCATGGTAGCCACCGCGCCTACAAGACGCTCTCCGAGCGGCTGGAGCGGCTCCGCGAACGCAACCTGGCCAAAGCCCACGACTCTGTGGATTTCCTGCGCGACCTGCTGGATCTGGCCAGGGACATGGCTGCGGCCGAAAAGGCGGAAGACGACTTAGGGGAAGCCGGACTGGATCTTCTGCCGGACCCGAACGTGGGCGCCCTCACCCAGATTTTCGAGGAGTACAAACCCGCCGGCGTCCCGGTGATCGTCGGGAAGGTCGTCGCCGATATTGACGCCATCGTGAAGGAAGTCCGCTGGGACGGCTGGAACAACTCGAAAGAGGGTGACAGGGCGGTCCGCATCGCGGTCCGGAAAGTCCTGGTCAGATATGGGCTGCCCGCTTCGGGGGAACTCTTCGACCGGGCTTACGCCTACGTCGCCGAGAATTACTGAACCTGCCCGTCAGCTGCGACTGCATTACTGGCTTTGTGCTGTTTGATCCGGGCCCTCACCATACGACGCTGAAGGCCTGCCTGGCAGCGGCCACCAGCCGGGCCGCGTGCTCCAGCAGGTCGACGGGACGGGCACCGTCGAGGTAACCCGTCGGAGTCATCGCCCACAGCGCGAGACTTTCCTCCGACCGCCCGGCTTCCTTCGCAGCTTTCAGGAGGTCGCTGATCACAGGTCTAATGGCGCGCTCACCGCGATCGACCTGAAACCCCGGATACCTGTACCCGTCAGGCCGTCTGACACCGATCAAGCTGCCTGCGGCTCGCTGCTTTGAGGCGAAGTCCAAGGTGGGCGCGTCGACGGATTCGCCGAGTTCGTCGTCGGTCAGCAGCCTTCAACAGTCCGCGGGCGTACCGTAAGTACTCGAGACAATGAGCGAACGACCAGGGGCAACTGTGGCACCAGAAAATGATGCGTATGAACGATCAATGGCTGATCAAAGACGGTGGCAGGCTGAAGTTGCCAAGGAGACGCTGGGCATGCAGGAGGTGGCCGCACTCCTGAATCCCCGAGACCCTGACGCGAGCCGGGTCAGGCAACTTGTTGAGTCCGGAGATCTGCTCGGCATCCAGTATCAAGGCGATCTCAGGTTTCCGCGGTATCAATTCAGAGGCGCCTCCGTCCGCGAGGTTATCCCCGCGCTCCTGGCTCTGGCTAGGCGCAACGAAATACCTCCGTGGGACGTCGCGTACTTTTTGATCTCGCCCAGCAGCCTGTTCGCCGCCCAGGACCGCCCAATCGACCACCTGGACGACCCCGACCAGCTGCTCACCGCTGCGACATACGCATTCGAGGCGACTTGGTAGTCGACACCAGAACCGGCTAGTCGCTCCGATTTTGAGCCCGGCGGACCGGGAAGTGAGCGTGGTTTGAACCGGTGCACCGGCAAGCATATCTCCAGCCGCAACGCCCAGAAAAGCGACCCAAGTGAACCGTCTTGAGCCGGGCAAATGAGGCTCAGAACGAACAGGTCAGAAACGGGTTGGGCAGGGTCAAAATGGGCTGGACTCGAAAGTCCAGGAAAGGGTCTTCATGACCCACTTTGAGGCGGTTCACTGTGGGGTCAGGATGGGCGGTTCAGGCGGGTCAAACTGAACCGTTCAAGCCAGCTCAGGTCCGCCGGATCTGGGCGGCCCGAAACAGGGTCACGGAGAGCCGGTCACGCAGGGTCAGAAGGCGCCGGATCGGCGGGGTCAGAGACCAGGTCGTTGACCTGCTCAACGACAGCGAAGGCTCAGCCGTCCAGGACATCCCAGTCGCCGAGGACCTCCCAGCCAAGGGTCCGGGCCACCGCTGTCATCTGCTCGAAGTTGAAGGCCAGAGAGTCGGGGCTGTACCGCAAGCTGTGCAGCTTCTTGCCTCCAAAATGACGAGTTCCCGGGAATGATCCTCCTGGTCCTCGGGCTGTCCGTCCTTCTGGACGATCGCGACGCAGGCGTGCATAGGACAGGTCCTCGATGGGTGCCAGAAAGAGTCCAGGGGGAGGGGCCGAAAAATCGGGGGCCGGCGGAAGAGAACGGAAAGAGTAACGAACAGGGAACCAAAGAGTCAGCGAACAGTGAATCTAAGAGGTATCTAAAAGAGAAGCTGAATGGTCATCAAGCAGCCTTCCGTAGCGTCTAGGTCAACGCTCTGTGTACGTCCTGTCTGCTCAGCGCCTCGATAAGCCGTCGTAGGGCGAAGCCCGGAGCCGGCGTTCGCCGTAACGCCACCACCCAGCTCAGCGAACCGCTAACACAAAGACTGCTAAAAGACTGCAACCGATCTGTTGCCCTGGCTGCTGCTGTCCTGCCTCAGATATGCCCTCCGGCTTTCCAGCCTTCGGCTGTGCCTGGAAGATCTTGGCCGCTTCCCCTGACTGCCGGTCTTCTCCCTTCGTCTCCTTGGTGCCTCCCGGGAATGTAAAAGCCTCGGCATCTCCAAGCCGCAATCTTTATAGCCTTCCTATAGCGCTTGTCGCTTACGCTCCAGCGCATAGAGGCTATAAAATATTGTCATGCCTGCGAAACAATCCATGACCTCAGCTCCGATCGAAGAGCTGGTCAAGCTTGCTGCGTCTCTTCCTGCCTCGACCGTCGCCCCTCGGGCTTTCGCCCGGGACATCGCCGTCAGGGCCTTCTCGATTGGGCTAACCGACAGCGAGCTGATCCGCTTCCTGAAAAAGCAGACTGCTAACCGTCCTGGTCTTTCCTCCCTGCTTACTGACCGCTTCGCATACCGTCGTCTCATCGCTTCCTGCCGCAGGGCGGCTCTTTCTTCCTCCCCTGCGGGGGCGGCCGACAACGCCGTCAAAACAGCCAGGCTCACCCTGGGCCGGATCCTCACTCCTGTGGCGGTGGATGATGCCGGCGCACCGGTCCTGACGCAGGCAAAGCAGATCCGGGCGCGGGCTGCCCTGGCCGTGCTCAGCGGGGAACAGCTGCGGTCGATCAACGGCGAGAAGGGCTGGAACACCATCATGGTTTCCTACCCGTGGCTGGCGCTTCGCATGGGGGTGTCATGGCCGACGGCCAAGGCTGCATTGAACGATCTCGTCGACATCGGATGGATCCGGGAAGTCGGCGGTCAGCGACCCGATTCGGCCCGCCGGTTCAAGATCAGCGGCCACCTGACCAAGGACCAAATGACCCTGGTGAAGCAGGTCAAGGACGAGGACGGCCAGGTCATTGAACCGGGTCTGTACGATGCCATCGGCGCCCTGGCCGGGCGCGACAATGAACCGGGTCAAAGTGACCTTCTGGTGGCCGCTGTGACCCGGTCCGTGAACCACCCTGCCTGGACCTATGGAACGGAGCCGCTGGGGGCCAGAGCATGGCTCCTGACCCTGGCTCAGGCGGCCGGGGTTGACCCGGTTCAGCTGGGTGTTTCGAAGCGGTCCATCCCTGCCCTGAACCGGCTCAAAGTTGAGGCCGGTTTGGACCTCCTGAACGGGTCAGAACAAGGGGACACCAATGATGTAATAACGGACCTCCCTGGCCAACTCTCGGAGGCCCTGAATTTCTGGGCCAAGAAGACCGGTGCTTACGAGGCTGCGGCGTCTGCCAAGGAGGCGTACAAGGCCAATGCGGCGGCCCGGACCGACGAGCTCGCCAAGGTCCGCCAGCTGCGCACCGATGCCCGTCCCGAGATGGATAAGCTCTTCGGCCTGGTGGCATCCATCCCGAAGGCGGACGCAGCGGAGGAGAAGCGGGATAACTGGGTGGCAGGCGCCTCCCGGGCGATCGCCAAGACGCCCATGACGGAGGCGCGCCGGAAGGCCCTGACCTTCGAGCTCAAGCGCCGGCTCAAGGCGCGGGGCTACGGGGACGCTGTAACTGTGATCGCCGACAAGGTAATGGGGAATGCGCGCCCGCTGCTCGGGCCCGAGGAGAGCATCCCGCTGGCCACCGAAGAACAGTCGGTGAAGACCGTCTGGATAAAGAGCACCATCGTGCACATGCAGGGCATACAGATGCGGACAGGGGAGCGGGACGCCTTCGAATCGGAACTGCGCAACCGACTGCGGCACCGCGGCTACGAGAAGTCTTTGGCCGAACGTCTGGCGACGCTGATCCTCCAGGATGTGGCCCTGGCAGCCTAGGGGACACCAGTTTTGCGAAGCGCACTGAGGGCTCGACCTTTGGGCTACCCAATCAGCTGATCTAACGAGGGCCAACGGCCACCTGGTCGCGCGCCTGTATGTTGACACGAGGGGCACGGCCCAGTCCCGATCCGGTGCCTCCGCCTCAGGTCCTTAAAAAGTGCCCGAGAGTGGACCTGTCTCTGACTGTCAGCCTCAGTTCCCGCTGACCAGATACATTGGCTCTGAATCGTGGTAAACCTTGTCCTGTTGGTGGTTATAAAGGACGACGAGCCTGGGCTTGGACAAGTCGTGAGCGGATGAATAATCCGGGTCGCAGGTGGGCAGCTGAAAGTGGTTCTTTGAGCAGTCCCACCCGACGCCAGACGGGTAATAGCGAAGGAAGATGGATGCTGCCGTGATACACGTATCACCGGCGTCGTCCATGCGACGGGTGCAAAAAACGTATTGTGTTGCGCCTGGCGCATCCGTTGCAGGTGCGCTGTACGATATGAACAACTCCGGGGCCTGAGCCTTCTTCTCGGCCACACTGAAGCATGTGCCCGGGTTCAAACTAGAGCACCATTTGCCCTCGAGTTCCCTTGGAAGGCCTGCGATAGTTGGCCTATTGTTCTGAACATATTCCTTCAGGGCATGGTCGCTGGGCTGGAAGATGAACTGCCGTGCGATCGGGTCGAGGAACATGTCGATGGACGCTTCAGCAAGGGGTATAAGAACCTGAACGGCTACAACAACTCTGGACCAAAAAATGACGCCTTTGACCGACGAGCCCGTCTTGGTTCTCAGCTCTTCGAAAGTCCAGGCCGGGTTTCTGGCTGCGATGAAACGTGCCGCCGAGTGAGCCACGAATTCTCTTTGCCCCGCCAAACATGGCGGGATTGCACCTAGGGCCCCCCGAATTTTAGGAGCTAGAGTTGAGGCAGAAAGCGCCGAATCACCGACGGACGTCGTGATGTCGGAGGTGCACTGATTGATCGCCATCGCCGAGGTGACCAAGAACATCACGTCATTGGTGGCCGCGACTTCTGACAATAGCGCATAGAGGACCCCGGCAAGCGCATCCGCCAGCGACGTACTGACTTCGACCAGCGGTTGGGTGCGACTAGAGTGCCAAAAGTCCATGACATCTGTCTTCTCGAACCGGAACTCATACTCGCCGGTCGGCTGGATGAAGTATGTGTCGGGGTTTGGCATAAGCGGAGGATGGCCGCCCAGAGCCATTGTGGCCCAGGTCTCGGGCTTGAGCGCCTCCCACAAATCACTGCGGACCGATACCGGGGTGACTGCTGTAGTGATTGACGCTCCGGCACCACGGTTCACTTTGAGCTTGATCACGAGGTCGTCAGGATGGTCAGGATCGCTCGTGGCACACCAAAGCACAGGACCATTGAGGTCGTCGAAGAACTGGGGCGCATCCTTATCGTCCCAGCTAGGCGGGTCAAACTTACATTCGGGTGGCGACGTCCGCACGCCAACAAGCTGACCGATGGCATTACGGCTGACATCCAGGAGGCCGTAGGTAGAGAAGTGTTCCAGTTTCGCGCTTACACTGGTCCCGTCCTCAGATGTTTGACTAGCCATTGGGACCCACGTTTGGTCGCCAAGGTCCCAGTTGGCAATAAGCGCGACTTTATCGGCTGGCAGCGGTTGAGCCAGCCTAAACGTGAGTTCGGCGCCCGAGGCAGGGAACGTGCCATTCTTCATGTCAAGGTCGACGACTTGACCCAAGGAAACTTGGGCTGGGAGCGCGGCTTGCATCTCAGGAATCTGAGGACGGTCTGCCACCCTAGCTTCCAGACCTGAAACCCCGGGGAAGCTGACGGTGGCGTGGACCTGAGCTGAGGGGGTTGGTGTGTTTAGGGCGGGTTGTGCCGTCGGTGTTTCGGCGCTGGCAGGATGCTCTGGAGGAGGGCCGGTGCAGGCAGCTAGGACCCCCACAGCGCAGACCGTGACCAAGCACGTCAGCTGCATGCAGAGTCGGTGGAAACGACGGCTGCGGGACCACGGTTTCCCTTCATTGCCGTTCATTGGCAAGTTTGAACAGCCTGGTCAGGTGCCATGGCGCTGTCCATGATCTTCACATAAGACTCATCGGGGTACCGGGAAGCCGCTACACACGCTTGGGCCAAGGTGTCATACGGGCCACCGTAGACGGTGTAGATCATGTTTCCCGCCTCCGACATCCGATTCAAGGCCGTGCAGCTAGTAAGAGTCAGCAGGTACTTGGATCCTGGGTGACTCTGCAGGTTCGTTTGAACGTCTTGGGCGTACACCGATGGCTCCGTCGATGAGTGGTAGACAACGATGTACTGGCCTGTGCAAGCGACAGGGCGCAGGGGCGACGTCAGGCCCAGATCACCGGGCTGAAGTGCGGAAGCCTGTGCCACCGGCGGTGTGACCGGCGCCGGCACGGTCGCAGTGGCTGCCGCCTCGGCTGTCGGGGGCGGGCTGGGACGGGCTTGCGACGTAGGTGTGTCTGCCGGCACTGCCGGCACGACTGCGGGTTGCGGAATCGAACCTGCCGCTTGGACTGACTCCTGAGTTGATGGTCTCCACGAGTTCTGCCCCAAGAAGATGCCGACCAGGAGCACTACCAGAGCGAGCCCAGCGGCTGCGAGACCACGCGTCTTTTGGCTCAGAGCCGAGAAGCTGAAAGTCCTTTTCGGTGCGTGATTGGGAGCTGCCTCCCGGCCTCGCGTCGCTGCGAAGTAGTTCTCAATCTTCTGGGAATCCAGCGTCGGCTCTGGAGATTCGTAACGTTGCCTGCCCGACACTTCCGGGGCCACGTTTTGGTGTGCCTTATGTGAAGGAAACTCTGGTTCATCGGCTGATGTCGAAACTGGTGGCAGCAGCCCTGCTCCAGGTGGGTAGAGGTAGGGAACGGGCTTGGGGGGCGGGCCGTAACTGTTGGTGAACGGCTCGCTGTCAGTGGCGGAAAACACGATTATGACGATGTCCCCGACGAGAGGTATAACCCTGATTAACTGCCACCAACCGGAGCGGCCAACGTCGTGGAGGCGTCGGACCTGTACGGCAAAAAGCGGCACTATGCAGGCCAACATGAAGATGCCGGCAAGGAATCTGATGAGATCCCAATTTGTGATTGCAATCAGGACGCTCCAGCCCATTAGGGCAAGGAAGAGCGCCAGACCGGCCATCCAAAATTCTGAACGCCTAGCTCGACCAGAAAACGTTGCGTACTTGGACAGGCAGGCTTGAACGGCCTCTAGAAGCGACATTTCTCTCCTTCGAAGAAAAGCGAACTTCAATTTCGAGACCGTTACGCGCCCCCCAGCTCTCCGAAGAAGAGCAGAGCCCAGATGCGTTCGTTTATTCTGCGCTTGAGGCGTGGGGATGGCTAGAGTCTTGGGCCCCCTTACATGAGAAGGGGGCAAGACGGCAGAGGTTCTTGCTCGCAAACTGAGCTAACTAAACTGTCTTAATTTGCATGGGTTGTAAGACTGCCGGGGAAGGGGAGGGCGCAATCGTGGCGACAAAGGCCGTGCAAGAGCACAAGGACACGAGGACTGCGCAAGAGCGCATGGATAAGAGAATATGGCTGGACTTCATGGATGCTCGCGCCGGCAGGGTGGGCGTGGACGTGAAGGTTAATCCATTTAGATCGTCAGCAATGCCGGCTTCCAGCTCACTGGCGGAGCCAGACGGAGAGGCGATGTCCCTCTTCGTGCGTGCGTTCTTAGAGCGGGCAGGTATCGCGTGTGAAAAGGCGGTTCCTGTGGGAATCGGAGCCACGACCGGACCGATGGCCGTTGCGGAGGTTCTCTTTGAGCACATGAAAGTGATTGGCCCCACGATCCAGTTCGTAAAGTTCGCGTTGGCCTGGCATGCACGCGTGGCGGCACGAACACGCCGCCAATTACTTCCACGAGTAGTTGTAACGCTCCTTGCTGACCACATCGAGCCTCGGAGCTCCGGTCCTGACAGGTGGCAGGATATGGCCAGTACTCTTCTTCTGGTCCTCCCTGAACTTCAGCAAGAACTCGAGGCGGAGTACCCTACCTGTTGTTTTGAGTTCGAGTTCCGTGCTCGGGGTAAGAAAGTCACCCGCTTCACGTTGCGGGCAGGGGCAGGCCTTCCTGTGACTGACAGCCATGTCCTCCAGATGCTGGAACACCTGAAAAAGGATGTTCCATCTCTGACCCTGTTTCACACCGAGGGCTGGTTTGCCTTTCCAACGGTGGTGCCCGTCAGCGGAGTAGTGCGTCCCCTTAACGTTCCCCCCGAAACTCCTTTCGTAAGGGGGTAGGGTCTCTTGCCGATGCCCGTAGCCCCCTGCATGGGAAGTGATGAGCAATTGGGAAGGAGTGAGGACGTCGGCGTCAAGGTAATTCAGCTCCGGAGGCAAAGCCGCGGACCAGTAAGGCCATACCCAGAGGACACACGGATAGCCCATGTGGTGCGGGCTTTCTGGTCTAGTAGGCGCTTAGGCGGCTGACGGGCTGCACGGCTGCCAGGTAGGACTTCGGGTCGTCCTCCTCCATGCAGAACTCCGCGATGCGCTCTGCTTCCGTCATCTGCCACAGCTCCGTAGCTGCGGCCTTGATTCTGACATCGTCGGTACGCGAAACGAGGTCTCGATGACCTCGGCGATTTCGTTGGCTGGGGTGTTCGCCAGGATGGAAGTTCCGTCAACCTGGGCGCGGTCCCGCAGGTTCTGTGCCTGCCGGATTGCTGCGCAGGCGGAGATCTCCACAACTGCCGTCATGGTGTGCTCCTCGTTTGGTCTTTCGGTACACCATAAGGATAGCGCCTAAAGCTTGGTGCTACCTTTCTTTGTGGGAAAATCATCCAGGTCGCCCGAGGATCTCCCGACACTCGCTTTCTGGGTGCATGTGATCTGCATGTGATTTCCATCACAGTGAGGGGCGCTTTATCCTCGGCGTACCGGTAACGTAGCTCTTATACATTTTGTATAGACGCCGATCGGAGAAGCGATGCTTACGATTCAGGAGGAGCTGGCCCGGGTCTTCGCAGCCCGCGAGCTGAACCGTCTCGATCTCCTCCGTGCCTGCGTGACGGCTCAGCAGAAGGGCCTGAGGCAGGGGGAAATCGCCCACCGCCTGGGTCTCTCGCAGCCTGAAGTCAGCCGGATACTGCGTAAGGCGCAGCGGTTCCCGGAGCTGCTCGAGCGTACCCCGAAGGAAGTTATCCTCGATTTCCACGCCGGCAGAATCAGCAGCCACGAGGCGATGCTCGATGAGCTAAAGACCTGGGATTACACCTTCGGTGAGGACGCTGAGCCGGGCAATCCGGAGGGCGCCCTGACGCACGGATCATGGGATGACATCGTCGATGCAGTCCACCGCGACCTAATCGATCTCCAGGATTACGAAGAGCTCGTCCACACGGCCCACCCGCGGGCCGCCTAGGTGGAGTACGAGGAGCTCCGCCCCGTCGAAGCGCAGCTGGATGCCCTCACAGCGCCCGGTGGAGAGCTGAACCGCGATTCGGCCCTGGCCACTTACGATCCGGAGGTGGCACTCAGTGCCGACCGTGTCCGCTTTCAGCGTCGGCTCCTGGATGACTTCATTGATGAGGGCGAGGAGAACGTGGAGAAGGGCGGCCGCGTCGCGGTCCTCATCACGGCGGGCCCTCCAGGTGCGGGCAAATCAACAGCCATCGACAACCATGGATTGGCCGACGAGGGCTGGCGGCGTATTGACCCGGACGAGATCAAACGGAAGCTGCTGGAAGCCGCTGTGGCAGACGGGCGCTTTGGTAGTGTGTTCTCGCGCACCCTTGCCGATGGCTTCCCGATCATGCCCAACGAGGTTTCCTCGCTGGTTCACAATGAAAGTGTCTTCCTTGCCGACCGACTGATCGAGCGCTGCCTGGAGGCACAAGAGAACGTAGTCATCGAGGGGACGCTGTCTTGGCGCGGACTGCCGCCGCGGTATCTCCGAATGCTCGCGCTGAATGACTACAAGAAGATGACCATCCTGGACGTCGAGGTCGACATGGCCACGGCCCTGGAGCAGGCGTACACGAGGTGGGCCGAAGGCCGTACGGAGGCCATTGCGGGAAAGCCAAACGGCGGCGGCCGGTTCACTCCGAGGGACGCTATAACGAAGATCTACGATGCCGCCGGCGAATACAGCTTCTGCAACAAAAATGCCGTGGACCTCTTCACGGACCCCGGGGCGAATGACATTGACGTCGTCGAACTGATCGTCGCCCAGTCAGGCGCTGCAGAGCAGAGGTACCTGCGCACGGTGGGACATTACCGGACTGCAGTGCCGCGGTACTTGAGCGAACCTGAGCCGCCGCCTGCGCCACTTGCGCCGGCCGCGGGCGATCCGATGGACTCCTGGCTGCCGTACCCCATGAAGAAGCCCGCCCCGTAACTTCCTGGGCGGGCTGTACCCCGCGAAGGCGGGGAAGTCCTATGTGACCTACGGCTACTCCGCGGCTTCGATCGCTTCACGGATTGCGTGTTGGCACTGGACCAGGATTGCGGCCATGCTGCGGATGCCGGCCCGCTCGTCATCGGCGTAGATGTCATCGTTGCCGATGGAGTAGACGCCATAATCGATGCACCCACCGGCTTCGATGCCGAAGACCTCCATGGCCTGCGCGACTGGTTCTACCAGCTCCGCGTGCGCATCGATCCATGTCTGCCGGGCACGGTACGTGCCTTCCTCGTCGTCGCCGGCTCCGCGGTTGATGCCGTAGGCATCTTGCTCGCGCTCGGCAGCTTCCCAAAGGGTGTTCCAGTTGATGCCTGATTCGGCGTACACGGTCTCGACGGCTTCGACGGCCCGGGTGATGCGGGCTTCGGTCTCGGTGTTCATGTGGTGTCTCGCTCTCTTCGTTCCTTGAGGGTTGGTAAACTCTTTTGGCCGTCGGAGTGTCCGACGGGTGGGCACGGGCAACGCAGGCAGGTTAGGTTAGGCGGCCTGCAGCAGTGCGCCGGGGCTCATCGTGATGAGGTCCGCGGTGAGGGAGCCGGTGCAGCCCGTGCGGACCAGCCCGGCGAGCAGATCGTGCCGGCCCAGGGCCAGGGCAACGGTTACCGCCTGGGAGACCTCGGGGTGCTCGGCGTCATCCTCGACGGCGAACGCCTCAGGATCCTTGTGTGCCGCTTCGATGGTTTCGATCACCACGGCGGTCCGCTTGACCTCTACGCCTTCCTTGACGGAAGCGTAAGGTGCGTCCCGCAGCATGCTCAGGATGGCTGGACTTTCGGCGGCAGGGGAGTTCAGGATGCCCTGGTAGACCTCTTCCGTGAAGATCTTTCCGCAACGCAGGATGCTTGCGTAGTCCTGCAGTGCCATGTGCCGGGATGTGACGGTCGATTCGAGGACGTCGCTCCAGCCTTTCTGGATGGCACGGCCGACGACGACGGTGATGGTTCGGTTGTCGCGGATGTGGTGGCCTGGTGCGTCAGCGATGCAGGCGTTCTCGGCGTGGACGATGCGGGCCAGGAGCTGACGGTTCTTGGAGGTGTGGGCCAGGTCGTTGAGGCGGTTCCAACTCATGCCGTCAACGGCGGCGAATGACGGGGTGACCTTGGCGGTGGATGCTGCAGACATTGTCTCGTCCCTCTTTCTTCGGTTCCTGCTGTACTCCTCAATCCTAGCAATAAAGGTAGCTATCAGCTACCTTTTCAACGAGTTGCTTCGTAACGGAAAGATAACTCTTGGCTACCTGTTCGTTGCGTCGCTTAAGTAGCTGATTGCTACAATTTAGCTATGGACAGACTTGCCAGAATTGAAGCCCTGAAGCACTCAACGGCACCCGTCGAAAAGCTGGTGGACGCCCGGGCTGCCGCTGCGCTGCTGGGCCTTGAAGGTGACGACCCGGATGACAAGGCGCCCGGCAAGCGCGTTTCCACGTGGCTGGCCAAGCTGGTCGTTGCGCTGCGTGCCGGCAAGCAGCCCACAGGGATTCTGGCCGTGCTGCCTGATCCGGCCGGCTACCTGAACGGCGGCCCGGTCTGGCGGGTCGCTGACCTTGAGAAGATGCGGCCCGTCGTTGAGGCCTCGGCCGGCAGTGTGGGTCGGCCACGCAAGAGCCCTCCACCCGCGGCGCCTGCCGGCTGACTCACCGAGCACCAAGGGTCCTACCTATCCTTACAGACGGGCCCCTCCTGTTCCTGGCCCGACCCCCATAGCGAGGTGGAGTCGGGCACTGGTGATCACTCAAATGCCGTTATTCGCCGGGTATGCCGGGAGCTCCATTGCCGGGCGCTTGCGGCCGCCAGGTAAAGGGCAAAGTCCGGCGCGGGCGGCGGTGTCGCAGTTTCAGTCATGAGGCCCATGTGTACGGAACCCTAGCAGTTGCTCACCTCGGGTCTTGCCGGGCGACTACGCAAGGCGTATCGTCCGGTCCCAAACTGAAGGAGGCTTCGATGACCCAGCCACCTGAGTCGCCAAGAACACAAAGAGACGTCGACGCCTTTTCAAAAAGCATTGTCACAGGCGTTGTTCTCAGCATTTGCGGTCTGGTGCCAGCAGCCGCCGCGGTTCTCGTTGCCTTCAATCTGGGCTTTGGCCACAATTTCTTGCTTGCAGTGCTGTTCGGTGCGCTGGCACTGGCCATGATCACGTCAGGCTGGACAGTCTTCGTCCATGGCGACCTGAAACAGAGATCTGACACAGCCGCAGCCATTGCAATTGCCCTGCTTCTCTTGGCACTGATGGCAGTCGCCTCGGAACTCTACAGGGACGACTGGCTGATTGTCCTGGCCTGCCCAATAGATCCTGCGTACCATCCCGATTGCACGTCCAATGAGCTGATGGAGAAGCACCGACTAAACGCCTCGAGCCTCAACCAGATCGTGGCGGTTTTCGGGATCGGCCAGATAGTTCCGTTGCTGTCCATTATCAAAGACATCGTCTATAGCCACCTAAGACCAACTCCATGGCAGGAAGTCATACAGGACCGGGAAGTCCGGAGGACTATCAGGAGGACGAACAGGCAACGCCGGATTCGGCATGATGAGCTGAGCGTACCTGACGATTCTGCGGGGATTGGGAGTTCGAGAACTCTTTCAACGATTGTGGTCACGGCCATTGTCACGGCATCCCTGGTGCTCAATTTCCGGCGTCGGCAGCACTAAGGTGCACCTCCCGGTTGGGCTTGCAGTCGAGTATGGCTCTGCTTGAAGGGCTCTGTTCATGTTTAAGGAGGGGTTGTTAGCTGGATGTCCTGGTGCAACGGCAACCCTGACCCGCCACCCCAGGGGATTTGGGGAACATAGAAACGCCGGCGGCACCAGGCTGGTGAGCCTCCTCCACGGCTGCCAACTGTGCCTTCGTCCCTGGGGCACCGGACGTGGAGACCCTTTCCCAGCCGAGTGAAGGGGCCACCCTTGTGTAGCCAGTGGTCGGGGAGATAATCGGGTTGCTGAGCAAACAGCGGGACATGGAGTCGCAGGACCTCGAAGATGCAGAGAGCAACGGGAGGCCAACACTTTCTATGCTCGCCTCGTGCTCGCCGACGAGAAGGTGATCGCTGCGTGCTGGGCTGTCCTGGGGCTGTGTGCCGCGCAGAGGATGAGGCGTCTACCGCCCTTGAAGCCCTGATGCCGGCCATAACGGTCACGGACAGATAGGGCGGGCCTGCCCGCGTTTCGGGGGAGAGGGCGCGGGCAGCAAGCGGGCGTTGTAGCGTTCTGGAGATCCCGAAATTTCCGGCTCCATCCAGCGGCGCTCACCCCTGCTGGTGCCAGCCGTCGGACACACAAGACCCTCGTATATTCGTCGCTAGGGCAGTCTCTACAACCACCCTGCCAGCCTCGAAATCCTGTGAGCTTCGACCTCGCCAATGTGAATACCTCTCGGTCGCATTCTCCCCTGTCACCGAGCTCGAGCCGTTGCGGTACGTCGTCGCGCTGTTGTATTGTCCTAGCCGAGTACCTCATCGGGCTCTTTGGTGAGAAGCGTGCCCCGTTTGCGCTGGGCCTCGCGTCCCTGATCTTCGGCTTCCCCATCTTCTTCGACGCCGGCCTGGTGGTCATGCTGCCCGTGGTCTTCGCCGTCGCCCACCGGCTGGGCGGGGGAGTGCTCCGCTACGGCCTGCCCGCCGCCGGCGCTTTCTCCGTGATGCACATCTTCCTGCCGCCGCACCCGGGTCCCGTATCCGCGGCTGCCTTTTTCGACGCCAACATCGGCCTGGTGACCATCGCCGGCCTCATCGTGGCCATCCCCACCTGGTACGTCACCGCCTACCTGTACGGCCTCTACACCGGCAGGAAGCTGGTGCTGCCCGTTCCGGAAATCCTGGGCCACGCCACCGCTGAAGCCGAATCCCACCCGCCGCGCTTCCGCACCATTGTTGCCCTGCTGCTCCTGCCGCTGGTCCTGATTTTCATGAACACCGGGCTGAACACCCTTCGGTTGCAGGTGGATCAACGTCACCGACTGGAGCCCGTGGATCACATCGTGACGGTCGCCGCTGGTAGCGACTTAGCGAGAGAAACCGGCCTTGGATCGTCCAGGGCCGGTCTTTCTTTGCCTTCGAAGATGCCACGCACCGCCCCGGAGCGGCCAAATCGGCGGCCTATCCACTTTTATCCACTTTTGAGGGCCGTTTCTCCACCTGTTTCCACATATTTTCCATCCCGCCAACGCCCCTACTTCCCAGTGCTGGCGCGGACTTTGGAGAGCTCTCTCCAGATTCTCCAGTTTTCCAGCAGTACACCCACTCCTTTATGTACGTGGCACACGATGCGCCTTGTTCATTAGAGGAGATCAGGGAGTCAGCCTCATACGAGGGCCTATACCTTTCAAAAACTGGAAAAACTGGAGAGAACTATCAAGATCCTTGAAAACAAAGGGATGTAGGGCTTTTTGCAAGTGGAAAATTGGTGGAGAGAAGGTGGAGAGACCTGGATAAAAGTGGAAAATTGGCCAATCAACCTGTCTCACCGTGGTGAGGCACTCTCCTCTGTGGTTGGCAATCAGGAAAGCGCACAGCTACCGAAGTGTCTGGTTCTCAAGGCCACGTCGCGTACCTTGCCCTCGAAAGCGCCGAGACCGCGACCTCATTTGGTAAGCCGGCTCTTAGCGCCTGCCCCCCTCCTCAGCCCCGATCGTCGAGATTCTAGTGACGTTCATCACTTTCTAGCTGTTTTTGGTGCCCAAAATCGCCCAACCGGTGAGGGTAGGCGCCTCTGCCGCACTCCTTACTACTAGGGGAAAAAATTCTTCGATGAGAGCAAGACCGCCACCAAGAAGAGAGAAGACATGAACCACCACCTCACCGCCGCCCTTCTGACACTGCCCCTTCGGGAAGCCGTCGAGGTCCTTGGCGCCTACGGCACAACCGAACACCTGCCCGACTCTGCCTTTGAGGCCCTCCAGGACCTGGCCGACACCGCCTTGGCATGCTTCCCGGAGGTGGAAGCCGCCTTCTGGGCCCTCATGGATGCCCAGGGCCTTGGCCGGGGACCCAATACCTTCAACTACCTCGCGGATGCACATCGTCTTCTGGTGCCGGCCGTCGGAGGTGCCGTTTACCCGTTCATCGCCAGGAACGGCGAGATGAGCGTTGCCATCGACGCAGATACACCTCTGCTGATGATGCTCCCTCGCGTTCAGGTCGAAGAGCTTTCCGCAGCCCTCCATGCTGCCTGAGTACTGCTCGATGATTGCCTTGGGAAAGGGGCCGGGGAGTTGAGAATGTACACGCACCACCGGCCGCTCATTCTGACGACGCTCAGGCGCGGCGTATCCGTATACGGAACTGACTGTGTGAAAAACTGTTCACATGACTACGCCACAGAACGACGATGCGAAGCTGCTCCGACTGGCCGAGACGCGGCTTCGTGCCGCGGCCGCGGGGGAGAGGGAGGCGCGCGAGAACCTGACGGCCGCCGAGGACCTCATGCTGAACGAGATCGAGACGGCCAGGGACCTTGGTATGACCTGGTCCCGGATTTCGGAGGTGACGGGCCTGACCGACACCCAGGCGCAGTGGCGCATCCACCGCAACGATCCCTCTGTGAAAGCGCTGCGGGAGCGCGAGCTGGTGCCAGAGGGGGAGAAGAAGTCCAGGACAGGGGCTCGGCCGGGCCAGGGGCCTGGCCTGTCTGTCTCGGAATGGGCACGGCAGGCCGGCAGGACACGCCGGACTGTATACCTCTGGATCGAGGCCGGGAAGCTCGAGGTCACCAAGAACGCCCTGGGGCAGAACCGCATCCTCAGCGATCCGGCCGACTTCGGAGCCACTTCCGCCTAGTCCTCCAGCGCGACTCGGATCACATCCGGGACAAGGGCCGTGGAAACTCCGCAAATCGGCCAAAAACCTCTTTCAGTATCCATATACGTTATGAGAATTTATGTATACTGGATACCAGCGCGCTACATCGAAAGAGGAAGAGGTCCTGTTGAGCACCACGATCCCCCTGCAAGCAAGCCGCCTCGACCGCGAGGCCTTTAGCGACCACTTCAATGCATTCTGGGGCTTCCACGAATACCCCGCGGATGCCGTGCTGACGGTCACCTACGAGAAGACCATTGGCAAGAGCGCCAAGGCTTCCGTCCACGTGCCGATCGACGAGGCTGCGGTCTGGAAGGTCCTCAGCAAGGTCGGCTCCGACCGTAAAGTGTGGATCGGCATCGCGCCGCGCTCGATGGAGAAGCTCCTCGAACGCGTTGAGGAAAACAAGGCCTGGAACGCGGAGCACGGCGACGAGGTCCGCGCTTTCAACGAAGAGAAGGCGGAAGACATCAAAGCCGGAAGGGTTCAGCGCAAAAAGCTGAAGGCCACCGACCTGATGTGGATCCGCGGAGCCAAGACTGACTGCTACGCCATGCCTGGCTTTGCGCTGGACCTGGACGTGAACATGGAGTCCTCCGAACACGACGAGCACAAGCTCGACAAGCCGGCAGACGACGGCAAGGAAGTGAAGATCTTTCCGTCTGCCGAACTGGCCCAGAAGTGGGTGGACGAGTGCCCGTTCGAATCCACACTTGAGATCTGGACCGGAGGTGGGTACCACATCTGGTACCGGTCCGCGAAGCTGATGAGCCTCGAAGAGCAGGAGCAGGCCCTGGCCCGCTTCAAGGCCTACTGGGCCGGCGTCAAGGAAAGCTACGGCATGCACATCGACGTCAGCACCCTGGAGACCACCCGCGTGATGCGGCCGGCCGGTTCCCTCAAAGGGAAGGGTGAGGATGCGGTGTACTACACCCCGATCGAGACCGTGAGCTGCAAGCCCGACGCCGCCTTCACCGCCGAGGACATCGCCCTGCTCCCCGAGTACGTCGATCCCCGCCATGAGCGCCGGGTCGTCAACGACGACGGTACGGTGGCGGTCCGCCCGCTCTCTACCCGTACCCAGGCAGAGAAGGACGCACTGCCCGGCACCAAGCTCTCCCACAGCCTGCCGGTCTCCGTCCTGCTCGAGGATGTCCTGGAGTTTGAGCGCAACGGCGACAAATTCACGGCCCCCTGGGACGGCCACTACGAGCAGGGCGCTGTCCACGCTGCCCTCTACACTGCGGGTGACGGCGCCGAGCTGGTCAAGGTCTACGGTGAGCGAACCTCAGCCGATCTGGGTCTCGACGGCTCCCGCTCCTGCAGCTCGTTTGGCCTGCTCATCAGCTACTGGTGCAAGGGGGACAAGCATCTGGCAGCACGGATCGCCCGTCACTTCGAGGACGACGCCGACGGCCTGGTGGAGCTGCTGCAGACCGGCCCGACGGCTGAAGAGCTCGCCGAGCAGTTCCCTGTCCCCGCCGCCGACATCGAGGATCCGTTCAGCGCCGGCACTCCCTACTACGACGAGACCGACACCCAGATCGACGTCGTTGATGACACCGCCCCGGGTCGTGCCGTGGAGGTTGGCGAGGAAATCCAGGCCGAGATCAACGACGCCCTGGCTGCCGTCGAGATCCCCACGGAGCCCACCGCCCGCGAAGCCTTCGCCGGCGAAAAGTCCCTGAAGTGGAAGATCCCCGGCGCAGAGAACTTCTTCATCCAGGTCGCCCCGGGCGCCACCGGCCTCTGGGAGTCCTTCTGGGTTGAGGACGACAAGGGCAACAAGAGCCAGAAGTTCCGCCGCATCACCGACTGGGTCGCTTGGCGCAGCGAGGCGATCGCGCCACGGCGCCTGTCACCCGAAGGGAAGTCGATGCCCGCAGCGGATGCCAAGTACACCGTGCAGCTCCTCAACGACTACGGCCTGTACGAGGTGGATGGGCTCAGCGCCAAGGACTCCGTGGACGCGGCCGTCGTGCTGGAAAAGCTGAACAGCGGCTCCACGCTGCCGGTCAAGGTCGATCACAAAAAGCACATGGAGAACACCCTGCGCGCCCTCGGCCGTCACGACGCCCAGCGTCTGCTCGACCAGTTCACCTCCACGGGAATCCTGAACGAGAACGGCAAGCATGTCTACCTGGCTCCGGCAGGATCCATCAACGCCGAAGGCGTCACCCACGCCTACTCGGTCGACGCTCCTGCCGGTTCGCAGGACAACGCGCTGCGCCCGTCCCAGGCTGCAATGGGGTTCGACCACATCGCCGAGGGTGAAGAGCTCGTCAAGGGGGTGAAGGCCTACAAGGCCTACATGGCGATTACGCCCGAGCGTGTTGATCACGGCATCGCTACGCTTGGTGCCCTGATCGCCGCACCGCTGCCGATGAACCGGTACACATCCGTCGTCCTCTACGCACCCCCTTTCTCGGGAAAGAGCATGTGTGCCTCCAGCGTGCAGGCCTTTTACTCCGGCGTCGGGGTGGACGGCGCCAGCTACAGCATGACCTTCTCCAACAAGAGCACCGCCATCGGTGCGGGGCTGGTGGCCGGCTGGCACTCCAACAGCCTGGGCACGTTCGACGATTACCGGATGTCCGGGATCGTCCAGGACGACCTGAAGCGGACTGCGGCGTTCGAAGCCATCATCCAGGGCTCTTACGGCGCGGACGGCAGGGCAGCCGGTTCTGCCGAGGGTGGTCTGCGTGCATCCACCACCGCGACCACCACGTCGTTGATCACCGGCGAGGGCGCCCCTGCCTCCTCCGGCACGGCCATCCACAGCCGCTACGTCAAGATCCAGATGAACGCCGAGGACTACCGGATCACCCCTCGTAACGCCTCCCCACTGGACACGTTTATCGACGAGTTCGCCAACACCGGGCTGGCACGGGCCACGTACGCGAGCTACATCCAGTGGATCATCCGCCGGATTGACCTTGGCGGCATCGCAGCCTTCAAGGAGGAGGTCAGCAAGCGCAAGAAGGGCTGGGAGAGCGACACCAGCGGCCGCTCCGCGGAGACCGCATCGGTGCTGGCCGTCGGCTGGATGTACCTGCACGACTGGGCAGCGGAGAAGGGCCTCAGCGACGCCCTGCCGTCGATGGATGAGGTCACCGCGACACTCCTGGCAGTGGCTGCCGAGAACGCCGCCAGCACTGCCGAGCTGTCCCCGGGCAGCCTGGTACTGCGGAAGATCGGCGAGATGATCGCCGGTGACGCGGCCTACGTTGAGAGCCACACCCTGAAAGTGCCCCACGGCAACGAACGGAACCTGGGCTGGAAGTGGGACGACTTCCGGGACCAGTGGGGCTACGGCAACCGGATGCTGGGCGGCTACCTGTCCGAGGACCGGAAGTGGATCGCCGTTCCGGCCAACGCCATGAACACCTTCCGCAAGCTGGCTGGCCTGACGGAGGTCAGCGCCAAGCAGTTCCAGGGGATGATGGCGGACTTCGTCCGCCCCGGCACCAAGCCGGGCGACAAGGCCAAATCCGATCTGCGTATCAAGAAGCAGATCAACTGCTACACATTCTCGGTGGAGAGCCTGGAGCTCGACCTGGTCCCTGTTGGCGAGGTGGCGGCCCCCGCTGCGACTGTCGCGAAGCAGGCAGCCAAGCCGGCACCGAAGCCCGTGGCTGTGCCGGTCGGCACCGACAACCTCGACTTCGACGACGACTTCTAGCCGGAGGTATACAACTTTACGCCGTAAAGTTGAACTAGAAAGGAGGCGGCATGCCCGCTTATGCAGAGGCCGAGAACGTCCCTCAGGTTGCCTACCGGGTCAAGGAGGTGGCCGCAGCGCTCGGCCTGACCCTGGCAGCCTGCTACCAGCAGGTCGAGAGCGGCGCCATCCCGCACGTGAAGGTCGGCGGCCGGGTGTTCATCCCGGCCCGCTTCTTCACGGAGCGGGGCCTGGAGACCCCGGCACGGATGCAGTACGCCGACGGTGCGGTCCTGGGGGTACCGGCGGCGTACACGGTGGCGGAGGTCGCCGCAGCCCTCGGCTCGGCCATCCCGAACATCTACGGGCTTGCGTCCCGGAAGGTGATTCCCACCTACAAGGACGGCGCCAGGCGCCTGGTGCCGGCGGGCTTCTTTGCCCAGGCCGGGCTGGACGCCCCGGTGCTCGATCTCCGGAAATAACGCCGTAAGATAAAGCGTTATCCATAACGAATACGTATACTGGATACATGAGGAAAACGATGCAGCACAGCGGAACGGTTGAACGCGTCGCTTACTCCCTGCAGGAGACTGCAGAGGCGACGGGGAAGACCTTCAGCGCCGTCTACCAGCAGATGATGGCCGGCAAGATTCCTACCTGCCGGGTAGGGCGCAGGCATCTGGTACCTGCGTCCTACTTCGAGGAACACGCCATCATCCCGGTCCAGAAGCACGCCTAGGCCGTGCTGACGGAGCAAAGGCCCAGGGTGAAGAGGCCGCCGCGGTATGTGGCGCCCCGTTTCCGCTTCGATGAGTCCCGGGGCTGGTTCGTTGTGGGGCCGCAGTCGGTCATGCAGCTCGGGCCGGTGAAGGTCTTCAGGAAGAACGGCACCTCGAAAACCGTCGTGATCAAGCGCCTCGAAGAGCCTTACGAGGACCGCCATTTCGTGTACGTCGACGGCGTCTTTGGTGGCCAGTGTGAAAAGCCGTGAGGCCCGTCGGGACCCAGGCCGCATAGAAGCAAAGTAGGGACACGGCAACGCATGGTGGCCCCGACCAGCCGCGAATTCGAATCCGCCGCCGGCCAACCCGCAAGCGCAGCAAAAAGTGACAGGCGTCGGGACCCGGACCGCATAGAAGCAAGGCAGAGGCACCACAACGGATGGTGCCCCGATCGCGGATTTCGAATCCGTCACCGGCCCGCCAACAGGAGCTGCAGAAAGTGACAGGCGTCGGGATCCGGACCGCATAGAAGCAAGGCAGGGGACACCACAACGGATGGTGGACCCGACCAAACCAACCCGCGCAGAAATTGCACAGAGAGACAGAGGTTACTCATGACCGCACCCCAGACCGAAGCAATCGAACGCACCATCCCAACCGAGGCGTGGAAGCACCTCGTCCCCGCCACGTTCCGGGACGGTCGCCTCTACCCCTACCTCCCGGACCTCGAGGAGCTCTTCCAGGACATCAACCCTGACGAGTACTACGTGGAAAGCGGCGATCAGGAGGCCATCCACTGGCTCTCGTACTTCACCCTGGAAAACTACAGCGAATGGGCAGGAGCCGCGATCGTGGGCCTGCGGGCTCCGTCCTTCGAGGACACCTTGTTCCGCTTCGACGACGTCGAAAAGTTCGTCGCCAACGGCTACCGCCACCCCCTCCGGGAGCCCGGCGAGCCCGACTGGTACCACCTCCTCTGCGTCTGCAACCACACGGAGGAGGAGCTGAAAGCCTGGGCCAAGTCCGTGGGTATCGTCCCTCAGCGGGATCTGCCCGAGTGTGGCACCGGCTACGGCCACGTCAACGGACTCCACACGCTGCCCGCCGGTAAGAAGGGCCTGCTCCACGCGCTGAAGAGGTTCAGAAAGGCCCGTCCGCAGCTGATGCACATGAGGCTGGTCAGGAAGGCCCTATAGCTCAGGCCGACAGTCCTCCCTCGCGGACATGAGGGAGGCCTGTCGGGACCCAGGGCGCATAGAGAGCAGCGAAGCATTATTCCCCTGGCGAACGCGCAACAAATGCATTGCCAGATGTACCGCTTTGAATGCATATACGGTACACTGAAAGAGCAATAAGCCGTTCCCCAGATCTCCTCCGCTTGGTACCCGGAGGATGGCGCGTCTGACGCTCCTGGGAGGCGGGGGAGTTTTGTCCTCTTTCAGCCCCGCCTCCTGGAAGCTTTTGAAGCCCGCAGTGCCGATACCAACACCACAGAAAGAGGCACCAAATGACGACCATCCTGGCCTCCACCGAGGTTTACACCTCGTTCGAGCGCTCCCTCGGACGGAAGAACTCCGCCGACGGCTCGGCCCTCGAGACGCAGTTCGCCCAGCTGGATCCATCGGAGCAGTTCGACGCACTCGTCCTGGCCTTCGACACTCTGGTGATCGGCCTCCGGTCCGATGGCAAGTCCGCATGGTCGTCCGCGCTCCTGGCCGCTATCGACAAGATGGCCGTCCACTTCCTGAGTGCCGGTCCTGCAGATGAGGACCAGTACCGAAAGGGGTCCTGCATCGAAGACGCCGTGATCGCTGGTTTGGCCGGCCGGAAGCATGCCCGCCGTGTTGTCCCCTACGCCACCGAAGAGCTGCTGTCTGTCCTCCTTGCAGCAGTCATCAAGGGCCACCCCGATCTCACGCTTGCGACGAGCCGGTTCTTCGCCAAAGAAGCCTTCGGTCCGGACTTCGCCGGCTTCCGCTCTGCCTTTGCTAGACCGACCAGCGGCGCCGCCCCCGCGGGTGCTGACACCTTCGACTGGTAATAACCCCTCACACCACTCGAAAGGGGACTTGAAATGAAGAACGTCGACCAGCTCCGTACAAAGCGCTCTGGCGTACTCTCCCGGCCGTACCGCGAGCTCCTGCAAGAACTGGCCGACGGCGGCGAAGTCGTCGAGCTGTTCCCCTCCGACAAGGCCCTGGCACCGAACTCCCTGGCGGTCGACATGATGTGCCGCACGCGCCCAGGAGAAGACGAGTTCGCGGCCGCCATGTTTCTTGATGACGCGGGTGTACTTCGTTGATGACTTCCGTGTGCGCACCCTTCGAAAATCAGGGCCTAACCGGCCGAACGGCCACTGATCCCCAACAGAAAGAAGAACCCATGTCCGCTGCTGTCCTTGATGCCCCCGCAACCTCGGATGAACGGGGAACGTTCACGCTCGAGGTCTACTCCAAGCCCGCCTGCGTCCAGTGCGGCGCCACCCACCGCAAGGCGAAGAAAAACGGCATCGTCTATGTGGACGCCCGCCTGCACGAGGACGACGAGCTGAACCAGGACGGCGTACGCGAACTCGGCAACAGCCTGGGCGTGACGTCAGCGCCTCTGTGCGTTGTCCGCGCCGCCGACGGCACCGTCGCCGATGCCTGGGGCGGCTTCAACCCGACACAGATGGACGCGTGGGCAGTCCGCCTCCCCATGACCCCGAAGGCAGCAGCCAAGAATGCAACCGAAATCGCCGCGGCCTCCCCTGATTTCATGGCTGCGTAGGCGGAATGAAGAGCAGGGGTTCCCCGTCCTACCAGCCGCTGTGCCATTCGGCGTTGCTGCGATGGTCAACGGCGCACCCGGGATGGGGTAGGTGGTGGTGCGGTCAGGGCGGAAGTAGCAGCGGATGTCTAGATTCGAAGCTGGCATCTTGTGAAGAATGACCTGGGTCTTTTTCGTTTGTTCCTCACACTTCCAGGCACGCTGCCATCACAATAGCTCTATGAAACGGTGGCGGTTAGCTTTGGTGATCATTGCGACGCTATGTGTGGTGGCAGTGGGGCTGACAGTATCGGGCCTTTGGCCCGCACCTTGGGGCAAAGAGGCCTCCCAGGAGACCTCTGAGCCGGCCGTCCACAGCATTGCAGTGAAGCAGGGCGAGGACGTCGTTTACCCCAGCCGGGAAGGTTCACCGGAGATCACAATCCCGGGCAGCGCCGTCTCGGGTGAAGGTCAGCTACAGGTGACGCCCGTGGAACTCGACGAAGGTCGAAAAGGCTGGCATGTTGACTTGTCAGGTGCAGAGCTCATTGGCAAAGTCACCATCACTTTCAAGGACGCCCTAGTGTCAGGTCGCCCTACACCCCTAGTCGGATACAACGAGAACGCGGGTGACACTGTCACCTATGTCCAAGACGTCCAGGTATCCGGAAAAGACCTGGTTGTGCAGACTAGTCACTTCTCGAACTGGTACATCGACACCCTTGACTGGCTTCGCGGCGAAATGGACAGGATCAATGCGTCTGCAGGACATGGCGAACAACCTAAGTGCGAGGGGGAATATCGAGCGCGGGAAGAGATCCAGGTTCAAAGTGACGGTGGAGGCGCAGTGAAGTGGTGCCTTGGACAGAACAGCAGCGGCCTGACTGTGCTCAAAGTTAATAACTCCCGCTCATATGCCGTAAGCCTTGAGAGGACGCCCGGTCTCTCCCCAGTCACAAGGAGTCTCGCTTCTTTCGGTGACGTGGTCCCTGGCCAGTTCGCGAACTGGATCACTCCGTTCGGGACCGGGAACACAGTGGACATAGTGGGCCCGGGAGAGACTATCGAGTACAACTTTCATGCAACCTCTGCAGCCAAAGTCCGAGTCGACCCTTCCGGACCAGCCTATGGTGCGACGGCCATCTGGTTTGCAGGTCAGACGGCGCAAATGATTTACAACAAAATATACAAAGACAACGTCGCGCTCAAAACTATTGGATACGCAATGGACTCGGCGGACTGCTTGATTGGCTTACAGTCCGTAATCATGGCTGATGTTAGCGACAGCGCGAAGGCAGCAAAATTCCTCAACGACGCGTATGACCTCGCCATGGCATGCACTAGCCAGGTGGTCGAAGAATTGGCCCGAGAACGGGGCGTAGACGAAATATTCCTGGCGACAGTTTCAGAGCTGCTCTCCTGGGTTTGGACCGGCGTGAGGACATCGGCCACAGGCTTCGGTGCCACCATAGATGTCCTTCTGAACGTGGACGGGTACGTCATCACCCTCTCCCGAAGGGCTCCCGGATCGACGGCGGCACCCACTGCCTCTGTAGTGCCACTAGGTGAGAATCGTGAACTGGTTGGAAACTGGAAGGGACCCGTAACCGGGCATCAGAACTGGTATGACCTGGAACTTGAACTACAGGACTTGGAAGGAAGTCTGCATGGGAAGGTGAACTACCCGCAATTGAATTGCAGCGGCACTTGGACCGAGGAAAAGCGGGAAGGTAACCTCGTCCAGTTCAGGGAGGTTATCGATCGGGATCCTGACAAGAGATGCATCAAAATCGTGACCGCCAGGCTCACCCGTACCGTGACGGGTCTGCATATAGACATCACGTGGAACTCTCTCGAAATCGCGTCAGAGCTTATCAGGCAGTAGTGCTCCAGCCGTAGTGAGCCTGCTATAAGAGCGAACAAAAGCGAAAGAGTGTCGCCCTTCCCCTACTGCCCCTACAACATAGGTCGCCACTCCTGTTTGTTGGATGGACGCAGCCCATTTTTCAACTTCCGATTTGCCACTGATTCGACGACCAGTCAACCGCGTCATCGATAGACGCGCTGTTGTTGCGGTTGGCGGTCTTCTCCCCGGGGAGCCCCGTTACACCGCAAAATGAAGTAACCGCATACGTCACTCCGGCGATATTTCCTACGTCGTACGCGTTCAGATCGTGTGATGCAAGTAGAGACCTAAGTGCGTCTTGTTTTTCTTCAAAAGTCTTTGCGGCGTATTCATCACAAGTGGGTGTCCCGGTATTAGAGCACCCGGTCGACAAACACACACAAAGCGCGGTAGTGACGATGGCTGCTACAGGGACAAGTTGAGGCATTTTTAGGCTTTTTTGTTGGGCAGCCTGCATGACTGATCCTTTCGACCCCAAATTCTTGACTGTAGGGGTTAGATCTGGTTTGTACCAGCCTCCGGTGAGTAATTGGGCTTCGGTGGCAGCGAATGAGCTTCGGTTTGCGACCAATGGGCGGCGACAGTTGGGATCAGGTGCTCGATGTTGCCCGGCAAGAACCATTTCGTCCCCTCTCGGGCGCTCAATGGCTTATCCATCTGGAGACTGCGCATCTTCTCTAAGTCAACCAACTCCTCGTTGGTCAGATGTGCTTCGAGTAACGATCGGTGCCAGACCAGCAGCGAGACAAGCCACCGGCCTAGCTTTTCGTCAACGACGTGAGGACCCCACAGACTAATATCGACGCTCCCCTTAGCTGTCCGAGTCCACAGATCAATGTAAGTATCCACTGCGCCAATCAGTGCCTTTTGCATGCGCAGCTCCACGGATTCGATCCACTCGTGTCTAATCTGCCCTATGGCGACCAAGCCTGCGCTACGGTTGGCGGCCCTACGCTTGCTTACAGCATTGGCGGCCAGAGAAATGGCCAAGCCCGCTGCCCCAAACCCAATCCATCCTCCCCCCTTATCGAAGTTCAGGGTAAGGAACGCAATCCGGCGGTCAGTCACGACTATCACAGTGTCATCGGGGAGAGACCATCCCTCAGCGGAACTTTTCACCCTGCACTGTCCGACAAGCTGCACCCTTTCGTCTCGTTCCAAGCGAAGCCTCATACCGTCGTCACTTGAAGCTCGCCAGTAGGACGAAGTCTCTCCTCCAATGGGCTGGAGGCCCAGGAGTTGGTCGGGAAGTTCCATATCGTCACCTCTTGCCCTCTTCACCAACCACAACGGCACTGCAAACGCTCGCCGTCGAGAGAGTTAGGTTACTGCGCATCAGTGCCGAGCGCTAGAGGTACCGCTGGGACTGCCCCTGGTTTTGTTGACTCCTTGACCTAGCGAGCTTGTCCTCGTGGGAAGGATGTTGACCATGCCCACGGCTTCTGGGGCGGAGTTCTGCGACGATGTTATTGATGTGGCCCGCAAAGGTGAGGCGCCGCTGGAGCAGATCGGGAAGGGTTCGGGCTTTCGGTCACGACGCTCAAGCGCTGGATTGCGACCGCTGAGCGTAAGGAATCCGAGGCCGGCCCGGCGGCTGCGGAGTCGGCCGAGATGCGGGAGCTGAAGAAGCGGAATCGGTTGTTGGAGCAGGAGAATGAGATTCCGTACCGGGCTGCTGCCTATCATGCCAGGGACATCAACCAAAATGACTCTTCTATGGGTTCTGTCAAGCCATGATGGTTTGCAACTGGCGAAAGATGGAGCGGCAGACATAGCTCGTCACGGGGCTGACGGGCGTCCAGGACATGACCACCTCTTACGAATCGGGATACGCGGTGACGACCACGAAAGCGTATGGGTCTGGGGTCTCAACGACCGAGGTCAGCTTGGCAACGGCACCACCTCCAACTCCACGGTGCCGGTGCAAGTGGGCTGAGGCCTGACGAAGGGGAACTCTCGTTCTCGATTGCCTCGATTCTCGGGATCCTTCGTTTTCAAAGAACCTGAGCAAGCAGTCACAGGGTGTGGATTTTGCCGATAAGTGGCGGCGTTCTGTGATCGCTATATGTCGCGCTGGTTGAGGGCAGATGTCTTGTACTGCCAGCGATCTAAGGCAGTTCGGGTACGAGCACATGCTGGTGACGCCGTCTGTGCTGGTTAGCGGGTGAGCCAGGTTGGACCGGTGGCGGCCGGGGCATGGTGGTTGACGTTGCTTTGGACGTCTTGTTATCTCCGTTTCGGAGCCAGGTTTCTTGTTAGGGTTCAAACCAGGCGGGTCCGGGCGTACTTGGCATTTCGGCGATGTTGGCCAGGACGAGGCTGTCGAATGTGCGTCTCTTGCCGAATCTCGAAAGGTCTGAATTTCGAGAAGGTTCGGTTCTGGAGAACATCTCGTCAAGGAGTGAATCGGCCTCACCGCTCGTAGGAAAAGTCCGGAGGAGGCATGAAGAACCTGAAGAACCTAAAGTTCTGCGGTCGAAGAGAACAATGGGTAAAAGGTTCTGCGAACATCAGCCGATCTCGAAATCCAAGCGCCGAGTGCGTGGCGAACTAAGGCTGCGAAGCGGAGAAACCCCTTCATGATGCCTGGGCTAGGCGTGTTCCCTTGGCACGGCGGGAGCTGGTATGGGCAAGCGGGAGGCGGGGCAGAACCCTATGCGAAGTCAGACTCGGCCGCCCAACCAGTACAGTGCAAGGTCGACTTCGCGAGCGGACCAATCGTGGCCGTGCCCCTTCGCCGCAGATGAGAGGTCGCCGACGATTTGCATGTAGCGTCCATACCTTCCCCGCGCTGAAGACAACGAGAGCCCGAGCGCTTCCAATCCCTTTTGGGCGCGTCGGTCGTACACGGCCATGTGTGCCGGCGCGGCTGCCGTCAGAAGCGCCGATGCCAGAGCATCTCCTCGCACGAAACCTGGCAGCGTGGACAGGGCGGCGCGGCCCGCGCTAGCAGCAGCGGGTACGCCCCTGGAAGTGTCGCTGACAGCTGCCACAGCCTTCGCTGTGACTAGGCGAACCTCAGCGTCTCTCATGGCCAACAGGTCCCTGACCCAGCGGGTATCGGCGCGTAACCTCTTCCAGAAAAGCAGGGAGCCAATGTCGGCCTTGCCGATGCTGGCTGAATCGCGCACACGTTCGCTAATTTCAAAGAACACCTCGTCATAGGCTGGCGAGGCCTCGGACTGGAAGTCCTGGTGCGCGCGGAGGAGAACCTCCCATGCCTCGATAGGCAAATCGTACGATGTCGAGTCTGCGTTAGTCATGCTCGAAGCATTCCACACTGGCTACTTCTCGGCCGGCTCGATGACCGCCAATCCTTCTGATGTCGGAGCGAGCTCGAGGACGGTCTGATCAGACTCAGTCAAAAGGGGCAAACTGTCCGGAGTAGCGTGAAGTGCTCGTGCGAGACGGCCGAAGCTGGTCCGAGCCCCAATGGTGCCCTTACCTGCGAATGCGATAGGTACCTTGCTTGAATCAATCTGCAAAACATTGAGGTCATCAAGCAGGCCCACGAGCTGCGACTGTCGGTCGGCGAGTACCAGAAGCTCGCTACGGAGGACCTTCTCGACATGAGGAAGCGAACGATCCCCGTTGGAGAACTCAGCTGCGATCTTCTCAAGCACAACCACTCGTGCCCTTAGTGCAAGTGCCTGATAAGTCTGGACTACCATCTGCTCGAATTTCTGTGCTTGGTTGTCCCGTTTGTCGACGAGCTCCTTCATAAGATCCGGTCCGTACACACGGTCCGAGCCCTGGTATTTCTCGGCGGTCTCCAGCCAACGATCGAGGCGGTTGATGTATGTGTTTGTCAGGGCATCGAGCTCGCCGAATGCATGTGCAGCAGACGAAATAGAGGGTATATGCGCCTGATCCAACAAGTACCCGGCAACCTTTCGAGCTTGTTGCTCTGCTGTTGTCAACACGGAGCGCTCTTGCTCATCCATACGGACCTGAATCCCGGTCACGGCGTTTTTGATCGCGTCGAGCTTCTTGTGCATCTGGTGCTGCGCGAGCATCTCTCCGGCAACGGCAAGGCCCACGGTTGCGATGAGAGGCCCAGCTGCAACGGTGGCACCAGTGCCCGCCACCGCCGGTACCAGCCGTGCGTGCCCGACGATTTTTGTTGACCCGCTGGCGCGGGCGATTCCCCGAAAACCGCCCCCAACGGCAGGGACGAGATCCCGTGCCACCGATCCGGTTGGCAGGATAACCTGGTACAGACCTTCGGTTGATGCGGCACGGCCGGCTTGTCCTGCCGCTTGGCTAATTGCCTTCGCGAATGCTCCCGAGGTTTGCGCGACCATGCCCGTCGGGGTGCTGCCCGCGGGCTTTGCGACGCGGCTGATGATGAGCGCCTCTCGATTCATCAGCATGCGGAGCATCACCTCCGTGCTGGGCTCCGCTTCCAGTGGGACGAGCGGAACAACAACGGCGTCTTCTTCAAGTCCCACAGGGCCCCCATAATCGTATTTAGCAACTAGCCAGTAAGTATCGCCTACCCAGGTGATTGACCTCCAATTTGGTCACGCAGCGCGGCGAAGGTCCACATGAAGGAGGGCGATTCACCCGCCAACGGGTACCGGAGTTCCAGTAAACGGAGTAACGCTCGCCACCGTTTCGCAGCAGGCAGCCGGAGTAGGCCATCTCGCCGGAGGGACGGAGGATGCATGCTAGGACGAGGCCGATGTACGGACCGTTTCCCGGGCTGCGCCTCTCGGGCTGAGAAATGCAAAGCCGGTTGCCAACAAGACCACGGCAGTCAGCAGGAGTTCGATGGCTCGGGGCTTTCCTGTGCCGGTCAGGAAAAGTTCGGAAGGTGGGGAGATACTTCGGAAGCCTTGATCGAAAGCTGTCCTGTGCCAAGGGCGGGCACCTGTACCCTGACTTCAACCATCACTACGTCCTGGGGGATGCAATGACCGAGAACTACCCGCCGGTGCCGCCGGCTCCGCAACAGCCTGAAGGCCAGCCGTTCACGGCGCCCGGCAACTTCCAGGGCAGCCAGCAGCCGCAGTACAACCAGGCGCCACCTGCGCCGTATGGCCAGCAGCCCTGCACGTAGCAGCAGCAGCCTCCGGGTCCGCAGCAGCCCCAGTACGCTCCCTACCCGCCCCAGCAGTACGCCCCGCAATGGTCTCAGCCAGTGCCACCGAAGCCCAAGTCCTCCGGATTCCGGGTAGCCGCTGGCATCGTCGGTATCGTGCTGGGCCTTATCCTGCTGCTCGCTTCCGGCGTGGGTTTTGGCGCCAACGTGATCGCCGGTCTCCTCCTGCTGATCGCCGCCCTGGGCAATATCGCCTCCGGTATCGTGCTCCTGGCAATGCAGCGCGGAAAGACCCGCGGTGCGCCGATTACCGCCATCAGCTTCGCCGGCTTTGCCCTGCTCGCCGCACTCATGGCCATCCCGTTTGCCGGCGGCGCGATCCTCTTCTTCACCGTTCTCCTGGCGGTCCCGCTGCTCGTCCTCATGGGCATGGGTCTCTCGCGCGAGATGAAGGAAGAGGCTGCGCCGTCTTACTCGGGGATCTGACACGTGGACAACTATGCGGAATTCCTACAGCGCCTCGATACGGCTGCAGCCAGCTTGAAGACCAGGCAGACCAAGCTCAGCTACATCCTGTGGGCGGTCAGCACCGCGGCCGAGCAGAATCAGTTCGGTTTCGACGAGTGGACCGAGCGCAGCAGCCGTCTGGAGGCGCTTCTGCGGGGCGGGGATCCGGCCCGCTCGGCCGGCCTCAAAGACCTCCAAGGGGTAGCGGCGAACATGGTGGCCGTTTTCCACGGCCGGTCGGAGCGGGTCAATGCCCGCCTGGCAGCAGTCCAAGCCAAGGTTGACCAGATCGACGGGTCCCTGCACAACCTTGAGCTGAGTAAGCAGAAGCTGACGTCCTCACGTGAGCTGGCGGGGGAGAGGGCGCGGCTCAGTGAGGCCATGCTGGGGCTGGCCGGGACAGCGGAGGGCATCGCCGTCGCTACCCCGGATGGTGGGCTCCAGGACGATTTGAAGGCTGCCAGGGAGGCCGTTGTGATGGCCGAGGCGCTGCTCGAAGTGAAGGGTAACTGACATGGCTCCTGCAATGCATGTGAAAATCATCGCCAGCATCACCCAAAAGCAGTGGTCCGGCCGGCCGGCGAAGGACGCCGGGTACCAATTCGTCGGTGCCGTGATCATGATGGTCGTCGTGTGCCTGTTCTTCATGATCTTTATCCCGCCGCTGCGGAATGTCGGGGTGGTATTCACCGTCTCCGCTGTCTCATCTTTGGTGCTCACGATCCTTTTCGTCACTAACGAAATACAGCGGGAGAAGCGGTTTCTAACGAACCTGACGGAGGCCGTCAACGAGTTCCTCGTTGAAAGCACCGGCGACCCCTCCAGCCGGATCACCGTGGACCGGTTCCGGCAACTGATTGAGTTCAGCGGCAAGCTTCCGTTGAGCATCAACGGAGTCCCCTGCCTGGAGCTCAAAGCCACGGGTGACCGAACCACAGACCGGCAGATTGTCGCCACCGTCACCGCCCCCGACTACGGTCTGGACAGCTTCGACAAGCTCCTCATGGAAGAGGCCAAGCGCTCAGCCTGACACGGGAGAGGCCCCGATCCGACTGAACAGACCGCGGCCTCTCTGTTGGCCTAGAAGGCTTTGGCAAGCGCCTCGGCGGTGAGGCGTTTGATGTGGCGCTGTTCAGTTTCGATGTCTTCCAGCAGGTCTTCGGGGTAGCCCATGAAGCCGCCGTGCCGGTAGAGGTTCTGCATGTACGCCAGAGCACTGAGTCCGCCACGGCTGTATTTATACATGACCAACCCTGTACGGTGCCCCAGCAATACGGGCATAGCAAAAGCCGCCGAAGCAAAAACCTACCAGTAGGGGTGTATCCCACAACTACTGGTTCGTCTCCTGTGCCTACCTAATCTGGCTTCCCCGCCTTGCCGCCGGGGCCATGCGAGGTCCTATCCTTGACACACCTGCGTCAGGAGGCCGCCATGGCATATAAGACAGTGTGCTGAAATGCTTCGCTATGTCATGTACACCGAGCCAGAGCTCTCCGCTGAAGACGCCGAGCTGTTCCTCCGGGCTGTTGTTGATGAGGTCAGCCTGGCGGCCACCCTCGCCAGCGCCGAAGACATAGACCCCCGCGACCCGCCGCCGGACTTCTTTACGCGATACCGAAGCCTAATCACGGTTAGGGAGATCTCGTATCAGAACCCGTGGGACGTCCATCTCGTCCTTGATGGCGTGCAGACGATCGTTGCGATTATCGGACTGGTCATCGCTATCAGGAATGGCCGGCGGGGTACGGACGAGGCAACACCCCAGCAACTGGAGGCTACAAGATCCGCCCTTTACAAGGAGCGGTCAGACAGATCGACACGTGAATTTCTCGCCGACGCCGCTAGGAAGCCTGAGTATGACGGGCAGCTAGGAGACCTGGAAAGAGGCATCCAGGATCTCAGAAGCCGGCTCGAGCTGGACCTGTTAGCCGTCCTTTATCACGTTCATGGTGGTGGCTCTTCTTACGAGTATTGGGATGCTCGTGAATCCGCGGAACAACTTGCAGAAAAGCTGGCGGACAACACCCGGCTTATCGGCTCCTTCGAAAGGCTGCAGGGCACGGAGCGGCACGTCGAAGAGGTGTAGGACGACTATCGCTGCGAAGCTTCCCGCCCCGGTGCCGGCAGCGGCGTGCGGGTAAGTCGTCCGGGTCCACCCTCATCAGCGCCTCGGCGTCGAACGGGGCGACCCCGTACAGCCGGTCGTTGGCGAACAGCACCATGACCTTCTCTGAGTAGACGACGGTGAGCTGGAACCAGGTCATTGCGGCACCACCGACACCTTTGAACGGGCCGGATGTTGAACCGAACCACCGCGGCACCGAGTGGACACAGTTCAGGTCATCCAGGTCGAACCCGTTCAGGGATCCGCCGGCTACTCTGACTCTCGGAGGCCTCGGGCTATTAACCTCCGCTCCTGTTTGGAAGGGATATGTGGCGGGACAGCGGGTTCCGCATCATCCGAACTTGTCGTGACCCGGCGAAATACTCCTACGTGGTCCCAGTTCACATATATGTCCTCGCCTGTGTGGAGGTCTTTCTCAAGTGAGATTTTTCCACCAACGGCTACGTTCACGGCGAAGATGTCCCACTTCAGAATGTCCCTCTTTTCAACGAGAAATGTTCTTCCGCCGTAGTCGAACTCAATCTTCATCCTGGTCTCCTGTGGGTGCTATGGATCAAAGCTCCCCAGCCCACTCAGAATGACCGCCACGGGTTTGGGTGTCAACGGTCCGCCCCTCGTAATGTCGCCGGCTCCCGCCGAGCAGCAGGAGGTGTGGATCGGTAACCGCTACATCTTCTTTCGGTGCGCGCTGTCCCTCGCTGCCGCCATATGGTCGGGCGTCCGGGGCAACCCCGTCTGGGTGACCGTCTGTGTTGGGCTGCCAGGGATCCTCGTGGGCTGGGCGACGATGGATGATCCCTACAGCCTGCTGCGTCACCTGGCCGCCGTCGTATCATTCCCGCTGGCCCTGGCCGGCGTTACCGAGGTCATCAGCGTTCGCGGCCGCCGGCAGCGCGAATGAGCAGTGCCCGGCAGGGCCGCACATAGGATGGCCGGGTGAGTGACGAACCGCGCCCGCGCCGCTTCCTGACCATTCCGCAGGCAGCGGAAGAGCTGAACGTGAACCAGAACCAGATCCGGGCCCTCATCAAGTCCGGCGACCTTCGAGCTTTACAGGTTGGCGGCCGGGGCGTGTGGCGCATCGGCATTCAGGACGTCGAGGACTACATTGCTGAGGCGTACCGGCGCACAGCAGAGCGCATCGCCGCCGGAGAGCTCAAGGACGAGGGCGAGACTGGTGAGGAATAGAGGCCGAAGTCTCTGCCGTGTGGCATGGTCCGTCCCGCAAGACCGCTGTGAAGATGGCGGCTGTAGGCGGGTGTAAACCGTTCGGTCAACCGAACGAAGGACCCCAAAGGGTCTGCCAGAAAAACGCTTACCCGAACCAGGGCCTGGCCTTGCGCGCCCTGGAGGCCATCCACGCCAAAGGGATGCCCGGCAAAAAGCCGTTGCGGGCATACCCCTGCGAGGACCGCAACAGCTGGCATCTGACCTCCAAAAAGCCATCGGTTAGGTGCCGAAATGGGAGCGACGATTTGACTGCAGAATGTCGACTTCTGGCACTCCTGAAAAGCAGGTATGAGGGGGGCTTAACCTCGCCCACGATTCTTTCCCGGCTCGCCGTTAGAAGCCGAACTGCAAAAGACCAACGCGACGTCCGCAATCACGGCGACCGCGCATCTAACTGCACGTTTTCGGAATCGACTACTCATGCAGCTCCGCGACATAAGCCAGCTCCGCTTCAGGCACCCTCCTGAAGGCAGCCGGACGGTAAACAATAGACCTCCGAATACGATGGAGGCATGACAATTGAAGACGACGGTGCCTTCTCTGAGGACGAATCAGCTGCCTCACCAGTCTCGGATCAGGTACCGGTGTCTGAGGACCGAAGTGCGGTAGCCTCTAGCGAACCAGCAGAACCCTTGGTTGGGAATGACATTCGTGTACGCGACGAAGTGGATCGGCAGTTTCGTCTAGTGCCGGAGATCGGTATGGCATTTCGGTGGTATGACCTGCCCTATCGGCTGCTAAATCTCATGTTCGTACGCCGGCGCTACTGGGCGAAAATGCCCAACGCTGCACGGCGGGCAATCAATCGGGCGCAAAACTGGCTGCGAATTTTCAACCATTACGACCGGGAAAAGATTTCCGACCTTGATGACCCGTTATACAACGTGGTCGTTCCCGAAGGTGAAAAGGTGTCTTTACCGTACTTCTGGCTGGTCGAATACTATTCACCCAGCCACGCTGAGGACCTGGCACGACGGATCGGATCGCGCAAGTGGAGTCGGGCAGAGTTCATGCGACCGGGATCAGCCGGCGATACTGTTCGACAGGGACGCCAGCGTGCCGGTTCGCTCGGTATAAACAACTTTGCGACGCTAGTTAGTCATGACCGCCAAGGCTTCTTTCCAGGCGCGGTGCGGACGCGTCTGCCCGACCCATTCAAGACGATTTCTCTTAGCCTGCTGCCACTTGGATCTGCTCTAACCGCAGTTGTGGCTCGTTTCGACTTGACCGATGCCGCCGCCGCATCACTCGACGACGCTCTGCGGGCGGACTACCAGCCGCGGCTTCGCATGGACAGGGGGCGTCTGCACGTCCGTCAACGTATGTTTGTGGCGCTCGAAGCTGTGCAAATGAAACGCGAGGAACTGCATCAAGCGGGGAGAGATTGGCTCGCGCGCGAGCTTCCGGGTCTCTTCGCCATCGAAGCAAGGGCCTCGCATCCAGCACTCGACCTTCTATTCACTCAGAAATTCGATCCGTTTACGACAATAGAACATGACCGCAATAACACGAATTTTGAACGTGCTCTGGGCCTGGATGAGAACCCTTTCTCGCTATTCCACGCGCCGCAGTGGGAAAGCCTAAGGATTATGGACTACGAATTCGAAACTACCAATCGCGATTCGCGTGATGCAGGCTTGGCATTGGTTGCCAATTATAATGATGCGCTCGGGCGGAAGAATGAATTCAAATACAAGGGTGATAAGCGTAGCGAGCAAGGGATCATGATCGATGTTCAATACGGTGCCCCTGGATTGATCACTCGCTACGGATTATTTGAGCTGCTGCGAATCAAACAGAAGGCCGTAGCTCGTGCCCGTGACCAGGCAAGCTCTCTGCACTCCAGTCGACCGGTCGTAAGCGCTAAGAAGCTGCGAGAATCTGTCCTCCGGTCAAGCCTCGACATGGCTACCGTCGCCCGTGACATTGAGGCGCTGGCAGCCAGTGCCCACCGCTATGAGTGGGAGGTTCCCGAGCTGGCGACCCGCAGACGTGTAGCTGATAGCTGGGGAGAGTCGAAGAATGGCCTCTTGAAGGATTGGGCTAAGCGGCAGGCAGACGATGCACGCAGGCTGGCTGACCTCGACCGTGAGCTTTTGAGCATCCTCGGCCTCTCCAGTAGTTTGAACGCTTCCATCGAGGGCATCCGATCGCAGCGTTGGTCCTTGTTGGTGGCACTTCTTTCGCTGGCCTCATCAGGTGTGGCAGTGTGGTTGGCATACCTAGCTCTCGTCGCTACGAGCGCCGCATCGGGCGGGGGATAACAAGCGACTGGAATCTTGCTGCACCGACTGGCCGAAATTAACGCCACGGCGCCTCCGGAAGGATCTCCGTGCCCGGGAGGACCATCGAGCTATGACGACTCCAACGGTTCAGGCGGCGATCCATGAACTGATGGATCTCGCTTGGAATGTTGTCTATGACCTGCTTGAGGAGCGGGGACTGCTCGGGGACGGGCTGTTTGTCGAGGAGCACACCGGGATCCATTCCTGGGTGGAAGACCTCACCCGCTACACCGTGGTCCATTCCCGTGAGGTCGCGGTCCTGTTCGTGGACACCCGGCCTGTGGACGCCATTATGTTCCACCACGACCTGCTGGGCGCCGACGACCGAAGTCCTTCTTCAGCATCTCCGGTTAGCCAGGGACTCCCAACGCTGTCGACTTCTAGTCCGAGGTGCGCTCATTGATGAGCCGGTCAACCTCTTCATTGTCTGGGCACGGCTGGTTGTCGATGGGGCACTGCCCGGATCCCGGTTCGACTCCCATGCCTCGGCAGACTTCGACGCACATGGTGCAAATCATGCTGTAGTCAGGCAGGATGACGTCGTCTTCTGTTGCTTCGTAGCCGCACAGCGTCTTTCGCCAGTCCAGATCCGGGCAGCACACGAAGTGCGCGAGTTCATCCGGGTTGTCGCCCGTCTAAATTTGACCTCCCACGCAGGCAAGCGGACCAGCTCCATCGAGCCGCCGTCCTCGATCGGCGAGACCTGTGTCCCTGTGTCCGTATCGACGTCTGTTCCCCAATAGTCATGCCATGCAGAATACTGGGTCGAACGCCTGCCAGAGTCCGCTTCAGAGAAATCGATGCACCTCAGCTTCAGCTGACATACTCTTCAAGCTTGCGCGCCAGATCCTGCTTCTTTGATTCCGGCTCTCCTTCGCTGCGGGGGCTGATGAAGTTGTCCACCTTGTCCCATCGGCGCAGCTGGTCGACGCTGAACCGCCAGGCCTCGACTGGCAGGTCTCGGGCCAGTTCCGCATCCTCGGGCGGCCAGCCAGCGAACCCCTGTCCAGCCTCGGGATGGCTGCGCGAGGCATCCCAGCCGCTCTCCCGGATCGCGTAGCCGTGTGCGGCTGTGGCCGCGTGACCATCCTGGGCTGCGATCGCGACGGTGCTGTCGATGGTCGCGTCAATCAAGACCCAGTCCTTGACGGTCAAAGTGATCTTCACATTGAATGCCTCTCGCCCGGACGCTTTTTTGCTCCCCGCCCCGGCTTCCTGCCCTGACGCCAGCCGGGGATGACCTCGTTGAGCCGGGCCTCCTTGGCCGCGGTCAGCTTCCCGGCCCGGTAGTCCATGCGCTGACCGTGGAGCCAGACGCCCAGGGTGCGTTCGTACTGGTCCTCAGTCTTCTTGTGCCGGGGCCACTGGTTGCCTGCAGCCAGGTAGGCGGCGACCTCAGCCGAGCGCTGGTTCCACCGGGCTGCGTCGGCATCGCGTTTGGCCGGATAGTCACGCCAGTTCGGGATCGCGTCGAGGGCAGCATAGGCGGGGGAGAGGGTGCGTGCGGCAGCCTCTGCACGGCGCCGGACCAGCCAGCCGGCCAAGACGGTTTCCCGGGCGGATCGGCTGGCGACGGGCAGCCTGCCCTCGGCCTTGTAGAACGCCAGGACCTCCTCCATGTTGCGCTGGCCCTGCGCGGTCACCCACGGCGCAGCCGGCGGCAGGGCCGCCTGGTGGTCCGCCCGAAGGCCCGGGTCCTGCTTGGCGGCAATCGCCAGATGGTAGCGGACCGTGGTCTCGGCGACGCCGGCGCCAGCAGCGATCTTCGAGGTCGGGATGCCCTTGCGGTACATCAGGACCCACTCCGGATTCGGTGCCGGCCGTTTGATCTGCTTCATCAGACCTGCGGATTCCTGGGCGGGGCTGCCCGCTTCAGCTCGGCGATCCGCAGCCGCAGGAAGACGATGACCAGGACAAGGGCGTAGACCGCCAACCCGGCCAGCACGATCATGAAGATCGCATACAGGATGCCAATGATGCCAAACGCTGGTGTCAGAGTCATTACTACCCCCAATAGTCGGTGCCCTCAGCCTAGGCGACTCACCATCGGCCGGGCACAAAAAAGGTGCGCCCCCGTTCGCTGAGCGCACCCTGCTCAATTCCTCCGTTCGCGGCCGTTTGATCGTTGTCGACGCCAAAACTGCGAACCTAGATGATGGCCCCGTTATTGAGCAGTGTGCGCCGAAATCTGCGGGGGACACGCTGCGCCCAAAAGGCGATCACCAGCCCTGCACTGGCGGCCGCGCCGGCATACATCCAGGGGGAGCTGTACGCCCCTTTGGGGACGGGAATCGCACAGACCACCACGACCGCGGCCAAGGCGAGGAGGGTTTCGGTGGCGGACTGCCGGTGCCTTACCCGGTACTCGGGGTCGGTCAGCCGGACGAGGGCGATGATCGGCAGGAAGAACACGGTGAAGCTGAAGAGTGGGTAGATGATGTTCAGCGTGTAGATCGTCATGCCCAGCAGCAACAGTCCAAGGAACTTCAGCACCTGCACTGCCGGGAGCGGGTTCTCCGGAGTCCACCGGCTCAGCAGCAGACCCCAGGCCGGGAGCCCGAGCAGCCAGCCACCGCACCACCAGCCGAAGTCTGTCAGAGCCAGCGCCACGAGCAGGGCGCCGGGAAGCAGGAACGCAACGGCCTGCCGCAGCGACGGCACTCTCCCGGTTGGGCCGAAGATGCAGGTCCCGATCAACAGGTAGGTGGCCACGTACCAGGGCATCAGCTGGATCACGGGATCGGCCAGGTTGAACACCATCAGCGTCAGCGCGGGGACCATGACGCAGACCGCGGCGAACGTCCACGGGCGGCGGGATGGGTTCAAGTTCATCGAGGGTAATTCCTCCCGCCCTCTTAAGGCCTGTCCCCAAACGGCACGAGCTCGTCAAAAGTAAGCTCAATCAATTCATTGTGCGGGATATGTTCACGCCCGATCGTCTGCATAACCGATTCCCTGACGCTCCAGGTCGCAAGCTCCGGATCCGTGGTTATCTGCAGGAGGGACTCACCGACCAATTCAGGGGACAAGGATGAGATTAGTTCTATATCCTCCAGTGAGGCAGTCAAGACGGGTAGGTTCGGAGTTCCAAAGCGCTCACGCATCTCTACATGGTTAGCCCCAAACATAGGCTCCGCGGTCACGACGAGACCTATCAGTGGCCGGTCTGCGGGGATATGTGCGAAGGCCGGATTTCCCTTGGTGATTTGAGCGGCATTCTGCGCCAGCTGACGGTAGGCGCGCCCAACATACCTATCAAGGAGATCATCGGCCGCGGCGGTGCCGGCTTTAGCTTCCAGGCTCATTCTGGCGGACTTGCACTCGATCAAGACAGTTGCCGCCGGTGTAATAAGGAACCAGTCGGACGAGAGCATCTTTCCCGCCCGGGGCTTATGCCAGGAAAATTCGGGAAACACGATGTGCTGACCAGTGTGCTTCAATTGCATGCCGGTGTACGCCTCGACTCGAGCACCAAAGGCAGGTCCGAACTTCTCACCCCATCTTTTGATCCCCCTGTAGTAGAGGTTTTCGGTCGAGAAGGCCCTACTAATGAATTTGGGTTGAGGGGCGTACCGCACGCCTGGCGTCTCAAAAGCCACAAACGGGCGTTCAACAAGTGGGCTAAATGCATACCGCTGGAGTTCGGGTGGCAGTTGTGTCGTCTCTCTTGCCCGGGCCTTAGCTTCAGGAACAGACGTTGTAAGGAGATCTAGTGCACGCTGCAGATGCTCGGCAGGCAGAACGCTATCCATTGCCGCGTAGGTTTCTGAGCCAATGAAGCTGGGGTCAAACCTCCCGCCCTGTTCCGCAGTAAGGGCACACAGGATAAATGACGCCGTCAACGCCGTTCTCAGAGGTAGACCGAGGTATTCCGCCCAGTCCTGTTCCGACGGCTCCTGATGCCGCTGGTCGACACGGGTCTGGGTGTAGAGCAAATACGACCGCGCCATCTCTTGCGATTCGGTCCGCTGGTAGAGAGCCTGCTCGTACACATAGCCGGAGATCATCGCGAAGATACCCGGGGTTTCCTTGTATGGTTCATGCGCGTTGGTAAACAACTCGCGCATGTGGATTATGGCTCGCTCGTCTACCTGCTTGTGACGGCGTTCGTCACTGTGGAGTAAACAGTCTCGTGCCATCGCCGCATATGCCCACGGCGGGACGACTTTGGCCCACTTCTGCATGTCCATTTCATAGGTCTGAGGAGCAGACAGCGCGGCAACGAAAGGGATTAGTTCCGAAGGCGCGTGGCGCCGGGTCGCCTGACGAAACTCCGAGTAGCGATTTGTACGAATTCTTTCCCCGCGTCTATCCCCCATTAGTCAAAAGTACTACGGGCTCCCCAAGTGCATGACAAGCGACGGGCGCTCGGACTGTCTCACGAACTATAGGTAATAACACCAGGATCCCTAAACCTTCTGTCTCCTGCTTTCGAGGTCAAAATTGTCTCAGCAACCCGGTTCAAGTTGTTGTCTCAAGTTCCTTCGAGGTAACCCGGACTGCCAACACGGGATTAGGGTCGGTCAGCTACCCCGGCAGGTGGTGCTCCCGATGCCAGGCGAAGTAGTCCCGCGACCGCTCGTCATGAGCGAGGCAGGTGCGTCGGAAGAGGGTCCCGAGGTAGTCCCGAACCTGTCCGTGTCCCGATTTGCCAGCCCCGATGGTTCCGTCAGCACCGACGATGAGGTAGCCGCGCTCAAAGAGCGCATCGCAACCAAACAGGCAAGCCAGCATCGACACGTTGCGAGTGTCCATGCGCTCCCTCTCGGAGCACTTCGAGCGGGGTTTGATATGGGCGGCGACCAAGAACTCGTCCGGATAGGAGTGCCCGCAGAGAGAGCACGAGCTGCCCCGGAGCTGCAGTTGCTGGTTCCGCAGATAGCGCTGCTCGGTCCGAACGGCGGCGAGGGTCAACTTGTCGCTTGGGCCGCCGAGGTATGGCTCGGAAGGCCACCCCCCTGTCCAGCTCTCTATCTCCGCCATCGCCGATTTCCAGCTCTGCCTGGTACAGCAGTTTCAGGGCGGCGTCGCGGTCAATAGGGTATAGGTACCCGTTGTTGGAGCCGCCTATCGCTGTGACCGGGCCTTCGCCTGGTGGCAGGATCGTATAGGCGTCCTCCCGCGGTATCCAAACTTCGCAGAGGGGATCGGTGAGTACCAGGATGCCGTTCGTGTCGGCTGGCTCCCTGTATCCGCGAACAGGCGGATAAGAAGGCGTCGGTAGGGTGGCCACGAGGCTGATGCCCTGAACTGCCGGGCTTTTGAAGTTCAGCACGACGTCTCCCGGCCGGACATCATGCAGCGTCTCCCAAGAGGCGACGCGCTGCCCGCTCGCCCCTCGCAAGGGTGCCCACAACGTGCCGTCGGGGTAGACATGCCGGAAGTTCTGGGTCTGGAATGCCCACCAGAAATTGGTGGCAGGACTGACGGGAACAGTCATGGGCTTGTCGTACGTGGAACTGGTCATGCCTTATTCCTACCGGAAAACGATAGGGCTCCGGTGGATTCTGCAAGGTGGCTCCGTAGGCCGAGGTCCGTGTTGGTTGGGTGAAACCGCCGGGCTTGATTTCGACCACATTCATCACGCTTTTAGCTGGTGCCGAGGGCAGTCCACTAATCGTAGATGTGGCAGGCTAAGGTACGAATCACAGCACCAGGATGCCTGAAGTGGGAGTGGATAAATGGTACGAGCAACTGACCACTTCGATGCGGGCGATACCCCAGGCAGTGATAGCACACCTGCGACGAGCGCCTGTGGCTATATTCCCTACAACCCGGAGGGAACCGTGGGCGTAGCAGTAGGTGACGGTGCATTCAACGAGGAATCATCGTCGGTAGAAATCCGAAAGTTCGTTTTGGATTATCTTTCTCGCGCTGGTCTCAACGTTGCCCCCATGCCACTCAAAGGTTTGGGAGGCGCAGGAGAAATCATTTTGGCGATCGCCACGGGAGTAGCCACCGATGTGCTTATTCATGTCTGGAAGCAAGCGCGTGAATTTTTTCGATCCTGGGGCGAAGCCAAGACTCGCCGGGCGCTGAATGCCCACCGGGTAAGATGCACTGTTCAGTTAGGAGACAAGCGAGGCAGTGAGCGTGACGCGGTCCAACTACTCCTACTGCTGCCAGAACTGAGGGACCATTTGGCGGAGGCTTACCCCAACCGCGACTACTGGTTTGTCATCTTTTCTGCAACCCCCAAAATCGACTTTGTTCAAGTCGAACTGACTGAGTACGACCACCTTCGCCGAACAGTCAGCCAAATGGTCGCGGCTATCCGCAGAATCCCGAGTTCGGGGTACATGAGGCTTCTGCTTCAAGACGGTCCATTCGGTTCCAGACGGGTGACTTATCACGTAGCCTAGGCCATCCGTCGGTGCACGGTGGCGGCCGCCAGTTCAGGACACTGCTTCGGTCTCGTGCCGTCTGGTCCCCTGCGCGGTGCCGGCGAGGACCTAATGCCGAGGCGGAGCTCCTGCCTTTCGACGCTCGGCCTCCGTCGTTATGGATCGGTAAATCGTGGCCTCGCTGACGCCGACAGCCCTTGCCACCTCTTTAACCGTCATCTGTCTGGAATCGTAGAGTTCCTGAGCCCTTTGCATGGCCTTGGGGGATAGTGCCTTAGGTCGACCGCCCTTCCGCCCGCGCGCCCGCCCGGCTAGGGCACTGCGGGTCCGCTCCGATACCTGGCTCAGCTCGAACTGCGCCAGCGCACTAAGCAGATGCAGTGTGAGCGTGCCTTGCGGCGTTGATGTGTCGATCGCCTGCTCAAGAACTCGCAGCGTCACGCCCTTTTCCTGCAGGGACTCGGCCACTTCAAGCAGGTGCTTGATGCTCCGCCCCATTCGGTCCAGGCGGGTGATGATCAAGGTATCGCCAGGTCGCAGCGCCTTTCTGCAGGCGTCCCACTCGGGCCGCGATGCGGCCGATCCGGTCATGACGTCCGCATAGATGACCTCGCAGCCGGCGGCACGTAGATGGGCTTCCTGCGCCTGGAGCGACTGACTCACCGTGCTGACTCTCGCGTAGCCTATGGTCACCATTCGTCTCCACCCCTCTTAGTTCGGCCACCTGGTCCTGTTCGAGATGAGTCTCGCAAAACACAACCCCAAGTGAGGGATAGATTCTGCGACTGTTCTGAGAGTACTTAGGGGGTCTGACAGGGGGAGTGGAACGGGCTCGCGGAAAGGATCGTGATTCTGAGAGTTTTGGCGCCCGGATCTTGGGGCTAGAAGCGCTGGGCATCTCTCGATCGTGGGTCGCTCGTCCCAGCTAACGGCCGCACTCGCACTTCTCCACATCCCCACTCCAGGCCATCCTTCACCTGCAGTAATAGGCCAAGGAACACTAGGCCCTTTCAGCAAGAGAAGGGACGGGCCCGCTTGACCCTCGTTGAGTCGATTGTCATGGGGGAGGTCATCGCGACACCGCATCTCCGGGCATCGTCCGACTGACGTCGGTCGCATCAAAGTGCTGGATAAGAGGCGGAAACACGGAATACGGATACTGATTCACCTCCGGCGGCCAGTCGTCCGGCAGAACGTTATCCGGTACTCTCGTGACCGTTCACTCTAAAGTCAAGCGACCAGCTGCAAGAGTCCTTCGTCGATAGGAGATCGCAAATGCAGAAAAGTCAGAGTGCTGATTCCCCGGAACTGCTTTACGCTGATTTCGTTGCGCTCTGGCAAGAAGCCCCCATGCCACCTCCAAAAGCTATGACTAATTGGAGTCGGCAGGAGCAGGCTGAAGCATTTGCCGTTGCCTTGGCTTGGGGTTGGTTGGTTCGGGTGAGTAGGACAGGGGAAGCCGCCCTAAAGCTTGAAGCGGCAGGTTATGCGGAGGAAGCCGCACCTCTCATCCGATCGATGATGGAGCACGGAATAAGGCTTCGGTGGGCACAAGCTGCGGGTGCCGAATTTGTTGAAGTTGCCCTACGCATGCGCGCTAAAAGCCTTGAGAAGATTATTGAAGCCCAAAGGAGCGGTTGGCAGCATGGCCCCGAGCTTATAGAGAAAATGGAAGCAGCCATCCAGGAGCAGGACGAAGATTTAGTCACCTTCGACAATCTGCAAGCGCTAAAGCATGTAGTGGATACGGACTTGGAAAAGTACGGGCACATGTACCAGCAGTGGCTCTTGGAAACGCAGGTGTCACATCCAACTCTCCTGAGTGCCGCACCTTACTTTTCGTTCGACCCAGATACGGGTTTCGACTTATATCAGGAACCCATCACTCAAGACCGTGTGTCCGTGGCGGCATGTGGGGCCATCCTTGCTGCTATAGACAGCTACAGGGCTATCTCGGGATTGAATGAGTATTTTGTGAGTGGCTTGCGACCCTTGGTGATCCGGTTTGGCGCAATCTACTTGGGACATCACCACCACAGTGCCTGAACCTGAACAAGGCGTGCGCCCGTCGCCATCTTGAAGACCAAGTTGGTTTGAGTCCCGGGGGTGCTAAGTTCCGACGATGCTGACTGAGGAGTGGAGCGTTCATGTGATCTGAATCACCTTCTGGCTGAAGTGTTGCTCCGCATAGTCAGCTTGCTGTCTGGTTACCATCATCGGATGGCTACACGCACCGTGATTGAACTGATTGACGACCTCGACGGATCCGAGGCGACTGAGACTGTCCGCTTTGAACTGGACGGCATCGAGTATGAAATTGACCTGGCAGGGCAGAACGCGGATGCACTCCGGAGCGAACTTACCCGTTTTATCGCGGTTGCTCGCAAAGAGAGTGCAGGAAAGACCGCCAGCGTCCGCCGGCTGGCACCGGTAACTGACGCCAAGGCTGTCCGAGCCTGGGCGTCAGCGAACGGTCTTGAAGTGAACCCCCGCGGCCGCATCAAGGAGGGCGTGGTCCAGCGGTATGTAGCTTCGCTTAGCTAGGCGCGTATTGGGCGACGCGCTCTAGGTTGGGAGGCAGCAAGCTCTTCACCCGGCGTCAGGGAGGTAACGGGTGGGTTTGCCGTAAAAATGCGCTACCGAGTATGGCGATGCATTAGAAATTTACAGTGCCGGGACGAAAGCCCTATTCGCCTGAAAGGCCGCATCCGCTACGAAAACGATACCGTGGCCGCTGATTCGGAGATGAGTACTGTCATCTCGTTGTCACTGTGGGTTGTTAGGAGGCAGATTGCGGATGACCACAGCAACCATCGATCAGGTTCAGGACCCGGGCGGCGCTGTCCCAACTGGTAGTGACGGCATGGGTGCTAACGTGCGCGCCAGTCAAGATGTCCCGAAATCAGGCTGACGAGTGACGACCCGCTAACCCTCGGTTCCTATACGACACAGACGACGAACGCTGTAAAGCTTCAATATGGGAGACCAGGACTGGGCTTGTCGCTTGGATCTGGCGAGAAAAGAACGCTTTCGGGTGTGGGTATAGGGGTGTTACTTGCTTGAGGCCGCCCGTGGTGAAGTTGCAATGCGCTATTCACCAGGGCTAAGTGTGTGAACGCCTGGGGGGTGTTGCCGAGTTGGCGTCGCGTCTTGACATCCCATTCTTCACTTAAGAGCCCGACGTCATTCCGGACCTCTAATAGCCGTTCGAATAGATCGGACGCGTCCTTGCGGCGGTCAGCACCAAGTAGTGCGTCTACAAGCCAGAATGAGCAAGCCAGGAAGACACCCTCACCGCCGGTCACCCCGTCGTTGACCTCGAGCGGATTGTAGCGACGGACAAAGCCCTCCGCGGACAGAGTTTTCTGAATTGCATCAATAGTGCCTAAGACGCGAGCATCCTTCGGCGGAAGAAAGCCGACGCGCGGAATTAGGAGCAGGCTAGCGTCCAACTCCTTTCCCTCATATGACTGGACGAATGTGTTCATTTCGGTGTTAAAACCCCGCGAAACTACTTCTGCATGGATTTCATCGCGTAGAGCAAGCCACCTATCCACAGGACCTGGTAACCCGCTGTAGAGCACACCCTTAATCATCCGATCGGACGCCACCCACGCCATAACTTTGGAATGAGTGAAATGTCTTCGCGGCCCACGCATCTCCCACAGACCATTGTCCGGCTTACGCCAGGCCCCTTCCAGGTACTCCATCAAAGCTTTTTGGAGGTTCCATGAGTCGTCGGGAAAGTCAAGTAACGCATGGCGCGTGAGAGATAGCCCATCCAGTACTTCACCCCAGACGTCAAGCTGCAGCTGTTTGGCAGCTGCGTTGCCAACTCGCACAGGTCGAGAACCTTCATAACCTGCCAGCCAGGGCAACTTCATCTCGGGCAGACGCCGACCACCGTTAATCGCGTACATGATCTGCAATTTTGACGGCTCGCCCGCTACTGCTCGAAGTAGCCATTCCCTCCATGACGCAGCCTCGTCCGTATAGCCGGCGGCAATCAGTGATTGTAAAGTCAGGGTGGCATCGCGCAGCCAACAGTATCTATAGTCCCAGTTCCGCTTTCCTTGAATTTCCTCTGGGAGAGATGTGGTGGGAGCGGCAACGATCCCGCCAGTAGGAGCGTATGTCAGAGCCTTTAGCGTTATTAGGGAACGTTGAACGGCATCAGAGTGTGGACCCAAACCGTTCACGCGAGAAGACCACTCCAGCCAATAGTTCTCCGTCTCATGTAAGGCCAACATAGGATCTGCACTATGCGGCCGGCGTAGATGGCTTGGTGACCAGGTCAGCACGAACGAGACCCGTTCTCCGGCGTGAACGGAGAATTCACTTATGCTGCGCATATCATGACCCTGGATTGGGACTGACGTTGACAAATAAACGGAATCGGGTCCGGCGATAGCTCGAAGTCCATGTGGTGCTCGGTTCACCCACGGCACCACATGTCCGTAGTCAAATCGGAGAATCAACTCGCTGTACATCGAAACCTCGCCGGCTATACCCTCAACGAGTCTTACGATGTCTGCCTTGATGTCCCTGACCGGCATGAAGTCTGTAACCCTTACCTTGCCGGAGTCGATCTCCCACTCCGACTCCAGGATAAGTGTCCCAGGTCGGTATCTTCTGGTCACTGTAGCTGGCTGGATGGCGGGTGCCAGAAGCCAGCGCCCGGCATTAGGTGAATCCAATATGGCGGCAAAGCATGCTGGTGAATCAAAAGACGGCAGGCATAACCAGTCGACTGAGCCATCCCGAGAAATTAGTGCAGCAGTATGTAAATCGCCTATTAGGGCGTAGTCCTCGAGGCGAGTCATGTCAGCATCGCGGTTCAGCTATTAGTGCCCATTGGTGCGCTGCGCCGGCCGTTAACGGCCGCTCAGCCATCTTATGAGCTGAGTGCATCTGCCGAGACGCCCAGGATGCTGGCGACCGAACGGATTGCCAGAGCAATGCTCGTGAGGCTGGGATTGCACGCGGTCGAGGTAGGTATCAAACCGTTTCCTCCCAGGAAGAGGTTGTCGTATTCCCATACACGGCTGTAGCTATCGACAACACCATCTCTCTCGTCTTGCGACATCCTGTAAGTCCCCATGAAATGAAGGGACGTGCCTGGGGGCATGAAACGAGGCTCTGAGCCTGGCATAAAGCCCCCTAACAAGTGGGCAGTTTGTGTCATGTCCGCCATCATCGCGTGCGCCCTTGCCCTGTCGTCGTCGGACAGGCGAAAGTTGAACGTCGGCTGCGGCATCCCGAACCTATCGGAGTACTCCTCCTCGAAAGTCACGTAGTTGTCCTCTCGAGGATCTACTCGTCCGAACCATCTGAGGTCAACAACGAGCCGGTCATCGATGTCCTCGGGTAGGGCGCCAAAGCTGAACGAGTCGCGATGAATCTGGCAATGCCATTGTCTGTCTTTCGAAATAGGGATCCATATCATTGGTGGTGGGTCATCATGTGGAATTGGAACCTTCTCCGGGTCTATTTCGATACCGTCTTTTTCGCCGCGATAGTCTCTCATGCGCGAGACGATGTCCTTTCGGAGTACTACCTGACAGAACGTCATCGGGTGTTCCGTCAGATAATGGCCGAGCGGGGGCTTCTTGTACCCTGAGGCCCATAGCAGTTGGGGTGTTAAAATGGAGCCGGCACAAATGATGACGTTTTCCGGAGCATACAGGGTGAGTTGTCCGGTCTCCAGGTCTTCCACTTCGACAAAAGTTACCTTGGTACCATGGAATTGTAATCGCCGCGCCCTGTTTTCTGCTTTTAACGTGAAATTTGGAGTGTCGCCTAGCGCTAGGTCGTCGCCGAGGATTGTGTCAGCGCCGGTGAACCTAAACCTGTTTGCTTGACCATCTAATCTCCGGGCCGCGATCGGTAGACTCCTTACGCCTCGGTCTTCCGGAAGATGTCTGAACCCCTTGCTAAGTACGTCTAGAAGTACGTGCTGCCGGACTGAATCCTCGTAGAGGTCATTGCTCGTGTGAAGCAATCTCTCCGCAGTATTTAGGATTGAATCCAAATCCTCTGTTGGGATAAAGTCGATGCGCTCAGCATCGTATGGCCTTGGCGTATTGTTCGTCCAATGGGAAAACATGCCACCGACACCGTAAGAGGCAGCGGCGGCCGGCAAGTTTAGATCAGCAATCTGATTTGGATTGTGTGCACCACGATCTCGCTTGGTTGGGCGAAAGGCAAACGGATCAAGCGTCGACGGCAGGGGTTCGGCAGTTGATATTGAGTAAGGCTGAAGAAGACCTTGTATTATCTGAGTAAAGGCATCCAAATTTCTTTGGTACACGTAGGCGTTCTTCAGGTGCTCACCGCGTCTAACTGAGTGTTGCGCTCCAGCCTCGACCATTAGTACCGTATGTCCGGCCTCACACAAATACTTCGCGTAAGTGCAGCCAACAGGGCCGCTTCCTATAATCAAGTTTTCGATTTCCGCCGCTGAATGAAGATCTCTCATCATCCCACCCTTTCAAATGCGCGCCCTAAGCTCGTCACCTCAACGAACGTGTGCGACGTCATGATGCCGCGCTGGCCGTTACCCCAGCGTTACTGCCGGGCGATGGCAGGGGAAGGTCTTTCCACAAAAGGTGGCGCTGTGGAACCCGGAAGGCAACCCCGCCCAAACGGTCCCCGTTTCGGCGGTTGCATCTCCTGAACTTGTTAAACCTCATCTTTCCGTGGCCGAAACTGGCAGTGGCCACATGAAACCACTTTTCCGGTAACCGCGGGAAGGGGAGGACGCGTGGGGGAGGCGCTAATCCTCCTCCACGACGGGCGCGAACTGGAGGCCCACGGATTCGGCTTCTTCGTATCTCGCACGGATGATCGGTTCAAGACGTGCTTCAACGTCGCCCCACTGCCCGTCATTAAGTCTCTCGCGGCTGGATCTTCCGTTATCGGTCACGTCCATAACCGGCGGCAGTCCGGTTGGCATCTCGAGTCCCGTGAGCAGGATAGGCAGGACCACCTGGCTGACATGTCGGCGCATGGCATTGAGCTCTTTGACCGGGTTCACCCAGCTCGAAAAGGGTTCCGGCCGTTGAACCATGATGGCCGTGTTGGTTTCCACGATCGCTAGCTGCCCCCACGGCCTCAGGGGACTGATCGGATCGTCGACTTTCAGCTCCCTCGGTGCAAGGTCCTGCTCCGCCATCGGGGAGGCATCTGTCGAGCTGAAGGTCCGGCCGGCGGCGAGGCGGATCGAGCGGTGCTTGTCCGCGTTGGAGTATGCCTGCAGGAGGCGGAGAGGATGAGCGAATTCGACGTCGACGCGGAGGAGGCCGGCCAGGACACTGCCGAGTGACGGAATCGCACTTTCCACGTCGACAAGGGGCTGAAGAGCTCGAATCCGGCGGCCTAGCTTCGTGTCAGCGCCCAGGGCCGGGATCTTGCGCACCTTCGCGTCCCACCGTTTCAGAGCGTCCTGCGTCTCGGTAATCGGCATGCTAACGAGGGACCCGAGCGGGCCGCCCATCGGGCCCTGCCCCTCGACCAGGTACCAGACCGCGTTATCCACGGCGGCACGAAGGTGGTTCACAGCTTCACTGAACAGTAAGGATGCCTCGGGAGGAACGGGCCGCACAGACTTCACAACCATCTGCGCGCTGCCGCCCCGTCGGCGTTGCTCAAACGCAACCGGGCCATCCAAGGACCACTTGGACCCGATGTCGCCGATTTGGAATGCGAGAGCATCAGCCCGGGCAAGCCGGAGGGCAACAGGCTCCAGGGCCTCAGGAAGCCAGCCGAACTTTTCAGGAGGCACGCTCACTCGGCTGGCTCGATCAGCTCGGGTCCGTTGTTGCGGACGCTGTTCACCCTGGTGCTGACGGCCCGCGGGACCAAGGTGGGTTCCGGCAGGGAGTCCAGCAGGTGCTGCACGTCAGCCTTGTCCGTGAGGTCCGGATCCAGCCACTCGGCGAACCGGTCCCGGGGCACAATAACGGGGCTGCGGTCGTGCACGTGTCCCAGAGCGTCCTGGGTGGTCGTGGTCAGGACTGTGCAGCTGAGCAGCCACCGGCCCGGATCGTCCTCCGGCAGGGACGGGTCGGCCCAGAACTCGTACAGGCCGGCAAAGCCCAGAAGCGGCTCCTTTTCGGAGTACAGGTAGTTGGGGATCTTCTTGCCGTCCTCGGTCTTCTGCCACTCGAAGTACCCTTCGGCTGGAATCACGGCCCTCCTCTTCACGGCTGCCTTCCGGAAGGACGGCTTCTCCAGGACCGATTCGCTGCGCGCGTTGATCAGCTTGGAGCCGATCTTGGCGTCTTTGGCCCAGGACGGGACCAGGCCCCACTTGGCCACCAGCAAATGCCGCTCGATACTGCCCTCATCAAGCCGTTCGGCCACGATCGGCACGGCCTGGGTGGGCGCGACGTTCCAGCTGGGCGGCGGCGGTGTGCCCTCCACCTCTTTGGCGTCAAAGTAGGACAGAAGGTCGCCGGTGGCCTTGGACATCACGTATCTGCCGCACATGGGCCCATTCTGCCCCACGGCTAGGGAATTCTTCCGGCATCCGGCATGTTGCAGTCGCCGACAATCCAACTACAGAGAAGAGATGCACTTCCGTGGCAACTGATTACGACGAACTGCGCACCGACGTCAAGGAATCCCAGGACAGCTCGCTGGAGGCCCTCCAGTCCGCAAAAGCCCCGGATGCCAAGTCCGTTGTGCAGGAACTCGACGAGGCCGACGTCTTCGACGGTCTCACCCCCGGTGGCGAGTTCATCGCCGAAGAACTCGTCGTCGAGGTGATTCCCCAGGCCAGCGACGAGTTCACCTGCTACTCCTGTTTCCTGGTCCGCCACCGCTCCCAGATGGTCCGTGAGAAGGACGGCCACGGGTACTGCGTTGAATGTGAAGGCTGAGCCGCGCTACTGGCCAAGCATTGACCGACAGTGGTGGCAGGCATCCAGCCGGTCGCCGTCCTGGAGCACTAGGACAGGCTTCTGCAGTACCTGGAGGACATCGCCCGCAATCGGCCTTGATTTCAGCTCACCTGCAGCCCGATCTGCTCGGGATGCAGGTGAACTTACCCGAGACCTGCTTCGCCCCCCTGACATACAGCCCGAGGCTTACTGCGGTCCGACCGCCAAGAAGGACGCGTCCTGGCCGGTGACCAGTGTGGTTACGCCGGTGCCGTCCAGGTTGGCCCCCTTAATGTTGAAGTCGACGATGTTAGTCCAGTAGAGGTGACTGCTGTCCACCGCCACCCCATACGGGGTGTTCTGTCCTGCTACAAGTGTGGTCACGCCGCTCCCGTCCAAGTTCGCCTCGCTAATCGTGCCGAGGCTGGTTTCAGCCCAATATAAATGACCGCTGTCTACCGCTATCCCACTAGGGCTGCTCAGGCCTGTGACCAGGGTGGTTACGCCTGTGCCGTCTAGGTTGGCCTTACTGATCGTTCCGTAGTGATCGGTCCAGTAGATGTGGCTGCTGTCTGCCGCCAGCCCGTACGGGCCTTTCTGGCCGCCGACTAGGGTGGTTACGCCGGTGCCGTCCAGGTTGGCCTTGCTGATCGTTCCGTCGTAAAAAGAGGTCCAATAGACGTGACTGCTGTCTAGTGCCATCCCGAACACATTGTTCTGGCCCGTGACGAGGGTGGTTACGCCGGTGCCGTCCAGGTTAGCCCTGCTCACCGTTCCAGAGTCGTGGGAGGTCCAATAGAGGTGGCTGCTGTCTACCGCCATCCCATATGGGGTGACTAGGCCCGTGACCATCGGGGTTACGCCCGTGCCGTCCAAGTTGGACTTGATGACATTTCCACTGGAATAGGTGGTCCAGTACAGATGCGCGGGGCCCGTCGGTATGGGTTTGGGGTCGGGTATGGGTTGTACGTTCAAGGTCGCAGTGGACCGCAAACGGCCGTAAGTACCGACCACGGTGTGCGCCCCAGGGGTGGTCGCTGTACAGACCGCCCCTGTGCATGACCCGTCCGGAAAGATGGAGAACTTCGTAGATACCGTCACGTCGCCCAGGAGGTTGTTGAAGCTGCCATAGCCTGCGGCGGTGTAGGTCTTGGTCTGACCCGCCTGGACAGAAGCCGAGCTGGGGCTGATCACTATGTGGTCAAGAGATGCAGCTGGCGGAAGGATACGGTTGGCGATCCGTGTGCCGACTCCCTTCACCAACTTGGTATTCACATAGCTTGTGTGAATGTCAATTCCTGCTTTGGAGTTGTAAAACATCGCTTCACTGAAGTCGCAAACGATGTCTCCTGCATTGCAGATGCTGTAAGTGTCCGCGGCGATAGCAGGGGGAATGTCTATTCCTCCAAGGAAATAGAACCGGACGCCTGAGTTCTTGGGTGCGGTTTTGGATGACCATACGCTGGTCGCTGCCGTTCCTGGAACCCTGTCACCGTCAGCAATCAAAGCAGTCGCCGCAATTCGATTGAGGATACCAACGTTATTGGCGGCGGTGAGGCGAATGAGCACCTGGTGCATGACCATCGCGCCTTGAGAGTATCCTGCTAACACAATTCGAGTCTTTGAGCCGCACAGTTGTGTTCTTGTCGTGAGCTCGTTCAATGCAGCTGAGATGCCCTGGTTGATGCTCGCAGTGAACACATCCAGGTGCCTCTCCTTGTAATGGAGCACGTCACCGTCCGGCTCCAGAACATCGACGGATTCAGCCGGGTAGTCCACGGGGAAGCTTTCTATACTCAGCTTCTTTGGCAAGTCGGACTGCAACTGCTTGTAGAGTGTCAGCACTTCCGGCCCAAGACCCGAATTCCTCAGTGCGGTCTCGCCTGACCCCCGGGCGCCGATTAGGAGAACATCCGGACATCCTGACGGGGTGGCAGCAAACGCAGGGGGCGCACTCAACCCGAACAACGAAATTATTATGAGTAAGGCTGCAGTGACCGCGGCAACTGTTACTCTGAGCCGGCATAACGCTCCATTCGGTGGCTTACGAGCCGAAACGGATCGATGATTTTCTGAGTGCATGAAAAACACGGCCATCACTTCCTTCTCGAGACCGTATTTTTCGTATCGAAATGGGCAGGACGTGCGTGGAGCCCCCAAGGCGCCCACTCAGCCAATGGATGGCGATGGGTCAGGTTTACGGGACCCTCACTGACCTGTCAATAAGAACTGACGGATTATCGTGCCCTGAGCCGGAAACACGGTCGTGTCCGTGATGCCAACTCATACCGGCAGGGCCACGCGCTCCAGTAGCTTTTTGGAGGTATCCGCCCATTCAACGTCGCTGTCAGGTTGACGATAAAAAGCGCCAATCGGCCTCGTAACTGACGAACAGACTGGCCGCAAGTCCCAGCCCTGCCAGTCCGGCCACCTGCCTAAGTCTACTGTCCGCCGTTTTGTCGAGCGTGTCCCTGTCGCGCCCGGGAGATGATCCTGGCCTCGTCGGAACCTGTGGCGGCCTTGCTGCCCAGTAGATCAAGAACGGCATTGCCTGCCCGCCGCTTCTTCGGGTTCGTGTCCAGGCTTGCTTCAAGTGCCCACACGGCCCGGCGCCACTGATCATTCCGTTTCACGTCTTGGGTCTCCTGCCGGAGAGCCAGCCACCAGACGAAGCCAACGATGCAGACCGCCAGGAGCAGAATCCACGGCCCCAGGGCAGCGAGGATGTGCCACCATTGGGTCGGCCCGGACTGCGCGTAGGACTCGATCAGGTACGGCATCATGAGGCAAGCCTAGGGCCCACCGGCGCCTCTGACCACCGCGAGGCCACCAGCGGCCGACAACAGGGGCGGTTAGTAGCGGTCGGTGCGGATGACTACGAGCTACTGCCCCTCCTGCATGCGCTCGTCGAGGTTGTTGCGCGCCTCTTCGTAAGTCGCGCCTTCGGTTTCTACTTGGCTGTAGCTCCCATCTGGGTTGGACACTGTTCCGGTAACGGTCACCCAAAAAGTGTATTTCGACTTGAGTTGCAACACTGGCGTGGCAATTTGAGGTGTGGACGGTGTTGCGGTTACCGTTGGGTAGCTTCTTCGCCTATCCCCCCATTAGGCGGAGTTGCTGTCCCGGAAAGCCCCGCTAGCGACTCGTAATGCGGGGCTTTCCTCTACCCGCAGCAACAGGCGGGTTCCATGGTTCCGGACCGAAAAAGGGAGAGCGCAGTGGCACAGGGCGACATCGAGACTTATTGGGAAGACGGCTCCTGGAAGAACCGCCGCGAAGGCGTCGACCGGGCCTTCGGCGCCGGGTACGGCACCAAGGACGAGGCGATTGCCGCCGGCCGCGAAGCTGCGCAAGCCGATAAGGTCGAACACGTCATCAAGAACCAAGACGGCACCATCTCCGGCAAGAACAGTTACGGCAACGACCCGCGGAACGTGCCAGGCTGACCATGCAAGAAGATGAGGTCATGATCCGCAACAGCGTGCCGAACATCCTGGCGAACGAGGCTTACGGGCTGGACTGGAAGCGCATCCAGGACGTGTTGGTCGTCAACACGCCTGGGGGAACGGCCACACACCTTGCCCTGAAGACCCCACAGAGCACGGGCACGATGTGTGGACAGCCGGCAGCGCGCGTGGCCCGTGCTTGGTTTCTTCTGAGTGGTTGCAAAAAGTGCGCCAAGGCCGCACTCAAACAAGGCATTGCCACGATCACGGACACCGACGGCACCCTGATCGACCTGGCAACTAGCACGGAGGTCGCACCGCCGTCATGACGCAAGGGCTGGCGCCTGCGGTGGGCCTAGGATCTTGACATGACCTTCCGCGCAGCCGTTATGGGCGACTTTCACGGCAACATTCAGCATTTCCGCGCCGTGACACGAACCTTGAAGAGTGCTGGGATCGACCTGCTGCTAGGCGTTGGCGACGTGGGTTTCGATTTTCCGGGGGCCTTCCGCGGAAAGACGGAGAAGCGCATGCGCCTCCTCCTGGAGGAGGACGGCGTCGAGTTCATATGGGCGGTAGGCAACCACGACAACCACGACTCTCTAAATACGCGGCCGGTGAATGCGGATGGCACACGCCGGATCTCTGACCGCAACTCCAACCTGCCCAATGGCGCGGTGATTGAACGTGACGGCGTGCGCATCGGGGCCCTGGGCGGAGCCTACAGCGTGGACCGGAAGCACAGGACCGAGGGCCGTGATTGGTGGCCTCAGGAGGAGCCCACGGCCGAAGAAGCCGAGCGCCTTATCTCCGCGTGCGCGAAGGGCCCTCGACTCGACATACTTCTCACCCACGATGTCCCGATGGAGGTCTCCGGCCTGAAAGGGCTGCCGGGATTGTCTAAACAGACATTGCAGGAGGCCAACCGAACCCGCGTCCTGCTGCAGGAGACGGTCAGTCAGGTCCGGCCGAAGGTGCTGTTCGCCGGCCATTGGCACCAGCGGCTTTGCTCTGAGCTGGCCTGGGACGACGGCACCCACACGAGGGTCGAAGTCCTCGCGGCGGAGCAGTCATGGGCTGGCAACCTGGCGGAAGTCGTCATGGGGGCCGACGGTGAGGTCGACGTCAGCCCGCTACTGATAAGGGTCTCCTGAACCGGCACGGGCTCGGCGGGTTAGCTCTGAATGGCGGTAGCAGCGCTTGCGATGACGTCGATAGGGGTTCCCGGGACGGCGTACTTGGCGAGCTCCACGGAGTCGGCAGGAGAGAGCCGGACCATGTTTGGCAGCACCGGCGTCATGTCATCGCCGCCGGTGAAGCAGTCATCACCGGGTCCCGCGATTGCGATCGGATTGACGCTCTGCCCTTCCAGGCCGTCCGCGTTGGTGCCCTGAGCGCTGAGCGGCAGGAAAGATCCTCCGCTGCAGTCCCAGCTGGTGGTGAAGTGCTTAGCCACGAAGGTCGGGCCGGTGGGAACATTGGTTCCGATCTCGGCGGGGAAAGTGGCCCTCTGTGCTCCGCCAATGGAGCCCACGGTGACACTGCCAGCCGCCTTATCGATGAAGATGTGCGTCCTGGACCCGGTCACCTTTACGTCCTTGCCCCAGACCCACGCGGTCCCCTCGTTGATGTGCGGTCGCAGCTGGTCTCCGGCCTTGCTGGGGAGCGCAACGCGCGAAGGCAGCATCACGCGGAGCCACACGCCGTCCGGGGCCTGTACGCCCGGTGCCTTAGCCACGGCCCGACCTACGACGGGCACAACTTGCTCAGGAGAGAGAGCCCCGATCTCCTCCCCGGCAGGCTTGTCGTAGATCGTCACGAAGTCATAGTCGGGGTTGGCGATGGATGCGGTTTCACCTGTGAAGTTGGCGTAGCCGTCCATGAGCGGGGCCGGGAGGACGGAGAACATGTCCGACATAGGGCGTAAAGGTTTGCCTCCATCGGGAACCCCGTGCTCAGCGTCGTACGTTGGCGCCGCGGCGGGAGCGTCCTCGGCGGCTACAGGAGTTGCAGGGGCGCCGCAGCCAGTCATCACAAGGGCGGCCAGGACGATTGTGGCGGTTCCGGTGGCGCGGGTCGCCTTGCGGTGGTTCAACAGTTCGTGCATGTCTTTATAGTACACCGTAAGTGCAACACCTGCACTAGAGACCCAGGCAGCGCCCCTGACCCAGGACGGCGAGCCCCGCGAGATCGCCGGCCAGGAATCCGGACTGCTGATACGAGGCGGTTGGCGCCATCAGCTGCCCCTCGTGGTGCCCCAGTCCCAGGACGTGGCCGAGTTCATGCTCCAAAACAGTCCTCTTGAAAGTAGTGCTGTTGAAGCGGCTGGTGCTGAGCAGTTCCGCGTTGAGGCTGACCGTGCCGGTGACGTAGTTGGATGCGGAGGGGTCAAAGTAATACGACTGGCTCCCACCCCAACCCAGCACGCTGCCGTCGGCAAAGCCCGGCTTCTCGTGCGGAGCCCCCCAAGCGATGAGGATCGGCGCCCAGCGGTCTCCGTAGCGCTCTGGCTGGAAGGATTCGCGGATGGGGCCGGGCCCTTCGTCCGTCTCTCCGTCGTCGATGAACACAAGGCCCGTCGCTTTCGACACTGATGCGATGGCCTCCTTGACTACCTGCGGTCCGTCTGCCGGCTGGTTTGCTGGTCGAGTGGCGTAATGGATGGGCCGGCACGGGTCATAGGTAATAGGAGACCCGTCAGGGTTCACGCGCCTGAAGGAGTATTCGTCACTGGGCTCCGTCAGGGGTGCGGGCGCGCCCAGTGGGTGCGAGGCCTGAATCAACCCGGGCGCCGGGCGCGAAGGGGACGTCGGTGCGGGCCGCGGAGTTACCGCAGCTAGGGCTTGCTGTCCGGCCTTGTATGGAGATTCGACAGCGACCTTGACCGGCGCGTCCGACGAGGCGGGGAATACGGGAAACACCATGCCCACCACAAGCGCGAAGACGGACATCGCCCGTCCAATCTGACGACGGGGAAAAGTGTATGGAGGCCTGCGCATGTAAATACGGTACACTGAAAGAGCAAATTGCATCAAGCGGCAATATCAACCTCGGCTAGAAACGAGCAGGCCACGAAGCTGAAGAAAGCAGGCACCATGCAGGCACCCATCACCACGACGATCCTGGCAGTGGCCGTTGCTGCCGCAGGAGGCTCCTACATCCTTGAGGTGGGTGTTGCAGCCGCACGCATGCACAACCTGACCGCCGACGTGCAGAACTGCAGGCTGGAACTGACCTCCGACTTCTTCTTCACCGGCGGCCACCGCACTCAAGCCCAGGCAGCTGCCGAAGTGGCTGCCTGCACGGTCTCCCAGGGGACTACCCTCACCGTTCAGGTCTCGCCAGTCGGATACGACTTCACCATCATCGGGACCACCACAGAGGCACCTGGCTACACGGCCACGATGAATACGGCAGCGGGCGGTGCCATCGTAGTGACACCGCCCGCTGAATAGCCCTTCCTTGTTAGGCAGCCAGCTCCAGCTCCGTTGCAGATGACTCACGCGTCGCGCACCGGGCTGCGTGACGCTTCACCTTGGCGACCTCCAGGCGTGCCTGCGCCGCCTCCAGGTGGGCCGCTGCAGCGTCCCTGGCAGCCTCTGCCTCTGCCTGCGTCATGGTCTTCTCCAGACGGGCCTTCCACGCCTGCGCCATCTGCTGGGTAGCGTCCATGCGCCTCTTGAGCCGCTGCAGATCCCGCTGCTTCCGTGACGGAAGCCCCGTCTTTGGATCCGGGATCAGGTCGGCCGACTTCTGCCTGGCCAAGGCCGCATAGTAGGCGTCCCTGGCGTCTTCGGCATCAACCTGAGCGAGGGCGTGCTGAAACCTCACCGTTTCGTAGGGCGAGAGGGCGAAGTCACCCGGGAGAGTGCAGGCCAAGTCTTCCTCGGCATCGGCCAGGGCCTCTTCTGCGTTCTCGACGTCCTGGGTGGCTTTCTCAACGTCCTGGGCTGCGCGCTCGGCCCGCTCGATGGCCTCCTGTCCCCAGCGCTTCTCGCCATTCTTGACGCGCTCCTGCTCGGCCTGCCGGAGCTGCTCGATGAACTCCTCATCCCGCGCCCGACGCACTTCCCGCAGCGCCGCCCGCTTCTCGGCCCGGTCGATGCGGGCCTTATGGAAGGCCAGCATGATCTTCTGGACGATTGCAGACCAGCGTGAGAGGGCCTGCTCCGCCGCGCCGCGGGATTCGACGGGAGGAGCCTCACGCCAGAACGCACTGGCCCGCTCTTTCAGGTCCGTGAGGCAGTCCCATAGCTTCTGGGAGGCGCGGTTCTCAGCCCTCGCCTCGGGGCTGTGCGGGAGGCACCGGGCCCCGCCTTCGTTGCTGTGCTTACACATCTGATCTCTCTCCAATCGGTCGGGCTGGTGGTTTCTGTGTGGCTCAGTCGGTCCAGGAGAAGTCATCCACCGAGTCGAGCGCGGACTTCTTCTTCGGGGCCGGGGCGGCGAACGGGTCGTCCTCATCCGGGCCTGTGGCCCGGGCGGGCGAGACCTTGGCGGGAGGCGCCGGAGTGGCGAAAGGGTCCTCCTCTTTTTCGGCGCTGGTAGCCCATGCCGGGTCGGCAGACTCCTCCGACTCATTCTCGAAGCTGTCGAGGTCCATCTCGTCGAGGTCCAGCACGCCCAGGTCGGTCACATCTGCGTCCGTGAGGTCGGTGCCGCCGATGGTGCGGATCGTCTCACGCGGACAGATACCGCGCTTTTTGAGCTCCGCAGCCAACTCCTGCTTGGTAGCAAAAGCGCCCTGGAACGGCACGTAGCCGACACCGTCGAGCTCGGCGATACCACGCCCCGGACGTCCCTTCTTACTCGCAGCTGCTGCATCTGTCAGCTCGGCTTTAACGTTATGCGCCAGTTCGTAGGCCTCCGCGGCCTCAGATGCGTCCGAGAATGCCATGCTCAGCTGGCTGTTGGATGCTCGCCCGAACTGGAGGCGGTTACCCATATTCGTGCGCATGCCGCCGGCGCCGGTGCCAATGTCCGTGACATTCCAAACCTGCGTACCGATGGAAACGTGAATCCCCACGAAACGCATTTCGCGCAGGATGTTGTCGGTTGTCAGCAGCAGGATCTCTTTCGCCAGGTTGGCCTCCAGCGCGTCGATCTTGCGCTGGTCGTGGTCCTCGAGGAGCTTCGGTACAGCACGCATCTTTGCCAGGGATGTGAACTCGTCGATGATGACCATGATCGGCTTGATGCCGTTCTCCTCGCGGAAGTCAGCGGGAAGTTCGGTCCACTTCTCCACGTCCTGCTCCACGAGAATTTCGAGTCGGCGTTTTCCCTCCGCGTAGACCGCCTCGATGGTGGCCTGGGCTTCGGGAAAGTTGAGGCATCCCCACCCTCCGTCACGGACATAGCCGCGCGCCCAGGTGAAGTCGAGGCCGCGCTTTGTCGGGTCGATGACGACCAGATCCCAGCCGTGCACCAGCGCAGAGAAGATGATCGAGCGAAGCGCAACGGATTTGCCGGAGTTGGTCTTTCCAACGACCATCGTGTGCGGGTTGGACGCCAGGTCCAGCTGGACCGGTTCACCGTAGCCGTCAGTGCCGATCGAGATGTCTCCCCAAGAGCCAGCGTCCACCGCTGCGAAGTCGTAGCCGACCATGTCGGGGATGCGCAGCGGGATGCCGGCAATCATCTCCACCGTGCCGAGCTTGTCATCAACCTTGACCCACCAGCCGGAGTGGCCGACCGTGTTCCTGGCGACACCCAGCCAGTAGGCGACTTCCTTTTCCCGATCCTGAGAGACCTGGTCGGCCCGCTGGACGATCACCTTGGCGAGATAACCCTCGCCGTCCCGGACTCCGAAGATCGGGAGGATCTCAAGCTCCCACGATTTCTGCCGCGGGTTTTTGCGCAGCAGCCGGTTACGCAGCTCAACAGTGGCCGGCGGCAGCACCACAGTCTCAGCGATGCCTGTAATGCCTGCGAAGGGGTTGTACCCCACCACCGTCCGCCCGCTCTCCGCGTGCTTAGCCGCAACGGACTCTCCATTCGAGGTCGTTGCCTTCGACCCCAGCTCGTAGACCGCTGCACCTGGGCGGATAGACGGCTGCGCGCCACGGACGACCCTGATGGTCGTCGGGTTGAAAGACTCGACCTGCCAGCCCTCGCCGAATTCGGCCCACAGCATCGCGATCAGCTTCCCGCGCTGCTCAACGGTGTCGATGTAGCCGTTCGGGGTGTTGATGGTCATCAGTTCGATACCGCCAGCGAAGATGGGACCCGGGTTGGCCGGTGCAGGCTCTGTGGCTTCCCCGGCGGTCGGGGTCAGCGAAGCCACATAGGCCTGTGCGGCCTCAAGGGTCAGGCCGTGCTTGCCGAGCATCTTCTCGGCAAGTACGGCGTTCCCGTTCTCGTGAAACTCCACAGCAGCCTTGGCGCCAGCAGCCTGGGCTGCATTCAGTCCGCCCTGGCTGCTGGCTGGCCGCTGCTTGTTTTTGAACAGAGTGAACAAGGTGTCCTTTCCGGGTTAGGCGCCGACGTTGGTTATGGTGCCGTTCTGCACCTGCATTGCGTACTGCCTGCGGCAGCCATTGACGTCGTCCAGGGTCAGCCCCGACTCCGCCATCATGGCGCGGGGGAGTACCATGTCGTCTTCGCTCTCTGGGTCAGCGGCCATGATCAAAGCCATGATCTCCACCCCCACTTCGACCTGTTCGTCCGTATAGGGGTAGAAGTGATCGTGGACGGCCAGGGCGTAGTCGCGTGACCAGCCGTGCTCCTCCAGGAAAGCGTCGGCGGCGGAGATGTCCTCTGACTCCAGCCCTTCCCTGAGCAGGCGATCATGCCGATCCACGATGATCTTGTCGCTCACTGTGAAGCCGGAGTCGTCCTTCGGGTTGCTTGCTTTGCGGAATGGATTGCGAAACATGATGGAGCCTTTCTGTTAGGAGAAGTTCGCGCCTGTGAGTGTCACGGCAGCGGTCGGTGCGGTCTCTACTTCTTCTGTGGTCGTGGAGTCGATCCGGCGTGAGATGAGTCCGCCGGAACGGGCCTCTTCAGCGCGGCTTGCCAGGGTGTCATCGGAGGTCCGCTGCAGGACGATGCGGTCGGGCGTGCAGTCGCCCAGCTCCCATTCCGGGGCGATCTTGGCAAGGATCGAATCGGCGTCCTCGGTGCGCAGCGCGACGAAGAGCGGGATGTTGGTTGCGACCAGGTCGGCTCCCTCCATGTCGATTACCACTCCGTCCCATTCAGCGGCCGCGCCGCCGAACACCTGACGAAGGATCGCAATAGCCCGGACGCGAATCTCAGTGTTGCCGGCTTCAACGGCCATGTTCTTGCCCGCGGCCTTCCAAGCGATGTGCATCCACAGGGCCCAGGTAATGCCGCCTGCCAGGAGGAGGAACCCTCCCACGGGCAGCTTAAAGAGGCTGAGGATGCCGAGCAGGGCAGTGGCACCAATAGCGGACAGGACCGTGTACCGGAAGATCATTGCGCTCCGGACTTCGTCACTGCTGAGCGACTCGCCGTCCGGGGCGCCCATGAGGATGTCCTTTACGTCCTCGGTGAGCGTCTTGATCTTGTAGGGCGCGTTCTTGTGGCCCGAACGGCGCCGGGCTGCAATCAGGACGGCCAGCGGAAGGTGAACGAGGCCGATCAGGACCGCAAGGGAAATGGAGGAGACGGCGGTGGAGGCAAAGCCGCTGAGCAGAGTAAGGGAGACGCCGATGTGGAAGGCAGCCGACAACCACACAGCGAGGCGGGCCAGGACCTTCTTGCTCTGGTCGGTCTGCTCGCCCCTTTCGGCCTGAGCAGCAAGGGCGGCGACCCGCGAAGGTCGGTCGCTGATGAAGCCAAAGACCAATGTGAGGCCAAAGGTCAGGAAGAACCAGCTCAAGCGGAGTGACCAACTGATCCCCGTGCCGGCAGCCTTCTGCTGCGAGGTGTAGCCTCCCATCACGGTGCCGTCCATCAACCCGCGCTCCTGACCTTGCGCCGTGTGCTGCTTGTGCTGGCTCATGAAGCCCTTTCAAAGTCTCTCGAACGCCTATTATGTAGCTACGGTGTACCGTATGAACATACCTTAACAGACATTCTGGAAGGTGATAACCCCTTCTGTGCCTATGTGTGCGGCAACTTCCGGAAGTCTCACCAACGAAGAAAAGACCGCCAAGACAAACGTCCTGACGGTCTTTTCGTGGGCACATCTTCTGCGACTAAGAGCGGTGCCCGTTTTGCATCTCGTCAAGCAGGCGGAAGGGAAACCCTGCTTGGCAAGTGGCTGGGCACATCTTCTGCGACAAGGGCGGTGCCCGGTTTCCTCTGCTCACAAACGTCGTGTGTGCGACGGTTTCCAGAAGTGTCACCGGCGCAAAAAAAGACCGCCAGGATAGATGTCCTAACGGCCTCTCCTTGGGCACATCTTCTGCAAAGGAGGGGTGCCCGGTCTTCCCTGGCTCACCAGTAATCCAAAAGGAGAGACTGGTTGACGGCTGACTAAACCTGTCGCTCAAGAAGCGTAGACAGCTCAGGCGCTCTTTTGGCGCCATCGGCGGTAGCCGTGCCGCGGCTAGTCGAGAATGTAGCGGACCCTGTCGTTTCCACTGGAGCTCTTCACGGTGACAGTGCGGAATTCGCCCTTCCTTGCGCGGCTCTTCAAAGTTCGCGGATCTATACCCAGAATCTTGGCAGCCTCGACAGCAGAGACCCCGGGCGCAGGCTCCTTCGGGCCGCTCTTCCGACTCTCCGCTTGCCGCTTACGCAACTTTTCGGCGCGGTCTTCGTGCCCTTGCCCATACGTCCATTGGGCGGAAGATGCTTGCGCCAGATCCATCGTCTCCGCGACCTGCTTCCAGGTGCCGCCGGCGGCGCGGGCTGCATCCACATAGGGTTGCAGCCACTTCTTGGTGTCGCCAAGGATCAAGGCACGCACCCGCAGCTCGGCGAGTGCCCTCGTACGGGCGTCTACCGCGTCCGGACGCGCTATTTCCGGGAAGAGCTCGCGCGTGAGATCGGCATGGAACTTCTCGACTCTCTCCTGGATATAGCCTTCATCCAGCGGCTTATTGTGTACCATATGCGCAACTGTACATTATTGTGAGTCTGAGGGCACCGGCACCCTATCCAGTCAGGTGAAGCAGAGGCGCGAGAGCTGCGAGGGTCCCATACCAGCTGCCCGCAATAGCCGTCCCGAGCAAGGTCAGCCAGACGCCAGCCGGCACTCCCGTTTCTAGGGCCAGGATGTGCGCGTCCGATGAGTCGAGATCCTCCGGGTACTTGGTGTGGATGGCCAGAACCTCGCCGAAGCTTCGGAGTGACCCGACGAGAAGGGCGGCGCCAAGCACTAGTGTGGCGTGTGCGCCGAGCTGCGGGTTACCGGCCCACACGAGCGCCAGGGGGATAGCCGCGGCGCCAAGTACGACCCCGGCCCCAAAGAGGTTGCGGATTGCCGGCAAAGAGAGCAGCACAAGCGCCCCACCGATGGTGAGCGCCAGCTGCCCCCAGCCGGTCAGGGCCGCCCATACCAGGGCGCCGCCTACAGCGGCCGGCACTGGATAGCCCCAGAACATCGACCAGATGGTGGGTGCGCCGGCCAGGCCGAAGGTGTGAGTCTCGCCTGAATGGTCGCGGTGGATGCGTATGCCTGTGACGAAGCGGCCGGCAGTGATCGCGGCGCCGGCGTGCCCGAGCTCGTGAACCAGGGCGGTGAAGAGGCTGGAGTATTTCCAGACTGCCGGCAGGCACAGAGCGCCTGCAAGCAGGAAGACGCCGAGGATCTCCCAAAGGGGGATCACCGGCAGATGGGCCCGGATGAGACCAGCAGCAAGCTTCTCTCCAAGGAGCCCCACGACATCTGTCACAGGCTGAATTCTGACCTTCTATCTGCCAACCGGGTGGCTGTTTACATGAACGCACCCCGCCATCCGAGGGGTGGAGTTCGGGGTGCGGTGCGAAGGGTGTCGCTATACGGCTGTTGGAGCGGGGGAAGGTGCTGTGATCGCCTCCTCTGCCGCGATGAGGATGTCTTGAGGTACCAGGTAGTCAGGGCGCCAGCTTCCGCGACTGCCTCAACGAGCAGGCGAAGCTCCGGGAGCCGGGATTCGAGCTCACGGACGTGGTATCAGGCCGTGCGGGGGACTGGCGTCCCGAAGCATTCCGCCTTCACCTGCTCATAGGCGAGCAGATCAAGCAGCTTCTGCGTGGGGTAGCGGCTGGCGATGCTTGTGCCATTGTTGCTCTCCTTGTACGCGGTTTCTGGGGATGACCCAAGCCTATCCAAAATACGTAGTGCCGTCTACTCCTAAAGCGCCAAAAAAGCGTAGTGCCGTACACTGCAACCATGAGCATCGACTTCGCACCCATCGGTCGTGCGGTTGATTCCGGGCGTCTGCAGGCTGCCCTCGGCTTCAACCGCCAGCGCCTGAACGCCCTGGTGAGCACCAGCTATGACTACGGCGTCGGTGCAGCCCTGCCGCGGCCAGTAGGGATCCTGGGCGGCTCGATGGTTTGGGATGTGAAGGAGCTCGAGGCGGCCTTGCCGGCCATCCTGGAAGCCAAGCGGAAGGTGGTGCGCAACGCCCCGCGCATCGAGCGGCAGCCGCTGTCCCTTGAGTTCCTAGCCGAGCGGCGGGAGTACCGGGAGGGGATGCCCCATGTCCTCGGACTGATGGATGCAGAAATGATTGGGGAGCATTTTGGTCTCGGCGAGAACGGCGCACGGTATCCAGGTGAGTGGGCAGCGCGCGGGAAGCTCCTCCCGCAGCCAGCCGGTGTTATTGGCACCCGGCGGGTGTGGACCGTCGAGGATGTGAAAGCCCGCGAGGAACAAATCCTCAATCACCTGGCCCGTCGGCGCCAACTCGCTGAAAGCCGCGCCAAGCTGCTCTCCGCCTAGAAGAGCGCAGAGAAAAAGAGAAGGACCCTCACCTGATCCCCATCAGTGAGGGTCCTTCTCCTGCGTGGGCTCCATTGCCCGCAGTGAGGTCCGGACGCTCCGCGCGAACGTCCGGAAGTTTTTAATACTTGGGCGACCGGAGGCGGATCAATCTGCGCCACGGCATGAGGGACAGTACAGCCCCAGCAATCAGGCCCATGCCGACCGTGACCGCCACTTTTGCCAGCGGGAGGCTGGCGAACCACTGGCTCGCGTAGCCGATGTACGGGACGCTGTACAAAACCTCGCCCCTGACCTGGCCGGCCTCTATGGGCTCGTCGGGGACACTGTTGGCGTCCCCCTGCGTGGTGAAGCCGGCGACGCCGTCGATCGAACCGGGCCCGTTGCCAAAGCTGACGGCGATGATGCGGTGGGTGGTGAGGCTCTTGTCGTCCCCGCTGATCGCCTGGAAGGTGACCGCGTCGCCAATTTTGTAGGACGTCACGTCCTGCGGCTTGACCACGACGACGTCGCCCGGGTTGTAGGTGCCTTTCATGGAGCCGGTGAGGATGGTCAATTTCGCCGCATCCAGGAAGGGGCGAGAAGGGGCAATCCCACCGGCAATGACGAGTGCTGCGAACGTTGCAGCGAGAGGCCAAGTGACAACATGGGCCGCCATCTTGGCAGCCAACCGCCAGAAGCGGCGCCGGGGGAGTGCTGTCTCAACCTCCTGCACTGTCGGCACTTCCGTCGTGTCCGGGGTTGCGATAGTCAAGGGGATCTCTTTCAGTGAGTCTTTTGGAGGAGAAAGGCCCCAGCCGAAAGCCGGGGCCTTTCTCTGAGGCAAGTCCTAGCGCACCTGCTTCAGGGTGTAGTGGATCGCCGAAAGGTCGGCCTGGGTCGCCTGGACAGTGGTGTCCGTCGTGCCGGCGTCGTAATCGATGACCACAACGGCGAAGAGCTTTGCCGTGCCGTCAGTCAGTGTGCCGTCATTCAGGTCCGCTGCTCCGCCATTCAGGGCCGGCTGGTTGAAGTGCACGACCGCAGTGGGCCCGGTACCGTCCAGCGGAGCCGAAGCCAGCGCCGAGGCCGGAGTGAACGTGGCCGGATCGTAGGTGCCCTTGCCGACGTAGACCTTTCCACTGACCCCGGACCCCGGGGTAGCGAGTGCACCGGTCAATGCACCGCCGGCGGGGATCTCAACGATCCAGTCGGCCTTCAGGTTCGTGCCGACCATGGTGATGGCCTGGGCCTGACCAATGGAGACCTGGTCCCCCGGGACGGTCCGGAACGTCGCCAGGTCGATGGCGGTCGGCGCCGCCTTGTCGGGCGAGGTGTCGAAGTACCCCGGAGCACCCGCAGTTGCGATGCCCAGGGCGCCCGACTGGATCGTTGCGCCGGGCTGGTCAATCCCTGCCTCCCACCCGGCGAGGCTGGTCCCGGGGAGGGAGGAGAGCAGTACGGCGATGCCGGCAGTGAGGGTCACAGCGGCGCCGATGAGCTTCTTCTTAGAACGCTTCCGGTCGGCGGGGGCGGGCGAACCGGCGAGGGCCCTTTCGGCGGGGACTGTCTGCGTGCTCATTCAAGCCTTTCAGGGCATTAGGTGCGGAATCGGTACTAATCGTCCCGACGGTCCAACATTAACTAGTTTCCTCGTCCTTTGCAACATTTCTGTTGCAAAAAAACGGCGGTTGATGAGGGGCTAACAGCTTTCTGCGCTGTGGAGAAGTGCTTGTTCGTATCGCGGCCACGTTGTCATGCAAGCGTGACAACAATAGAAGAAAAGCCAGCCCTGAGGGAAGGTCCCAGGGCTGGCTTCGCCCTTTAGGCGCCGGCTACCGAAGGACGGTGGTGACGTGGTCGACGGGGGACCAGTCGGTGGCCGGGATCTGGAGTGCGTCGAGGTACACCAGTGAAGCGTTGTACCGCAGCGGCTCAAGACTGTGGGTTGCAGTCAGGCGGATCGAGAGTTTTGCCAAGCTCGGCTTCCCTGCCAGGGCGCTGATGTCCGAAAGGCCCAGGACCCCCAACAGGTCGACATTCTGGAGAGTGTCCATCGCTGACAAGGCCGAGATGGAGTCAAGCTGCGTCCACTGGAAGTTGACGTTCACCAGCTTCAGCCCCGCCAGGGGGTCGATCGAGGTGAGGTTGGAGACGCTCTTGGCGGTAAAGTCCGTCAGCTTGTTGGCACCGGCTAGGGGAGCAACGCTGCTGATCTGAGTGTGTGAAATGTTGACGGAGGTCAGGTTCGTTGCGTACTGCATGCCCTCAAGGGATGCGACATTGAACCAGCCAGTCAGATCCAAAGTGGTCAGCTGAAGCGCGTCATCCTGCGTCAGTTCGTCCTGCGGGACGCCGAGCTTGTCGGAAACGTACCAGGCCAAATTCGAATCCGGGATCACCCAGGGTTTTGGCTGGCCCTTGCGTACCTGCTTCAGGTTGAAGCTAGTGCTGTCCAGGATGCCAGTTGCGCTTTGCCCCAGCACCGCCCCCTGGTTGAAGACGAGGTCGGTCAAGACCGTATACCGGCCGTCAGTTGCTGTGACAGCCGAGTTGAACGTGAACTGAGGGGCCTTGGGGTTGTCGATGATCGGGGTGGTGGCGACCACATCCGCAGGCTGCAGACCGGATGTCGGGGTGTATGAGCCCTTGACCAACCGCACGGTGCCGGTGAGGCCCTGGCCGGCCAGGGCGCCCTTGATGCTCTTGATGTCGGCGGTCAGTTCTGCTGCGATGTTGTCACCGCTCAGCTTGAGCGAGATCTCCTGGACCCTCTCGAGCCTGTCGCCCGGGGTGATGGCGTAAAAGCCTGGGTCTACGGCCGTTGCATGCTGATTCGACGGGAAGCCGGTCAGGTCGAACCAGCCGTGGTCTGTGCCCAGCGTGAGTGTGAGTTCACCCGCGTCGATCACGGCTTCAGTGCCAGGCTGAGAGCCCTCCCAGCCGCTGAGGCTGGTGCCCGGGGTGCTGACTGCAGCGAAGCCTGCACCGGCGAGGACGAGGCCGACGGCGCCTGCTGCGACCTTTTGCAAGGTCTTCTTGCGGACCGCCACGGAATCACTCGTGCCAGCGCTGGTCGTTTCCGTACTCTTCAATGGTATTCGTGCCGTTCTCTTGGTATGGCATCATAGAGTCCTCCGCAACGGATCCGTTGCATACTTGCAGTCTACTCGAACCGCTTCGCTGGCTGCTACCGTTCCCGAGTAGGCCTCTCTCTACTTGCTGGTCGCAGTGCGGATGACATCTACGGCTGCGCGGAGTTCGTCCAGGACCGCCGGCGCCACCTCCGTCACAGCGTCCCAGACGAGGAGGACTAAGGGGTCGAACCCGAGAGTCCTGGCGAGAAAATATCCGCAGATGGCGAATGCGATCGACCACAGCAGCCGGTGGAGGATGCTGGGCCGGTCGTGAATCAGTACGGTGCTCATGTCTCTCTTTTCTTGCCTATTGTTATGCTTGCGTTTCACTTCGCAGTAGCGCGCGGTTAACTCAAACGTCTAGCCCCTACGCTGCGCGCGTTTCGGAATCTTGTCCGGCCCGGCCGGCAGCTTCGGCAGCTTTGGCCGTCGCCTTGGCCTCCGCGATGATCCGCTTCACGGTGGACTCGGATTTCCCGACCAGGCCGGCGATCGCCGGGTTAGAGCGACCGGCGGCCTTGTGGGCGAGAACCTGGTCAACAAGGTCGGATGAGTTCGTGGCGGGCTTCTGGGCAGCTGCCACCCGCGCTGGCTTGGAACGCGCAGGAGCAGGCGTCGCAGGTACAGCTGCCACGGCTGCTGCAGTATCGGGCTCGTTGGCAGCAGGTGCGGTCCGCGCCGCCGGGGTAGAGGCGGGAGGCTCGATCAAGAGGTTCTCGAGGACCAGGGAAGCCCCGAGAGCGCCCAGAGGCATCAGCGCTGAAAGGGCGGCGCCGGTGTAGGTGCCAAAGCCCCAGGATCCCGCGGGGCCGGCCGGGACCAGGACGTGCAAGACGTTTGCTGCGATAGAGACGGTCGTCCAGAAGGCGGTGGCACAGTTCGTCCAGAGGGTTGATTCACCCCGCGTCTTCTTCAAGAGCGTACCGAGGGTGAAGAGGACCAGTCCCAGGTCGATGACGATGGGTACGACATACTGCAGCGCAGGGGGGATTGCCATATGGGCGGCCAGGGCAGCCTGTCCGAAGAAGCTGGTAGTGAACGCTCCGGCGTAGATGAGGGCAGCGACGCCGACAGCGGTGAAGGCGATGGGGCGGCTCTCCGCGCTAATGCGTGCGGCCTTGCCTGCAGGTGACATCGTGCTCCAAAGTTTGCCTGTACTTGTTCAGTGCTTATATGGTGTACCAATTAAGCATAACAGGTGTTAGCGCCTTTCACGACACGGTATGAAACGCTCCCCTGACATTGGAGCGTGGCCGTGAAATGCTTGAGCCATGACAAGCGACGAGGGGCCGAGGCATCTTCGGGGGCTCGTGCAACCGAAAGACCTGGCTGATTATCTGGGCGTCCCCGAATCGACCTTTCGGGTCTGGCGAAAGCGCCGGCAGGCATGGATTGAGCGGGGCCGGCCGAAATCCAAGGCCCTCTGCACGTGCTTGCCCGACCCGGTGAAGGACCCAGGGGATCCGTCCCAGGCCTTCATGATCAACGGCGCCTTCGTATACGACGTTGACGACGTGCGTGTGCTCCGCGCAGCGATCGAGGCGCACGAACGCAAATTTGGAAACCCAAACATCGCTACTCTGAACGCGAAGGACCCCAGCCATGGCCAGTAAGCTCCCGGACCATACGAAGGCAGTGCGTGGGCTGATGGATGCCGAGCGGGTGTCCGAATACCTGGGAATCGCACGGGGCACGCTCCGCTCGTGGGAGAAGCGGAGGGCTGTCGACGGGCCGGGCGGGCCGAAGGATTTCCCGGCGCCCATTGCGGACCGCCTTGCCGGTGCAGCCTTGTGGGATGAGGCTGACATTGTGGCTTACCGGCGGCGGCGGGAAGCTGCGAGGGGCGAGAAAGCCACTTCCGGCAGTGCTTTAGGCCCCGCGGCGACTTCCTGAAAGCTTGCAACGGATCTGTTGCGAGCTGCTACCCTCGGGATCATGAGCACAAAGCCATTGCTTCAGACCATGACCCTCAAGGAGTTAGCCCAGACCATGGGCGTCTCGGAGATAGCCATTCGTACGCGGATGTGCCGCAAAGCGGCCGGCCGCAGCGTCCCCTCTTTCCCTGCACCTGTCGGAAAGATGGCCGGGGCTTGGTTCTGGGAACGGCGGACCGTAAATGACTTCCTTGCCAGAGAGAAAGCCCGGGGGTTGACTGGCGTCTCTTGAGAGGCAACCCGCCCACAGAGGCCTGACCCGGCAATCACGTGCTGGAAGTGCTCCTGCGTCTCCTTTCTTGGACCGGGGAGAGGAACTACATTCGCCGCACACATGAAGGTCATGACGACAAATCCGATTGACACGGTAGGCCGCACTGAGCTGCCGGTAAATGCGACCACTGACAGCATCCGCCTCGCCTTCTACTCGTCCACTGGCATGGTGCTGCCCCATGCCGTCTGCCAGGCGTGCTGGCTGAACATCGTAGCCTTGGCTACTGGGACCATCTCCCGGCGAGCAATTCTGGAGGTCGAGCACAACTGCCCGCATCATGTTGAGCCGGACCTCGTCCTCTTCCACGCACTCAAGGGTCTGCCGCAGGAGGACTACTGGGCGATGGCGGACCCCTGGAACGAAAGCGCGTTAGGGGCGGGCTCGGACTCAGACCATGCCTGAGAGCCGGTGGATCGACAGCACTGGTGTCGTTTCCCTGAACGTGGCCACCCCATCCCCTCTAATGTCGAGCCACAGTTGTGCCCGCTCACCTACAGCCAGTTTTGCGATGGCCAGAAGCGGGATTTCTTCCCCGTCTCTGCGCAGCCTCGACACGGATAGCTGGACATAATCGCCCTCTGGCCGCTTGTCCTCCGCGAGCCGGACGACCTTTCGCGGATTGGAGTCAAGATCGACGCTGTACAGCGTGCCGCTGGAAGTCCGCACGGCGAAGCAGCCGCTCATTTCATTGGTGACGCGCTCCAGCTCCATGCCACGAATTTTATGTGATTAGGGGCCAGCAGGGTGCGCAGATTAGTGGCCGGATTGACTTGCTAATTTTCTCTTAGTGCTACGCAAAAGTGCTGTTCTGGCCTATAAATACGCGATTGAACACGCCAAGCTTTATCCCCGGGAGCCACTAAACCCGGTGATAGCTTCACCATTAGCGGTCAACAGGGAACCCCGTCTTTGGCAGGCCGCTTTTCGACATTGTGACAAGCTTCAGCCCTGGGCTGTATCCAGTCAAAGGACGGAACATGGCAATACGACCAAACGCAGCCGGTGGGCGGCCCAGTAAAGGCAGCCGCAAATTCATCGGTTTTCGCGTCCAGGAAAAGACGGCGGATGACGTTGCCTTCATCGCCGCGTCCAAGGGGCTCACTGTTAATGACTATGTAGCCGACGCTCTCGCCAAACAGCTAGCCCGAGACAAGAAGCGGCCGGAGTTCCGTAGTCAGCTGGGCGCGGTTCCCAACCAGGTGGCGTCGTAAGATCCCGCGCCTTCCGGAATGCAAAAACTTCTTCCTTACCACTGATCCACAGGAGAGATCTCATGGCCGCTGACCGAACGATTCAAACCCGCGGCGGACGTAAGTCAAAAGGGGAGCGGCGCGTTATCAACTTCCGCTTGCCGATCCAGAAAGCAGACCTTGCTCGGGAAATAGCCACGGCTGAGGGGTACGAACACCTGAGTGACTGGGTCGCCATGACCGTGACGAAGTACATGGAAAAACGAGGTCCATGCCCTGAACAGGGAGCAACAGAAGGTATGCGTGAAGGTTAGGCGCCCGACTTCTGCGGAAGGTTAATCAGAGGAGTGGTAGTTGTAGCTCGAAGGGGTGAATGCGCCACGGAGGCAATCACTATGGCCAGCCATTCGAAGGTACTGTTGCCGCTGTCATCCGGGGCAGGAGATAGAGTTCCACTGTCTCGGCTCGCTCCTCGACGGCAATCCATTTGCGACTGAGCGATTGAGCCACGGCCGGTGTAGTTCCAGATCCAGCGAAACAGTCCAGAACTATATCTCCTGGTTTCGAAGCCAGAGTGATGATTTTGCGGAGCAGGCCCTCCGGCTTCGCGCCTGCAAATGGACGCCCGGGAAACAGCTGTTCCTGCTGCCGGGCTGCGTCTTCATTGGTTTCTATGGGTTCAAGCTGCCAACTCCAGAGATTGCTAATCAGCTTAGGCTTTCCCGCTGGGGCAATGTAGCTGGGGCGAAAGGGGACCTTGGGAATTAGAAAATCAGCTCCTTCGGCGACCATCTTGGCCAGCTTCGCTTCGGAGTACCTCGAAGGCAGCGTCATCCGCAACCAACCTAGGTTACGGCCTTTCTCAACAATCACACTCTCGAGGAGCTTGGCGTTGATGGCGGGGGACGAGTGGTCCCCGGCTGGGTAGGTCCCGTCCGAGCTGTTGAACCGCACTGATCCTGGGGGAAGCGACAGGGTTGCAAGCCTGTTTCCCCTGTGGGCAATTGGTATCCGTTTACCCGACTCCGTCATACCCTCCGTGAACGGCGGCAGCTTGCTGCGATCCTTGGCAAAGACAAGGATGAAGTCCGTTACTGACGACATTTGGCCATGAAGGAAAGCCGGTCGTCGGGTCTTTTCCCAAGTAATGACGCCGACCGTGTTTTGGGTGCCAAAGATTTCTTCACACATCAGCTTTGCGCTCCCCAGCTCGTTGGAATCGAGATGGAGCCACAGCGACCCATCGTCACGCAACAAACTGTGGACGTTCTTGATGACGTCCCGCAGGAGATCCGCCCAATCCGTAGACGTGCGGTGGTCCCGGTAGTGCTTGCGAGCGGAGTGCGCGCCCCTGGTGTTGAAAGGTGGGTCTAGATAACAAAGCTTGACCTGATCTGCCCCTCCGGCTGCAACGAGCTCAGGTAGTACGTGTCGCGCATCTCCCTGGTGAATTGCATTCGGGGTAAAGCCGTTTTGAATCACTGCCACTGTCCTATTTTCAGTAGTGAAGAGCTTTTTTGGCATTCCGCACACATGACGGCCATGAACGAAAATGCCGATGTAATCGCTTGGGTCCGCCGCACAAGGTCTGCCCAGAACTTGCCAATGGTCATCGAAGAACGTGGGGCAGTTGCGCGGGTTCTTGCCGCCGTCGACGCGGCTAACTCCAAGGCTGCTACCGTCCCACCTAGTACCGCCACTCCGGCTCGAGCCGCCTAGGGTCGAAGACCTTTGGGCCAGTAACAATCAGGCGGGGTAGAACGGTCACTTTCACGAACGCGTCCTCTAGTAGGGCTCGTTTCTCATGGGTAGATAAGTGAGGCCATGCCGCCCGAAGCTCCGCCCCGGTCGTCCGGGAGCGCGTGGGAGCGACACGGGGCTCGGGCAGGTTTGCCAGTGCGCGCTTTATCTCGCCGGAAGCCACCCCCCATTCTTCAGGGTCCATTGCGCCGGCTCCGAGAAGTTTCGCCAGCGCTGCTTTTCGTGCCTCTAGCTCTTTACGCTTCTCAGCCCACGCCGACAAGTCTTCGTCGTTGCCGGATCCGCTTTCGGTGATGATCCGATCGTGAGCCAGGAAGAGAGCTTCGGCTAGGAACGTCTCGGTGGCCTCGAAGCTGATGCTGATACGACCACAAGCAGCTGCGCCTTGGTTTTTTGGGCAGCGGTAGTTTGGGACCCTGGTCTTTCCTGCAAGCCCGCGTACAAGACCGGTGCCACAGTTGCCGCATCGCAGTAAACCTGTCAGCAGATACTTGCGTGGTCCTCCCCGGATGCGGCCGGATTGCCCGGGGGCGAGTCGGATGCGCAGGAGCATGCTGGTTTCCTGATCAATGATTGAGGGCCAGGCGTCTCGCGCGGTGATGACACCGTGGTGCTCTCTATGGCCAGCGATGCGTGCGGATCTTGCTATACCGACAATGGAACTGGCACGCCAGAGGGAACCCGTCAAGGTGGGAACTCCCCGCAAATTCAGATCGCGTGCGATGTCGTTGAATCCTTCCCCATCCAGGATTCTCTGGCAGATTTCCTTAACGATTACTGCTTCAGGCTCGACAACGGTGGAATCTGCAAGATAACCATAGACTCGACGCCCCGGCCAAGCGCCCTTTTCAGCCAACTCAAGATGCTTACGCTTTATCCGGAGCTGTAGTCGCTCACGTTCGTGGGCACTTACCGCCCCGACGATATTCGCGCGGAGCCTCCCGTCTGGTGAGGAGAGATCGACTTCTCCTCCGTCGGTGACAGAGGCAATTCCTACATCAGTTTTCACTGAAAGCGCTATGTATTCCTGCAGCTCCGCCATGTTGCGGTGAAGCCGGTCCATTGCATAGACAACGACCAGATCGACAGCACGATCCTCCATCATCTGGCGGAGTTCTATGTAGGAGGGACGCTTCTTCAGCCCGCTCGCCGAGATGTCGTTGTCTCGGAGCTCCTTTACGATCTCGTACCCGCGCTCCAGAGCATAGCGGCGACTGTCGACCAGCTGACGCTCAACGCCTAGACCTTCATGCTGAAGGTCCTTGGATATGCGGGCATAGAGAACAGCGCGAGTGGTCACAAAATCAGGTTAGGGGGATTGCTGCCACGTCACGGGCGTACACGCCGGACGTGCAACATGCCTGTGACAGATTCGGGGATGTTGCAGCCCGACCGGTGCCGTGGGATCAGGTACTCAAACCTTGGTCAGCTGGCTGAGTCGTGGAGTTGCGTCACTAAGCAAGCTCATGCCCTGCCTACACTCAAGTCTGCTCCCCACGTCGGTTTGGTAGCGAGAGTTGTGCACGGTCGATTGCCGTTCGTTCACAACTTGGGCGGAGAAAACGACGCGTGGGTTCCTTGGCATGTTTGCAGAATGGCTTGGAACCGCTTATTCCAGCTGCCTCGGTCGTTTCATCTTCTTGTTACTGGTGCGAGAAAGCCGGAACCAGGGAGGTCCCCGAGAACCCACGGTCGCTTGAAGCACTCGCCTCTATGGAGTTGGGGTCGGAAAACATCAAGCGGTGACCAATGCCTGCCGGGACTTCCTCTGCTGCAGAAACTTCTTGTGTATGTTTCGTAGGTTTCACAGGCATCATGTTTACGCGAAAAACTGTCGCCGGCGCCACTAACGCGCCGTTCAGTAGATGGACCTGCAGCAAGAAGGGCACCAATCTGTTCCTTGGGTACACGCTTTTCTATACGTATCCCTGACGCCGTCACCAAGATCTGTACCCTGCCCTTGCTCGCAGGCGACAACATCTCAAGTGCCTTCGTCGTCCCCACAGTCGCATCCTGCATTGATTTAGTGGTTCATTGCAGCCGGCAGGGCAACGGCCGCAGGGAGGTAACCGAAATCCTCTCACTGGGCCGACGGGTGGAAAACGGCATCATCGAGTCGTCCCCGGTCTTTGCGATGGTGGACGGCGCCCTGCAGCCCCGGGCAAGCTCGATGCCGGCCGCAGAAAAATTCAGCCGGGCAGGGTACGACGTCGCGGCGCTGCTGGATCAGCGATGACGGCGGCTTTGCTGGGGATTACCACGGGGACGGGGCTCTTCCTCATCTGGTGGTCCCTTTGGGAGACACCTGTACAAGGTCCCAAGGAGCGGAAGGTCAGCCGCCTGGGTGACCTTCTCGCCTCCGCCGGCGTCGACAAGGTATCCCCAGGCAGCCTCATCGGCACGTGCGCGGGGCTCGGTCTTTTCGTGGCATTGGTGTTTTACGCCGTCAGCCGATCCTGGCCTATCGCCGGCTGTTTCGCACTGTTCGCAGCGTGGCTTCCCATCAGCATCCTGCGCTGGAGGGCGAGAAAGAGAAGCGCATTGTTGCGCCAACTGTGGCCCGACGTCGTTGACCACCTCCGCTCTGCGATCCGGGCCGGCCTGCCGCTACCGGAAGCCCTCATCCAGCTCGGGGAAAAGGGTCCTGAAGAGCTCCGGCACGTATTCCGGGAGTTCGGTGCCGACTACCGCGCCGGGGGCCAGTTCGATGCGTCCCTCAACAAGCTCAAACACCGGCTCGCGGACCCGGTTGCCGACCGCATCGTCGAAGCCCTCCGCCTGACCCGCGAAGTTGGCGGTTCAGACCTCGGAAAGTTGCTCGGAACGTTGGCTGAGTTCCTCCGCGAGAGCGCCCGCACCCGGAGCGAGCTTGAGGCGAGGCAGTCCTGGACTGTCAACGCCGCACGCCTTGCGGTGGCTGCCCCGTGGATCGTCATGATCCTGCTGGCAACAAGGCCGGAGGCGGTGCAGGCATACAACACCGCTGTGGGTGCAGCAGTCCTGCTCGGTGGCCTGGTAGTTTCGCTGCTCTGCTACTCCATCATGCTGAGGATTGGGGCCCTGCCCCAGGATGAGCGGGTGCTCCGGTGATCGACGTAGCTCCTGCCGCCGTCGGCTGCGGAATCCTCCTGGGAATCGGTCTATGGCTCGCCATCTTCAGGTCCCCGCTGATGCGCGCGACAACCCTGACGGAACGCATCGAGCCGCAGCTGAAGTCCCAGAACCTGGAATCACGGCTCTTAAGCCCGGGTAAAGCCAACCCCACGCCTTTCGGCCCGCTCGGAAGGATTCTGCGTCCGGTGTTCCGTGACGGCATGGCGGCTTTGGGGAGGCTGAACCCGTCGCCGGGGGCGACTGCGCGACGACTGGCGCAGGCGGGAATCAACAAGACTTCCATTGACTTCCGGGCGGAACAGCTTTTGTGGGCGGCTGCCGGCTTTGTGGCCGCGCTTGGTATTACCGCGATGGGAGCCGCCGCCGGGAGGTCCAACCCCCTGCTCGCCGCTGTCGCCATCCTGGGCAGCGCTGTGGGCGGCTTCATGCTGCGGGACTACTGGCTCGGTGTGCAGGTGAAGCGGCGCGAATCGAGGATGATGGCGGAATTTCCGAGCCTCGCTGAACTGATGGCACTCGCGGTCAGCGCAGGGGAAAGCGCCACCGGTGCCCTGGACAGGGTTTGCCGGAGTGCCAAGGGTGAGCTCACCAAGGAGTTCGCAGACATTCTTGCCGAGACCCGGGCGGGCAAGCCTCTGGTGCAGGCACTGCAGGAATTCTCTGCACGTACGGACCTGGCACCGCTGGTGAGGTTCGTGGACGGCATCATCGTTGCCGTCCAGAGAGGCACCCCGTTGGCCGATGTTCTGCGTGCCCAGGCCCAAGACGTGCGGGATACAGCAAAACGCGACCTGATGGAAGCTGCCGGCAAGAAAGAAATCGCCATGATGGTGCCGCTTGTTTTTGGCGTGCTCCCGCTGACAGTGGTGTTCGCCGTCTTCCCGGGCCTCGCGGCCATCAACCTGGGCTTGTGAAGAAAAGACGCCACTGGAGGCCGCAAGAATGCAGAACCACCGAAGAACCGAACCAGGAATAGGACGGGAAATGAAACTAATGGGAAATCGCTGGGCATCCCTGCTCTTCGTCGTGAACGCCGCCCTGGGCACGGCCCTTTGCGCGTCAGACCGTCGCGGCGACCATAGTGTGGGCTGCAACCACAAGGAAAGGGGCGACGTGCCGGGCTGGGTCATGATCACCCTGATGTCGGCCGTGCTGGTGGCGGCGCTGCTGGCCCTTGCCGGACCTGCGCTGGAGGCGATGTTCAACCAGGCGATGGATACGGTGGGAAGCTAAGCGGTGCAGAGGTCCTCCCACCCGTCAAGTCCGGCCCACGGAGTCCGCGGCCTGGCCGCGACGCGGGAGCAGGGCTCGGCAGTGGTGGATTTTGTCCTGGTGGGAGGACTCCTCACGATGTTCTTCCTGGCCATCATCCAGCTGACCTTGATCCTGCACGTTCGCAACACGTTGATCGATGCCGCGGCCTCAGGCGCCAGGTACGGCACCCTCGCGGACCGGGGAGCAGCCGACGCCGAGGAACGGACCCGCAGCCTGATCGGCTCGGCCTTGACTGCCGGATTTGCCCAACAGGTGAGCACCAGCGAAGTGACTGTTCAAGGCCTCCGCACCTTGGAAGTGACAGTGCGGGCGCCGCTGCCCGTCATCGGGCTCATCGGCCCCCGTGACATGCTGGAGGTGAAGGGGCATGCCGCAGTGCAGCCATAGGCTGGGGGCACGACTCCTGAAAGGCAGGATGGTCCAAGTTCTGTGCCTGCGGCCACTCTCAGCAGCTCAAGGACAGGAAGACAGGGAAGAACACGAGCGGGGGAGTGCCGTTGTCGAGTTTACCTTCCTTGGACTCCTTCTTATGGTGCCGCTGGTGTACTTCGTCATTACCGTGGGGCAAATCCAGGGCGGGTCTTTTGCCGTGGTGGGAGCAGCGGACCAGGCAGCCAAGGTCTACGTCGCCCAGCCTGACGAACCGACGGCGCAGGCTGCCGCCGAACAGGCGGTGTCTATCGCCCTTGCCGACTTCGGGCACCAGCCTGATAAGGCAAGCATCTCAACGACATGCGACCCCGCCGACTGCCAAGCTCCGGGCGCCGCGGTGACCATCACGGTGAGCCTGTCGGTGCCCCTGCCTTTTGTGCCCTTCAACAATGACTTCCGGTTGGCCGCAAGCGAGGTTGAGGCCTCCGCAACGCAACTGGTGGGCAGATTCAGATGACCGCCAGGACAAACAACGAAGACGGCCAGATGATGGTGATGATCCTCGGGTACGTGACCTTGGCTCTGCTTGTCACCACTGTGGTCATTGGCATTTCCTCTGTGTACCTGGAACACAAACGGCTGCTTTCCCTCGCTGACGGTGCCTCCCTGGCGGCGGCAGACAGCTACACCCTTGGGGACGTGGACACACAGGGCGAAAGTCCTTCAGCAACACTGAGCCCCGCCCGGGTCAGGAACGTCGCGGCGGACTTCGTCTCAAGGAGCCCGGCTGCCCAACGTTTCAGCGGACTCGCCGTGGCGGGGTCAACGGGCAGCCCCGACGGCTCCACCGCCGTCGTCGTGCTGACAGCTGCTGTCCACCCTCCGGTGGTCAACTTCCTGGTGCCGGACGGCATAAGGATCGAAGCGACGTCGACGGCGCGCTCGCGCCTGACGCGCTGACCGGAAAGGGTTAGGGATGCTTGCGGCCTGCACCGGCCGGGCTGGCGCACGGCAGAGTAGCCAGTCCATGCCGAAGCTTGTGCCGGATAGCGTAGGGTTAAACAACCATGGCCAATATTGATTTTTCCGCTGAAATCCGCGCCCTTCGCGCCACCTACGACTCCATTGAGCGGGTCTCTGATGTAGACGCGCTCAAGGAAGACATCGCCGAACTGAGCGAGCGGGCAGGCGAGCCGGACCTGTGGGACGACCCCTCAGCGGCGCAGAAAATCACGTCAAAGCTTTCGCACAAGCAGTCCGAACTCGAGCGCCTCAATAAGCTCGCCTCACGGATCGATGACCTCGAAGTCCTGGTGGAGCTGGGACAGGACGAGGACGACGCCGATTCCATGGGGGAGGCGGCCGCCGAACTCGAGTCCATCAAGAAGGCCCTCAAGGAACTCGAAGTGGTCACCCTCCTCTCCGGAGAATATGACGAGCGGGAAGCCGTCGTCTCCATCCGTGCAGGGGCCGGAGGCGTGGACGCTGCCGACTTCGCCGAGATGCTGATGCGCATGTACCTCCGCTGGGCGGAGCGCCACGGCTACCCCACCACGGTCATGGACACGTCCTACGCCGAAGAAGCCGGCCTGAAGTCCGCAACTTTCGAGGTAAAGGCGCCCTACGCCTTCGGCACCCTCAGCGTCGAGGCGGGCACCCACCGGCTCGTCAGGATCAGCCCCTTCGACAACCAGGGACGGCGCCAGACCTCCTTTGCCGCGGTGGAGGTCATCCCGCTGATCGAGCAGACCGACTCCATCGAAATCCCGGATAACGAGATCCGCGTCGATGTATTCCGCTCCTCGGGCCCCGGCGGCCAGTCAGTCAACACCACTGACTCTGCCGTCCGCCTCACCCACATCCCCACCGGTACTGTGGTCTCCATGCAGAACGAGAAATCGCAGCTGCAGAACCGCGCCGCTGCCATGCGGGTGCTGCAGTCCAGGCTCCTGCTCCTTAAGAAGGAGGAGGAGGACGCCGAAAAGAAGACTCTGGCCGGCGACGTCAAGGCGTCCTGGGGTGACCAGATGCGGTCCTACGTCCTCAACCCCTACCAGATGGTGAAGGACCTGCGGACGGAGCACGAGGTAGGCAACACCTCCGCCGTGTTCGACGGCGAAATTGACGACTTTATCGACGCCGGCATCCGGTGGCGCACGGATAACCGCAACGCCGCCAAGTCCTAGATTGCTCAGGCCGGTGGCTGGTCGCCGATCAGGCGAGCGGCTGAAAGCCGGTACATGAAGGCGGCCATGGCCTCGCGGGACACTGCGAGGGTTGGACGGTAGGTCTTAGTGCCATCGGGTTCGGTCCAGCCGTTGCTGATCCCGTTGGCAGCGAGCCATGTTATCTCTTTGTAGAACGCGTGCTTAGTGGCTACGTCGGTGAAGGGGGAAGTTGCTGATGGAACGTAGGCGGGACTTCCTGCGAGCCGGTACATGAAGGCGGCCATGGCCTCGCGGGACACTGCGAGGGTTGGACGGTAGGTTTTAGTGCCATCGGGTTCGGTCCAGCCGTTGCTGATCCCGTTGGCAGCGAGCCATGTTATCTCTTTGTAGAACGCGTGATTAGTGGCTACGTCGGTGAAGGGGGAAGTTGCTGATGGAACGTAGGCGGGACTTCCTGCAAGCCGGTACATGAAGGCGGCCATGGCCTCGCGGGACACTGCGAGTGTTGGACGGTAGGTCTTAGTGCCATCGGGTTCGGTCCAGCCGTTGCTGATCCCGTTGCCAGCGAGCCACGTTATCTCCTTGTAGAAAGCGTGATCGGGGGCCACGTCTGTGAAGGGGGACGCTGTAGACGGCGCGGAGGCCTTTGCCGGCCGCAGATGCAGCAGTCGGTTTGGCGTGTTAGCTCCTGACCTTGCAATGACCCCTGTCACAGCTGCAGAGACTATTGTCTCGGATACCTGGGCAGGCGTCAGGAGGGGGTCCCGGGCCAGCAGGAGCACCGCGGCCCCAGCTACGTGGGGTGCCGCCATTGAAGTCCCGCTCGCCGACGCGGTGGCGGTTGTAGACGTGTGCCAAGCGGAACTGATTCCGACGCCCGGGGCGTACAAATCCACACAGCTTCCGTAGTTTGAGAAGGAAGCCTGCCGGTCCGAAGAATCGCTGGCCGCGACACTGAGGGCAGCGGGAAGCCGCGCAGGGGAGCTGTTGCAGGCATCTATGGCGGAGTTCCCGGCAGCCACCACTGCGGCGATGCCGTCGTTGATAACACTCTGGACAGCGACGTCGAGCATTTTGCTGGTCGGGCCGCCCAGGCTGAGGTTGACTACGGCAGGGCTCCCGTCACGGTGGTCGGTGGCAACCCAGTCGAGCCCGGCTATGACATCTGAGTAGTATCCCGAACCGTTGCAGTCCAATACCCGGACTGGGACGAGCATCGCAGACTTGGCCACCCCGTGGATTTGCCCGCCGACGGTTGCAGCGACATGCGTGCCATGACCGTTGCAGTCCGTGGTTCCCCGCCCGTCATTCAGTGCTGTCCAACCGGAAGTCACGCGCCCGCCGAAATCCGAGTGGGATGCAAGGATCCCCGTGTCCAGAACGTAGGCTCTGACACCTGACTGGCTTGAGGAGAAAGTAGTATAGGAGCCGGACAGGGGAAGGTTTTGCTGGTCCAACCTGTCCAACCCCCATGGAGCTGGTTGCTGGGTTTCGGAAATACTCACCCGTGCATCGATCTCCACGGCGGCGACCCTTTCCGAGCGGGCCAACGCCTCCACTTGCCGCGCCGTCGCCTTGATTGCTGCACCGCGTAACGCTGTCCCAAACTTGCGGCTGACACCGATTCCCTGGGACTCCAGTGCGAGCACTTCCCGCGGGACATCCACACCCGGTGCGAACTCAACCAGGTATCGCCCGGGCTCGTTCACCGCCACAGGGCGTGCAGCAGCTTGCGCCATTTCCCCAGCCGCCGCCATTGGAGCTGCCATGAGCGTGACGACTGAGATCAGGAGGACAACAAGGGCGCCGCGCCCAAGGAAAGCGAAATGCATGTTTGATTCCTCATAGAACTTAGGCGGATGCTGAATTGACCACCCGCCATCGAATCTGAGCTTATGGGGAGTCCATTGCCTTCCAGGCGAACCTCAGGGGATCCTGTGGGGAATATGTGGAACCTTGGCAAAAGCAAGTGGTTTTGGCGGCATTTCCGCATGTGTAGCCACAGGACGGCCATTTGCCGGCAACGCCGAAAAATAGGCCCAACAGCGGGGCCAGGCACACGGATCCCGCGACACGCCCCCTGAAACCGGTGTGATACGCGGAAACTCCTGCGTATAGTCGAGGGGCCGGGGCCCTACTTCCCCCACACGAAACCCGCGCACCGGCTGCAGAACTGGGCTGCATCAGAATCAGCCATGCCCTGCAGGGTACTTAGGGCCATGATCCGATTCGAAAATGTCACCAAGGTCTACGACCAGAAAGCCCGGCCTGCGCTGGACTCTGTCAACCTTGAGATTGACCGCGGCGAATTCGCCTTCCTGGTGGGCGCATCCGGCTCCGGCAAATCCACCTTCCTCCGGCTTGTCCTCAAGGAGGACCGGGCCACGTCCGGTGCCGTTTATGTTGCCGGCCAGAACGTCGCCAAAATCTCCAGCTGGCGCGTGCCACGGCTCCGCCGCGGAATTGGCGTCGTCTTCCAGGACTTCCGGCTCCTGCCCCAGAAAAACGTCTTCGCAAACGTCGCCTTCGCCATGCAGGTCATCGGAAAAAGCCGCAGCGTCATCCGCGACACCGTCCCCGAGGTCCTGAAGACCGTCGGCCTCGAGGGCAAGGAACACCGCATGCCGCACGAACTCTCCGGCGGTGAGCAGCAGCGGGTGGCCATCGCCCGCGCCGTCGTCAACCGTCCAGGGATCCTGCTCGCCGACGAGCCCACCGGAAACCTCGACCCCACCACCTCAATGGGCATCATGGGCATCCTGGACAAGATCAACCAAAACGGAACCACCGTGGTCATGGCAACCCACGACGACGACATCGTCAATGAAATGCGTAAACGCGTGGTGGAACTCAAGAACGGCGTCGTCATCCGTGACGAGGCAAGGGCGCTCTACACCTCGATGATTCCGGTTGTAGGCCAGTCCCGCAGGCTCAAGGACGCCAGCGGGCGGGACACCCCCGAAGCTGGGGTTCCCGGCGAAGGCGAGGGGCAGCGATGAGGCTCGCGTTTATCCTCGGTGAGATTGGAAGCGGACTCCGCCGCAACCTCTCCATGGTGGTCTCGGTCATCCTGGTCACCTTCGTCTCGCTCACCTTCGTGGGCGCAGCGGGCATGCTGCAGATGCAGATCAACCAGATGAAGGGCTACTGGTACGACAAAGTCCAGGTGGCCATCTTCCTGTGCAGTGAAGGTTCGACGGCGGCGGGTTGCGCCAGCGGGCCGGTCACCGCCGAACAGCAGGCCAGCCTCAACACCCTGCTCGAGTCTCCCGCCGTGGCGCAGTACGTTAACGACTTCCAGTTCGAGTCCAAGGAGGAGGCATACAACCACTTCAAGGACCAGTTCTCCAATTCGCCCATCGTGGACTCGGTGACCCCTGACCAGCTGCCGGCGTCCTTCCGGATCAACATGAAGGATCCGGAAAAGTACCAGATCATCAGCGAGACCTTTTCCTCCCAGCCCGGCGTTGAGACGGTCATTGACCAGCGCCAGTTACTCGAACGCCTGTTCTCGGTGATGAACGGCGCCTCCTTGGTGGCAGTCAGCATCGCGGGCGTCATGATTGTCTGTGCAATCCTGCTGATCGCCACCACCATCAGGCTCTCGGCGTTCAGCCGCCGCCGCGAAACGGGGATCATGAGGCTGGTGGGCGCGTCCAAGACAGTGATCCAGCTGCCGTTCATCCTCGAGGGCGTCATCGCCGCGGTGATCGGCGCCGCCCTGGCGTCGGCAACGCTCTGGGCCGTGGCACACTTCTTCCTCGGAGAATTCATGTCCCAGCAGTATCCCGACACTGCCTTCATATCCTCCGGCCAAACGCTGATCCTGATTCCTGCACTGCTAATCCTTGGTGCATCCTTGGCTGGAATTTCGTCTCTCTTGACCTTACGCAGATACCTTCGCGTCTAGGTATGCAAATAAATCGAGGAATGCCCATGAATGCACCGGACAAAAACGCTTCCCGCTCCCGGCGAAACGGCGCGCGCAGTGTGGCGCCCCGCACCAGCTTGCTCAGTGGTGTGCTGGCTGTTGTCCTCGCCGCAGGGCTGGCATCTTCAACGCCGGCGGCCTTCGCGGACGAGCTTGAGGACCGGCAGAAAGCCCTTGAGGCCGAGGCCTCACGCGTCCAGCAGTCCCTGGAATTCGTCGATTCGCGCATCGCCAAGGCAGCCGGCGACCTGGTGATCTACCAGGGCCAACTTCCCGGGGCACAGCAGGCGCTCCTTGAAGCGCAGGGCCGTGTGGCCGGTGCCGTCAAGGAGGTCGAGGCGCTCTCCGCCCGCGTGGACATGGCACAGCAGAACAAGGCCAAAATCACGCAGCAACTCGAGTCTGACAAGCAGAAGATTGCCGACACCAAGAAGCTGATCGGCCAGATAGCAACGCAGGCCTACAAGTCCGGCGGCGTACCCTCCAACCTGTCCCTCTTCTTTGGGTCCAATAACGGCGGCAGCCTGACCGAAACCATGGACCTGGCGGACCAGGCCATGCGGAGCCAGAACGCTGCCATGGACAAACTGTCGCAGCAGAGCGCCACCAACGTGAACTCTGAAGCGCGCCTCCAGGCGGTCGAGGCCGAAATCAAGGATTTGAAAGCCAAAGCGGATGCAGCCCTGGAGCGGGAAAAAGCCGCCCGCGATGAAGCGGCCGCGAAGAAGGAACAGGTCGATAAACTGATCGCGGACACCACCCGCCTTGACGCGGAGCTGCAGGCTGCCAAGCCGGGCATCCAGTCCCAACTGGCCGGCGTCCAGGCGAGCCAGAATGCGGTGGCTGCCGAGATCCAGGAGCGCGACCGCAGGTTGCGGGAAGCCTGGGAAGCAGAGCAGCGCAGGAAGGCTGAAGCAGCTGCGGCAGCAGCGGCTGCAGCCGCCGCAGCTGAAGCCGCGGCCAGGAACCAGCCGCCCCCGCCAGCGCCCCCGGCACAGTCGTTCATGCCGCCGGTCGGGTCGCCGTCGGCATTTGGCCTCCGGCATCCCTTTGACGGCAGCGTTCCCATCACGTCCGGTTTCGGGTGGCGGGCCACCCCTCCGGGGACCATCGACTTCTACGGCCAGGGCGGGTACATGCACACCGGGCTGGACTTTGGCGCGGCGTGTGGCACACCCGTCTATGCGGCGGCAGCAGGGGAAGTCTTCAGCTCCGGCTGGAACTCTGGTGACGGAGGCGGCTGGCGGGTGAAGATCTCCCACGGCCTCATCGAAGGCAATACCCTGAACACCATCTACTACCATAACGCCAGCATCGTGGTCTCCAACGGCCAGCGGGTTTCGCAGGGACAGCTGATCGCCTACTCCGGCAACACGGGCAACTCCACCGGCTGCCACGCCCACTTCGAAACGTGGCTGAACGGCAGCCCGGTGGACCCGATGAGGCTGCTGTAGCACCGTCTGCACCCTGCCGTACACTGGTATGACTCCGCGCCGGTTGGCCCGGGGGACAACCGAACTGACCTGAGGAGCTTTCCCTTGCCTAAAGAAAGTGGCCGTAAAGTGGTGGCCACCAACCGCAAGGCCCGGCACGACTACCACGTGCTGGATACCTACGAGGCTGGAATCGCGCTCATGGGCACCGAAGTGAAATCCCTGCGCGAGGGCCACGCCTCCATGGTGGACGGCTTCTGCACCTTCTACAACGACGAGCTGTGGATGGAAGCCATCCACATCCCTGAATACAACCAGGGAAGCTGGACCAACCACGCGGCCCGCCGGCGCAGGAAGCTCCTGCTGCACCGTGAGGAACTCATCAAGATCTCCCACAAGGTGCGCGAATCGGGCTACACCATCGTCCCGCTCCAGCTCTACTTTGTGGACGGTCGCGCCAAGGTGGAAATCGGTGTGGCCCGCGGCAAGCGCGAGTACGACAAGCGGCAGACCCTGCGTGAGCAGCAGGACAACCGCGAGGCGCAGCGTGAAATGCGGGAGCGCAACCGGCGCCGCTAGGAATGTTTTGGCGCGAGCGTGCGTTATGATGAATAGTCCGGTGGGCCAGCCTGCCGGTTTGATAAAAGAATATGGGGATGATCGGTTTCGACGATGTTAGTCGCGACAGGTGAAGCGGGCCGAGGATGCAGAATTATCTCGTAAACGCTGTCTGCAAACCAATAAGTGCCGAATCTAAGCGCACTGACTTCGCTCTTGCTGCCTAAGCAGTAAGACAGTCCGTCAGCCCGAGGTTGCTATCGCCCCGGATCCTGGCGTCATTTAGATAGCCACTGCTGTCCACCCCCGTCATCGGGGTGAACGGGACTCTTAGATGACTGGGCCCGGATCAGCCAGCTGTTTGCAGCATGGCTGGGGCCGAGAAAATCCGACGCAAACTGCGCCCGGAGAAGCCCTGACAACACGACATCGGACGGGGGTTCAATTCCCCCCATCTCCACATTTTGAAAATACCGCAAGGTACAACGAAAGGCCCGGACAACCCGTCCGGGTCTTTCGTTGCTTAAAAGCTGTTCACCGATGGCGTAGCGGTTCCGGGACTAGCGGCGGCCGTCCTTGGGTTGTCCCCTATAGGATCCGGCGTTGCAGTCCCCGGTCGAGCGCCGGTGGCGGTCGGAGCCGCCAGGAGGTACCCATGGACCGGATGCCCGGCGCCACTCCGGGGGAGTACGACGACGATGCCTTGGACTCGTACTCCCGAACGGTCATGCGCGTGGCTGAGATGGTGACGCCGTACGTCGCGGCCATCGAAATGACCAGCGCCCGCCGGAACGGACGGTTTCGTGTGGGGGCAGGCTCGGCCGTCCTCTTTACCGGGGACGGCTATCTCCTCACGAATTCCCACGTTGTGGCCGGCACAGACAAAGGCCATGCTGCGTTCGCGGACGGCAGCCGGACTGATCTCGAACTCGTGGGGGTGGATCCGTTGTCGGATCTTGCCGTGGTCCGCGGGAAAGCACCGAAAGCCACTCCCGCCCGTTTCGGCGACGCCGAGACCTTGCGAGTGGGACAACTGGTGATCGCAGTCGGGAATCCGCTCGGGCTGGCGGGCTCGGTCACGGCCGGAGTGGTCAGCGGCCTGGGCCGTTCCATCCCGGTCTGGGCCGGTGGCAACCGGAGGGTGATCGAGGACGTCATCCAGACCGACGCGGCCCTCAACCCAGGCAGCTCCGGCGGCGCGCTGGCGGACGCGCATGGCAGGATCGTGGGCATCAACACTGCCGTGGCAGGCGCCGGTCTGGGACTCGCCGTTCCCATCAACACAACAACACGGCGCATCATCGCGGCCCTGCTGAACGATGGGCGGGTCAAAAGGGCATACCTGGGTGTGGTCAGCACGCCGATCCGGCTGAACGCCAGCGCAGTGATCAGGACGGGCCAGCGGGACGGGCTCAGGGTGGTGGAGGTGCTGGCCGGGTCACCCGCAGACCGCGCGGGCCTGGAGGCCGGCGACGTCATCCTGACCGCCGGAAGCCGCGCCGTCAGCAACGCCGAGAGCCTGCAGAAGCTGCTGTTCGCCGATGCGATCGGACAGCCACTGCAGATCAGGGTGCTGAGGCGCGGCAGGGAAGAGGACCTCGTTGCCGTCCCCGAAGAAATGCAGGCAAACGGGCAGTAGGACTACCGGCGCTTCTTCAAATGCGCCACCGCGTCCTGGTCAGCCTCAGGGTGCTTGGACTTCTTCTCGGCGCGTTTTTCCTTGATGGTCTTGACCGGCTTCTTTGCCAGGTTCTGGTGCGGTGTTTTGTCCGGCATGGCGTGCTCCTTACAGCAGGGGACGGGCTGCGTCCCTCTTCGTAAGTTACGCCTATTCAGTCCCGAATGTAATGGCCTGGAATGGCACGGAATCAGTCCGGAACAGGCACGTCTGCGATGCCCACAAAACGTGTCCCCACGCCGTCGAACTCGCTGCGGACGAACCCCGGGCGGACCGCCGGCACCTCGTCCGGGCGGTGGTGGCCGCAGATCACGTAGGTAAAGTCGGGCCACCACTTCTTGGGGCGGGCCGCCTCCTCGTAGCCGCAGACCGCGCATTCGAGGTGTACCCAGACCGGGCGCTTGCCCGTGCGGTTGGCACGGGACTGGACCAGCCAGGGCGGAGGGTTGTCCAGGATCTCGCCCAGCTGGGCCTCGGTCAGCCATTTTGGAAGGCCGTGGCGCTGTGCCATCTCCATCGGTACGTCAAGGGCAATGGCCGCGTCGCGTCTGCTAATCATCACCATCCACGATACGGGAGCCCACCAAATCAGGGCCCCCGGGGGCCGCGCTTCCTATACCGTGGATACCAGGGCGATCCCCGCCGCCGCCGCAGCCAGGCCCAGGACCAGGTTGGCGGCAACGTTCACCGCAGCCGACCCGAGGCGTTCCTCGCTCAGCAGCCGCACCGTGGCCGTGGTCCAGGAGCTGAAGGTGGTGAGCCCGCCGGCTAAGCCTGTCGCCAGCCCCGCCTGCCACTCCGCGCCCAGCCCCAGTCCCGCACTTAGACCGTGCGCAGCGCCGATTATGAAGCACCCCGCCACGTTCACCAGCAGTGTGGCCCAGGGCCAGTGCAGCCTCACGGAGGTCCCGGCCCCATGGCCGCCGGCACGCACAGTCTGCCGGGAGCTGTGATGGGCGAACCAGCTGTCAATGCCGAAGCGGAGGAGGGCGCCCGCCACCCCGAAAATCCCCACCAAAACCGCGGCAATCATTGACCGCTCCCGGACCGGCGGCCAACAAGTTTTCCGGTCCGCCATCCAAGGCCCGCCGCAGCCAGCCCCAGCACCACGGACAGCCCGAGGTACGCAGTCCACACTCCGTGCTGCCCCTCCCGCACCAGCTGGTCCAAGGAAAAGACCACAGCGGAGAACGTGGTGAAGGACCCCAGAAGACCCGGCCCCAGCCCTGCCCGCACCCAGAAGGGCGTGCGCGGGCGGGCCATCCAGACGGTGGTCAGGGCGGCCAGGACAAAGCTGCCCGCCACGTTGATGCTAAGGGTGGTCCAGGGAAAGGATCCGGGGAGCTCCGGAAAGGCCAGCCCCAGGACGTACCGGAGTTCTGTCCCCGCCAGGCCCCCTGCGGCAACAGCCAGCCAGGCGCCTGCCCTGGGTGCCCACGATGTCTTCGGCCCGCTCATGCCCCGGGCGAGCTGGGGGGAAAACCGGCGTCCGCGAGAAGGCAGCCTGGGTGGGGGCGGTCGCTGTGGACCCACAGCGCCGACGTGATCTCATCGGCCAGGTCGTAGTCGCGCGTCCGGCCTGAGTCCCGGACACGCACCACCAGGGCGCCTCCGAACGGCCTGCGGCCCACCACCTCCACTTCGGCGTCGAGGTCTATCTCCTCGGCCGCAAGGTAGCGGAGCAGGTCCGGGTTGTCATCGCTGATCCGGGTGATGCGGCCCGTGTGGCCCTGGTCCAGCTCTCCCATGAGGTGCGCTCGGGGCATAAAGACCTGGCCGTCCGCCGTGGGGATCGGATCGCCGTGCGGATCCCGCTGCGGGTTACCCAGTTTCGCCGCAACGCGTTCTATGAACGTGTCCGAGACGGCGTGCTCCAGAAGCTCGGCTTCGTCGTGGACCTCGTCCCAGCTGTACCCCAGCTGCTGGACGAGGTAGGTCTCTATCAGGCGGTGGCGCCGCACCATGGCGAGGGCAAGCTGCAGGCCGGACTCCGTGAGCCTGATGGCACTGTACGGCTTGTGGTCCACCAGGCCCTGGTCCTTCAGCTTCCGGACCATCTCCGAAACGGAGGAGTTGGCCACACCCAGGCGTTGTGCCAGCTGGGAGGAGGTGATGGGTTTGTCCTGCCACTCAGTGAAGGAGTAGATGACCTTGACGTAATCCTCTATGGAGGAGGAGGGAGCGCTGGTCTTCACAGGATCCAGCCTACCGGCTGCCCTTGGCCGCACGTGGACGGGAGGGCGCTCATGCCCGGACAGCCCGCCATGCGAGCGTCAGGTACGGCAGTTTCAATTCCTCGTCCGGCCCGTGGCCCAAATGGTCGTGAAGGTACCAGTCCAGGTTGGCCAGCACTTTCGCCCGGGTGGCCTCGCCGGCGCGCAGGTAGTAGCTCCGGGATTTTGTCAGCTCCATCAGGTCTGCGGTTGTCACGGAGTCCTGCCAGCGCGTGAGGTGGTCCTCCAGCGCCTCGAACTCGGGTCCTATGAGCGGGCGGTGGCCGGGTTTGTAGACGTCCCCGGCGTGCATGATCCTGGAGAGCCGGTGAACCCAGGGGACGGACGTGTCCAGCTGGTTCCAGACCAGTCCCAGCGTTCCCTGGGGGCGGAGGACGCGGGCCAGTTCCGTGCTGGCCCTCAGGGCATCGCACCAGTGCCACGCCTGCGCTACGGTGACGACGTCGAAAGCCGCGTCAGGCAGTCCGGTAGCCTCTGCGGTGCCAAGGACAGCCGTGGCGGCGGGGCAGTGCTCAGCCAGCTGCCCGAGCATGTCCGCTGACGGGTCCACGGCCGTGACGGACAGGCCGAGGTCCAGCAGCAGGTGGGTGAATTTCCCGGTACCGGCGCCCACGTCGAGCGCATCGCGTGCCCCTGGAGGCACCAGCCAGCGCGCTGATTCGGCAGGATAGCCGGGCCGCACCTGCTGGTAGTGCCTGCCGCCGTCCTGGAAGCTCTGGCCGAGCTCCCGGCGCCGGCCGTGATCCAGCCGTGGGCCACCCCGTGCCACGCGCGGCCTCCTTCATCCGGTTCCTTTGGTGTCCTCCGAATTTACCGCATCAGCCGCAGCCACAGGGCGCCGGCCGCCAGGCCAGCCGTGGGTCAGTCGTCGATGCAGGGCGCGGCGCCGGCCGTTCCCGGGGTGTTGGGTGCCCAGTGGGGGTACGTGCGGTTGTCATTGGCGGGAATCCAGCGGCCAGCGTCCACCACATAGTCCCAGCCAAGGCCCTTGGTCCGCAGGTCCCGGATGCCTGCCAGCAGCCGCTCGGCATCCTCCAGCCTTGAGCCGACGCCGAAGCTGGCCCGAAGTGAACCGGAAGGAAGGCCCAGCCGCTTCAGCAGCGGGTGCGCGCAGAAGCGGCCGTCGCGCAGGCCAACTCCATGTTCTGCCGAGAGGTAGGCGGCCACCAGGCCGGCGTCGTAGCCTTCTACGGAGAAGTTGACCACGCCGATGGTGTCGGTGTCCGGGTTCGTGTCCTTGAAGATCTGGTGGACGGTGACACCGTCGATCTCCTGCAGGCCTTCCACCAGGAAGGAGCGGATGGCTGATTCGTGGGCATGCCAGCGGTCCTGGTCCAGTTCCGCGATGACCTGCGTGGCGCGGGCCAGGGTCGCCGCACCCAGCACGTTCGGTGATCCGCCCTCGTGGCGGGCCGGGCCGGTTGCCCAGCTGACGCCGTCGAGCCTGGCTTCCCTGACGGCGCCGCCGCCGGCAAGGTGCGGTGTTCCGGCATCGAGCCAGTCCGGGCGGCCCACCAGCACGCCGGCACCAAAAGGTGCGTAGAGCTTGTGGCCCGAGAAGGCGATGTAGTCGACGTCGTCCGCGGTGATGTCGATCCGCCGGTGTGGGGCCAGCTGGGCCGCGTCCACTGCGATCCGTGCCCCGTGCTCGTGCGCCAGCGCGGCAAGGGCACGGATGGGAAGGATTTCGCCCGTGACGTTGGAAGCTCCGGTCACGGCGAGCAGGCTGACGCCGCCCTGCCGCAGTTCCGCACGGACGGCGTCAATGGTTTCCGCGATGGTGTCCGCTGCCACGATGCTGCGGTGGGGGACGCCCTGCCACGGCAGAAGGTTGGCGTGGTGCTCAATGTCGAGGTACAGGACGTCGCCGTTGGGCCGTCCGTCGGTGACGGGCAGGCAGCCCGCCAGCAGGTTGAGGGAGTCAGTGGTGTTCCGGGTAAAGATCACCGAATCGTCCGGGCGGCCGCCCACGAAGTCGCGGACGATGGCGCGGGCGTTCTCATAGACCGAGGTGCTGATCTGGGAGGCGTAGCCGGCACCGCGGTGGACGCTGGCGTAGAAGGGCAGGATCTCGTTGAGGTAGGCCGACACCACCGAGAGGGCGGGGGCCGATGCGCCATAGTCCAGGTTGGCGTACCGGACGTGGCCGCCGTGGATCAGTGGAGCCTGGATTTCGGCGCCGCTGACTGCTGCTAGCGGACGGCCGGCGGCGGTGCGGCGCTGATCAAAGAGCGAAGGCGAACCCGGCAGGGCAGCTGCCTGGTGCTGGACAGCGGCTTGGGGGGAGACGGCTTCGGGGGAGACGGTGGCAGTTGTCACAGAGACCTCACTTCACAACAGGACTCCATGCAGGAATCCGCGCTTGCCGCATCCCTTCCGGACCGGCCTGGTCGTCACCCGGGGCACCCCACCGCGAATGGAGGGTTGCCGGCCAGCAAACCGGGGTTTTGCGCTGGCACTCGTGACCTGGTTAAGAGCGTAGAACATGGGCAGCGAAGGTTAAAAGCCCGCGGAAATGTTAAGGGCTTTGTTACGAACGGTTGAAAAGGGGCGCCTGAACCGAAGAACACGACGGCGGACGCCTCCTGTCGGGGGCGCCCGCCGTTGATTATTCGTGCTGCCGGGACTAGAGGAGGTCGTCCAGGTTCGGGTTCAGCCGGCGCAGCACCTCGGAGTGCAGGATGGAATTGGTGGCCAGGGCGTTCCCGCCGAACGGACCGTCCTCGCCCTCCAGCGAGGTGAAGCGGCCACCAGCCTCCACCACGATGGGCACCAGTGCGGCCATGTCGTAGAGGTTCAGTTCAGGCTCGCAGGCGATGTCCACCGAACCTTCGGCCACCATGCAGTAGGACCAGAAGTCACCAAACGCCCGGGTCCGCCATACGTCCTCGGTAAGGCCCAGGAATTCATTAAGGTTTCCGCGTTCCTTCCAGCCGCCAAGGCTCGAATAGGAAAGGGAAGCATCGGACAGGCTGGAGACATTGGACACCCGGAGGCGGGTGGCCGCGGCAAGGGAACGCCCCATGTAGGCTCCCATGCCCTTGGCAGCCCACCAGCGCTTGCCCAGGGCGGGAGCGCTGACCACGCCCACCACCGGCTCGCCTTCATCCACCAACGCGATCAGGGTGGCCCAGACAGGAACGCCCCGGACGAAGTTCTTGGTGCCGTCAATGGGGTCGATAATCCACCGCCGCGACCCGTGGCCCGTGCTGCCGAACTCCTCGCCGAGTACGGCATCGCGTGGACGGGACCGGGAGAGCTGGCCGCGGATGGCTTCCTCAGCTGCCTTGTCCGCATCGGTGACGGGCGTCAGGTCCGGCTTGGTCTCAATGTGGAGGTCCTGGGCCTTGAAGCGGCTCATGGTCTGGTCATCCACGGAATCGGCCAGGACGTGGGCCAGGCGCAGGTCATCGTTGTAGCTCGAAGCGGGTTGGATCATGGTTCCAAACTACCGTCTGCGCGCCGTTCTGCCGGGAAGCGGGCCCGTCAGGTGACGCTGCCCAGTTCCTTTGCCTCCTGGGATTCCATCCGCGGGTCCGTGCCGAGGAGGCGCCGAAGGGAGCCAAGCCTTGCTGCTCCGGTGGGGCCGGCGTGCCCCGCGCCCACCCATGCGTCCAGTCCGCAGTTCACCGCGGTGGCAGTGTGCTTGCACCCTCGCTCGCAGTCGTCGATGCCGGGGGAGAGGTCCGGGAACGAGCGGAGGATGCGGTCCGGGTCCACGTGCGCCAGGCCAAACGAGCGGATGCCGGGGGTGTCGATGATCCAGCTTCCGGACGGCGCATCCGCCAGCTTCAGCGCAAGGGCCGACGACGACGTGTGCCGGCCGCGGCCCGTCACGGCGTTCACTCCGCCGGTGGCCCGTTCCGCCCCGGTCAGCGCATTGACCATCGTTGACTTTCCAACGCCTGAGTGTCCCAGCATCACGGTGACCTTGCCGTCCAGGTAGCCCCGCATCTCGGCGACGGCCGAGCTGTCCAGCCGGGCGGACAGGCCGTCGTCGGAACGGGCGTCAATGCCCGAGGCCGCTGAATCGGCCGTCCGGCTGATGATTACGGGAAAGTCCAGATGCGTGTAGTTGGACAGCAGTTCCGCCGGATCCTTGACGTCCGCTTTGGTGACCAGCAGGATCGGCTCGATGCCGGCGTCGTAGGCGGCCACCAGGGCACGGTCGATGAAGCCGGTCCGCGGCTCGGGGTTCGCTGCTGCCACCACGATCACCAGCTGGTCGGCATTGGCCACCACTGCCCGTTCCACAGGGTCCGTGTCGTCCGCGCTGCGCCGCAGCAGGGTCTTGCGGTCCTGGATCTTCACCAGCCGTGCCAGGGTGTCCGGCTCCCCGGAGACGTCGCCGACCAGGGAGACAAAGTCTCCTGCGACCACCGGGTTCCGGCGGAGTTCCCTGGCCCGGGCGGCAATGACTACCCGCTCATTGCCGGAGTCTTCTCCCACCACTGCGGTGTACCGGCCCCGGTCAACGGTGATGATGCGTCCCGTGACGGCGTCATCGTGGCTTGGCCTGTCCTTGGTGCGGGGCCGGGAGCCCTTCTTGCTGGGCCGGATCCGGACGTCCGATTCATCCCAGGAATCAGTGCTCCGCGCCACCGCTGGAACCCTCCGACGCCGTTTCGGCCGGGCCATTCTGCGCCAGCATGTCTGCCCACAGCCGGGGGAAATCCGGCATGGTCTTGGCGGTGGTGCCGATGTCCTCCACCTGGACGCCCTCCACGGCGAGGCCAAGGATGGCTCCCGCGGTGGCCATGCGGTGGTCGGCATAGCTGTGCACGACGCCGGCATGCAGCTGTGCGGGACGGATCACCAGGCCGTCGCTGGTTTCTTCAGCGTCGCCGCCAAGGCGGTTGATCTCCGTGACCAGGGCGGCGAGCCGGTCCGTCTCGTGGCCCCGCAGGTGCGCGATGCCGGTAAGCCGGGAGGGGCCGGTAGCCAATGCACACAGGGCGGCCACGGTGGGCGCGAGTTCGCTCGTGTCGGCGAAATCTCCGCCCTTGATGTGGGGTCCGCCGGTGACCGTGAGGACGCCGTCGTCGAGTGTTACCTCGGCGCCCATCGTGGACAGGATGCTGCGCCAGAGGTCACCGACCTGCTGCGTTTCGTCCGGCCAGCCGGGGATCCGCACCGTTCCGCGGGAGGCCAGCGCGGCGGCGAGGAAGGGGCCGGCGTTGGAGAGGTCCTGCTCGATCCGCTGGTCGAAGGCGCGGATGGGGCCGGGGCTGACCACCCAGTGGTTGGGCACCGAGTCATCAACGGCAACCCCGGCGCCGCGAAGGACTGCCACGGTCATGTTGATGTGGTCGAGGCTCGGCACCGGCTTGCCCACGTGTTCAAGGTGCAGGCCTTCGGTGAACCTTGCGCCCACCAGGAGCAGCGCCGAAACGAACTGGGACGACGCGCTGGCATCGATGACCAGGTGGCCACCGCGGACCTCACCTGTGCCCTCCACAACGAACGGCAGTGACGACGGCGTCCCGCCCCCTTCTGCGGAAACGGCCACTCCCAGCGCAGTGAGCGCCTCGATGATGGTTCCCATCGGCCGTTTGCGGGCATGGGGGTCGCCGTCGAACACGCTTTCGCCGTTCCGCAGCGCGGCCAGCGGCGGAACGAACCGCATGACCGTACCCGCGAGCCCGCAGTCGATCCTTGTGAGGGGTGACGCGGCATCCGGGTCCAGCGGAACCACTTCCAGGTCGGGCCCGAAGGCACCGTCCCCGGGTACCTCCGTGATGGTGGCGCCCAACTGCCGGAGCGCCTCGATCATGAGCGCTGAGTCCCTCGAATGCAGGGGTGCCCGCAGGCGGGACGGCGCGTCGGCCAAGGCGGCAAGAACCAGGTACCTGTTGGTCAGGGACTTCGAACCGGGCACGGTGACGGTGGCATCGACGGGCCGGGACGCGAAGGGCGCGGGCCAGTGGGGAAGGGGCGTTCCGGAGTCATCCCGGACGGCGGCTGCTGCGGTCATGCGTTGTTAGGCCCCCGTGGCCTGTTCCACAGCGCGCCGCACAACCTTGTCCGCCTTGTGGAGCTTCTTGTTGGTGGTCTTCCGGGCGTCGGCCGCCAGGTGCGAGGCGTTCCTGCGTGCATCCGCGGCCAGGTGTTCCGCCCGCCAGGCCAGGCCCGGCTTGCCGGCTGTGTCAACGGACGCCAGCAGTGCGCCGCCGCTCAGGGACAGGTTCTTGAGAAGCTGGTTACGGCGGCTTTCCCGCCCTTCCTTGGTGCTGATGTCCGCACTGCGCCACTCAACAAAGGTGTTCAGCAGGGAGATCACCGTGAGCAGCGTGGCCGAGAGCCTGGAGAATTTGCCCAGTCCGAAAAGCACGCCGGCTCCCACTTGCGTTCCGCCGATAACGCGGGCCAGGGTTTTCTCGTCCGACTTGAAGGGCAGGGACGCGGCAGCTTTGCGAAGCAGCGGCGAAAGCTGCTGCGCGGTGTCATCGGCATTCTTGAGCTTATCCACTCCGGCAATGACGAAACTGGAGGCCAGCATGGGGCGGGCGAGCGTGCGGAAAAAGGACATGGATTTCCTCCTGGATGGACGAACCGCATCGAAAGCGGCGGAGTCCGTTCTAGTCTTGCACTTTTGGGGAATATTTGCCGAAGGCATGAGGTTATTCATGACGCATCCGGGAATGCTCTGCCGCAGGGAAACCATGGGCTACAGCATGGACCGGCCGGCAGGCACAGATCGCCGGATGCAGATATCCAGATGCAGATACAGGGATGGACAAGCAGAGCGGAGTTGTGCCCTTGGCGCGGGTGTTGGACGGAATTGAAACAGCAGGCCCGGTGGTGATGGCCTCATTCGAGGCTGAACCGCTGAGCTATGGCTCGCCGCGTGCGCGCAGCCTCCCAGTAGACTTGAAGGCAATGAGCACCCTGGATCCGGCCGTCGCGGCCATGTATGAGGCTTCCGACAGTGAAGCGAAGAGCAGCGCAGCAGCAGGGCCTGAGGCTGCGGACTCGGCTGTGGTCCCGGCGCCTGCCGAAACCGGCGGGGACCTGGTGGATGTTTCCACCGAGTCGGTGGAACAGCGCCGCCTGAGGTTCGAACGCGATGCGATGCAGTACGTCGATCAGCTGTACTCGGCTGCCATGCGCATGGCGAGGAACCCGTCTGACGCCGAGGACCTTGTCCAGGAGGCCTACACCAAGGCCTTCTCTGCTTTCCACCAGTACCGGCCCGGGACCAACCTCAAGGCCTGGCTGTACCGCATCCTGACGAATACCTACATCAATCTGTACCGAAAGCGGCAGCGTGAGCCGCTCCAGTCCAACTCGGACACCATCGAGGACTGGCAGTTGGCACGGGCCGAGTCACACACCTCCAGCGGACTCCGTTCCGCCGAGGCAGAGGCGTTGGACCACCTTCCGGATTCCGACGTCAAAAGGGCGCTCCAGGACATCCCCGAGGAATTCCGCCTTGCGGTCTACTTCGCGGATGTGGAGGGGTTCGCCTACAAGGAAATCTCAGAAATCATGAACACGCCCATCGGCACGGTGATGTCCCGGCTCCACCGCGGCCGGAGGATGCTGCGGGACATGCTGGGGGAGTACGCCGCGGAGCGCGGGTTCAAGACGGCCGCTACTTCACAGGACGCGGCAGGAAGCACACAACAGGAGAGCAGGAAATGAGCGACTGCCAGGGATTGGGCGACTGCGACGACAGCCGGATGCAACGCATCTACGAGTACCTCGACGGTGCCCTGACCCGCGAGGACATTACGGAGATCAAGAACCACCTTGATGACTGCCCGGAATGCACGGAGCAGTACGACCTTGAGTGCGTGATCCGCAACATGGTTAAACGCTCCTGCACCGAAGCTGCTCCGGAGAACCTGAAGAACGCCATTCTTGACCGGATCCATACCATCCGGCCGGTGGACGCCTAGGACCGCCCCGCCCAGCTGACAACAAAGGACCCCGGAAGCCACGTGGCTTCCGGGGTCCTTTGTTTGAACCGTAGTTCCTGGCATGTGCCTAGGTGTTGGGGCGCTTCCCGTGGTTCGCGCCGCCACGCTTACGGTCACGACGCTTGCGTGCACGCTTGCTCATAGCTGGCCTCCTTACTGTTGGTACTCAAAAGAGCTGCCCTCAAGTCTCCCACATCACGGGGCGGCCCGCGAACCAGGAACAGCCGGATGACCTGCGCATTGACGGCGGTGGGGCGTCTGGGGGCTAGGAGTTCAGCGAGTTGCGGATGGAAATGCCGGCCTGTTCCAGCACGGTCCTCAGCGTTTCCAGTGCCACGGGACTGAGCGGTTGCCTGCCGGCATGCAGCCGCAGCTCCGCCCTAAGGTCGTCCCGGAACTGCTGAAGCATCATTTCGGCTTCCTTGAGGGACCGCTGGCTTTCGGCCGGCAGCCGTCCGGGGACCCTGAAGTCGGTGGACAGTGCGCTGGCACGGGCTGCCTCCGCAGTCGCGGCAAGATCCGCACGCAGCCCCCTCATGTTGCTGCGGATGTCCTCGCGCAGGCTGTCAGCCAGCCGCCGGACAGAGGCTGAAATGTCGCTCTCCACGCCTGCCAGCTCGTCACGGCGGCGGTTGAGCTCGGCCAGCCCGGCGGCGGTGATGTGGTAATTCGTGCGGCGGCCGGCGGACTCGGTGGCCACCAGGCCTTCCTCCTCGAGTTTGCCCAGCCGCGGGTAGATGGTGCCGGCGCTGGGGGAGTATGTTCCGCCGAACCGCTCCTTGAGCGCCTTGATGAGCTCATAGCCGTGTTTGGGCCCGGACTCAAGAAGCGCCAGAAGGTACAGCCGGAGCGCGCCGTGGGCAAAGACCGGTGCCATCAGGTTCCTGCTTCTGCGTTTCCTGCCACGGTCCTGTGGAAGATGGAGGTCTTTCCGGACACTGAGTTGGTCCGCACCAGCATCAGCTGGCCGTCAGGGCCCGCAATGGTCTCCACCTTGCCCCCCACCACCGTGTACCGCTGGTCCCCGATCACCACCGCACCGCTGGCGGACTTGGCGATGATGTCCACGCCTACATCGTGGGGCAGCCGGATGGTGAGGTCTCCCGAGACCGAGTTTGCCCCGAAATCATGGGTGAAGCCCAGGAGGTCAAAACTCATGTGCCCGCTGACCGTGTTCGCCCTGATGTTGGTGAGGCGGCCGGATGCCGTCACTTCACCGGAGACGCTCTTGGCTGTCAGGACCCCGGTGTGGTTGCGGATGGAAACTTCTCCGCTGACAGTCTGGACGTGCAGTTCCCCGGTTGTGCTGTCCGCCATGACCGAACCGGAGACGGTGCTGAGGCGGGTGTTCGCGGCTACGGCGGATACCAGCCCATCGCCGCTGACGGTGCCGGCCTCCACGGTGACGTGGGCGGGTACGGCAATGCTGATGACGGCCGAGTTTTCGCTGTTGTGGTTGACCGTTCCCATGAGGTTCTTGAACCAGCCCTGGGGGCCGTGCAGTTGGTGGCGGACCTCCAGCCTTCCGCCGCTCAGGGAGACAGCCACCGGGTCGCCGTGCACATCCGAGATCTCTACCCGGGTGACGGGTTCCTGGTGCGTGACGACGTCGAAGCGTCCCTGCACCATGCCAAGTTTCAGTGACGTCACGCCGTCGACGTCGATGGTCTCCGGACTGGTGACAGTCCACTCTTGATCGGTCACGGGCCCTCCAGGCGATATATCGTGTTGACCTTCCCCAACGTACCCCCGCCGTGGGGGCAGGTCAAGATATATCGCGAACCTGCGTTACTCCGGAGCGTCGAGGCCGAGCCACTGGAACCAGCCACGGTGCAGCACCAGCCACGCCATCAGCCCGTAGCCGGCCTGGCCGGGCGTGCCGCCCTGGGCCGCCAGATCCTGGCGCCACTGTTCGTGGTTCAGGAGCGGGGAGAAGGTGTCCACGTACAGGTGCTTGCGCCGCGTAGTGACATCGGCGAAGGCGGTGTTGAGTTCGTCAAGGCGCCTGTTCTGCGCGGGGTCCAGGGTGGGCGGCGGGCCCACGACGAAGACCTCGATGCGGTTCTGGGACGCCGAATCCAGGATGTTGGCCAGGTTGAGCCGGCTGCGGGCAGTGGAGAGCCCGAACTGTATGTCGCGTCCGGAGAGCCCGATCACCAGACGGTTCTCTGCTTTGTCGCTGAAGCGCCGGCCGGCCTCGTCCAGCCAGCGCGCAGCGAGGCCTTCCGTTCCTTCCTCCGGGCAGGGGAGGGCGTAGCTTTCGAGGAGCATGCTGTCCCGGGGAGTGCGGGCCAATACGCGGCCCAGCCAGCCGAGGGCCCGGGGGTCACCCAGTCCGGCCAGCAGTTCATCTCCTACAGCTGCAATCCGCAGCTTCCTGTCTTCCACGCGTTCCTCTTTACGTCGGTGCCTTGCCGCCGCCACCGTGGACCTGGTTCCGGCCACGGGGTTGGGCTGTGCATGCGATTGGGGCTTTTCATCCAGTGCTGTGTATTTCCATCAGCGCTGTGGACTCCATTAAACAGAACCGCCCGGCCGGAGTCTGGGATTTCGACGTCCGGCCGGGCAGCCTTAGTGCTTACTTCCGTGCAAATGCCTGCTTCAGGAGGACATCCTGTTCCGCGGCGTGCCGTTTCATGGACCCGGCGGCAGTGGACGCCGACGCCGGCCGTGAAACCAGCCGGACGGTGCGCTCCAGGGCGCCCGGCAGGTTCAGGCCAATAAACGGCCACGGCCCCTGGTTGGCGGGCTCATCCTGCGCCCACACAACTTCTGCGTTCGGGTACTTGGCGAGTTCCTGTGCGATTTCCTCGTGCGGCAGCGGGTAGAGCTGCTCCACGCGGATGATCGCGGTGGTCTTGTCGTCCGTCTTCTGCCGGGTGGACAGGAGATCGTAGTACAGGCGGCCGGAGACCAGGAGGACGCGTTCGACGGCGTCTCCCGCCAGCTGCTCGTGTTCGCCGATGACGGGGCGGAACGTGCCGGTTGTGAAATCCTCCACCGTTGATGCGGCAGCCTTGAGGCGCAGCAGCTGCTTGGGCGTGAAGATGATCAGCGGCTTGCGTGGCCGGTTGTAGGCCTGGCGGCGCAGCAGGTGGAAGTGCGAGGCCGCGGTGGTGGGGTTGGCCACGATCATGTTCTCTTCGGCGCACAGCTGCAGGAACCGCTCGATCCTTGCGGAGGAGTGGTCCGGACCCTGGCCCTCGTAGCCGTGGGGCAGCATCAGGACCAGCGAGGACCGCTGTCCCCACTTCTGCTCCGCGGAGGAGATGAACTCGTCGATGATGGTCTGTGCACCGTTGACGAAGTCGCCGAACTGCGCCTCCCACAGGACCAGCGCATCCGGCCGCTCAACAGAGTAGCCGTACTCGAAGCCCATGGCCGCGTATTCCGAAAGCAGGGAGTCGTAGATCCACAGCTTCGCCTGGTCGTCGGAAAGGTTGCCGAGGGGCAGCCATTCCTTGCCGTTGGCGCGGTCGTGGAACACGGCGTGCCGCTGCACGAAGGTGCCGCGGCGGGAGTCCTGTCCGGCCAGGCGTACGGGGACCCCTTCCATGATCAGTGAACCGAAGGCTGCGATTTCACCGAAGCCCCAGTCGATGCCGCCCTCGCGGGACATCTGCTCGCGCTTCTCGAGCAGCTGCTTGAGCTTTGCGTGAACCGTGAAGCCCTCCGGGATTTCCACGTGGGCCTTGCCGATCCGCGCCAGGGTGTCTGCGGAAATGGCCGTCGAAACCGGCGAAGTGGTACCGGAGTCGGACTGCTGGGAGATGGGACGCTCGATGTCCGAGACGGCGGCAGTGTCTGCCGTGACGATCGGGATCGGGGACGTCTGGGCCGCGTGGGTTTCGGCGAAGACGCGTTCCAGACGCTCCTGGTAGTCGCGGAGCAGCTGTTCGGCTTCTTCCTCGGTGATGTCGCCACGGCCGATCAGGGACTCGGTGTAGAGCTTGCGGACGGAGCGCTTGGCCTCAATGAGGTTGTACATCAGCGGCTGGGTCATCGAGGGGTCGTCGCCCTCGTTGTGCCCGCGGCGGCGGTAGCAGACCATGTCGATGACGACGTCCTTGTGGAACCGCTGGCGGAACTCGTAGGCGAGCTGCCCGATGCGGACCACTGCCTCGGGATCGTCGCCGTTCACGTGGAACACAGGGGCCTGGATCATCTTGGCGACGTCCGTGGAGTATGTGGACGAGCGGGATGATGACGGGGCCGTGGTGAAACCCACCTGGTTGTTGACAACCACGTGGATGGTTCCGCCGGTGCGGTAGCCGCGGAGCTGGGACAGGTTGAGCGTTTCCGCAACCACGCCCTGGCCTGCAAAGGCGGCGTCGCCATGGACCATGATGGGCAGGACGGGGAAGGATTCGCCCTGGTCCAGCCGGTCCTGCTTGGCGCGGACAATGCCCTCAAGAACGGGATCCACTGCTTCGAGGTGGGAGGGGTTGGCGGCGAGGTAGACCTTGGTTTCCTTGCCGTTGTCCGAGGTGAAGGTCCCCTCGGTGCCCAGGTGGTACTTGACGTCACCGGAGCCCTGCACGGAGCGCGGGTCCTGGGTGCCTTCGAATTCGCGGAAGACCTGGGCGTAGGTCTTGCCGGCGATGTTGGTGAGCACGTTCAGGCGGCCGCGGTGGGCCATGCCGATGGCTACTTCGTCCAGGCCGTCGTCGGCGGCGTCGGACATGATGGCGTCAAGCAGCGGAATCAGGGATTCTCCGCCCTCCAGGGAGAAGCGCTTCTGGCCGACGAACTTGGTCTGCAGGAAGGTCTCGAAGGCCTCGGCGGCGTTCAGCTTGGAGACAATGCGGAGCTGCTCTTCACGGCTGGGCTTGGAGTAGGGGTGTTCCAGCTGGTCCTGGAACCACTTGCGCTCTTCCGGTTCCTGGATGTGCATGTATTCGATGCCGGTGGTGCGGCAGTAGGCATCGCGCAGGACGCCCAGGATGTCGCGGAACTTGAGCATGGGCTTGCCGCCGAAGCCGCCGGTGGGCCATTCGCGGTCCAGGTCCCACAGCGTCAGGCCGTAAGTCAGGATGTCGAGGTCCGGGTGCTTGCGCTGGACGTATTCAAGGGGATCGGTGTCGGCCATCAGGTGGCCGCGGACCCGGTAGGAGTGGATCAGCTGCTGGATCCGCGCCACCTTGTTAATCTGGTCTGCCGGATCAACCTGCTTGTCGGCGCTCCAGCGCACGGGCTCGTACGGGATGCGGAGGGACTCGAAGATCTCGTCGTAGAAGTTCTGCGCACCCAGCAGCAGCTGGTGCACAAGCTTGAGGAACTCGCCGCTGCCGGCACCCTGGATCACGCGGTGATCGTAGGTGGAGGTCAGGGTGAGGACCTTGCTGATCGCGTTCTGGGCGATGATCTTTTCGCTGGCGCCCTGGAACTCCGCGGGGTAGTCGAGGGCGCCGACGCCGATGATGGCAGCCTGGCCCTTGGACAGGCGGGGCACCGAGTGGACGGTGCCGATGCCGCCGGGGTTGGTCAGCGACACGGTGGTGCCCTGGTGGTCCTCAGCCGTCAGCTTGCCGTTGCGGGCGCGCTTGATCAGGTCCTCGTAGGTGTGCCAGAACTCGGAGAAGTTGAGGGTTTCGGCCTTCTTGATGTTCGGCACCATGAGCAGGCGGGTGCCGTCCGGCTTCGGCATGTCGATGGCAATGCCGAAGTTGACGTGGGCCGGCTGGACGGCAACGGGCTTGCCGTCCACTTCGTCGTAGTACACGTTCATGGAAGGGAACTGGGAGAGAGCGCGGATCACGGCGTAGCCGATGAGGTGCGTGAAGGAAACCTTGCCGCCGCGGGCGCGGGCCAGGTTCGAGTTGATGACCACGCGGTTGTCGATCAGCAGCTTGGCCGGGATGGCGCGGACGCTGGTGGCCGTGGGCACCTGGAGGCTGGTGACCATGTTGGTGGCGATTGCCTTTGCCGGTCCGCGGAGGACGGAGACGACGTCTTCCTCAGGAGCGGTGGGTGCCTTGACGTTCTTGGGCAGCTGCGCCGGGATGGGCTGGGAGCCGGTTCCGGCCTCCGTCTTCTTGCCGCCGTCGCGGGCAACCGTGGCGGGGGCCTTCTTTGCCGCTGCGGGCGCGGACGCCGGAGGTGCGGACGGCACCGGCGGGACGGCTGGTGCTGCTGCCGGCGACGGTGCCGGGGCTGCATTTACTGACGGCATTTCCCGGGTAGCGGGGTGGGCCGAATTTCCATTGGAAGAAGAACTGCCCGACCCGAACGATTCAAACAGCGGCCACCACTTGGCATCCACGGCGTTCTTGTCCTGCTGGTACTGCTCGTACAGTTCGTCAACGAGCCACTCGTTTCCGCCAAATTCCTCTGGTAGACGGTGGCTAGGCTGCTCTGGCACTTGAAATACGCCTCTTCCATGAGTTTGATTTCTCCCCGGCCCCACGGTGCTTCAGCAACACGTTCGAACCGATTTCTGCGTCCTCTGAACCCAGACCTTTGCAAGTCTAGTGAGCATCGTGTCTTAACTGCCAATAAGGGTGACCCAAATCATGAAGTGACGCGGGGATCGCGGAATATGGCGGGAAACTGCGTCATCAACGGTGTGTTGCGGGGCGCCGGAGAGGCCGCCCGCGAAGCGCCCGGCGGGCGGCAGCGCGGGTGAAGCGGGCGCAGGTGCCTCCTGTAGACTGAGGCTCTTATGGACAGTAAATCTAGGTGCCGGCCTGGGGGCTGTCAGCGGGGCATGAAGAGCAGCGCCGCGCAGTCCACCCGCAGAGCCGGCAAACCCCGAACACGAGCCCATCATCCGCCGGCAGCACAGCCGTCCAGAGCCCCCGGGGAACGGGCGCCGGTTTCCGCCGACCACCCTCCGCCGGGAAGACCGCCCAGTCTCCGCATTTCCCCTTCCTTTGCCATGCCATTCAGCACCGCCTTCCAGGCGGGATGCTGAGTGGAATGGCTTCTCCTTGCAGCAGGCCTGCTGCTGATCGCCGGCACGGGATTCTTCGTGGCCGTCGAATTCTCCCTTATTGCCCTGGACCAGCCCACGGTCCAACGTGCCATTGACGACGGCGACGCCGGCGCTGTCCCTTTGCTCACCTGCCTGAAATCGCTGTCCACGCAGCTGTCCAGCTGCCAGCTGGGCATCACTCTGACAACGCTCCTGACCGGCTACGTGATGGAGCCCTCGGTGGGCCGCCTCCTGGAAGCCCCCCTGGCCGCCGTCGGACTTCCCGACGTCGCCGTCGCTTCGGTCTCCCTGGTCCTGGCCATGGTGCTCGCCACCCTGCTCTCGATGCTCCTGGGCGAACTGGTGCCCAAGAACATGGCCATCGCGCTGTCCTTCCCGGTGGGGCGGGCGCTCGCCCGGCCCCAGCTGATATTCACGGCTGTCTTCAAACCGGCCATCGTGCTGCTCAACGGGTTCTCCAACAAGGTGCTGAACGTCTTCGGCCTGGAGGCGAAGGAAGAAATTTCCGGGGCCAGGACACCGGCGGAACTCGCATCGCTGGTGCGCCGGTCCGCGGCCATGGGAACGCTCGACGCCGGCACTGCCAACTTCGTGGCGCGTACCCTGAACTTCTCCACCCGGACAGCGGCCGACGTGATGACGCCCCGCATCCGCGTGGAAACGATCGATGCCGACCAGCCCGTGTCGGATGTCCTCAGTGCTGCACGCCGGACCGGATACTCGCGGTTCCCGGTGATTGGCGATTCCGCCGATGACATCCGGGGGCTGGTCCACGTTAAGAAGGCTGTGGCTGTGCCGTGGGACCGCCGCCAAAACCTGGAAGCCGGTGCCATCATGACGGAGGTGCTGAGGGTCCCCGAGACCATCCACCTCGACGCCCTGCTTGCGGAACTCCGCGAAGGCAACCTCCAGCTCGCCGTCGTCCTGGACGAGTACGGCGGAACCGCCGGCATCGCCACGCTCGAGGACCTGGTGGAGGAAATCGTGGGAGAGGTGGCCGACGAGCATGACAAGGTCCGCCCTGGACTCCTGCAGAGTGCCTCCGGGGACTGGTACTTCCCTGGCCTGCTCCGCCCGGACGAGCTGTCAGAGCAGATTCCCCGGCTGAGCGTCCCTGACGAAGCAGCCTACGAAACGGTGGGCGGATACGTCATGAGCAAGCTGGGCCGGATCGCCGTCGTTGGGGATACTGTCTCCGTTGGCGGCGGCACGCTGAGCGTCACCAGGATGGACGGGCGCCGCATTGACCGGATCTGCTTCCGGCCGGCTGCCGACTCCGGCGACAACGACCGGGCGGACAGCTCCCAGCGGGACGACCATTCCAGGCAAGACGACAAGTCCACACGTAACGGCAGGAACCAACGCGACGACAGGGCTGAACGATGAGCGACTGGGCCGGAATCTTCTGGCTGGCTGTCCTGCTGCTCGGCAACGCCTTTTTTGTGGCCGCTGAATTCGCAGTCATGTCCGCACGGCGCAGCCAGATCGAACCGCTGGCCGAAGCCGGGTCGAAGCGGGCGCAGACCACCCTCCGCGCCATGGAAAACGTGTCGCTGATGCTGGCGTGCGCCCAGCTTGGCATCACCGTCTGCTCCCTCCTGATCCTGCTGGTGGCCGAACCGGCCATCCACCATCTCCTCGCCGTACCGCTCGAGACGCTCGGCCTGCCGAAGGAAGTTGCCGATGTGGCTGCGTTCGCGGTGGCGCTGATGCTGGTGACGTTCCTGCATGTGACCTTCGGGGAAATGGTGCCAAAGAACATCTCGGTCAGCGTGGCTGACAAGGCGGCGCTCCTGCTTGCCCCGCCGCTGATGTTCGTTGCGCGGCTGGTCCACCCCGTCATTTCGGTCCTCAACTGGTCGGCCAACCACATCCTCAAGCTCCTTCGGATCGAGCCCAAGGATGAGGTGAACTCCTCCTTCACACTGGAGGAAGTGCAGTCCATTGTTCAGGAGTCCACCCGACACGGGCTGGTCGATGACGACGCCGGGCTCATCACCGGCGCGCTGGAGTTCTCCGAATACACAGCCGCGGACATCATGGTTCCCCTGGAGAAGCTGGTCATGCTTCGGGCCGCCACCACCCCCGTGGAGTTCGAGAAGGCCGTGAGCCGCACCGGATTTTCCCGGTTCCCCATGCTTGACGAGGACGACATGCTGTACGGCTACCTCCACGTTAAGGATGTACTGTCCATCCCCGAGCAGGCCTATGAGCGGCCCATCGCCGAGAGCCGCATCCGCTCCCTGGCCAACCTGGCGCTGGACGATGAGATCGAGAAGGCAATGTCCGTTATGCAGCGCACCGGATCCCACCTTGCACGGGTGATCGGACCCGATGGCAACACCAAGGGCATCCTGTTCCTGGAAGACGTGATCGAGCAGCTCGTCGGCGAGATCCGGGATGCAACCCAGGCCACCGGCATCCGGCGGCTGGGGCAGCCCAACGGGGGATAGCGGAACGGTGCCCTTCTCCGGTGGGCGGAGGGCACCGTTGCCATGGCACCCTTCTTTTCTAAATAGGAATCATTCCCATTTAGGTATAAGCTGGGAGGGTTGTTTTCGCCCCTCCCCACTGAATGAGGTTTCCGTGCGCCGTCCCGCCGCTGCCCGATCGTCCCTCGCTGCCCTTGCCGGGCTCGGCCTGCTCCTAACCGCGTGCAGCCCGCAGGCGGAACCCGCTCCGGACGCCGCCGACGGAATCAACATCGTGGCCTCAACGGACGTCTATGGTGACATCGCCAAAACGATTGGCGGCGACAAGGTCAGCGTGACCGCCATCATCACCAAGACCAGCCAGGACCCGCATTCCTACGAAGCCACCGCCCAGGACCGGCTTGCGGTCTCGAAAGCCGACCTCGTCCTGGAAAACGGCGGCGGCTACGACGACTTCATCCACACCCTGGCGGAGGACAGCGGCCTTGACGACGCGAAGGTGCTCAACGCCGTCGAACTTTCCGGCCTGGCCCACCCTGAGGAAGAGGAAGCCACCGCGGACGCCCCGGCGACGGAACCCGCGGCAGAAGACGAATCTGACCACGACCACGGCGAATTGAACGAGCACGTCTGGTACAGCCTCCCGGCGGTGGAACAGCTGGCCGATGAGATCGCCGCCAAGCTGGCCGAACTCGAGCCCGCCTCTGCCTCGACATTCCAGTCCAACGCCGCCGCTTTTAAAGCCGGCATAGAAGAACTGCACGGAAAGCTGGACGCACTGAAGGCTGCTTCGGCGGGTGCCCAGGTGGCCGTAACTGAGCCGGTGCCGGTATACCTCCTGGCGGATGCCGGGCTGGTGAACACCACGCCCGAGGACTACACTGCTGCGATTGAAGAGGGCTCGGACGTCCCGCCGGCAGTGCTCAAGGCCGCCTCGGACCTTGTGGCCTCGAAGTCGGTGCGCCTGCTCGCCTACAACAGCCAGACCGAAGGCCCGCAGACGGAGTCGCTGAAGAAGGCGGCAGAAACTGCGGGGGTTCCGGTGGTTGACTTCAGTGAAACACTGCCGGAGGGCAAGACGTACCTCGAGTGGATGACGGACAATGTGGACAACATCACCAACGTTCTGGAGACAAATAGTTGAAACCCGTGGTCAGCCTCACCGGAGCGTCCCTGAAGTTCGGCAAGCGGGCGCTCTGGGAGGATCTGGACCTGGACATCATGCCTGGCGAGTTCTTCGCCGTACTGGGTCCCAATGGAAGCGGCAAGACCAGTTTCCTGAAGGTCCTGCTGGGGCTCCAGGACCTTCACCGGGGGCAGGCCATGCTCGGCAGCCGCCCGGTGGAACGCGGCAGCAGCCTCATCGGCTACATACCCCAGCAGAAATCGTTCGCCCCGGACACCCCCATGCGGGCCCGGGACCTCGTCGGCCTGGGCGTTGACGGCCACCGGTGGGGCCTGCGTCTGTCCCCGGGCAAGGCCAACCGCAAAATCGACCAGCTCCTTGAACTTGTTGGGGCCACGGAATACGCGAAAGTTCCGGTGGGTCAGCTGTCCGGCGGCGAACAGCAGCGGCTGCGGGTTGCGCAGGCCCTTGCCACGGATCCCCAGATCCTTCTGTGCGATGAACCCCTGCTCTCCCTGGACCTCCACCACCAGCAGGCGGTCAGCGCCCTGATCAACAAACAGTGCCGTGAGCAGAACAGTGCCGTGGTTTTCGTGACGCACGAAATCAACCCCATCATCGACTACGTGGACCGGGTGCTGTACCTGGCCGGCGGCCGCTTCAAGGTGGGTACGCCCGAAGAGGTCATGACCACCGAGGTCCTCTCCGACCTTTACGGAAGCCATGTTGAGGTGATCCACGCCAACGGGCGCATCGTGGTGGTGGGCCTGCCGGATGCCACCACCCACCACCATGCACCAACGCATGTGCTGGCCGGAGAGGCAGCCTGATGGACGCGGACAGCATTCTCGGCGCGATCTTCAGCTTCGAAAACTACGGCGAACTCCTGGTGCTGGTGCAGAACTCCATCTGGGCCGGTGCCGTCCTGGGCCTCCTGGGCGGCCTGGTGGGGACCTTCGTGATGAAGCGCGACCTGGCGTTTGCGGTGCACGGCATCTCCGAACTCTCCTTCGCCGGGGCTGCCTTTGCGCTGCTCATCGGCGCCGACATCGTGTTTGGATCGCTGATCGGGTCCGTCACCGCGGCGCTGCTGCTGGGCCTGATGGGTGTCCGGGCCAGGGACAAAAACTCGATCATCGGCGTCATCATGCCATTCGGTCTGGGGCTGGGCATCCTGTTCCTGTCCCTGTACGAAGGCCGGGCCGCCAACAAGTTCGGCCTGCTCACAGGACAGATCGTCTCCGTGGACACGGTCCAGCTGCAGGCGCTTGCCGGAACGGCCGTGGTGGTGATGGTGGCCCTGGTGGCCATCTGGCGGCCCCTGAATTTCGCCAGCGTGGATCCTGAACTTGCCGAGGCCCGCGGGGTTCCCGTGCGGACGCTTGCCATCGTCTTTATGGTCCTGCTGGGCGTCAGCGTGGCCCTGTCCATCCAGGTGGTGGGAGCCCTCCTGGTCCTGGCCCTGCTGATCACGCCTGCCGCGGCCGCGCTCCGGGTGACGTCCTCGCCGGTTGCCGTGGTGCTCCTCAGCGTGGCCTTCGCGATGACCGCCACCGTAGGCGGGATCCTGCTGGCGCTGGGAGGACGCATTCCCATCAGCCCCTATGTCACCACCCTGTCCTTCCTGATCTACGTGGTGTGCCGGGTGGTTGGGTCGGTGCGGGCCCGGAAGGGAATCAACGGGCGGGTCCTGGCGGGAACGGCTTAGAGGCTGCCGGCGGCCTTGCGCGCCGTGCAGTCCGGACACAGACCGAAGATCTCCACGGTGTGCGCCACCTCTGTGAACCCGTGCTCTGCGGCTGTGCGCGCCGCCCAGGTCTCCACCGCCGGAGCCTCCACTTCCACTGCCTTGCCGCAGTTCCGGCACAGCAGGTGATGGTGGTGTCCTGTAACGGCGCAGCGGCGGTACACGGCCTCGCCGTCGCCGTTGCGCAGTACGTCCACCAGGCCCTCGTCCGCGAGCGACTGGAGAATCCGGTAGGCGGTTGCCAGTGAGACCGAAACGCCCTGGTTCTGGAGGATCCGGTAGAGCTCCTGGGTGCTGACGAAATCGTCCAGTTCATCCAGCGCCGCGCTGACGGCCCTGCGCTGCTTCGTGACGCGCTGCTCCTTGCCGCCGCCCATCGCCGGGGACGACGTGGTGGAATCAGCCTTGGCGCCGACGGGCATGGGTGGACTCGCTTCCTCAGGATGGTGGCAAAGATCCAGATTACCAGCCGGAGCTTCGTGGACATGGTCCCGGGGCGGACCCTAGGCTGGCGCTATGAAGCTGACGAAGTACACGCATTCCTGTGTCCGGCTGGAAAAAGACGGCAGGGTCCTGGTCCTGGATCCGGGCAACTTTTCGGAATCGGCTGAGGCCCTGCAGTCCGCGGAAGCGGTCCTGGTAACGCACGAGCACGCCGACCACATTGACGTTCCGGCCGTGGTGGACGCTTTGCGCGCAAACGCCGGACTGGCAGTCTTCGCCCCTGCGCGTGTTACCGGCCAGCTGCAGGACAAGGCCACCGGCGAAGCCGCGCGCATTCACGCCGTGAACCCGGGCTCCACCTTCCAGGCGGCCGGTTTCACTATCCGCAGCTTCGGCGGCCAGCATGCCCTGATCCACCCGCAGATCCCCATCGTGGCCAACATCGGCTACGTGATTGACGACAATGTCTACCATCCGGGGGACTCCTTTGTGATCCCGGACGGCATCAGCGTCAAGACGCTGCTGGTTCCCCTCCACGCGCCGTGGAGCAAGGCAGCCGAGGTGCTGGACTTCGTGATCGGCGTCAGGGCGCCGCGCGCATTCCAGATCCACGACGGGCTGCTCAACGAGAACGGCCTGAAGGTTGTGGAAGGCCATGTCCAGCGGATCGGTGCCAAGTACGGCACCGAATACACGCACCTGGCGGCCCGGGAGTCTGTGGAGGTCTAGGCCAGGTCTCCGGTCCAGGTGCCCGTGTCCATGAATTGCCGGAGGACCGCTTCGTACGGCGCAGGGTCCAGTCCCTGGGCGGCCAGCCAGTCCTGGTTGTAGTAGTTGCCCGCATAGCGTTCACCGCCGTCGCACATCAGCGAAACGATGCTGCCTGAGCGGCCCGTCGCCACCATCTCTGCCACCAGCTGCCACACACCCCAAAGGTTGGTCCCGGTGGAGGGGCCGGCGTGGAGTCCCGCGATGCCGTGGAGGTGGCGCATCGCGGCCACTGACGCGGCGTCCGGCACCTGCACCATGCGGTCGATCACTGACGGCACGAAGCTGGGTTCCATCCGCGGCCGCCCGATTCCCTCGATCCGGGACGGCAGGCCTGCCGGTGCGCCGGACGTGCCCCGCCAGCCCGGGTAGAACGCCGAATTTTCCGGATCCACCACCAGCAGTTGTGTTGGGTAGCTGTGGTAGCGGAGGTACCTGCCGATGGTGGCACTGGTTCCGCCGGTGCCGGCTCCCACCACGATCCACTGGGGTACAGGGTGTTCCTCCAGCGCGAGCTGGCCAAAGATGGATTCTGCAATGTTGTTGTTTCCCCGCCAGTCAGTTGCCCGCTCGGCGTAGGTGAACTGGTCCATGTAGTGGCCGTTGCAGGTCTCCGCGACCTCCTGTGCGGCCGCGTACACCTCGGACGCGTGCTCCACCAGCAGGCAGGACCCGCCGAACTGCTCGATCAACGCGATCTTCTCGGGACTGGTGGTGCGTGCCATCACGGCAACAAAGGGCAGTCCCAGGAGCTGCGCGAAATATGCCTCGGACACAGCCGTGCTGCCGCTGGAAGCCTCCACGATGGTGGTGTCCTCCCGGATCCAGCCGTTCACCAGCCCGAAGAGAAACATGGAGCGGGCCAGCCGGTGCTTGAGGCTGCCGGAGCGGTGCGTGGACTCGTCCTTGAGGTAGAGGTGGACGCCCCAGTGCTCCGGAAGGGGAACAGCGTAGAGGTGGGTGTCGGCGGAGCGGTTGTTTTCTGCCGTGATCTTGCGGATTGCCTGGTCCGCCCAGTCCCGGTCCGCGGTGTACCGGCTGGCGCTTCGCTCGATCTTCACCGCACCAGCCTACCCGCGGCGGGAAGGGCTGCCGATAGAGTGGATCCGTTGGCCAAACCACCGCTGGAGGAGTGCAGTGAACCCCCTGATGGACGTTGCCGGTCTGCAGGCCCGCCTGGCGGATCACCGGCGCACGGTACTGCTGGATGTGCGTTGGGCGCTGGGCGATCCCCACGGCTACCGCCACTACCTCCAGGAGCACCTGCCGGGTGCCGTGTTCGTGGACCTGCAGACAGAACTTGCTGCCCCTGCGGTTCCCGAACGGGGCCGCCACCCGCTGCCGGCGGCCGAGGATTTCGAAGCGGGCGCCCGGCGCTGGGGCATCAACGACGGTGACGTCGTGGTGGCCTACGATGACAGCGGCAACATGGCGGCGGCGCGGGTGTGGTGGATGCTCCGTAACGCCGGGCTGGCGGAGGTATACCTGCTCGACGGCGGCCTGGCCGCCTGGCGTGCCGCGGGGCTTCCGCTCGAAGCGGGGCCCGTTGTTCCGGACCCCGGCGGTGTGCATCTGACGAACGGGAAGATGCAGGCCATCGACGCCACCGCAGCCGCCGCCTGGCCGGACGCGGGCCTCCTGCTGGACGCCCGGGCGGGGGAGAGGTACCGCGGCGAGTTTGAGCCCATCGATCCGCGGGCCGGGCATATTCCCGGAGCTATCAGTGCGCCGACATCGGAAAACGTGGACGGCAGCGGGCGGTTCCTGGCCCCTGGCGCGTTGCGCCGCCGGTTCGAGTCGCTGGGTGTCCGCGACGGAGTACAGGTCGCGGTGTACTGCGGATCCGGAGTTACTGCCGCCCACGAAGTCGCAGCCCTGGAAATCGCAGGATTCCCCGCTGCACTTTATCCGGGCTCATTCTCGGAATGGTCCAACAACCCGGCCCTGCCCGTGGCCACCGGGGCTGAGCCGGGCCGCGGCAGCGGATGGCCGGGTGGCACCACGCCTCCGGGCAAGGGTAGCGTCGCACTATGACTCCAGGACGCCCCGTACCTCCGCCCCTTGCACACCCTGCCACCCCTTTGACGGCGGCGTCCGGCGGAGGCGTTCCGGCGGCCGCTTACGGCGCAACGTCCCCGAACAGCGGGTTGGTGCCGCTGACCCTTGCCCGGCGCACCCCCCAAGCCGACGACGTCGAAATAGCCATCGAATTCTGCGGCCTGTGCCACTCGGATGTGCACGCCACCCGCGGCGAGTGGGGCGGCAGCACCTGGCCGCTGGTGCCCGGACACGAGATCGTGGGCACCGTCAGCCGGGTGGGTTCCGCTGTTGCGGACTTCGCCGTGGGTGACCGGGTGGGCGTGGGGTGCATCGTCGATTCGTGCCGTCACTGCGAAAGCTGCCTGGACGGCCTTGAGCAGTACTGCGAAAACGGCATGACCGGCACCTACGGTGCCGTGGACCGCCGGAACGGTGACGCCGTCACCCAGGGCGGCTACGCCTCGTCCATCGTGGTGGACCGGCGCTACGTCCTGCGGGTGCCGGAAGCGCTTGATCCTGCCTCCGCTGCGCCACTGCTCTGCGCGGGGGTGACGACCTTTTCCCCGCTGCGGCACTTCGAGGTCGAAGACGGCGATGTTGTGGGCGTGGTGGGGCTGGGCGGCCTGGGCCATATGGCCGTCAAGCTTGCCAAGGCCATGGGAGCGAGGGTGGTGGTGTTCACGACGTCGGAGGCCAAGGTTGCGGCCGCCCTTGAGCTCGGCGCGGACGAGGTTGTCCTGTCCCGGGACGGGGACGCGATGGCCGCCGCCAACCGCACCATCGACCTCATCATCGACACCGTGGCAGCTCCGCACGACCTCAACCCCTACTTCCGGACACTCCGCGTTGACGGTGCACTCTTCCAGCTGGGGCTCCCCTCGGAGCCGATGCCGCCCGTCAACCCGGGAGCACTGATCCGGCGCCGGATCGCCTACGCCGGCTCCCTCATCGGCGGCATTGCAGAAACGCAGGAGATGCTGGATTTTTGCGCGGAGCACGGAGTGGCCGCGGAGATCGAGATGGTCCGCGCCGACCAGCTCAACGAAGCCTACGACCGGATGGTGGCAGGCGATGTGAAATACCGGTTTGTGCTGGACACCAGCACCCTGCACGCACCCGCCAAGGAGGCACACGCATGAGCACACTGTTTACCAGGATCCTGAACGGCGAAATCCCCGGACGCTTTGTCTGGCGGGAACCGGAGGTAGCTGCCTTCCTCACCACCGGGCCGCTCGCGGACGGCCACACGCTGGTGGTCCCCACCGAGGAAGTGGACCGCTGGACCGACGCATCCCCGGAGACATTGGCCAAGGTCATGGAAGTGGCCCGCCGGATCGGCGCGGTCCAGGTGGAGGTCTTCGACGCGGCGCGGGCAGGCCTGATTGTGGCCGGCTATGAGATCAACCATCTCCACGTGCACGTCTGGCCTTCCCGGAGCATGGCGGAGTTCAACTTCGCCACCGCGGACCAGAACCCGGACCCGGACGTCCTGGACGCCAATGCGGTGAAACTCCGCCAGGGCCTTCGGGCTGCGGGATACGGCGAGTTCGTCCCGGCCTGACCTCCAGTCCGGCGTGGACCCGGCTGCGGGTCCGCGCCGCGACAGGGGGAGGGACTCCTAGGCCGGGGCCAGCGCTTTGTTGAGCACGGCACGGATGCGCTTCTCGGACACCGAGTACGCTGTTCCGAGCTCGACGGCGAACAGGCTCACCCGGAGCTCTTCGAGCATCCAGCGCACCTGGGTTAATTCAGGTCCGGCCTTGCGTCCCGGAAGCAGGGCAGACACGGCGTCGTCGTAGTCGTCCTCGAGCCGCTGCACCACGGCCATGTTGAGGGCATCCCGCTGGACGTTGCCCGGCAGGCGTTCCAGCCGCTTTTCGATGGCGGAAAGGTACCTGGGGAGCTGGCTGAGCTGTGCATAGCCCGTCCGTGCCACAAAGCCCGGATACACCAGCTGCTCCAGTTGGCTCTTGACGTCATTGAGGGCAGAAATCAGCGCCAGGCTGGTGGTCCCCTTCAGCTGCTTTTCGATCCGCCGGGTGCTGGCAAGGATGCGCTCCACCACGGCCGTCACACTGAACACCGTATCGATCAGTTCTGCCCGGACCACCTCATACAGGCGGTCAAAGGACGCCCGGTCCCACGGCAGTTCCTGGGGCGTGAGCTTGTCGATGGCCGCCAGCGCACAGTCGGCAATCAAGGCCGAGACGGAGCCGTGCGGATTCTGGCTGAACGTCAGTTTCTCGGTGTTGCTCAGGTGCTCCAGCACGTAGCGGTCCGGTGCCGGGACGCGCAGGGCCAGCAGGCGGATGACGCCCCCGCGCATCGCTTCCGCCTGTTCTGCCGCCGTCTGGAACACCCGGAGCGCCACCGACGTTCCCTGGTCCACAAGCGCCGGGTATCCCGTGACGGTGTGGCCCTTGACCGAGTTGCTCACCTGCCGCTGAAGGGTCCCGAAATTCCATTCCGCCAGGCCGTCCTGCTCCCTGAAACCGGCTGCATCTGCGGTTCCCGGCACTGTGGACGGCTGCTGTCCTCCGGGGGAACCGCCGTCGAACGCTGTCCCGGACGCCTGCGCCGCTTTCCTGCCGTTGCCGGAGGACTTGCCGCTGCCGGGTGCCGTGGAGGCGGGCGTGGCGCCGAGGGATTCCGCAATGGCCCGCCGGGTGGCCGGAGCCAGCTTCTCCTGCAAGGCTGCGAGGTCCTTGCCCTCATCCAGGATCTTGCCCCTGCTGTCCACGACCTTGAAGGACACGCGCAGGTGGGCCGGGACGGCATCCCAGTTCCACGATCCAGGCGGGACGATATGCCCGCGGATGCGGCGCAGGGCAAGCTCAAGGGACGGCTCCAGGTCATCGGCCGCCGGATCAAAGTCGGTTTCCAGCACTGCCACCGCCTGGCGCGCCACGTCAGGGGCAGGAACGAAGTTCTTCCGGATCTGCTTGGGCAGCGACTTGATCAGGGCTGTCACCAGCTCCACGCGCTGCCCGGGGATCAGCCAGCGGAAGGCTTTGTCGTCCAGCTGGTTGAGGAACAGGACCGGCACCTCGGCGGTAACGCCGTCGGAGGGGTTGGGCGGTGACCCCGGAGCCACCGGGTGGAACTCGTAGCTCAGCGGAAGCTCGAAGCCCTTGTGCAGCCAGGTCTTAGGGTAGGCGGAGTCATCGAGGCCGTCCGCGTCATCGCTGAGGAGGAGCGATTTATCGTAGTCCAGGAGGTCCGGGGTCTTCTGCCGCGCCTCCTTCCACCACTTGTCGAAGTGCCGCTCGGACACCACGTCAGGTCCGATCCGCGCATCGTAGAACTCGAACAGCGTCTCGTCATCCACCAGGAGGTCCCGCCGGCGCATCCTGGCCTCCAGCTCCTCCACCTCATGCAGGAGCGCCCGGTTGCGGTGGAAGAACTTGTGGTGGGTTTTCCAGTCGCCTTCCACCAAAGCATGGCGGATGAAGAGTTCCCGTGCGACGACGGGGTCAACCCTGCCGTAGTTGATCCTGCGTTGGGCGATGATGGGCACGCCGTAAAGGGTGACCTTCTCGTAGGCCATCACCGCACCCTGCCGGGTGGACCAGTGCGGTTCGCTGTAGCTGCGCTTCACCAGGTCCGGCGCCACCTGTTCGGCCCACACAGGATCGAACTTCGCAGCCACCCTCGCCCAGAGGCGGCTGGTCTCCACCAGCTCCGCCGCCATCACGAACGTGGGCGACTTCTTGAAGAGGGCAGAGCCGGGGAAGATGGCGAACCGGCTGCCCCGGGCACCCGCATACTCGCGCTTGCGTTCGTCAAGGATGCCGATGTGGCTCAGGAGCCCGGAAAGAAGGCTGATGTGGATGCCCTCGTGGTTGCCCACCGGATCGGCAAGCCGCTTGTTGTCGAGGCTGATGCCCAGGGGCCGGGCCAGTTGCCGCAGCTGGGCAAACAGGTCCTGCCACTCCCGGACCCGGAGGTAATTGATGAACTCGGCCCGGCACATCCGGCGGAAGGCCGACGACGAGAGCTCCTGCTGCTTCTCCTGGATGTAGTTCCAGAGGTTAAGGAAGCCGGTAAAGTCCGAGTTCTCGTCCTTGAACCGGTTGTGCTTTTCCGCCGCGAGTTGCTGCTTGTCTGTTGGGCGCTCGCGCGGGTCCTGGATGGTGAGTGCAGCGGCCAGGATCATCACCTCGCGGACGCAGCCGCGTTTTCCCGCCTCCACGATCATCCGGCCCAGCCGGGGATCCACCGGCAGTTGGGCAAGCTTCTGTCCGACGGCGGTGAGCCCGCCGCCGCTTTTCGTTCCGTCCGTCCCGTTCTGCGGCCGGGCGGCCGCGAGGGCGCCGAGTTCCCGGAGCAGCGTGACGCCGTCGTTGATTGCCCGCGTTTCAGGTGGTTCCACGAACGGGAAGTTTTCGACGTCCTTGGGGCCGCGGGCCACTCCCATGGCGGTCATCTGGAGGATGACGGCAGCGAGGTTGGTCCGCAGGATCTCCGGGTCCGTGTAGAGGGGCCGGGACTCGAAGTCTTCCTCCGAGTAGAGGCGGATGGCGATGCCGTCCGAGACGCGGCCGCACCGCCCCGAACGCTGGTTGGCGGACGCCTGCGAGACGCGCTCGATGGGCAGGCGCTGGACCTTGGTGCGGTGCGAGTACCTGGAGATGCGGGCGGTTCCGGTGTCGATCACGTATTTGATGCCCGGCACGGTCAGCGAGGTTTCGGCCACGTTGGTGGCCAGTACGATCCGCCGCTTGCTGCCCGGGTGGAACACCTTGTGTTGTTCCTGCAGGCTCAGGCGGGCGAAGAGCGGAAGGACTTCCGTTCCGGCCAGCCGGCGGTTGGACTGGATGCGGGCCTGCAGCGCGTCGGCCGCATCCCGGATCTCGCGCTCGCCGGAAAAGAAGACCAGGATGTCGCCGGGTGCTTCGGCGGCAAGTTCGTCGACGGCGTCGCAGACGGCGTCGAGCGGGTCGCGGTCTTCCTCGAGTTCGTCGTCGGAACCATTCTCATCATCGAGGCCAGCACCACCGGGCGGCTGCGACAGCGGGCGGTAGCGGATCTCCACGGGGTAGGTCCGCCCGGAGACCTCGACAATGGGGGCGGGTTGGTCGGCTGTGCCGAAATGGTTGGCAAACCGTTGGGGGTCGATGGTGGCGGAGGTGATGATCACCTTGAGATCCGGCCGCTGCGGCAGGATCCGCTTTAAGTAGCCCAGGATGAAGTCGATGTTCAGGCTGCGCTCGTGGGCCTCATCGATGATGATGGCGTTGTACTTGCGCAGCAGCTTGTCCCGCTGGATTTCCGCCAGCAGGATGCCGTCCGTCATCAGCTTGACCTTTGTGGCGCGGCTGACTTCCCCGGTGAAGCGGACCTGGAAGCCCACTTCCTGGCCGATGTCCACACCCAGTTCCTCGGCGATGCGCTCAGCCACGGTGCGCGCGGCCAGCCGGCGGGGCTGAGTATGGCCGATCAGGCCATTCTCGCCCAGCCCAAGCTCAAGGCACATCTTGGGGATCTGGGTGGTCTTACCGGAGCCGGTCTCGCCGGCAATGATGGTGACCTGGTGTGCTGCGATGGCTGCCATCAGGTCTTCGCGCCGTTCGGAGACCGGCAGCTCAGCGGGATAGGCGATGTGAAGTGTCATGTCTGCTGACAGTCTACTGCGGGAGCCCGGGCATCCCGCTTCGACTGCCTGCAGTTGCGGCCCTTGCTGGCCGGAGGAGGTGCTGCCGGCTTAGAAGACGCGGAGCGTGTAGTTGATGCTGGGAAGGTCCAGGGCTGACCACGCTTCGTGGGATTCCACTGGAGGCGTATGTCCCCTTCCGTCACGCAGAAGCGCTGAAACGGTGGCGGCGAGAACGAGGAGGATCACGATGAGGAGGGCGGTGATGAGGAGTTCCATGCCTCCATGCTTCTCCTGTCAGCAGCAGGAAAGAAGTGGCAGAAATGCCCAAAAAGCTTAAATTCCTGCCACAATGGATGCATGCTCAGATCAGTGGCAGTCATCGTGGTTCCCAATTTCTCGATGTTCGAATTCGGTACTGCGTGTGAGGTCTTCGGCATCGACAGATCGGCCCGGGGCAGCGGGGTTCCGGCTTTCGATTTCCGGGTGTGCACCCCCTACCCGGGAAACGTGCCGTTGAAGTCGGGGCTGTCCATGGCCGTGGGCCTCGGACTCGAGGCCACAAAGGATGCGGACCTGGTCATCATGGCCCCCTACGGCCGGGACGACGAACTGCCCGAACCGGTTCTGGAGGCGCTCCGCGCTGCGGATGCCAGGGGCGCATGGGTGATGTCAATCTGCTCCGGAGCGTTTGCCCTGGCCCGGGCCGGCTTGCTTGACGGGCGCCGCTGCACTACCCACTGGCACTATTCGGGCCAGCTGGCCGCCGAACATCCGCTCGTGCAGGTTGACGAAAACGTGCTGTATGTCCAGGACGGCAACATCATCTCCTCCGCCGGCACCGCCGCGGGGATCGATGCCTGCCTGCACCTGGTGCGTGTGGAACTGGGGGCGCACGTGGCTGCCGCGATCGCCAGGGACATGGTGGTTCCTCCGCACCGCGATGGCGGCCAGGCGCAGTTTATCGACCGGCCCATGCCTACCTGCGGTTCAGCCCCCATGGAAAAGCTGCTGCGCTGGATGGTTGAAAACCTGGAGCACGAGCACACCGTGAATGAACTGGCGGCACGGGTCCACATGTCGCCGAGGACCTTTGCACGTCGGTTCAGGTCGGAGACTGGAGCCACCCCCGCAGCCTGGCTCAACTCGCAGCGTGTACTCCGTGCCCAGGAGCTCCTTGAATCCACTGACCTCACCATCGACGAGATCGCCAGGGAGTCAGGCTTCGGGCACCCTGTCCTGTTGCGCCACCACTTCGCCAAGGTCCTGGACACCAGTCCGCAGTCATACCGCCGGGCCTTCCGCGGCCAGCTGGTCGGGGTGGGGTAGCTCCTGCCTGGCACAAGCGGTCCGGACTCCGGCCGAAGCCCGGCTTTCCGGACCACTCAGCCGGGGGATGCCCCGTCCTGCCGCCGCTGGGCGCGCGATGCCTCCGCCGCTTCCCGGGTGCTGTCCACCAGGACCCGCCATGGCCCGGTGACTGCCTGCTCCGGAAGTGCAGCCCGGTGCTGCCCCGCCCGAATGGCATAAATAAACCTGTCCGGCTGCTGCCCGGCGAACTTCTCCGCAGCGGCCCGTGGTGTCCTGGGCACCGAATCCCACGGGCACGCCTCAACAATGGGCTGCCACTGGTTGATAGCGGTCTCGGAACGGGCTTCCACCGTCCACACCCTTGGTATGGCGGCGATTCCTCCGGTGCGCTCAACGCTGATCTTCATGGCCTGGTCCTTGGGCTTCCCCTACAGCCCGGACGGCCGAAAAGCGCCGGCCGGGCGTCCGTTAAAGCTTGACCTTCACAGTTTCCCACGCCAGCTGTACGGCGTCATGCTCGGGGGACCCGGAACCGAAGAGTTCCATGGCAGACGCAGCCGTGGCGCGGGCAAAGACCCTGAAGGTGGCGGCAGGCGGAAGCGATCCGCCGGTGAGCGCCTCGTACCAGATGCGCCCGGGCGAGTCCCAGGCGTTTCCGCCAAGAGACTCCGCTACCAGGTAGAAGGCACGGTTGGGGATGCCGGAATTGATGTGGACGCCGCCGTTGTCCGCGCTGGTCCTCACGTAGGTGTCCATTGAGTCCGGCTGGGGATCCTTGCCCAGCACGTCGTCGTCGTACGCCGTTCCGGGGGCCCTCAGGGAGCGCAGGGCGCGGCCCTCCACATCAGGCGTGAAGATGCCCTCGCCAATAAGCCAGCTGGCCTCAGCAGCGGACTGGTTGTTGACGTACTGTTCCACCAGCGCGCCGAAGACATCGGACATGGATTCGTTGAGGGCACCGGCCTGGTTCCGGTACACGAGCGCAGCTGAAAACTGGGTAACGCCGTGGGCGAGTTCGTGCCCGATGACGCTCAGGGATTTCGTGAACCGTTCAAAGACTTCACCGTCCCCGTCGCCGAAAACCATCTGCTTCCCGTCCCAAAAGGCGTTGTCGTAAAGCTGGCCGAAGTGGACCGTGGCGTTCAGGGGCAGCCCCCGTCCGTCGATGGAGTTCCGTCCGAACACGTCGGCGTAGAGCCGGTGCGTGTGGCCAAGCCCGTCATAGGCTTCGTCGGCCGCGGCGTCGCCGACAGGTGCCTCGCCCTCCTTGCGCACCAGCGTGCCAGGGAGAATTTCCGCGCTGTTTGCGTCAAAGACGGTCCGGTGCGGTGGTCCGGGCTTGGCCTGGCGGACGCCGGCCGGAACGTCCGGTACGGGCTGGGCCCGCGCTGAACGAAACGATTCGACATGGCCTAGAGCTTCCCTGGCTGCCCTGGCCGCCGACGAAAACTCCGGCGCACCCTGTTTGGCCAGCCTCCTCAGCATGTAGGGCGGGACGATGGAACAGAACGGACCGTGCATGGCGTACCCCCTCAACTTGGTGAATTCAGACTACGAGGAGCCACCGACAATCCTTGGCAGGCTCACGCCGCACCTGGTCTGCGGTACGAATCCAGACAGAATCCAGACTGAATCCGTCCCGTTCCCGGACCGTGGTCAGGAGCCTCCGGCCAGCACATCCACGTGGACGTGGTCGAGGTGGCGCAGGATCTCGTTGCGGGGCTCGGGTGCGCGGTACTCCTGCCATAGCCCCCGGGAGCTGTGCACGCTCCAGAAGCGGTCGTCGAAAATCACGTACTGGATTTCCAGCTCGTCGGCATGGGCGACCAGCCAGTGGGCCAGCATCCACCCCGCACGCCGGTTCTCCCCGGTCACCGGGCGGAAGAAGACATCGACAGCCCGGCCGTCGTAGTGCGTGGACTCAGCTCCATGTCCCTGGCCGACGCCGCCTGGCGCGAACCCTCCAAGGCTTTGGGTGCCGAACACCTCGGTCATGGCTCCGCGCAGCCGCTCGGCACGGGGTGTCAGGCCGGTGTCACCCAGCTGCTGTTCCACCAGGCCCGAGGCGGCCGAGCCCCGGCAGCTCAGGGAAGGACCGGCGTCCCCGGGTGGGCCGGCGGCCAGCTGCTGCAACACCGCCGCGTCGATGCCGGAGGTGTCCGGTGACTCCACACCGCGGGCCAGGAGTGCGACGGCTGTTGTGGCCCGTTGCGCCTCCTCACGGTTGAGCCCTACCTTTCCGTCAGGGGTCTCCACAATGCACTCCGGGTTCCACACCAGCGAACCGCCGGCGCCCCGCAAACCGCTGAGCAGGCCCGGCCCAAGGAGTACCAGCGCTGATGCGAACAGCACAAAAACAAGAAACCCCGGGAGCAGTCGAAGCGGCCCGCGCCGGCCTCCTTGAGTTCTGTCGCGGCTCAGCATGGGACCACACAGGTATGCCGCAACGGGACATCGGGGGTGGGACTGGCCAGCTCCCGGGGCAGGGCCGGCCCGGGAACTTTCGTGCTTGTCACGGCGTTTCGGCCTACGATGACGCGCCTTTCGTTGGGTGGCAGTGCTCCGGTGAGGGGAAAGGGGGTGCACTGCTGAAAGGTTTAATTCACAGCCCTGGCCAATAGTTCCCACGGGAGGAGTCCCGGGCCTGGGGTGCGGGTTGAATGCAGCACCCGCCGAAATGCAGAGAACCACCAGAAATCCGTGATTTCTGGTGGTTCTCGTTGGTGCCCTCGATAGGATTCGAACCTACGACCTTCTGCTCCGGAGGCAGACGCTCTATCCCCTGAGCTACGAGGGCAATCCGGGGTTCCTGCCGTTGCCGGCGGGACGTCCTAGAGCTTAGCAGTAAGGTGGCCCGCAAGGGAAAATCGGCGCGGCCGCACTGCCCCAGGCGCCTCCAAGCGGTGAAAAGTCAGTAGCCGGAGAACGAGTCAACGTGGACTTTTGCCGCCCCGGCCTGTTTGGCGGCCCGCCGCAGTGACGCAACGCTCGCAGGGGATCCCGAGACGTACACCTCCCGGCCGGCGACGTCGGGGACCAGGGCACGGATGGCCTCGCCGTCCACCCGCGTGCCTTCCCAGGACGCGCTGGCCAACCCCGACGGCGGCACGGAACCATCCGCCACGCGGACCAGGACGCGGATGCCGGCCGCCCGCAACTCATCCGCATAGGCAACCTCGTCCGCGCTCCTGGCCAGCAGGAGCAGCACTGCATCCCGCTCCCGCAACCCTCCGGAGGACACGTGCGAAAGGTAGGGCGTGACGCCTATCCCGGCGGCAATCAGCAGGACAGGCTTGCGCGGATCGCGGGGGAGGACAAAGTCCCCTCCAACCGACGTGGCCGTCACCTCGTCTCCCGGGTTCAGCGACAGGAGGACCTTCTTGGCTGCGGACAGGGGCTCCGCGGTCCGCACCCCAAACTTGACCAGGCGTTCACTGGGCGAACCCGTCAGGCTGAACACCCGGCGTCGTCCCTTTCCGTCCGATTTTGCGTGCGGAAGGTCCAGCTCCATGTATTGCCCAGGCACAAAGCGGACAGGCCGGGACGGCTCGAAACTGAACTCGGTGGTGCTGGGCGTCAAAGGCCTGGTTCCGGTGAAACGGAGGAGCACCCTGCCCCGCTGCCCCATCAGGAACGCGATCACATTGCCCAGCAGCAGCGCTGCCTCCGGAGAATTGGCCAGGAAACCGAAGTTGTAGGGGACAGCGAACACCACGCCAACAACAGCACCCAGTGCCAGCTGCTGCCACCTCCGAGGCGGCAGCGTGAGTGGTTCGGTGAGCATGAAGCCAACAAAAAACAGCAGCGGCCGCTGGGCCAGGGATTGCCACAGCGCCATGCCAACAGACATGCCGGCCTGGAGGAGTTCCGCGGTGATGATGGCGGTGGCCACCGCAAGGAACACGGAGGCCATCAGGAACTTCCGGGTTCTGTGCAGGACCAGGAGGACGCCCGGCACCAGCACCCACAGCATGGCAGGGGTGGCTGCCCACCAGGTTGCGATATTGAGCCCGGTGAGCCCGGCCATGAAGGCTCCCGCCGCGGCGGCGTTGAAGATGTGGCGGCCGCGCCAGGCGAGCGCGTACTTTGATGCCGACGCGAGCACGCAGGCCAACGCCACGCCTGCCACGTCCAGCGGGGCGAACGAGGGCCAGAACAGGAAGTACAGCAGCAGGCCGGTGATGAGCGAGGACTCGGAGTGCGGCCTGACCCGGAACAGTGGCGCCAGCGCCCTGTTCGACGCGTACGTCAGGCCGAGGCACAGCACCAGGTGCGCCAGCATTTCGGGAATACCGAACGTCAGCCACCCAAGGGCATCGAGCACCAGGCTGTACACAGCCAGGACTGCAAGGACAAGGAGGACCAGCCGGTACATGGTGAACCGGCCCAGCGCGGTGTCCAACCGCGCGCCCAGGGAGGCGCCCGGCGGCGCCTTCGGGGTTTCAACAGGGCTCATGTGAACAGTGTCCCTTCAAACTCTGCGGAGTGGGCTGCACTTCCGTCCGAGAAAACGGTCAGCCAGGAGAAATCGAAGGCCTGCTGGAGTCCGGCGCCGGGGACAAAGAAGAGGGCTGTTGCCAAGGCATCGGCCAGCATCGTGGTGTCAGCCAGCGCCCACGTCGCCACGGCGGTCCTGACAGGCCGGCCGGTCTTTCCGTCCACGATGTGGTGCAGGCCGTCGCCCCAGGCGCGCCGGTTGGCCGCAGAGGCGCACAGCGCCCGGCCCTCCAGCTGCACCACCCCTATGGCCTGTGTTGGGTTGTACGGATGTTCGAGTGCCACCGGAACGGGATCCGGCCCCTTCACCAGCAGGTCTCCGCTGGCATCAACGATGAACGCGTCCACGCCTCCCGCCTCCAGTTCGGCAGCCACCAGGTCCACCAGCAGCCCTTTGCCGGCAGCACCGATATCCAGCACAACGGGAGCCGCGGTGGTGAGGGTGCTGCCGGCCCACTCCAGCACATCGTCCCAGGCCGGCGCCGGCAGTGCGGAGCCGGAGGGGTGAAGGGAGTAGCCGGCGCCGTACCCCAGGCGCTCCAGGCTTGGGCCGATGAGCGGCGTCATGGCCCCGCCGGTGGCCTCATAGAGAACCCGGTACAGCTGCCCCAACGCACCAGCCTCCGCGGCAAAGTCATACTTTCCGGGTTCCCTTGCCATGGCACTGACGCGGGAATCCGCCCTGAACCGGGACCAGTCGGCGTCGAACCGCTCCACCAGGCCGAGCAGGCGCGCCCGGAGGAGGGGACCTAGGGGCCGCGGCGAGGATATCTCCCAGTGCGTGCCTATCCCCTCAAACGCAAACTCCTCCCAGCCGCCGCCCGGCACGTCCTACCTGGCCTCCGACTTGATCTGCTCCACTGCCTGGTTGAAGCCGCCGCTGGTAAGGGAGGAACCGGCAACCTTGGAAACACTGAGCTCATCGATGTTCCTGCCCACCACCTGCCCGGCGATCCCGCCGGCGAACTCGCCCTGGAACTTGCGGGTGTTCGGGTTGGACGGGTGCTGGGTGATCTGCACGTCCGTGACGGTCCCGGACGCCAGGCTCAGCTCAACACCCACAGTTTCGGTGCCGTTCGGCGAAACGTACGTTCCATCCGCGCTGTAGGTGCCGTCCTTGTAGCCGGATCCGCTGCCGGCCGGCGTTGATGCGCCGGGCGAGGGACTGCTTCCGGTGGTGCTGCTTCCGGAGGCTGCGGGCGCGGGGGAGGAGTCTCCGGAAGACGGGGCGCAGGCGGCCACCGTTCCTGCCAGGGACAGGCCGGCGATTCCGGCATAAACACTTTTACGGACTGAGGGTCTCATCAGGGCTCTCGTTTCGTCGGTGGACTCGGGGCAGGAACTGCTGGGTGGTTACGGTGTTGTCAACGCAAAACCCAGCGTATTGGTTCAACCTGTGACCGCCTTCACCGGTTCCTGTGGACCACCAGGCATCGGAAACGCCCCGAATTACTTGCTGTTACTGGGCCCCCGGTAGGCTAGAGGGGTGACTCCCGAAGAACTCTCCCTCGCCATATCCGCCTGCCTGAAGGAAGCCGTCGCCGCCGGCGACATCGCCCTTCCTGCATCAGCTGTGCCTGATGAGGTGCGCGTGGAGCGTCCAAAGAACAGGGACCACGGAGACTGGGCCACCAATATCGCCCTTCAGCTGGCGAAGCAGGCGGGCACCAACCCACGGGAATTCGCCACGATCCTCAGCGCACGGCTGAAGTCCATCGCCGGCGTGTCCGCCGTGGACATCGCCGGGCCGGGGTTCCTGAACATCACTGTGGACGCCGCTGCCGCCGGTGCGCTCGCCAAGGCGATTGTCGAAGCCGGAAAGCAGTACGGCACCAACTCGGCGCTCGCCGGCCACACCGTGAACATGGAGTTCGTTTCCGCCAACCCCACCGGGCCCCTGCACATCGGGCACACCCGCTGGGCAGCCTTGGGGGATGCGATCGCCCGCGTCCTGCGCGCCTCCGGTGCCGAGGTCACCGCCGAGTACTACATCAACGACGCCGGCACGCAGATGAACGTCTTCGCCCACTCCGTCTACAACCGGCTCCACGGGCTTCCCGTGCCTGACGGCGGCTACCCCGGACAGTACATCGCCGACCTTGGCCACGAGGTGCTTACCGAGCACCCGGACATCCGCGAACTGACGGAAGTAGCGGCCCTCCCGGTCATCCGCGCTGCTGCCTACCAGGCGCAGATGAAGGACATCAAGGCCACCCTTGCGGACTTCGGCGTGGAGTTCGACGTCTTCTTCTCCGAGCAGGAACTGCACGACGCCGGCGCCATCGAAAGTGCCGTGGCGCGGCTGCGCGAGCAGGGCCACGTGTTCGACGACGGCGGTGCAGTGTGGCTGCGGACCACGGACTTTGGCGACGACAAGGACCGGGTGATGATCCGCGCCAACGGCGAACCCACCTACTTTGCCGCGGACGCAGCCTACTACCTGTCCAAGAAGGACAGGGGCTTCACCGAGAAGATCTACCTGCTGGGCGCGGACCACCACGGGTACATCAACCGGCTCAAAGCCATTGCGGCCTGCGCCGGCGACGATCCCGAGCTCCACATCGAGGTGCTGATCGGACAGCTCGTGTCCGTCAACGGAGCCAAGTTGTCCAAGCGGGCCGGAAACATCATCGAGCTCAAGGACCTGATCGACTGGCTCGGGAAGGACGCTGTCCGCTACTCCCTGGCCCGGTTCCCTGCGGATTCGCCGTTGACCCTCGATCCCGAGCTGCTGAAGAAGCACAGCAACGAAAACCCGGTGTTCTACGTCCAGTACGCGCATGCCCGCTCCCGCGGCGCCGCCCGGAACGCCGTGGCCGCAGGTGTGGAACGCCAGGTGGACGGCCAAGACTCCTTTGACGCCTCCCTGCTGGACCACGCCACGGAGAACGAGCTGCTCTCATACCTGGGCAGCTACCCCTCGATCGTGGCCAAGGCCGCTGAGCTGCGCGAGCCGCACCGGGTGGCCCGGCACCTTGAAGTGATTGCCGGTGCCTACCACCGCTGGTACGACGCCTGCCGAATTGCGCCCATGGGCGATGAAGCCGTGACCGACGTCAACCGCACCCGGCTGTGGCTCAACGACGCCACCAGCCAGGTGCTGGCCAACGGCCTCGATCTGCTGGGCGTCTCCGCCCCGGAACGGATGTGACCCCCATGTCACCGCAGAGCAAAGACTCCCCGCTGGCACCCGAATGGCTTTCGGTTCCCGCCGACCTCAACACCCTGGAGCCCAAGATGTGGGCACAGGACGCAGCCCGGAACGATTCCGGCGAACTCACCGTCGGCGGCATTCCGGTCAGCGAGCTTCAGCAGCAGTACGGGACACCACTGTTCGTCATGAGCGAGAACGATTTCCGCGCCAGGGCACGCGCCTTCAGCGATGCATTCAACAATGCGTTTGCCGATATCTGCGGGGGAGTGGACGTCTACTATGCCGGGAAATCGTTCCTGTGCACCGCCGTGGTGCGCTGGGTCGAAGAGGAGGGCCTCCGGCTGGATACTGCTTCCGGCGGTGAGCTTGCCGTCGCGGCAAAGGCCGGCATACCCGGCGCAGACGTTGCCTTGCACGGCAACAACAAGTCCGACCTCGAGATCCACCGTGCTCTGGACATGAAGCTGGGCAGGATTGTGGTGGACAGCCTCGGCGAGCTGGTCCGGGTGGGTGACATCGCCGAACGTCGGGGGGAACAGGCCAAAGTCATGCTGCGGCTGACGCCCGGTGTACACGCCCACACCCACGAGTTCATCGCCACTGCCCACGAGGACCAGAAGTTCGGCCTTTCCATGGCAGCGGACACCACTGAACAGGCGGGCCTGTCAGCTGCCGAGGAAGCCGTCGCGGCTGCGTCGGCGCATCCGGGCATCGAACTGCTGGGGCTGCACTGCCACATCGGCTCCCAGATCTTCGAACCGGACGGTTTTGCCTTGGCCGCCCAGAAGCTCCTCCGCTTCCTCGCCGCCATGCAGGAAAAGTACTCCATCGTCCTGCCCGAACTGGATCTTGGCGGCGGCTACGGCATTGCCTACACGCCTGTGGACACCCCACGCCCCGCAGCGGAAATTGCGGAGGCGATGGCCGCCGTCGTGCGTTCCACCTGCGCTGAACTGGGCATTGACTCTCCCCGCATCTCCATCGAACCCGGCCGCGCCATTGTGGGCAGCACCACCTTCACCCTGTATGAGGTGGGAACGCTCAAGACCGTGCGCGTGGATGCGCCCGCCGGGGACGCGAGTGACGCTGGCAACAACGTTACGTATCCGCGCCGCTATGTTTCAGTGGACGGCGGCATGAGCGACAACGCCCGCCCGGTGCTGTACGACGCGGATTACTCGGCAATCCTGGCGTCCCGCACGTCCGCAGCGGGCCCGCAGCTGTCCCGCGTGGTGGGCAAACATTGCGAGAGCGGCGACATAGTTGTTAGAGATGTATATCTGCCCGAGGACGTGGCAGCCGGTGATCTGCTTGCTGTACCGGGTACCGGCGCCTACTGCTGGGCCCTGTCAAGCAACTACAACTATCTGGCCCGGCCGGGCGTTGTCGCGGTGCGCGACGGATCTGCCCGGCTGATTGTCCGCGGGGAAACCGAAGAAGATCTGCTCAACCGCGACATGGGAGTCTGAATGACCGAATTGCGAACCCTGAAAGTGGCCCTGCTGGGCTGTGGCAACGTTGGGGCCCAGGTTGCGCGGATTCTCATTGAGGACGCCGACACCCTTGCCGCCCGCGCTGGCGCGAAGCTCCAGCTGAGCGGCATCGCCGTGCGCAACGTCCACGCCCAGCGCGACGTGGACCTTCCCCAGGAGCTCTTCACCACCGACGCCGACACCCTGGTGAAGGACGCGGACCTGGTGATCGAGCTGATGGGCGGCATTGAGCCTGCCCGCACGCTGATCCTCTCTGCCCTCCGCAACGGTGCCTGCGTTGTCACGGGCAACAAGGCGCTCGTGGCGCAGGACGGCCCCACCCTGCACGAGGAGGCTGACAAGGCGGGCGTCCAGCTTTCCTATGAGGCCGCCGTTGCCGGCGCCATTCCTATCCTGCGGCCCATCCGCGACAGCCTCGCCGGCGACCGCATCACGCGCGTCCTGGGCATCGTCAACGGCACCACCAATTTCATCCTTGACCAGATGGACACCACCGGAGCGCAGTTCGCCGATGCCCTCGCCGAAGCGCAGCGACTTGGCTACGCAGAGGCGGACCCCACTGCCGACGTTGAAGGCCACGATGCCGCCGCAAAGGCCGCCATCCTTGCCTCGCTGTCCTTCCACACCCGGTTTGCCCTGGAAAACGTCCACTGCGAAGGAATCACCTCGGTGACCGCGGCGGATATCGCCGCGGCCAAGGACGCCGGCTTTGTCATCAAGCTGTTGGCGATTGCGGAAAAGCTTAATGTTGCAGACACAGAAACAGGCGGCGGCGAGGGCGTTTCCGTGCGTGTGCACCCCACGCTGCTTCCCCGCGAGCACCCGCTGGCCGCCGTTCACGGCGCCTTCAACGCGGTGTTCATCGAAGCCGAGAACGCCGGCGAACTGATGTTCTACGGACAGGGAGCCGGCGGTACCCCCACGGCGTCCGCTGTCCTGGGCGACCTTGTCTCGGCCGCGCGCAGCCTGGTCCTCGGCGGCCCGGGCCGGACGGAAACCACCACCGGCCAGGTTTCGGCGCTGCCGATCGATGCGGCCGTCACCAGCTACTACATCGGGCTCGACGTCGCCGACCAGCCCGGCGTCCTGGCCAGGATCGCCCAGCTCTTCGCCGAGCATGGCGTGTCCATTGAGATCATGCGGCAGACCATCCACCGCGACGCGGAGTCCAACGTGGAATCCGCCGAGCTGCGGATCGTCACCCACCGTGCGTCAGAGGCTGCCCTTGCGGCCACCGTCGAGGCCGTGAAAGGCCTGGACGTCATCAATTCAGTTACATCCGTTCTGCGGGTAGAAGGAGTCTAAGTGGCTCACCAATGGCGCGGTGTCATCCGCGAATACGCTGACCGTCTGCCCGTGACGGAATCCACCAGGGTGATCACCCTGGGCGAAGGCGGCACCCCCCTGGTGCATGCCCAGAAGCTCTCCGAGCTCACCGGCTCCAAGGTGTACCTCAAGGTGGAGGGCATGAACCCCACCGGTTCCTTCAAGGACCGCGGCATGACCATGGCCATGACGGCCGCCGTGGCCTCCGGCGCGCAGGCGGTAGTCTGCGCCTCCACGGGCAACACCTCCGCCTCCGCTGCTGCCTACGCCACCGCCGCCGGCCTGAAGTGCGCCGTCCTGGTGCCTGAAGGCAAGATCTCCATGGGCAAGCTCAGCCAGGCGATCGCCCACGGCGCCACGCTGCTCCAGGTGGACGGCAACTTTGACAACTGCCTGGACATCGCCCGGAAGCTGGGGGAGGCCTACCCGGTGTTCCTGGTGAACTCGGTGAACCCGGCCCGAATCCAGGGACAGAAGACCGGCGCCTTCGAAATCGTCGACGCGCTGGGCGACGCTCCGGACATCCATGTCCTGCCGGTGGGCAACGCCGGAAACATCACCGCGTACTGGAAGGGCTACAAGGAGTACTCCGCTCCGTTCGAGTCCGAAACAGCGGGCACCCTTGCCGCAGTCTCCACCAGGACCCCCGCGATGTGGGGTTTCCAGGCGGCGGGTGCGGCGCCCTTCGTCGCCGGCCACCCCATCACCGAGCCCGACACCATCGCCACGGCCATCCGGATTGGCAACCCCGCCTCGTGGGACGGTGCCATCGGCGCCCGTGACGAATCCGGCGGACTGATCGACTCCGTCACGGATGAGGAAATCCTGAACGCGCACCGCTGGCTGTCCGCCCGGGAAGGCGTCTTCGTCGAGCCGGGATCGGCTGCCGGCGTGGCAGGGCTCCTGAAGAAGCACGCCGCCGGGGAAGTCCCGGCCGGCAAGACCATCGTCATCACCGTCACGGGCCACGGGCTCAAGGACCCCCAGTGGGCACTGCGCACCGAGGACGGCAGCGACGTGCAGCCGGTCAAAGTACCCAACGACGTGGTCACCGTTGCTGCTGAACTGGGACTGGAAGAAAAATAGCCTTGGAAACCACCTCGCCGGCCGCCGTCGGACTGCAACCCATCGAGGCCGGCCAGATCGTCACCGTTCGGGTGCCGGCAACCACGGCCAACCTGGGCCCGGGCTATGACAGCCTGGGCCTGGCCCTTGCATTGCACGACACCCTGACGGTGGAGAGCCTGGAAACGGACGAACTCCTGTTTGAGCTTCGCGGCGAGGGCGCGGAAAGCCTGCCCCGGGACGCGAGCCACCTGGTGATCAGGGCCATGGAGGCGGCGTTCGAACGGTTGGGCTTCCGCCACGGCGGCCTGAAGGTGACCGCTGACAACGTCAACCCCCACGGGCGTGGCCTGGGCTCCTCCGCCTCCGCGGTGGTGGCCGCAGTCTCGGCGGCCAACGCCATGGTTCCCGAGGCGGACCGCCGGGGCCGGGACTGGATCCTGCAGCTGACCAGTGAAATCGAAGGCCACCCGGACAACGTCGCTCCCGCCATCTTCGGCGGACTGGCGCTGTCCTGGCAGGACAGTGACCAGTACAGCAGCACCAGCGCCACGGTGGCGGAGCCGGTCATCCCGGTTGTGGCGGTTCCGGATTACGAACTGTCCACGGAAGCAGCGCGTGCCCTGCTGCCCGCATCAGTGGGCCACCACGCCGCTGCCATGAACGCCGGCCGCGCTGCCCTGCTGATCCACGCGCTGACGCACAAGCCCGAATTCCTGCTGGCCGGCACCGAGGACTACCTCCACCAGAGCTACCGGGCCGAGGCGATGCGGCCCAGCGCAGCCCTCATTGGTGCGCTGCGCGCCGCGGGTCATGCCGCCGTCGTCTCAGGTGCCGGGCCCACGGTGCTGGTCCTTGCCAACGGAGAGGCCGAAGCCGCCGCTGCCGTGGCTTTCATCGGCCAGTTCACCGCGGCCAACACGCCGGATATTGCCTGGCGCGTACTGAAGCTGGCAGTGGACGTCGAAGGTGCTAAGGTGGAGTTGCACCGGCGGTAATTCCGCCTATCTGATCTGCTATTGCACTTAGTTGCCGCTTGGTCTCTTACTGCGCAATCCATTCCGGTGCCGCCTGCTAGGTCTGTCGCAGGAATCTGCAGCACTCAAACTGCCCCTGAAGCGTCAGTCCGGCGTCCCGCCATGGGTGGAGCGCAAGGTGAATCAGTATCCGGCCCTGCTGGCCGAAATCCAACCGGCAAGGCCGAGCAATCCGGCTGCAGATCTGAACTGCAGCCCAGATCAAATCATCGCGTCCAGCTCCCAGTCTGGACGCCGTCGAGGGGGAAGGATCCTTCGTGACCGAAACCACTGAGCTGTCGCCAGCTGTGGAACTATCATCTTCTGCTGCCGAATCACCGGCAGCTCCCGCCAAGAGCAGCGGCCTTGCAGGCCTCAAGCTCGCGCAGCTGCAGGCACTTGCCAGCCAGCTCGGCATCTCAGGCGGTTCCCGGATGCGCAAGGGGGACCTGGTTTCGGCCATCTCCGCCCACCGCGCCGGCACCCCCATGACCAAGGCTCCCGCCAGGGCAACCGAAAAGGCCGTCGAAACCCCGGCCGCTCAGGCAGCCGCCCCCGCAGTGTCCTCCCCGGCTGCCGCAGAAGCAACGGAAGCTCCCGCGGAAGGAACCCGGGCACGTGGCCGCGGACGCAGCCGGCGCGCCGTCAGCGACGGAGTTGTGGCGCCCGCAACCACTGAGCCGGCAACCGCTGAAACCAGCACCGCCGCTCCGGTTGAGGCACCCGCCGCCGAGGCCACCGAAGCGCCCGAAAGCGCTGCCGAACGCCGCCAGCCGCGCACCCGCAACCGCCGCCGTGGCGAAGCTGCCGCTGCGCCGCAGGCTGCAGAGGCCGCCGAAGCACCCGCTGAACAGGCCGTTGCAGAACAGCGGACCCCGGAACAGCGCACCGAAGCTCCCGCGGAGACCGGCGACTCGGGCCAGCGCGCCGACCGCCGCGAAGGCGGCCGCACCCGCGGCCGTGACAACGCCGGACGCGACAACGCTGCCCGCGAGAATGCCGACAGCGGCCGGGACAACGCCGGCAGCCGTGAGGCAGGCCAGCGCGAAGGCGCCCGCCGCGACGACAACCGCGACACCCGCGACAGCGACGACTCCGACGGCGGCAGCCGCCGCAACCGGCGCAACCGCCGCGACCGGAACGACCGCAATGACCGCTCCGGCGGCCAGGACCGGGACAACAGCTCCCGCAACGACCGCTTCCGCGACCGCAACGACCGCCGCCGCGGACGTTCCCAGGGACCCGACGTCGATGACGTCGAGGTTACCGAGGACGACGTCCTGCTGCCCGTAGCGGGCATCCTCGACGTCCTGGAGAACTACGCGTTCATCCGCACCTCCGGCTACCTGCCGGGGCCCAACGATGTCTACGTTTCCCTGGCACAGGTCAAGAAGTACAACCTGCGCAAGGGCGACGCCGTCGTCGGTGCAATCCGCGCACCCCGCGAAGGCGAAGACCGCAGCCAGCAGTCCGCCCGCCAGAAGTTCAACGCCCTGGTCCGCGTCACCTCGGTGAACGGCAAGACCGCCGAAGAGCTCAAGGACCGCGTTGAATTCGCCAAGCTGGTTCCGCTCTACCCGTCAGAGCGCCTGCGGCTGGAAACCGATCCCAAGAAGATCGGCCCCCGCGTCATCGACCTGGTTGCCCCCATCGGCAAGGGCCAGCGCGGCTTGATCGTCTCGCCCCCGAAGGCCGGCAAGACGCTCATCCTGCAGTCCATCGCCAACGCGATCACCACCAACAACCCTGAGGTCCACCTCATGATGGTGCTGGTCGACGAACGACCTGAAGAAGTCACGGACATGCAGCGCACGGTCAAGGGCGAGGTCATTGCCTCCACCTTCGACCGCCCCGCTGACGACCACACCACCGTGGCCGAACTTTCCATCGAACGCGCCAAGCGCCTCGTGGAAATGGGCATGGACGTGGTTGTCCTCCTGGACTCCATGACCCGCCTGGGCCGCGCCTACAACCTGGCAGCACCGGCCTCCGGCCGCATCCTGTCCGGTGGTGTCGACTCCGCCGCGCTGTACCCGCCCAAGCGCTTCTTCGGTGCAGCCCGCAACATTGAAAACGGCGGCTCGCTGACCATCCTGGCAACGGCCCTCGTGGAGACCGGATCCAAGATGGACGAGGTCATCTTCGAAGAGTTCAAGGGCACCGGCAACATGGAGCTCCGCCTGTCCCGCCAGCTGGCTGACAAGCGCATCTTCCCGGCTGTGGACGTCAACGCGTCCGGCACCCGCCGCGAAGAGAACCTGCTTTCCCCCGAGGAAGTCAAGATCATGTGGAAGTTGCGCCGCGTCCTCTCCGGACTCGAAACGCAGCAGAGCCTTGAGCTGCTGACCAACAAGATCCGGGAGACCCAGAGCAACGTCGAGTTCCTCATGCAGGTCCAGAAGACGACGCTTGGTGCGAAGTCGGATAACGACAAGTAGCTGTAACAGGGGTGGGGCCGTCGCATATTTTTGCCGGCCCCGCCCCTTCGCGTTGCGGCTGACATACTGCGTACGTCAGCCGCAACGCTCCGACAGGCCCGATGCCACTCCCTGGCCGGCAAAAATATGCGACGACGGCGCACGTCACCTGCCGCTGTGTGCGTCACTAGACTTGTACAAGTCGAAAGAGGTTTTAAATGTTTGAGTCCGTACAGGGCCTGCTTGATGAGCATGATGCTATCCAGGCGCAGCTGGGGGATCCTGCTGTCTATGCCGACCAGCGGCTTGCCCGGAAACTGGGGCGCCGTTCGGCTCAGCTCAATGGCATTGTTGAGGCCTACCACAAGTGGGAAGGCCTCCGGGATGACCTTGCCGCTGCCAAGGAGATGGCGTCCGAAGACCCCGAGTTTGCCGCTGAGGTGCCTGAGCTGGAAGCTGCCCTTGAGGTGGCTGCCGCGAAACTGCGCCGCCTCCTCATCCCGCGCGATCCCGACGACGCCCGCAACGTGATCCTTGAGGTCAAGGGCGGTGAAGGCGGCGACGAAGCCGCACTGTTCGCCGGCGACCTGCTGCGCATGTACACCCGCTACGCGGAGTCCCGCGGCTGGAAGACCGAGATCATCTCCGCCACGGAATCCGACCTTGGCGGCTACAAGGACGTCCAGGTTGCCGTCAAGGGCAGCTCTAACGATCCTGCCGAGGGTGTGTACGCCCGCCTTAAGTTCGAAGGCGGCGTGCACCGGGTGCAGCGCGTTCCCGTCACCGAATCCCAGGGCCGCATCCACACCTCGGCCGCCGGCGTCCTGGTCCTGCCCGAAGTGGATGAGCCCGAAGAGCTCGAGATCAACCAGAACGACCTCAAGATCGACGTCTACCGGTCCTCCGGTCCCGGCGGCCAGTCCGTTAACACCACGGACTCCGCCGTGCGCATCACGCACCTTCCCACGGGCATCGTGGTGGCCATGCAGAACGAGAAATCCCAGCTGCAGAACCGTGAAGCGGGCATGCGCGTGCTCCGGGCACGCATCCTGGCGCACCAGCAGGAGCAGATCGACGCCGAGAACTCCGCCCAGCGGAAATCCCAGATCCGCACCATGGACCGTTCGGAGCGCATCCGCACCTACAACTACCCGGAAAACCGCATCGCGGACCACCGCACCGGGTACAAGGCGTACAACCTGGACCAGGTCATGAACGGCGACCTGGAACCGGTCATCCAGTCCGCCATCGAAATGGACGAACAGGCACGCCTGGACGCCATCGGCGACTAGTCCCTTCGGTAAATTCCAGACATGACACTCGAGCCAGGCCAGTCGCTCGCGGAGGCTGTCAGCGCGGCAACGGACATCCTCCGCGACGCCGGCGTCCCCAGTCCGCGGGTGGACGCCGAGCTGTTGGCCGACCACCTGCTGAACGTGGGGCTCGGCCGCCTGCGTGCCATGATGCTGGGGGATGCGCCCGCGCCGGAGGGTTACGAGGCGCTGGTGGCGGAGCGCGCCAGCCGCATACCGCTGCAGCACATCACCGGAGTGGCGCATTTCCGCTACCTCGAGCTGGCTGTTGGCCCCGGCGTCTTCGTACCCCGCCCCGAGACCGAATCGGTGGCGCAGCTGGTCATCGACCACGTCCGCGGGATGGCCGGCCCGCGGATCGTCGACCTCGGGACGGGCTCGGGTGCCATCGCAGGCTCCATCGCCCACGAGGTGCCGGGTGCGGAGGTGCACGCCGTCGAGTTCAGCCCCTTCGCCCACGCCTGGGCAGCAAAAAACCTGGCACCGCTGGGTGTCCGGCTTGTGCTGGGGGACCTGCGGAACGCGCTGCCCGAGCTTAACGGAACTTTCGACGTCGTGGTGTCCAATCCGCCGTACATTCCCGCCGAAGCCATTCCCACCGAGCCGGAAGTCGCCCTTCATGACCCGCCGGAGGCGCTGTACGGCGGGGGAGCGGACGGCATGGAACTTCCGACGGCGGCCGCTGCCTCCGCTGCCCGCCTACTGCGGCCGGGGGGCTACTTCGTGATGGAGCATGCAGAAGTCCAGGCGGGTTGGATTTCGGACTATTTGGCCGGTACAGGAAACTGGACCGGGATCAGGACGCATCTGGACCTCAACGGCAAGGAGCGCGCCACCAGCGCCCTGCTCGCGGATCCGGACCACAGCGAGTGAAAGAATAGGCGAGTGACCACTACCTACAACTGCACCAGCGACGACGAGCGCGCCAAGGGACTCGAGCACGCCCAGCGTGCCATCAGCGAAAAGAAGTGCGTGGTCTTTCCCACGGACACGGTCTACGGGATTGCCGCCGACGCCTTCTCGCCCCAGGCCGTGACCATGCTGCTGGTGTCCAAGGGGCGCAGCCGCACCATGCCGCCGCCCGTGCTGATCCCGCGGATCAACGCCCTGGACGGCCTCGCCACGGACGTCCCGGCCGACGCCCGCAAACTGGCGGAAGCCTTCTGGCCCGGAGGCCTCACCCTCATCCTGCACGCGCAGCCATCCCTGGACTGGGACCTTGGCGAGACCAAAGGCACTGTGGCCCTCCGCATGCCGGACGATGAGATCGCCCAGGAACTGCTGACCCTTACCGGCCCCCTGGCCGTATCCTCGGCCAACCGCACCGGCCATGCCCCCGGACAGACCGCCGCCGCCGCCCGCGAGCAGCTGGCGGACTCCGTGGAGGTCTACCTCGAAGGCGGCTTCCGGCCATTGGAAGGTGAGGCCGCAGTACCGTCCACGATTGTCGATGCCACGGGTCCGCGCCTGCGCGTGGTCCGGAACGGTGCGGTGACCCTGGACCAGCTTCGCGAACACGTACCCGGAGTCCTGGGCCTGGGCGAGATCCCCATGGCCGAGGAGGAACCGGCAGAAGCGGCAGCGGCACCTGACGAAGCAGCGCCTGCAGAAGCAGCAGCGGAAGAAGCGGCACCGGCAGAAGCAGCCCCTGCCGGCGGGTCGTCGGTTGTTCGGACTGCCGCTGTGGAGTCTCCTGCCGAGGAGCCCGCAGCGGTCCCGGCTCCGGTCCGGAACCCTGAACCGTGATGGCGCTTGACCGCCAGCGAATCCCGGTGCTGGAGGTCGACGCGACCCCGCTTCGCGTGCCGGACCTGGTGGCGGAACTCAGCCGCTTCGTCGAGGAAGGCTCCACGCGCACGGTACTGGGGCACAACCTGCACAGCGTCACACTGACGCTCTCGGATGAGGGTTTCCGTGACCTCTATCAGCGCAGCGATGTGGTCCTGCTGGATGGTGCGCCCGTGCTCTGGCTGTGGGGGAGGACCGGCAAAGCCGAAGGGCCGGTCATGGACTACCGGCTGGGCACCACGGACTGGCTGCCGGCTTTGGGCCAGGTGCGCGGTCTGGAGCGGATTGCCGTGATCGGCGCCGGCGCCGAGGCAAATGCCGCGGCCGTCAGGCAACTTGAGTTGACTGTCCCTGGTGCCCGGGTGGCAGGTTTGCCCGGAGCGGGCTGGAACGGGGACCTCGAAGACCGGGCTGTTGAATGGCTGCACGGGCAGCGGCCGCAGCTTGTCCTGCTGGGCCTGGGCATGCCGCTCCAGGAGGAAGTCCTGCAGCGGCGCCTCGCCGACATGCCCCCGGCCACCTACTGCGCAGTGGGGGGAGCCATCGAACAGTTGGCCGGCTTCCAGAAGCTTGCACCACGCTGGCTGGGGCGGATGGGGCTGGAATGGGCCTGGCGGCTGCTGCTGCATCCCCGCCGTGTTGCCTACCGTGTGCTCGGAGAACCCTGGGTCCTGCTGTGGCTCCTGGGAAGCCGCCGCTTGAAGCGAACCGTGCCCAGGCCCGGCAAATAAACGCGGCAGGTCCTGAAGTGCTCCTTAGAACTTCTGGTCCTCCAGCGGGGCAAAGCCCTTGCCGCGCAGGCCGGTGGAGAAGGACCTGGCCCACCCCAGGAAACCTTTGAAGTCCCGCCGCTGCGCGAAATAGCCTGCATACCCGCCCACGTCCGCAATAAAGGACCGGACGCGGAAGTACCGGCGGATCAGGTAGCCGCGGTTCCGGTAATAGTAGTACCGCTTGAACGCGGACTCCGGGACGATGACGTGCCAGCCAGCGCCAAAAACATGCTGGGTTTCCGAGAACGCATGCGGGTGGGTGATGGCGGTGGTGGTCACGGTGCCAAACCTTACGCCCGCCTTGCGCAGCCGAATGGTGAAGTCCACCTCGTCGCCGCGGATGAACAGCCGCATGTCCGGCAGTCCCACTTTGAAGAAAACGTCGGAGCGGATGAGCGCGCCGTTGAAGAAGTGCCCGTCGTTGGGCAGGAAGCCAAGCTTCTCCACCTCGGCGCGGCTGTGGGTCACTTTGCCGTCGAGGCGGAAGAAAAAGGACAGCCGGTCCGGCTGGCCAGGCGCGGTCACCAGCGGAACTACCGCCTCCAGGTCCCTTGCCTCAGCCTCACGGAGCAGCGTGGCGAGGCATTCCGGATCCGCCGGCTCGGCGTCGTCATCCATCATCCAGATCCATTTGGCTCCGCTGGCCACTGCCTTGAGTGCTGCCAGGGCGAAGCCCCCCGCACCGCCGAGGTTGGCCTCCGAGCGGACGTAATCAACGTTCGGATGCACATCGGCTGTTTCACGCGCCGGGGTTTTGCCGCTGTCAACCAGGCAGATTGTGTCCACTGCGGCCGTCTGGGCGTTGATGGAATCCAGCAGGACGGCCAGTTCCTTCGGCCGGTCGAACGTCACGGCGGCAACTGCTATGCGGGGGGTCATGGGGGTCCTTTCAGCATGGCTGACAGGGATTTCCCCGCTCGCAATGCGCCAGTGTGGCGCGAAGCCATGAAGCTGTTGGCGCTAGTATCTTTGACTAGAGTCCACTGTAATACAGCCCTGTAAGGCACCGCGTATGAGGAAATACGCACTGCCTGCTGCGCGCTCGGCGACGGAGAAGTTTCATTTATCGAAGAACAGATTCCCGGCCAGTGAGCCCCATAGCCAAGGACCAGCTGCCAGTGCCGTTGCCCGGCTGCAGCGTCCCCCCGGAAACGGAACCCGCCCCATGATCATGTACCTGCTGATGGGACTGACGGCTGCTGTCGTGTCCTATGCGGCTACATGGGGGGCCCGGGTCGTCGGCCACCGGCTTGAACTCCACATGCCCATCCGAAGCCGCGATATGCATTCCATTCCCATGTCCCGCCTGGGCGGCGTGGCGATCTTCCTCGGCGTCATGGTGGCCCTCATCGTTGCCAGCCAGTCCTTTTTCGTGAAGGACATCTACCGGAACAACTTCTCGCCATGGGGTGTCCTCGCCGGCGCAGCCGTCATTGTGCTGGTGGGCGTTGCCGATGACCTGCTGGACATCCGGTGGTGGGTGAAGCTGATCGGCCAAAGCATTGCAGGCCTGACCGTGGCCATCTGGGGAGTTCAGATGACCATCGTGCCTTGGGTTCCGGAGCCGATCTACCTCGAGAATGAAACCGTCCGGGTCCTCTTGACTGCCGGACTGATCGTCACCACGATGAATGCGTTCAACTTCATCGACGGGCTGGACGGCCTTGCCGCAGGCGTCGCCATCATCGGCGGCACCGCGTTCTTCTTCACTGCCTACTGGGTGCACCGCAACGCGGTCCTGCTGGACTATTCAGACCTTGCGACGCTGATTACCGCGGTCCTGGTGGGCAGTTGCCTGGGCTTCCTGCCGCACAACTGGTTTCCTTCCAAGATCTTCATGGGCGATTCCGGCGCCATGCTGATCGGGCTGCTGATGGCCTCGGCGGGTGTAGTGTCCACGGGACAGATCACCTCGGGGCTCTACGACAGGGTCAACGGCATCTCCACGGTGATTCCCATCCTGCTTCCCTTCGCGGTCCTCTTCCTTCCGCTGCTGGACCTCGGCCTGGCGGTGGTGCGACGGACTGCCCGGGGCCGCTCGCCCTGGTCTGCCGACCGCGGACACCTGCACCACAAGCTCCTGGACATCGGCTATTCGCACCGCACCGCAGTCATCCTGATGTACCTCTGGACCGCCATCCTCTCCTTCGGGGGACTGGCCTTCGCCATATTCCCGTGGCAGATTGTTCTGTCCATCGATCTCTTCGCCACCCTGGTCATGGGCCTCATCACTGCCTGGCCCTACCTTGCCCGCCGGGGGGAAGAGACCCGGGCGTAACGTCCGTGCGGAAATATTTCTATCTCATGTAGAATTTAGGGGCAGCCAAAGCTGCCCCTCCATACAGCCTGTTGACGATCTTCCGCAGGTGCCGACGATTGGGATCGAATGACCTCCAACGCCGAGTCCGGACCTCTGTCCGGCAACGGACGCGTTGGCGCATCCGGCCCCACCCCGTCGCTCTGGCTGAACCTCCTCAAGCTGAGCTCGATCGCTTCTGCGTGCGGACTGCTGCTTTGCGCTGTACCGGCCATGCTGCTGGACGGCGTGAACGCGGCGCTTTCCAGTACGTCCGGTGGCCTGTTGGTGATGCTGTTCTTCGGAATCAGCCTCCTTGTAGGGCATTTCGTGGGCCGCAGCAATCCTTCCGGTGCCATTGGCATGTTTGTGGCAACCTACTTCGTCAAGGTGGTCGGTTTCGCCGTCGTCCTGTTCGTCGTGGGAGCACCGCAGTGGCTGGACGGGCGCTGGTTTGTTGCCGGCGCTGTCACCACGGTGGTGCTGTGGCAGGCTGCTGAGATCTACGGTTTCAGCAAAGCGCGCCTCCAGATCTACAACGATCCAGAAACCAAGGAAAACCCCGATGCGTGATCCGAAGAAGCCCAACGAAGGCCGCAACGGCAACGGCGGATCAACCGGCTCCGCCCCCGGTGTATCAGGCGACGGAACCAGCGGCGGATACAACGCCGGCATGGCCGTATTCAGCTACATCATTGGCGGAATCATCGTCTGGAGTTTGATAGGGTGGGGACTGGATTACGTGTGGGGAACGCGCTGGATTGTGCTCGCAGGCGCTCTGCTTGGAGCCGTCGGAGGTTTTTACCTTTCCCACATGCATGGCCTTACCAGTTCTCGAAACAATGCTGGGGAGCGTCATGCTGCCAGCGGGCCGTCCCAGGACGGCGACACTAATGCCAAATAATTTCACAGGGGGAACAGCAGGCCATCAGGCTGCCGATCCCCGCCCAACGCCCAATGATGGACACTGCAGAGAGGAAACGCGTTGATCGCGCTTGCGCTCCCGGCCCAAGATTCAGGAGAATTCACTCCTCCTGGTATTAACGAAATGCATTTGCCGGCAATCCTGCCGTGGGGTGCCGCAGAAGGATTCTCCAAGCAGATGCTGCTGGTCCTCCTCTCTGTCGTCTTTATCGCCGTCTTCTTCGTGCTCGCTGCACGCAAGCAGCAGCTGGTACCCGGCAAGCTCCAGTTCGCCGGCGAGGCCGCCTACGGCTTCGTCCGCAACGGAATCGCCAAGGACATCATCGGCGGCAAGGACTTCATCAAGTACGTCCCGCTGCTGTTCAGCCTCTTCTTCTTCATCCTGGTTAACAACATCTACGGCGCCATCCCGTTCTTCCAGCTCCCCACGTTCTCCCACGTGGGCGGAGCCTATGTGCTGGCCGGTATCGTCTACTTCACCTGGATCGCCATCGGCGTCAAGAAGAACGGGCTCCGCTACTTCAAGCTGGCCACCGTGCCCTCAGGTGTTCCCTGGTACATTCTTCCGATCGTGATCCCGATCGAGATCATCTCCAACTTCCTGGTCCGGCCGGTCACCCACAGCCTCCGTCTGTTCGCCACCATGCTGGCAGGCCACCTCATCGTGATGATCGCAGGCTACGGCATCGAGTTCCTCGTCATGCAGGAGAACATCCTGCTCAAGGGATCCTCGCTCCTGGTCCTCGCCGGCGCGATCGCCATGTACATGCTTGAAGCCCTGATCATGGTCCTGCAGGCGTACGTCTTTACGCTGCTGACCGCGATCTACATCGAAGGCGCGCTTCACGCCGACAGCCACTAGGCACCAGCCGCACGGCATTGCGCCGCAAGGCACATAAAAACTTCCCCTCGCGGGGATAGAGCAACCCAAACAACCTGCCACACGGGTGGCATCTTGAAAGGAAGAAAAATGGAAGGCAATCTCAACCTCGTAGGTTACGGTCTGTCCGCAATCGGCGGTGGTATCGGTGTTGGCCTCGTATTCGCTGCCTACATCAACGGCGTTGCACGTCAGCCGGAAGCACAGCGCGTCCTGCAGCCGATCGCATTCCTCGGCCTTGCGCTCACCGAAGCCCTCGCCATCCTCGGCCTGGTCTTCGCCTTCGTTCTCTAGTCCTTAGAGCGAAGCGAACTTACAGAACCGAGTAGAAAAGGACGGGTGAAATATGAATCAGCTGATCATCTCAGCCGCCACTGAGGGCGAAGTCAACCCCCTGGTTCCCAACGTCTGGGAAATGGGCGTTGTCCTCGTGGGCTTTGCCATCCTCATGTTCATTGTGGTCAAGTTCGTTGTCCCGATGTTCGAAAAGACCTTCGCCGAGCGTGCCGAGGCCATTGAAGGTGGCATTGCAAAGGCTGAAAAGGCCCAGGCTGAGGCTTCTGCTGCACTCGAAGAGTACAAGCAGCAGCTGACCGACGCCCGCACCGAAGCCAACCGCATCCGTGAGGAAGCCCGCGCCGAAGGTGCCCAGATCCTCGCGGATCTCAAGGAGAAGGCAGCTGCAGAGTCTGCCCGCATCACGGCCCAGGCGCACGCACAGATCGAATCCGAGCGCCAGGCGGCCGTTGTGTCCCTGCGCTCCGAGGTCGGCACCCTGGCCACCACCCTGGCCGGCCGGATCGTCGGCGAATCGCTCAACGACGACGAGCGTGCAGCTCGGGTCGTGGACCGCTTCCTGGCAGATCTGGAGAACCAGAACGCAGGTGCAGCTAAGTAATGGCAGGCGTATCGAGCGAATCGCTGGCAACAGCGCTGACAGCGTTGGAAGCCAAGCTTCCGACGGCGTCGCTGCAGCTGGCAAAGGAACTCTTCGGAATTCTGGGAATGGTGGACAGCTCGGCTGGCTTGCGCCGCGCCCTGACTGACCCGTCCCGCAACGGTGACGAAAAGTCGGCGCTGGTCAGGCAGCTGGTTGGCGGAAAAGTCTCCGCTGATGCTGCAGATATCGCGAGCGGACTGGCCAGCCTGCGCTGGGCAACTGCCCGTGACATCGGCGATGCACTCGAGACTCTTGCCGCAACGGTGGTCATTTCCGTTGCTGAAAACAAGTCGGCCGTTTCTGCCTCCGGAATCACTGGCCTGGAAGAACTGGAGAACGATCTGTTCTCCTTCAACCAGGCTGTTGCCTCCAGCCACGAGGTACAACGTGCTCTGTCCGAAACACAGGCCAGCGCCGCAGCCAAGTCGGCATTTGCCGAAAAGCTGATGCCCGGTGCCAGTGAGGAAGCCAAAGTCCTCATCCGGCAGGCCGTTACCCAGCCCCGCGGCATCAAGCCGACCCGGCTGGTGGAACGTTTCGCGGAGCTGGCGGCCAAGCGGCAGCAGCGCTGGATTGCAACGGTCAATGTGACCCGTCCCCTGACGCAGACGCAGCTTGCACGCCTTCAGGCGGGCTTGAACGCCATGTACGGGCGGGAACTGAAGATCAACCTCAACGTTGATCCGGAACTCATTGGCGGCATTCGCGTCCAGGTTGGTGACGAAGTGCTCGACGCTTCGGTACTCACCAGGCTGGGCGAGCTGCAACGCCAGCTGGCCGGCTAGCCGGACAAGCACAAACAAACTGATAGAAACCCCGGTCATCGGCAACGGTGATCACAAAACAGGAGAGCAGGGACTGCAGATGGCCGAATTGACCATCAACGCCGACGACGTCCGTAATGCGCTGAACGAGTTCGCGGCGTCCTACGAACCCGGAAACGCAGAACGCGTAGAGGTCGGCCGCGTATCTACCGCTGGTGACGGCATCGCCCGTGTTGAGGGCCTTCCCTCGGTCATGGCGAACGAGCTGCTTCGCTTTGAGGACGGCACGCTGGGCCTGGCCCAGAACCTCGACGTCCGCGAAATCGGCGTCATCATCCTCGGTGACTTCACCGGCATCGAAGAAGGCCAGGAAGTCCACCGCACCGGACAGGTTCTGTCCGTTCCCGTGGGCGACGCCTTCCTTGGCCGTGTTGTCGACCCGCTGGGCATGCCCATCGACGACCTCGGCGAGATCAAGGCCGAAACCACCCGCGCACTGGAGCTCCAGGCTCCCGGCGTGACCCAGCGCAAGTCTGTGCACGAGCCGATGCAGACCGGACTCAAGGCCATCGACGCCATGATCCCGATCGGCCGCGGCCAGCGCCAGCTCATCATTGGCGACCGCCAGACCGGCAAGTCGGCCATTGCGATCGACACCATCATCAACCAGAAGGCCAACTGGGCTTCGGGCGATGTGACCAAGCAGGTCCGCTGCATCTACGTGGCCATCGGTCAGAAGGCGTCGACCATCGCCGCCATCCGCCAGACCCTCGAGGACAACGGCGCACTGGAGTACACCACCATCGTGGCGTCTCCGGCATCCGACCCCGCAGGCTTCAAGTACCTGGCACCGTACGCCGGTTCGGCCATCGGCCAGCACTGGATGTACGGCGGCAAGCACGTCCTCATCGTGTTCGATGACCTCTCCAAGCAGGCCGAGGCCTACCGTGCAGTGTCCCTGCTGCTCCGCCGCCCGCCGGGCCGCGAAGCCTACCCGGGCGACGTGTTCTACCTGCACTCCCGCCTGCTGGAGCGTTGTGCAAAGCTGTCCGACGAACTGGGTGCCGGTTCCATGACGGGCCTGCCGCTGATCGAGACCAAGGCGAACGACGTGTCCGCCTACATCCCGACCAACGTCATCTCCATCACCGACGGCCAGATCTTCCTGCAGTCGGACCTCTTCAACGCCAACCAGCGCCCCGCTGTTGACGTGGGTGTGTCCGTGTCCCGCGTGGGTGGCGCCGCACAGGTGAAGTCCATGAAGAAGGTCTCCGGCACGTTGAAGCTGGACCTCGCCCAGTACCGCGACATGCAGGCATTCGCCATGTTCGCCTCGGACCTGGACGCCGCATCGCGCCAGCAGCTGACCCGTGGCGCCCGCCTCATGGAGCTGCTGAAGCAGGGCCAGTACTCGCCGTTCCCGGTCGAGAACCAGGTCGTCTCCATCTGGGCCGGCACCAACGGCTACCTGGACGACGTTCCGGTTGAGGACATCAGCCGCTTCGAGTCCGAGTTCCTGGAGCACCTGGCGCACAAGTCCTCGATCCTCACCACGCTGGCGCAGACCAACGTGCTGGACGATGACACCGCGGCAGCTCTCAAGTCGGCAATCGTCGACTTCAAGAAGGGCTTCTTTGGCGAGGGTGACAACCACCTGGTCGGTGCGGGGCATGAGGAATATGCCGCCATCGACGAGGGCCAGGTTGACCAGGAAAAGATCGTCAAGCAGAAGCGCTAGTTCCATTGGCCGGGTGTGCCGGGTCCACAGGACCCGGCACACCCGGCCTACGGAACGCTAGGAAAGGATAAGTATGGGAGCCCAGATCCGGGTCTACCGCCAGAAGATCAGCTCGACCACGTCGATGCGTAAGATCTTCAAGGCGATGGAACTGATCGCTACCTCGCGCATCGGCAAGGCCCGTGCGCGCGTAGCAGCTTCACTGCCTTACGCGAACGCGATCACGCGCGCCGTTTCTGCTGTCGCAAGCCAAAGCGAAATCGACCACCCGCTGACCACCGAGCCGGAGCAGATCCGCCGTGCCGCCGTCCTGGTAATTACCGCGGACCGCGGACTGGCAGGTTCCTACTCGGCCAGCGTGCTCAAGCAGGCGGAAGGTCTCATCGAGCTGCTCCACGAAGAAGGCAAGGAAGTCAAGACTTACGTCGTTGGACGTAAAGCTCAGGCCTACTTCGATTTCCGGAACCGTGAATACGCACGGGTCTGGACCGGAGGGACAGATGCGCCTGAGTTCACCACCGCGCGCGAAATTGGCGAGGCACTGCTGGCCGAGTTCGCGACCGACTACGAAGAGGGCGGCGTGGACGAGATCCACGTGGTTTACACCCGCTTCAAGTCCATGGTCACCCAGGAGCCCACGGTCATCCGCCTGCTTCCCCTGGAAGTAGTGGAAGAACAGGCTGCTTCTGAATCGGACCTGTTGCCGCTGTACGAGTTCGAGCCGGAAACCGAGCGCGTTCTTGACGCTCTGCTCCCGCGCTACATCGAGTCGCGCATCTTCGCGGCGATGCTGCAGGCAGCAGCTTCCGAGCTTGCTGCACGCCAGCGGGCCATGAAGTCCGCCGGCGACAACGCCACGGACCTCATCAAGAAGTACACGCGTCTGCGCAACACGGCCCGCCAGGCTGAAATTACGCAGGAGCTTTCCGAGATTGTTGCCGGCGCCGACGCCCTCGCGTCCTAGCCTGCAGCAGGCCGGATTCCGCTGGACCTGCACCACCAAAGATAAACTTAAACCCACGCCATCTACTGAGTGAAGTGAGAGAGATGACTGCCACTGCTACCGAACACGTAGCCGCAACGTCCGGTGCCACCGGCCGTATTGCGCGCGTAATCGGCCCGGTTGTCGACGTCGAATTCCCGGCCGACGCAATCCCGTCCATCTACAATGCCCTCACCACCGAGATTACTCTCAACGGTGTAACCAAGACCATCACGTTCGAGACCGCCCTGCACCTGGGCGACAACCTCATTCGCGCCATCTCCCTGCAGGCTACCGACGGACTGGTCCGCGGCACCAACGTAGTGGACACCGGCGCCCCCATCTCCGTACCCGTTGGCGACGGCGTCAAGGGCCACATCTTCAACGTGCTGGGCCAGCCCCTGGACGTTGCAGAGTCGGAACTGGACATCAGCGAACGCTGGCCGATCCACCGCAAGGCACCGAACTTCGCCTCGCTCGAAGGCTCCACCGAGATGCTGGAAACCGGCATCAAGGTCATCGACCTCCTCACCCCGTACATCAAGGGTGGAAAGATCGGCCTCTTCGGCGGCGCCGGCGTGGGCAAGACCGTTCTGATCCAGGAAATGATCACCCGTGTGGCCCGCAACTTCGGTGGTACCTCGGTGTTCGCCGGCGTTGGCGAGCGTACCCGTGAAGGTAACGACCTCTGGGTTGAAATGGAAGAGGCGGGCGTCCTCAAGGACACCGCCCTTGTGTTCGGCCAGATGGACGAGCCGCCGGGAACGCGCCTCCGCGTTGCCCTGTCCGCGCTGACCATGGCGGAGTACTTCCGCGATGTGCAGAACCAGGACGTGCTGCTCTTCATCGACAACATCTTCCGCTTCACCCAGGCAGGTTCCGAGGTTTCCACCCTCCTCGGCCGCATGCCGTCCGCCGTGGGCTACCAGCCCAACCTGGCAGACGAGATGGGCCTCCTGCAGGAGCGCATCACGTCCACCAAGGGCCACTCCATCACCTCGATGCAGGCCATCTACGTTCCCGCAGATGACTACACCGACCCGGCTCCGGCAACGACCTTCGCACACCTCGACGCGACCACGGAACTTTCCCGTGAAATCGCCTCCCGTGGTCTGTACCCGGCCGTTGACCCGCTGACGTCAACGTCCCGTATCCTGGATCCCCAGTACATCGGCAAGGACCACTACAACACGGCTGTCCGCGTGAAGCAGATCCTGCAGAAGAACAAGGAACTCCAGGACATCATCGCCATCCTCGGTGTGGATGAACTCTCCGAAGAGGACAAGATCGTCGTGTCGCGTGCACGCCGCATCCAGCAGTTCCTGTCCCAGAACACCTACACCGCCAAGCAGTTCACCGGCGTCGAGGGCTCCACGGTATCCATCAAGGACACCGTTGAAGGCTTCACCGCGATCTGCGACGGCGACCTCGACCACATCGCGGAGCAGGCGTTCTTCAACGTCGGCGGCCTCGACGACGTCGAGCGCCAGTGGGCCAAGATCCAGGAACAGACCAAGTAATATGGCTGAGCTTGAGGTTGAGATTGTCGCAGCGGACCACTTCGTGTGGTCCGGAGCGGCCAAGATGGTCAAGGCCCGCACCAGCGATGGTGAAATCGGAATCCTGCCCGGCCACTCGCCCCTGCTGGCGATCCTGGCCGAGGGTGAACTGGCGATCCAGCCGGTATCGGGAGACCGGATCGCGGTAGACGTCGACGGCGGGTTCTTCTCCGTGGACAACAACCGCGTGGTCATCGTTGCTGACAACGCCCAGCTGGGCGGCTCGGCTACCGCTGGGATCCGCTAGCATCACCTTGATGGACGCATCGAGTCTTCCGTTCATCGCCATGGCAATCGCTTTTGGATTGCTGATCTTTGCACTGTGCCTTTCGGGGGTGCGCCGCTTCAACCTGCGGCGTGCCCTCGGCACGGTGGACGCCTCCATTTGCATGGCTGGAAACAGCTGGCAGATGGGGGTTTGTCGTTATCAGGACAACGACCTCGAGTGGTTCCGCCTGATCTCCCTCAGCGTCCGGCCCAAACACAAGTTCAAGCGCCACAGCCTTGAACTGCTGGGCCGCCGCAAACCCACGGAGGCCGAGGCCGTGAAGGTCCAGCCCGACGTCGTGATCGTGGAACTGCGGTATGAAGGCAAGGACCTGCGCCTCGCCATGAAATTCGACGCCTACACAGGCCTCTCGTCCTGGCTGGAGGCCGGTCCGGTCATCGGCGTGGGCACCTGGCGCTAGCCGACGTGGACTGGCTCTTCGAGGTCCGGCTCGTGGACGGGCCGGTCTTCTGGGTTTCCCTCATCCTGGGCCTCGCCGGGGCGCTGTACCTCCTGGTGCCTCCTTACGGCACCCGCCCCCGGCACTGGCTCTTCCGGGTCCTGGCAGGCGCAGCGGCGGCGTTCGCACTGGTCGCGGCCGTGCACTGGGCCCTCATCAACGTCTTCTCGGTCTTCACTGCGAACATCCCGGACGCTGTGCTGCTCTGGATCGTGGCCGCCGTCGCCGCCCTCATCCTTCTGGTCCTGCGGGTGCCCCGCGGCACCTGGCGGAGCCGCGGAACCGGATTCGCCGCGGTCCTCCTGGTCGCGGCTCTCTCGGCGGTACAGATCAATGCCTACTATGGCCTCAACCGCACGGTCAGCGACCTCTTTGGCACGGCACTGGCGAGGGTCCCCGCGCTGGAGCGGGAGCTGATGCGCCAGCCTGGGGAGCCCGACGGCGCCACGCTCCAAGGCTGGACAGCGCAGGAGGAGATGCCGGCCGGGGGAGTGCTGCGCCGGTCCGTGATCCCGGGCGATGTTTCCGGAATGGATACCCGGGAAGCCTACATCTACCTCCCTCCCGCCTACTTTGCGCAGAACCGCCCCGCCCTCCCGGTGCTGGTGCTGGTGGCGGGACAGCCAGGCGGCCCTGCAGACTGGCTGACCGGTGGTGCACTGCAGTCCCACATGGACGCCTTCGCCGCCGCGCACGGGGGAGTGGCCCCCGTGGTGGTGGTGCCCGACCCCAACGGATCACAGTCCGCCAACACCATGTGCATGGACAGCCGGATAGCACGCGCGGACACGTATCTCTCCCAGGACGTCCCGCACTGGATAAAGTCCACGCTCGCCGTCGACACAGACCACCGCAGGTGGGCGGCCGGAGGGTTCTCCTTCGGCGGCACCTGCGCACTGCAGCTGGGAACCAGGCATCCGGACCTTTTCCCCTCGGTTTTGTCCTTCTCCGGCGAGGCGGAGCCGGCGATTGCCAAGGAGCGCCACAAGACCATCGAGGCGTCCTTCCCGGGGGACCCTGAGGCCTTCGTCCGGCAGACTCCCCTGGCCATCATGAAGGAGCAGCGCTTCGATGGCAGCGGACTCTACCTGACCGCCGGGCAGGACGACCCGGAATTCGTCGGGTACCTCCGTACCCTGGCCGCTGCCGCGGAGGATGCCGGCTTTACGGTGCGCGCCTACGAGGTGGAGCATACCGGCCACTCGTGGGATACCTCCTCGAAGCGTATTGCCGATGCCCTCGACTTCCTGGCCGAACGCTGGGGGCTGGACAGGTGACCGCTGAGAAGCAGGTGCGGACTGCCCGCCTTGCCTGGTCCACGGTGGTGCTGCCCGCCCTCAAGGACGGGGCGTCGGCCGTGAAGGCGGCACCCTTTACGCTTGCGGTGCTCGGTCTCTTCCTGGCCGCGGGGGCAGTGACCGGCAGCTTCGCTGCAGGCCCGCCCGAAGAATTGATGGGGCTTGCGGGTGTCAGCGGGCCGGGGCTCCGGGACGGCAACTGGTGGTCCCTCTTCACCAGCCTCTTCTTCGCCACGAATCCGCTGGCCTACCTTGTTGCCGCGCTAATGATCGTGGTGTTCCTGGGCCCCGCCGAGCGCAGGCTGGGAACGCGGGCGGCCATCGCACTGCTGCTGGGCGGCCAGTTCGCCGCCGTCACGCTGTTCCTGCTGGTGACCCAGGTTGCGGGATACGTGGGGGACGGCTGGCTGGACCGGATGGCCGATGACGTCCTGGTTGGCCCGTATGCCCCGCTGCTGACGGCGGGCCTGGCGGGAAGCGCGCGGCTGCCGGTCCTGTGGCAGCGCCGCCTGCGGACAGCCGTGCTGTCCATCTCGCTCCTGCTGGTCCTGTATGTAGGGCACGCTGAAACTGTGATCGGGCTGCTGGGCGCCGTGCTGGGGCTACTGGCCGGCTGGTGGATCCAGGGGGACCAGGGGCAGCTCCACCGGCACCGGTCAACCGGGCGCGAAACCAGGAACCTCCTGGCCCTCACGGTCGCCGTTTTTGCCGTGGGGCCGATCCTGACCGGGATCGCCCGGGCGCCCACGGGCCCGCTGGCCCTGCTGCGCGACGTGCTCCTGAATCCGCTGCCGACGCTTGGCCAGCTGGCGTTCAGTTGCGGCGCCACGGTGGAGGCTTCCTGCCTGGAAGAGGGCCGGGCCGGTTTTGCCGGTCCAGTCGGGCTTGCCCTGGCGGTGGTTCCGGTAGCCCTGCTGCTGATCTGTGCGGACGGCATGCGCCGCGGCCGCCGCCTTGCCCTGAACATTGCCATCGCCATCCAGTTGGCCGTTACGGCGCTGGCCGCCGTCTACCTTGCCCTCTTCGCCCTGTTGCCCTCGAGGAGCCAGGTGCCCAATGCCGGGCCGATGGGCTCCGCGTTTGCCCACGTGCTTCCCCTTGTGGTGGTGCCGCTGCTGCTGGCGCTGGTCCTGTGGTCTAACCGGCGGCAGTTCCGGGTGCAGACAGCGCCGTCCTCCCGCAGGGTGCTGGCGGCGGTGGCGGGAGGAACGTGGCTTGCCCTGGCCGGCTCCTATGCACTGGCCTGGTTCTGGTCAGGAGGGCTGGAGCGCGACGGCGGGTTGCTGGGACTGCTGGCTGAGCTGGCCAGGCAGTACGTCCCCATTCCCATTCCGCAGCACTACCGCGGCGTTTTCGCTGACCGTAACGCCCTGGAGTCCGTGCTGTTTGCCTATTCCGGACCGGTGTTCTGGGTCATCGCGCTGGCGGCAGTGTGGTGGGTGCTGCTGGGCAAGGCCCACGGCACCGATTCCGGCGTGGAGGACAGGGACAGGGCCAGGTCGCTGCTGCACCAGGGCGGTGGTCCGCTCTCGTGGATGGCGCTGTGGGAACCCAACACCTATTGGTTCAGCTCCGACGGCAAGGGCGCCGTCGCCTTCCAGCAGCACGGCAGTGTTGCCCTCACCCTCGGCGGAGCCTTCGGACCGAAGGAAGCCCAACAGCGCGTTACCGGGGAATTCCTGGCCTATTGCCGGAGCCACGCGCTGATTCCGGCGCTGTATTCGTGCGATGACACACTGTGGCCGGCGCTGCAGGAACAGGGGTTTGCCCGGGTGGCCGTTGCCCAGGAAACGCGGTTGCCGATCCGCGAGCTCGAGTTCAAAGGAAAGGAATGGCAGAACGTCCGGACTGCGCTGAACCGGGCCGCCAAGCTGGGCGTGCGTGCCGTGTGGGGGCCGTACCACTCGCTGCCGGCGGCGCTCCGGTCACGGTTGAGCGAGGTGTCCGAAGAGTGGGCAGCAGGAAAGTCTGTCCCCGAGATGGGCTTCACCCTGGGCGGTGTGGACGAGCTTGAGGACGAGGAGGTGCTGTGCTGCCTCGCCGTGGACGGCAACGGAACCGTCCACGGCGTCACCAGCTGGCTTCCCGTCTACGACGGCGGGCGGCTGGTCAGCCGGACACTGGACGTCATGCGCCGTGGCGCCGAAGGTTTTCCCGGGGTGATGGAATTCCTGATCGCCTCCGCGGTCCTGGAGCTGCGCGGTTCGGTGGAGGTGATCTCCCTGTCCGGCTCCCCGCTGGCGCGGGTTCCCGTGGGGCAGGCAGGAGCGCCGGGAAGCGGTCCTGCCGGGGAGAACCCCGGCGGCAGGGAGGATGGGCAGCCGGGCCCGGAGAACCTGGTGAAAATCCTGGACCTGGTGGGGCACGCCCTCGAACCTGTCTACGGTTTCCGGTCCCTGGCGGCGTTCAAATCAAGGTTCAAGCCGGAGTACCGCGCACTCTATCTCTATTACCAGGACCCGCTGCACCTGCCGGCTATTGGCCGGGCACTGACCCGCGCCTACCTCCCCGGGCTTTCGCTTGCGCAGGGCGCGCGTTTGGTGCGAAGTTTAGGAAAGTGAATGCCGCAGCATTTACTGATGAATTTCCTCCCGCAAGGGCGTCCGGGTTTTCCCCACCTTTTGTCCGGCAACTCCCGCTTCTGGAACTGAACATAAAAATGGTCCCCGGCACAAATGCCGGGGACCATTTTTCGCTGCCGGCCGCTGGTGCGGCGGCGGGCGGAGACTAGACCAGCGTTACACCGGTAGCCTGCGGACCCTTGGCGCCCTGGCCGATTTCGAACTGAACGCGCTGGTTCTCGTCGAGGGTCTTGAAGCCGCCGGTCTGGATTTCGGAGTAGTGGACGAAGACGTCACCGTCCGAATCATCCGGGGTAATGAAGCCGAAGCCCTTTTCAGCGTTGAACCACTTGACGGTTCCCTGTGCCATTTATTTCTCCTCATTGTGGAACTTTTTAAGATCGGCACACCTCGTGCCGGCCTTGGTCACTCCGCGAGAAGAATCCTGGTCAGCCGCCCCTGGAAAAGGAACCGGCGGTGCAGGAGCTTCGCGCTCGCAACATGTCTTGCGAGCATGAAAAAACACCTACACAAAGACTGAGATAAGAATTTCATGCCCGTTCCCGCAGGTCAACGGTTTGGGCTTCAAAATGGATAAATTTTGGGCGAAGAGGAGGTTAATGCGCACGTCAGGGGCATTTGCAACGGGCCACGAAGTGCCGGGCCGCACGGTCAGAAAAGCCGGGACTCACTGTCGTCAACACCGCGCATGGCGTCGTAGTCCAACGTGATGCAAGCAATGCCCCGGTCATTGGCCAGGACCTTGGCCTGCGGCTTGATCTGCTGGGCCGCGAAAATCCCGCGGACCGGGGCCAGCAGGGGATCGCGGTTGAGCAACTCAAGGTAACGCGTGAGTTGCTCAACGCCGTCGATATCGCCGCGCCGCTTCAGCTCAATGGCAACCGTGGCGCCCTCGGCGTCGCGCGCCAGGATATCCACCGGCCCGATGGCCGTGAAGTATTCACGGCGGATGAGGGAGTATCCCGTCCCCAGCGTTTCAATCTGTTCCGCCAGGAGCCGCTGCAGGTCTGCCTCCACGCCATCCTTGATGAGCCCGGGGTCCACGCCGAGATCGTGGGACGACTCATCGAGCTTTTCATGGATGTTGATGATGAGCCGGTCATCGGTCTTGGCTGACTGCACTGTCCACTGCTCCATCACCCCCAGCTCAAGATCCACGTCCTCCGGGGAGGAGACCCTGAGGGTGGCCGGTGGGCTCATCCAGTTGAGCGGCTTGTAGGAACCGCCGTCTGAATGGACCAGGACGGAGCCATCGGCCTTCACCAGCAGGAGCCTGGTGGCAAGCGGGAGGTGGGCTTTGAGCCGGCCAACATAATCAACGGAGCATCGGGCTATGACAAGTCGCACGCCGTACAGACTACCGTCTGCCGCGCACGCAGTTGGCAGGGGGTGGCCACCGCACCGGGGTCTGCCCGCAGGAAACCGCACGGCGGCTGGGGCAGAATGGATGCATGCCGCGCTCCAACCGACCCCGCCGCCCAGTGTCCGGAAAGGGTTCCGTGTCCGGAAGGGCGGGCGCCGGAAAGAAGGGCAGCCGGGAGGTGCCCGAGCTGGACCTGGAACGGGCGCGTGCCGGGATTGCACGGCGGGAAAGCGCCCCTGACGGCGAGTGGATGGTGCGCACCATGACCGCCAGGAACGCCGAAAAGACCTATATCTGCCCCGAGTGCTCCACCGCCGTGCCGCCCGGTGTGGCCCACCTGGTGGTCTGGAAGGATGACCACCTGTTCGGCGCTGCCGCCGGACTGGCCGAGCGCCGGCACTGGCACACCAACTGCTGGATGTCACGCAGTTACCGCTACCGCTGACCTGAGGGCAAAGATGCGCCCGCTGTCGCTAAGCTGGCAGGCATGACTTTTGATCCGGCGTCGTACGAATTCCGCCAGGGCCCAGGCCCCACTCCCATCCGTGCCTCCACCGTGCTGCCCGCCAAGCGCGAGCTGGTGAAGCTGGATACGGAAGACGGGCACACACTGGTGGCCGAGCTGGCGCTGCCGGAATCCGGCCCCGTGAATGCCACGTTGATCACCCTGCACCCCCTTCCAACGCACGGCGGGTTCATGGACTCGCATGTCTACCGCAAGGCTTCCTACCGGCTGCCTGCGCTCGCCGGCATCGCCGTGCTGCGGTTCAACACCCGCGGAACCGCATCCCCGCACGGAACCAGCAGCGGGGCCTTCGACGAGGGGGTAGGGGAGCGCCATGACATGGAGGCCGCGGTCCGCTTCGCCGTCGAACGCGGCCTGCCCAACCGCTGGCTGGTCGGGTGGTCCTTCGGCACGGAACTCGCCCTGATGTACGGGGCCGTGGAGCCGGTGGCGTCCCAGGTCGAGGGGGCAGTCCTGCTCTCGCCGCCGCTGCACCGGGCCAAGGACAAGGACCTGTTGCAGTGGGCGGCATCCGGAAAGCCGCTCGCGGTCCTGGTGCCGGAGCACGACGACTTCCTCAAGCCTGCCGAGGCGGCCGAACGCTTCAGCCTGGTGCCGCAGGCCCGCGTGGTGGGCGTGGACGGTGCCAAACACCTGTGGGTGGGGGAGAAGTATGCTGCCCGGGTCCTCAATGAAATCGTGGATGAGGTCAGCGAAGCAGGATCAGGCGCTGCGGGACTGCCGCAGGAATGGGACGGGCCCGTCGCCACAGCCTCCGCCTAGGATCCCTGGTTCCGCCGCGGTTCGGCCCCACAGCGGCGGCCCGGTGCTGGACCTGCCGTGGTGCTGCTCCTGCGTTAGTGCTGGTCCTGGCGGACGATGTAGATCTCCCTGACCAGCAGCAGGACAGCAGCCGCCGTGGGAATGGCGATGAGGGCGCCGAGGACCCCCAGCAGGCTGCCGCCGGCGATGACCGAGATAACAGCCACGGCGCCGGGAACGGCCACGGCCTTCTGCATGATGCGCGGGGAGATGAAGTAGGCCTCGAACTGCAGGTAGGAGAAGTAGCAGATTCCGTAGATGGCCGCGGTCTGCCAGCCCTCCGTAAGCGAGACCAGCAGCACCACGACCCCGGCAATCATTCCGCCCACCAGCGGAATGAAGGCGAGCAGCGCCACCACGAAGGCCAGCAGCAGGGCGAAGGGTATTCCCACGATTGACATCACGATGAAGGCAAAGGTGGCGTTCAGGAGGGCAACCACCGCCTGCCCGATCACGTAGTTGCCCACCGATCGGGTAATTTCCTCGGACAGGGCCTCCACACGGTGCCGCCGGGACCGCGGCGCAAGCCGGTAGCCCCACTTCTTCATCGCGGGCAGGGCAGCAAGGAAGTACAGGCTCAGCACCAGCACGATCAGGGTGCCGAAAAGTCCGTTGGCCACGGTGGAACCAAAGCCGACAACGCCGCCAAAGATTCCGCCCATTGCCGCGGGGTCGTTCACGAACTTGTCCAGCTCTTCCGTGACGCGGTCGCGAACACCGAACTGGTCGTCCAGGCTGCGGAAGAACTCGGAATCGATGAAGTCCCGGATCCACACCGGCGCCTGCTCGACGATCTGCGTGACCTGTTCGACGATGGTGGGGATAAGGGTGGCGAAGAAGCCGACGACGGCGCTCACCAGTACCGTGACGGACACCAGGATCCCGGCGGGACGGGGGATTTTCCGGCCTTCCAGCCAACTGACGACAGGTTCAAGGCCCAGCGCGATGAACAGCGCCGCAACGATCCACAGGAGCAGTTGCGTGGTGTTGGAGCCGATCCAGTAGACCAGCAGTGCAAGCCCAACGCCCACGGTTCCCATAAAGCCCAGATACAGGGGGTGCTGTGGCGAAATTCGGGGGCCCGGACTGCCGAACTGGGGCTGCACCCCGCTGTCGCCTCCGCCGTCCCCGTCCTGCCGCGTGTACTCCGGCGGCATCTCGAACCGAAGACGTGGCTGGGCGCCCGGCAAAGGCTGCCGCAGCCGCTGGGCCAGCATCCCGAGTGCAGCCGCGGCGGGCCTCTTCCGGCGGACAGTTCCAGGCCCTTTTCCAGGCCCTTTTCCAGGACCAGGCGGAGCGGCTGCCGGCGGCTGCGTGCCCCCCGGGTTCTCTGGTGCCGCGGAGGATTCGTCCGTCTTGTCAGTCACTGGTTTTTGGGGCCTGTTCCGTACATGGCGCCGCATGGGCGGGCCGGTGTGATGATCATCGCAAACACTATCAGCAGCCTTGTCAACAACAGCTGAAGGGCCTGTTCAGAGCCCCGCTGGCGATCCTGCGCGAAGCCCCGATCCGGGCCCGCGATAACAAAACGGATACTATTGAAACTAAACCCCCGCTGATGATAGGTGTTCCCTTGCGTTTAAAGACTGCAGTCGCACTCGTGCTGCTCGGCCTCCTGACACTTTTGGCCGGCATCGGCCAGAGGACCATCTGGGCCCCCTCCGAAACCTTTACGGCTTCCGCGCCGGCCGATGCTGCCGCTGCGCCGATCACCGTGATCGACCAGAACCTGCGGACCCTTCACGGCGGGACAGTCAAGATCGATATCGAGGGCGACGGCAACTTCATGCTGGCCTCCGGCAGGCCGGACGACGTGGACGCATGGGTTGGCCAGGCCGCACACAACACCGTTACCGGTGTGACCGAGGACGGAGAGTCGCTCCAGGTTGAGCACGCCGACGGCGAGGCCACTGCCCCCAACCCTGCCGGCTCTGACCTCTGGGTTTCCACCGAGAATGCCAGCGGGGAGCTTGAGTACTCCTGGACCCCGCCGGCTGACGGGGACTGGACCCTGCTGCTGGCCTCGGACGGAACGCAGCCCGCACCTGCCTCCATCTCCATGACGTTCCCGAACGACACCTCCACACCCTGGGCCGTTCCCCTGATGGTCCTTGGTTCCCTGCTGGTTGTTGCCGGGATCGTACTGGCCCTGCTCTCTGCCCGCAGGCGCAACGGTGAGGGCGGCGGAGAGGGCAGCGGCTTTGCCCGGCGCGCCCGCGCCCGCAGCGAGGCAAAGTCGTCGTCGCGGGTGACCATGGCTGCTGCCGGCGTCGTTGCCGCTGCCGTGGTGGCCGGGACCGGCGTCGCCGCAAGTGCCACTTCTCCCGCGCCCGCGCCTTCCGCGGACGCGGCAACGGCGTCGCCCGCAGCGCAGGAGGCAGGTTCCCCCGTCCTGCTGGATGCCCAGTTCCGCCGGATCCTGGAGCAGGTCTCCAGCGCCGTTGACGCTGGAGATGCGGCCAAGGATGCCGCCAAGCTGTCCGACCGTGTGGGCGGGACCGAACTGGAAGTCCGCACCCAGAACTACAAGATCCGTTCACAGGTAGGCTCCTACGAGCCGCGCATGCCGGTGCGCTCCACCAAGCTCCTCACCACCGTGGTGACCAGCGACCGCGAATGGCCGCGGTCCGTCATGGCCGTGACCCAGGGTGAGGGCAATGTGGTGCCGCAGCTGCTGACGCTGGTCCAGGCCTCGCCGCGTGAGAACTACAAGCTCGTGGAAACCAACCCGCTGCAGCCCGGCACCACGTTCCCCACCATCAGCCGGGACGGCACCGAGACGCTGGCACCCGCAGACAAGACGGGCCTGCTCTACAGCGGTGAAGAAGCCTTGTCCGGCCTGGCGGACCGCCTCACCTCCGAAGATTCGGCCTTCAAGGACAAGCTGGTGGAAGGGGAGTCCTCGCCGTACATCGCGGATACCCTGTCCTACCAGGCCGAAGTGGTGAAGTCCGGTGAGAACGGCAACTTCTCCTTCACCCACAAGTTGGTCCCCGAAAGCACTGTTGTCTTCCGCACGGCTGACGGCGGCGCGCTGGTCCTGGGACGGATCAACTTCGGCTTCGAGGGGACCCCCAAGGCCGCAGGCGACAAGCTCACCATCGGTGACGACGCAGCGGCACTGGCCGGTGGCAAGGAAACCACCACCGGCATGGTCCTGAGCTTTGCCGAGTCGGTGGCCGTGTACGTGCCGCCGGCAGGTTCAACGGACCCGATGAAGCTTGTGGCGGCAACCCGCGGCCTGACGGGGGCCAGCTTCAAGTAATCCCCTTCCTGCAGTAGCCCCGGCAGCGGCCGGAGTGGCTAGAGTGGAAAGCATGAGTTCGCCAGCTTCCCGCCCAGTCCCTCCTGCCGCTGCCAACCTGCTTAACCTGCGCGGCGCCGTCGACCTTTCCAGCCTGAAGCAGCGCCCGGCCTCGGCAGCTTCACCGGCCGGGACCGGAACGCCGCAGGAAGGCGCCCAGCCGGGTGCCGCTCCCGGCGCCCAGGAACTGAAGGTCAACGTCACCGAGGGCAACTTCCAGCAGCTCGTGGAGCTGTCGGCGCAGGTGCCTGTGGTGTTTGCTCTGTGGGCCTCCTACTCGCCGGAGTCGGCAGCCGTGCTTGAGGTCCTGGAGCGGGTGGTTGGCGGCTACGGCGGCCGGCTGGTCCTTGGCGCCGCGGACATCGAAGCGTTCCCGCAGCTTGCCCAAGCCTTCCAGGTGCAGGCTGTCCCCACCGCTGTGGCCGTCCTCAAGGGCCAGCCGGTGCCGCTCTTCCAGGGCAGCGCGGACGAGCAGCAGGTGCGCAGCCTTTTCGACGAACTGCTGAAAGTGGCCGCCGCGAACGGCGTGACCGGGAGCCTGGGTGCCGGTGCGGAGGAAGAGGACGCTCCGCCGCCGTTGCCGCCGCTGCACCAGGCGGCGTTCGACGCCATCGAAGCGGGGGACTACGCTGCCGCGGCCGTTGCCTACCGCCAGGCGCTGACCGAGATGCCTGCGGACCATGAGGCCAAGGCCGGACTGGCCCAGGTGGAGCTGATGGGGAGGCTGCAGCCACTTTCCGCCCAGGACGGCGAAGCCCTGCGCACGCTCGCGGCCAATGAGCCGGACAACCTTGAGGCCCAGCTGGGGGTGGCAGACCTTGATGTGGCCGGCGGCCATGTGGAGGATGCGTTGAGCCGGCTGGTCTCCTTCATTGGCCGGAACTTCGGCCCGGAGCGTGAGACTGCCCGCGTCCGGCTTCTGGAGCTGTTCGATGTGGTGGGCACCGCGGACGAGCGGGTTGCCAAGGCGCGCCAGGCCCTCGCGAGGGTGTTGTTCTAGTGCCGGCGCTCTTCCAGCCCCTGCGGCTCCGCTCGCTGGAGCTGCAGCACCGGGGCTGGGTGTCGCCGATGTGCCAGTACAGCTGCGACCCCGACGACGCCCCGGGAGTCCCGAACGACTGGCACCTGATGCATCTGGGGTCCTTCGCCACCGGGGGCGCGGCGCTGATACTGACCGAAGCCGCCGCCGTGAATGCGGAAGGCCGGATCAGCCCCCGCGACGCCGGCCTCTACAACGGTGAGCAGGCGGAAGCCTGGCAGCGGATCACGTCCTTTGTCCACCGGCACGGCGCCGCCAACGCCAAGATCGGCGTGCAGCTCGCCCACGCGGGCAGGAAAGCGTCCACCTACTGGCCATTTTCCGGCAAGCACGGCAGCGTTCCGGAGTCCGACGGCGGCTGGACCACCGTGGGCCCGTCGCCTTTGGGTTTCGAAGGGTACGCGGACCCCGCGGCGATGAGCGTGGAGCAGATCAGCGGCGTGGTGCGCGACTTTGCCGACGCCGCTGTGCGGGCGGTGGACGCGGGCTTCGACACGATTGAGATCCACGGGGCCCACGGGTACCTCCTGCACCAGTTCCAGAGCCCGCTGATCAACACACGGACCGATGCCTGGGGCGGCAACGAAACGGGCCGGAACCGGCTGATGCTGGCTGTTGTTGACGCCGTCCGCGCGGTCATTCCGGAGTCCATGCCGCTGCTCCTGAGGATCTCCGCCAGCGACTGGGCAGAAGGCGGCGTGGATCTGGCCGCTTCCGTGCGCCTGGCACGGCAGGCCGCCGAACACGGTGTGGACCTTATCGACGTGTCCAGCGGGGGCGCCGTTGCCCACCAGCAGATCAAGGCCGGCCCCGGCTACCAGACCGGATTTTCGGCAGCCATCCGGAAGGAAGCCGGAGTGGCCACCGGCACCGTTGGCCTGCTGACCTCGGCAGGCCAGGCTGAACACGCCGTCGCCACAGGACAGGCTGACGGCGTCCTCATCGCGAGGGCAGCACTGCGGGACCCGCACTGGTGGCTGAGGGCTGCCTTTGAACTGGGCCATGACCTCGCGTGGCCGCCGCAATACCAGCGTGCCGTTCCGCGGCGCACCTTCTGACGGTCCCGTGATGGCCAGTCGGGACCGCCGCACTCCGCCAAAGCCCGCGTCGGACCCTGAGCGGGAGCCAGCTGCTGAGGGGGCGCCGGCGCCGGGCGGCGGGGTCGACCAGCAGTTGGAAGCCGCCATCCTGGAACTCCTGGCCGCCAGGGCCGCCACGTCCACCATCTGCCCGTCGGAGGCTGCCCGCGCTGTCGGCGGCGGGACGTGGCGCAACCTCATGGAGCCCGCCCGCAGGGCGGCGCGGCGGCTGGTTGACGCAGGCGAAGTCCAGATCACCCAAGGCGGCTCGGTGGTGGATCCCTCCACCGCCAAGGGGCCCATCCGCATCCGGAAGGTGCGTTAGGGAGCCCCGGGACGATGTCGCCGGACAGCGTCCTGCCGGAAGTGGTTCCTACGCCTTTCCCGCTACTCCTCAGGGAGGACCCCGCAGCGGGTACCCGAGGGCTAGTCTGGCTTCATGACTGCCCCGCAACCCGACCCGGCACTGCAACCCGATCAGGCCCCGCAACGCGAGCCGGCCCCGCAACCAGACCATGCACTGCATTCCGTGCCGGCTCTGCACCCCGGTGCGGCACCGCAGGTGCCGGCCTTGTCCATCCGCGGGCTTGCCAAGCGGTTCGGCGGGAAGATCGCCGTGGACGGCATCAGCCTGGACGTGCCGGCCGGCTCCTTCTACGGCATAGTGGGCCCCAACGGCGCCGGTAAGACCACCACGCTGTCCATGGCAACCGGCCTCCTGCGTCCGGACTTTGGGACAGCGGCAGTCCACGGCGTGGACGTTTGGCAGCGGCCGCTGGACGCGAAGAGGCTGATGGGCATCCTGCCGGACGGGGTGCGGCTGTTCGACCGGCTCACCGGCGAGCAGCTCATTACCTATGCGGGGCTGCTGAGGGGTATGGACCGGGAGACTGTGGCCACGCGCGTTGCGGACCTCCTCGCCGCCATGGATCTCCAGGATGACGCCGGCACCCTGGTGGTGGACTACTCGGCGGGCATGACCAAGAAGATTGCGCTGGCCTCCGCCCTCATCCACGCGCCCCGGCTGCTGGTCCTGGACGAACCTTTCGAAGCGGTGGACCCGGTCTCCGCGGCCAACATCCGCTCCATCCTTGACAGCTACGTCGCTTCGGGCGGCACGGTCATCGTGTCCAGCCATGTCATGGACCTGGTGCAGCGCATGTGCGACCACGTGGCAGTGGTGGCCAACGGACGGCTGCTCGCCGCCGGAACCGTTGACGAGGTGCGTGCCGGGGCCTCGCTGGAGGACCGGTTCGTGCAGCTGGTGGGCGGCCGCAGCCACACGGAAGGACTGGAATGGTTGCGCACCTTCTAAGGCTCAAGCTGACACTGCTGCGCAACGGCCTGCGTCGCAGCCCGTGGCAACTGGTGGGGATGGCCATCGCCGGGCTTTACGCACTGGGGATGGTGGCAACGCTTGTGATGGCACTGGTGATGCTGCGTAACGCGCCTCTTGACCTTGCCCAGACCGCTGTGGTGCTCGGCGGATCCGCCGCCATCCTGGGCTGGGGCGTCGTGCCGGTGGTGGCCTCTGCCACGGACATGACCCTGGATCCGGCACGGTTCACTACGTTCGCGATCCCCATGAAGCAGATGCTGGCCGGGCTGGCCCTGGGCGGACTGATCGGCATTCCGGGGCTGGCCACTTCGCTGGTGGCGCTGTCCACGGTGGCCACGTGGTCCCATGGTGTCCTTCCTGCGCTCGCCGCGTTCGTGGGGGCAGTGCTGGGCGTACTGACGTGCGTGGTGCTCGCCAAAGTGGTGACCACGGCAACGGCAAGCCTGGCCGCATCGCGGCGGTTTAAGGACATCAGCGCCATAGCGTTCATGGTGCCGCTGGTATTGATGGGGCCCATTGTGGCCGGAATAGGCCAGGGCCTCTCAGCCTCCACCGGTTTCCTGCCCGGCTTTGCCAGGACGCTGTCCTGGACGCCGCTGGGCGCACCGTGGTCGCTGGGCGGTGACGTGGCCGCCGGGCAGCCGGGACAGGCAGCATTGAAGCTGCTGGTATCCGTTGCAGCGCTGGCCGCGCTCGCGTGGGCATGGAAATCACTGTTGGAACGGGCGCTGGTGACTCCTCCGTACGCGGGCAGCGGCAGGCGCAAAGGCGGCAGGCTGGGACTGCTGGGAGTGCTGCCCGCCACTCCGGCCGGTGCGGTCATGGCGAGGTCCCTCACGTACTGGTTCCGGGATCCACGGTATTCGGGATCTCTGGTGGTGATCCCCCTGCTTCCCGTGGTGCTGGCCTTCCAGGGCAGCCAGACCGGGGACTTCACCAGCCTGGGCATCCTTGCCCCGCTCTCCGCGTTCATCCTTGCCTGGTCCATCTCTGCCGACGTGTCCTACGACAACACCGCTTTCGCCCTGCACCTTGCCACCGGCGTCAGGGGAGTGGCGGACCGGCTGGGCCGCGCCCTGGCCTGCATGGCGTTCGCCTTGCCGGTGGTGCTGGTGTTCGCCCTCGGGTATTCCGCCCTGACAGGGGACTGGGCCGGCCTGCCCGGCCAGCTGGGCCTGAGCCTTGGCATCCTGTTCACCGGGCTGGGACTGGCGTCGGTAGTCTCGGCCCGGTACACCGTGGCTGTTCCGCTGCCGGGCGACAGCCCGTTCAAGAAACCGCCCGGCAACGTGGGGCAGACCCTCGCGGTGCAGTTCGGAGGGCTGCTGGTCCTTATGGTCCTGGTACTGCCGCAGGTGGGCCTCCTGGTTGCGCAGGTGGTCACGGGCAACGGCCTTTTCGGCTGGATCAACCTCACCGCGGGGACGGTCCTGGGCCTGGTCCTGTTTGTTCTAGGCGTCAGGCTGGGCGGAAAATGGCTGGACGCCCGCGGGCCCGAACTGCTGGCCCAGGTGTCCGTCAACCGCTGAAGAGCATTCGGAAGGAAACAGCATGGAAGTCGTCATCCTCAACGGCAGCAAACACATCGCCAAGCTTGCTGCCGATGCCGTCGAGGACCTGCTCCGGCGCAGACCTGATGCCGTCCTTGGCCTGGCGACGGGTTCGTCCCCGCTTCCGGTCTACGATGAGCTGGCTGCCCGCCATGAGCGCGACGGCCTGGACTTCAGCCGGGCTTCCGGTTTTGCCCTGGACGAATACGTGGGACTTCCGCCCGGACACCCCGAGTCCTACCGGGAAGTGGTCCGCCGGGAGTTCACCAACCGGGTCAACATCCGGCCGGAGAACGTCCACGGGCCGGACGGTGCCGCCGCGGACATCCCGGCTGCCTGCCGCGCCTACGAGGAGGCGATCGCTGCTGCCGGCGGGGTGGACCTGCAGCTCCTCGGGGTAGGAACGGACGGACACATCGCGTTCAACGAACCGGGATCCTCCTTCGCTTCGAGGACCCGCATCAAGAGCCTCATCGAACAGACCCGCAGGGACAACGCCCGGTTCTTCTCCAGCCTGGCGGACGTCCCGCACCATGTCCTGACGCAGGGACTGGGGACCATCATGGACGCGCGGCACGTCATCCTGCTGGCAACCGGTGCGCAGAAGGCCCAGGCTGTCCGCGAGTTCGTGGAGGGTCCCGTCGCCGCCATCTGCCCGGCGTCGATCCTGCAGTTCCACCCGCACGCCACCGTCCTGCTGGACGAGGCCGCGGCGTCGGCACTGAAACTGGCGGATTTCTACCGGCACACTTATGACAACAAGCCCGCCTGGCAGGGGATTTAGCCCGCACCGCCCGCTGCCGGCGCACGCCGCCGCAAAGTCCGACGGCGGCCGGCAGGGGACGCGCCGACGTCGAACGTCCGGCCGGTGGAACAGCTAAGATGGTTGGCATGACTAGCACGACGGACCCTCTCGAAAACGACCCGATGCGCGAGCTTTCCGGGGCTGGAACGTCCACAGCCACCATTGAGCGCGAGGAACTGCGCCAGGAAGTGGAGCCCGGGGACCGGGAGCGCTTTTCGCACTATGTGCGCAAGGAAAAGATCATGGAGTCCGCGCTGACCGGGGATCCTGTCATCGCGTTGTGCGGCAAGGTCTGGACGCCGGGACGGGATCCGCAGAAGTTCCCGGTCTGCCCGATGTGCAAAGAGGTCTACGACGGCCTCCGCCCGGGCAACGACGGCGGCAAGGGTCCCGGAGGGGACTCGGGCAACAACAAATAGTGACGGAGACGCTCTTTGGCGGCCCCACCCTGCCTCCGGCCTATCCGGAACGTGCAGCCTGGGGAACCGCCCCGAAACTCCGTGCCTGGCAGCAGGAAGCCCTGGACCTGTACCTGCGCAACAGCCCACGCGACTTCCTCGCCGTGGCAACGCCGGGCGCCGGCAAGACCACCTTCGCGCTGAGGGTGGCGTCCACCCTCATCGACTCCGGCGCCGTTAACAGGGTGACCATCGTGGCGCCCACCGACCACCTGAAGCGGCAGTGGGCGGATGCGGCGGCAAAGGTGGGCATCGCCATCGACCCCAACTTCAAGAACTCCGACGGCCAGCACGGCCGCGGCTTCATCGGCGTTGCCGTCACCTATGCGCAGGTGGCCAGCAAGCCGCTTCTCCACCGCGCCAAGACGGAAGCTGCGCGCACGCTGGTGATCCTTGACGAAATCCACCACGGCGGCGAGGCACTGTCCTGGGGTGACGGGCTGCGCGAGGCCTTCGACCCCGCGGTCAGGCGGCTCTCGCTGACGGGAACGCCGTTCCGTTCCGACACCTCTCCCATTCCCTTCGTCGAATACGCCCAGGACCGGGACGGCATCCGCCGCTCCAAGGCGGACTACACCTACGGGTACGGCAATGCGCTGCGGGACCACGTGGTCCGCCCGGTGATGTTCATGGCCTATTCCGGGCAGATGCGGTGGCGGACCAGTGCCGGCGAGGAGATGGCGGCGTCGCTGGGTGAGGCCGCGGTGACCAAGGACATCACGTCCCACGCCTGGCGTACCGCTCTGAACCCCGCAGGCGAGTGGATTCCGGCGGTGCTTGCGGGTGCGGACAGGCGGCTCAGCGAGGTGCGCCGCACCGTTCCCGACGCCGGCGGCCTGGTGATTGCCACGGATCACGAGGACGCCCGCGCATATGCCGGACAGCTCAAGAGGATCACGGGGGAGTCTCCCACGGTCATCCTTTCCGATGACGCGAAGGCGTCGAGCAAGATCGAGGAATTCACCGCCAGCGAGAAACGCTGGATGGTGGCCGTCCGGATGGTGTCCGAAGGCGTGGACGTTCCGCGGCTTTCCGTCGGCGTGTATGCCACGTCAACATCGACCCCCCTGTTCTTCGCCCAGGCGGTGGGCCGCTTCGTGCGTGCCCGCAAGCGGGGCGAAACGGCGTCGGTCTTCCTGCCCTCGGTGCCGCAGCTGATGGCCCTTGCCAACTCTATGGAGGCGGAACGGGACCACGCCCTGGACCGCCCGGAGAAGGAAGACGCGGACGGCCTGTTCAATCCCGAGGACTCGCTGATGGCCGAGGCCAACCGCGAGGACAAGGCATCGGACAGCCTCACCAAGGGCAAGTTCGAGGCCCTGGATTCGCAGGCGTCCTTTGACCGCGTGCTGTTCGACGGCGGCGAGTTCGGCACGGGCGGCGAGGTGGGGTCCGACGACGAGATGGACTTCCTGGGCATCCCCGGGCTGCTGGACGCGGAGCAGGTGGGCACGCTGCTGCGGCAGCGCCAGCACGAGCAGCTGAACCGCAAGAACCGGAAGGCACCCGCGGCGGCGGAAAGCCCGGCTCCGGCCGTCCCGGACCACCGGATGCTGATGGACCTCCGCAACGAGCTGGCCAAGAACGTGGCCGCCTGGTCTGCCCGCACCGGCACTCCGCACGGGGTGGTGCACACCAAGCTGCGGACGGTGTGCGGCGGACCGCCCGTTGCCCAGGCGAACGAGGAGCAGTTGCAGTCTCGACTGCGGAAGCTCCAGGACTGGTTCATCGGCCGGAAATAGCGGGGCTGGCACTATAAGGTGGCCCGGTGCTTAGTGGACTGCTCCCTGAAAGTGCGCCTTGCAGCCGCCGCATCGCCGGTCAGGCCAGCCAGCGCCACCAGCGTGGCTGCTCCGGTTCCGGCGTCGGTTCCGGCTCCGGTTCCTCGCCCAAGGCCAGCGCGGCCTCGACGAGGTCGTCCGCGGTGAGCGTCATGACGGCCTCACGATCGAGCGCGTCGAGGCTGTGTTCCTCGTCAAGGGACAGTCTTAGCGCCTGGCGGTTGAGCGCCTGCTCGAACAGCGTGCGGGCGAACCGTGCGTTGCCGGAGTCCTCGCCCGCGTGGAGCCCGGTGAAGATGCGGCGCAGCATCTGGTCCGCGCCCGGCTCCAGCCTGTACCCGTGCTGGGTCAGCATCCGGTTGAAGATCGTCTGGAGTGCGTCCACGGAGTAGTCGGGGAACGTGATCTCGCGGGCGAACCGGGAGCGCAGTCCGGGGTTCGAGAGCAGGAAGGACTCCATCAGCCGCGGATACCCTGCCACGATCACCACCAGGCGGTGGCGGTGGTCCTCCATCCGCTTGAGCAGGACCTCGATCGCCTCGGGGCCGAAGTCCATCCGGCCGTCCTCCGGGGACAGCGCGTAGGCCTCGTCGATGAACAGGACGCCGTCCAGTGCACGCCGGATCACCCGATCCGTTTTGATGGCGGTCGTCCCGACGTACTGCCCCACCAGGCCTGAACGGTCGACCTCGACCAAGTGGCCTTTCTGCAGCAGGCCGACCGCGCGGTACATCTCGGCCAGGAGCCGCGCCACAGTGGTCTTGCCCGTGCCCGGGTTTCCGAGGAACACCAGATGCTGTGATGTGGCCACCTCCGGCAGTCCGTGCGCCTTGCGGCGGGCCTGGACCTGGAGCAGTGCCACGAGCGCCCGCACCTGCTCCTTCACTGTCTCCAGTCCAACCAGCGCGTCGAGCTCGGCCTGCACCTCGGACAATGGCCGGGCCGGCCCGGGCTTCGGACCCACGAGATCGCCGACCAGGTCGTCCACGCGCTCCGAGCCGGGCAGCTTGAGCTGATCGGCAAGGCGGCCGATGGTTTCGCGCAGGTCGTCGAGCGGATTGCGGCTGGCAGCCATGCATCCACTGTAGTACCCGGTTCCCGTTCCTGCCCCGGGATCAAGGGGCGGGTGAAACAACGAAGGGCCGGCTGCCCATGGGCGCCGGGCCACTCCTGTAGCTGCCCTAGGCTACGTCAACGCCACCTAGTTCCATTTCGGCCACTGCTTCCTCCAGGTCCTCGGCGATCCCGGCCGTCAGGGAGCGCAGGACGGTGACGGAGTAACCGGCCTGGACGGCGTCCAGGGCCGTTGCCATCACGCAGTAATCCGTGGCGATTCCCACAACCACGACGTCCTCCACGTCATGGCTCTGCAGCCAGTCGTCCAGCCCGATCGCGTCTTCGTCCGGAGCGAACCTCTCGGCGTCCGCGGGACCGGGCAGGGCCCCGGGCTGCCGTTCCCCGGTGGGCACCGCATCCTCGGGGGCCAGCAGGCCCTCGAATCCGGAGTAGGCCGCGGAGAACTGGCCTTTCTGGAAGTAGGCCTGGATGTATTCGGTGTCCAGGTCGGGATGCAGTTCAGCACCGGGGGTGCCCGCCTCGCAGTGCGGCGGCCAGCTGTCTTTGAAGTCCGGTGTGTCAGAGAAATGCTCCCCCGGATCGATATGCCAGTCCTGGGTGGCAACGATGTGGTCGAACTCGCCGTGGTGGGCGTCCACATATTCGCTGATGGCGCCGGCAACATCCGCGCCGCCTGAAACGGCCAGCGAACCGCCCTCGCAGAAATCGTTCTGGACGTCGACGATGATCAGTGCCCGGGACATCGGTTCTCCTCAGTTTTCTTCATAGAGAGTAGGGATGGCTGCTTCCCCGCGCTGCAGGCGGTTGACCACCGGCGGCAGCTCCGCCATGGAATCCGCATGGCGCTGGCGGGCCCGCAGCACGCCCTCGTGGCCGGTCCAGCCCGGCAGCAGCTCCCCGTTCTTCATGAACTGCTGCAGGAGGGGACGGTCATTGCCGTCATCCTCCGGCCGGCGGCCGACGCCCACTACTTCCGCTGTGGCAATCCCGCGCTCGTTGAGCTTGCGCAGCGCGTACTTGCGGCCGCCCACGCTGGCCTTGTTCTTGGCCGCCTTGGCCACGGAGACGAACGTTCCGTCGTCGTCCGTGCGGCTGACCAGCTTGTACACCATGCTCGCCGTCGGGGCGCCCGAGCCGGTGACCAGGGACGTGCCCACGCCGTAGGAATCCACGGGGGCGGACTGCAGGGCGGCGATGGCGTACTCATCGAGGTCGGAGGTGACCACGATCTTGGTGTTTTCATTGCCGAGGTCGTCAAGGAGCCTGCGCACCCACTGCGCCTGGGCCACAAGGTCGCCGGAGTCCAGCCGGACCGCCCCCAGGCGAGGACCCGCAAGGTCCACGGCCGTGCGGACGGCCGCTTCGACGTCGTACGTGTCCACCAGCAGGGACGTGTGGTCGCCGAGCGAGGCAATCTGGGCCTCGAACGCGTCCCGCTCGGTGTCGTGCAGGAGGGTGAAGGAGTGGGCGGCGGTGCCCACCGTCTTGATCCCGTAGCGGATCCCGGCCTCGAGGTTGGAGGTGCTGTCGAACCCGGCGATGATAGCTGCCCGGGCAGAAGCGGTGGCTGCTTCCTCATGGGTGCGCCGGGAGCCCATCTCGATGCAGGGCCGGCCGCCGGCCGCGGTGACCATCCGGGAAGCAGCCGAGGCGATGGCGCTGTCATGGTTCAACACGGACAAAAGGTAGGTCTCCAGCATGCAGGCCTCGGCGAACGTGGCCTCGACGATGAGGATGGGGGAGTTCGGGAAGTACGCCTCGCCTTCGGGGTAGCCCCAGATGTCACCGGAAAAACGGTAGGACGCGAGGTACTCCAGCGTCTGCGCATTGACCACCTTGGTGCGTTCCAAAAACTCGAGCTCGGCGTCCCCGAAGCGGAAGTTGGCGATGCCCTCCAGCAGCCGTCCCGTGCCGGCCACGATGCCGTAGCGCCGGCCATCCGGCAGCCGCCGGGCAAAAGCCTCGAACACCGACTTGCGGTGCGCGGCCCCGGAATGCAGCGATGCCTGCAGCATCGTCAGCTCGTAGTGGTCGGTGTAAAAGGACGTGCGGGGATGCTCCCAGCCAGCGGAGGTACTCACGAAAGTCACTCTAGTCCCCGCCGGCTCCCACGTCGCGCTTCGCTTCGCCGCGGGCCCCTCGCCGGCGTGGGCCCACCCACCGGCTCCCACGTCTCGCTTCGCTTCGCCGCGGGCCCCTCGCCGGCGTGGGTCCGGCATCCCCATAGAATGGACAGATGACCTTAAGCGTTGCGCTCGGCCCTGATACACAGGAGGGCACCCGGACCGGAACAGCGGAATCCACAGATTCCCTGACCGCACCGGACATCCCCTGGAACCTGGTGATCTGGAACGATCCCGTCAACCTCATGAGCTACGTCAGCTATGTTTTCCAAAGCTATTTCGGCTACTCGGAGAGCAAGGCGAACAAGCTCATGATGGAGGTCCACAAGAAGGGCCGCTCCATTGTTGCCTCGGGCAGCAAGGAACAGGTGGAACGCCATGCCGTGGCCATGCACGGGTTTGGGCTGTGGGCCACCGTGGAAAAAGCCAGCGGCGGGAACAACGGCAACTCCGGCGGGGGACAGGGCAAGGGAAAACGTGGCTAAGGCATTCAAGTACGGACTCAAAGGCATCACCGGCTACCTTGAGCCCGCGGAACGCGACCTGCTGCGCAGCCTGATCCATGACGTCATCTCCATGCTCCAGCCGGAGGACCGCGACGGCCAGGATCCCCTGGCCGCCCTGATCGGCCTGGACATGGACGTGGCAGAGCCTAGTGACCGGGCCGTCAAGCGCCTGCTTCCCAACGTCATGAAGGACGACGCCGGCGCCTCCCTGGAGTTCCGCCAGCTCACCGAACGCTCGCTGCGGGAAACGAAGATCGGCGCCCTGCGGGCCGCGGCCCTGGACCTGGACAAGGACGAGATCGTCCTGACGTCCGACGGCGCACGGCACTGGTCCATGGCACTGAACGATGTCCGGCTGGTCCTCGCCGAGCGGCTGGACATCCAGGACGAGGAGGACGCCGAGCACGTCCACCTGATGCAGGACTGGTCCCAGGCCGAGGACGTGGAGAGCTACCTGGCCCTGGTCTACAACTTCGCCACCTGGCTCCAGGAGTCGCTCGTCCAGGCCATGCTGCAGTCCATGGACTCCCGCCGGTGAGCGGCGCGGACTGCTCCCCGTCCCTGCGCTGTGACACACCAGACATGAGCTCCCGGCCACAGGTTCATGACTGGAGCTGCGGGGAAGACCTATCCTCGAATAATCATGAGTAGAGCCTCAAGCATGGATCCGTCAGCCGGCGCTGCAGCGGGGTCCGACGCCAGCGACCTGCCCGCCGCCGCCCTGGAGTCGCGGCCCATTGGCGTTTTCGACTCCGGTGTTGGCGGCCTCACGGTGGCCCGCTCCATCATCGACCAGCTTCCCAACGAGTCCATCCTCTATGTGGGGGACACGGCGCACGGACCGTACGGCCCCCTGCCCATCGCGGAGGTGCGGGCCAACGCCCTGGGCGTGATGGACGAACTGGTGGACTCCGGCGTCAAGCTGCTCACCATTGCCTGCAACTCGGCGTCGGCCGCGGTCCTGCGGGACGCCCGCGAGAGGTACACGGCCAAGTACGGCATCCCCGTTATCGAAGTCATCCAGCCTGCGGTGCGGCGTGCCGTGGCCGCCACCCGCAGCGGACGGGTGGGCGTGATCGGCACCTCCGCCACCGTAGGGTCGCGCGCCTATGAAGATACGTTCGCCGCTGCGCCGGACCTTGCCATCACCTCCGTGGCGTGCCCGGAGTTCGTCAGCTACGTCGAAGCAGGGGTCACCACCGGGCCGGCGCTGCTGGCTGTCGCCGAGGAGTACCTTGCCCCCTTGAAGGCTGCCGGCGTGGACACGGTGGTCCTGGGCTGCACGCACTACCCGCTGCTCACGGGTGTCATCTCCTACGTCATGGGGGCGGATGTGACCCTGGTGTCCAGCGCTGAGGAAACGGCCAAGGACGTCTACCGCGCCCTGGCCACCCACAACCTGCAGCGCACTGACGTTGCCCCGCCGGAGCACCACTTCGTGGCCACCGGTGACGCCGGCCAGTTCGAGGCACTGGCCCGGAGGTTCCTCGGGCCCGAGGTCCTCTCCGTCCGGCATGTGGACCACGTGGCCGCCCAGTACCCCACAGGGAGCCTGGCCCGGATCACCCCGGAGATGATCGCCGCAGCCCAAAGCGCTGCAGCGCGTCCGCGGATTTCCAACTTCGTGGGCAGCCCGGTGACCGGAGGAACCGGCCAGTGAAGCTCACCATCGTAGGCTGTACAGGTTCCTTTCCCGGCCCCGGGTCACCGGCGTCGTGCTACCTCCTGACCGCAAACGACGGCGAGCGGACCTGGAAAGTGGTCATGGACCTGGGCAGCGGGGCGCTGGGTGCCATCCAGCGCTACACTGACCTCGAGGACATTGACGCCATCTTCCTCACCCACCTGCACCCCGACCACTGCATGGACCTGTGCGGCCTGCACGTGGCTGTCCGGTGGAAGCCCGGCGGCTGGGGGCGCGGCCGGATCCCCGTCTGGGGACCTGCGGCCACGGCAGACCGGATGGCCACGGCGTACGGCCTGGAGCTGGACCCCGGGATGCACGAGGAATTCGACTTCACCAACTGGGCGGAACGCGAAGCCGTGACCGTGGGGCCCTTCACCGTGACGCCCTTCGCCGTGAACCACCCCGTGGAGGAGGCCTACGCCCTGCGGGTGGAAGTGGTGGAGCCGGACAAGGACGGCACCCTGGTGTCCCGGACCCTGACCTATTCCGGTGATACCGATTCCTGTGCCGGGCTTGAGGAAGCGGCCAAGGACGCCGACCTGTTCCTGTGCGAGGCAGCCTTCGAGGAAGGCCGTGATGACGGCATCAAGGACGTCCACCTGACCGGAAAGCGGGCCGGGGAGGCGGCTGCGGCGGCGGGGGCGCGCCGGCTCCTGCTCACGCACATTCCCGTGTGGACATCACAGACCACGGTGATGGCCGAGGCCCGCCCGGTGTTCGGCGGCGACGTCGCGGTGGCGGTCGCCGGAGTGCACTACACCATCTAGCCTTTCGGTCTGCCCGGCCTTCGCTCCGGGTCCCGGCATCGGCCGGGCGTGCAGTCGATAAGCTAAAGGCATGACTTCTGAAGCAACTGCAGTACCCATCGTGCGCGCCGACGGCCGCGCCCCCGACCAGCTCCGGCCCATCAGCATCACCCGCGGATGGTCCACCCAGGCCGAGGGATCCGCCCTGATCGAGTTCGGCAACACCCGGGTCCTGTGCACCGCGTCCCTGACAGCAGGCGTACCGCGCTGGCTCAAGGGGGAAGGCCGCGGCTGGGTCACCGCCGAGTACGCCATGCTGCCCCGGGCCACCAACACCCGCTCCGACCGCGAATCCGTCAAAGGCAAGATCGGCGGCCGCACCCACGAAATCTCGCGGCTCATTGGGCGTTCGCTGCGCTCGATCATCGACACCAAGGCCCTGGGCGAAAACACCATCGTGCTGGACTGCGACGTCCTCCAGGCGGACGGCGGCACGCGCACGGCGGCCATCACCGGCGCCTATGTCGCGCTCGCAGACGCCATCCGCTTCGCCCGCGACAACAAGCTGATCGCAAAAAATGCCCAGCCCCTGATCGACACCATTGCCGCCGTGTCCGTGGGCATCATCGACGGCGTGCCCATGCTGGACCTGCCGTATGTCGAGGACGTCCGGGCCGAAACCGACATGAACGTTGTGGTGACCGGCTCGGGAAAGTTCGTGGAAGTGCAGGGAACGGCCGAGGGCGCACCCTTTGACCGGGCCGAGCTGGACCAGCTCCTGGACCTGGCGCTGCTGGGCACCACGCAGCTCGCCGCCATCCAGCGGGAGACCCTGGCGGACACGCTGTGAACCCGGCCGGCGGAGCTGTACCCCGCCTGGTCCTGGCAACCCACAACAAGGGCAAGCTGCGGGAGCTCCGCGAGCTGCTGCGGGGACAGGTCCCGGGGCTCGACGTCGACACCCAGGTGGTGGACGCGGCAGCGGCAGGTGCCCCTGACGTCGTCGAAACCGGCGTGACCTTTGCCGAAAATTCGCTGCTGAAGGCGCGCGCCGTTGCGGAGGCCACCGGCCTGGCGGCCATTGCCGACGACTCCGGCCTTGCGGTGGACGTGATGGGCGGAGCGCCGGGGATCTTTTCGGCCCGGTGGGCCGGCACTCACGGCGACGATGCCGCCAACCTGCGGCTCCTGCTCAGCCAGCTCTCAGACGTGCCGGACATCCACCGGGGTGCGGCCTTTGTCTGCGCGGCGGCGCTGGCTGTGCCGGACACGGACGGCAGGCCCGGCCACGAGGTGGTGGAGTACGGACAGCTGGAGGGCGTGCTGCTCCGCGAGCCGCGGGGCAGCGGAGGCTTCGGCTACGATCCCGTGCTGCAGCCGGCGGGGGAGGACCGCAGCTGCGCCGAGCTGTCCGCGGAGGAAAAGAACGCCATCAGCCACCGCGGCAAGGCCTTCCGCGCGTTGCTGCCGGCCATCGTTGAGGCGCTGCGCCGGGCAGAGGCCTGACAGACGCAGAGGTTTAACAGTTGCCGGTGAACCAAAAAGGTGTGCTCCCCGCCGCGGCGGGGAGCACACCTTTGATGGTTTAGGGGCACATTACGGGAGGCGGGGGGTCTTCTGCTCGTCCTCGGGGGCGTGCTCCTCGATGAACTCCTCCACGGGGTCGGTACCGTAGGCCTTCGCCTGGCGCTTGGCGGACAGGCCGCGGAGGACCTCCACGCCGATGGGCAGGACGGACACCAGGACGATCGCGATGAAGATGATGTCCAGGTTGTCACGGACCCACGGGATACGGTCGCCCAGCAGGTACCCCAGGAGCGTCACGCCGCCGCCCCACAGCACTGCGCCGATGACGTTGAAGAGGAAGAACTTCTTTTTGTTCATCTGGGCGACGCCCACGATGACGGGGACGAAAGTCCTGATGATGGGGACGAAGCGCGCCAGGATCAATGCCTTGCCGCCGTGCTTTTCGAAGAAGGCGTGCGCGTTCTCCACGTTTTCCCGCTTGAACAGGCGCGAGTTGGGTTTGTTGAAGATGGCGGGCCCGGCCTTCGACCCGATGAGGTAGCCGGTCTGGTTGCCCACGATGGCCGAAATCATGATCAGCAGCGCGAAGACCCACACGTTGAACTTGATGGTGTCCGTGGCCACCAGGAGCCCGGCTGTGAACAGCAAGGAATCACCGGGCAGGAAGAAGCCCACCAGCAGCCCGGTCTCCGCGAAGACGATGCCGCAGACGAGCAGCACCACCCACGGCGCCAGGGCGGGATCGGCCAGGAAGACCTGGGGGTTCAGCCAGTCGGGCAGGAAGGATGCGAGCTGGGGCTGCACCGGTCCTGCCCCGCCCAGCATGGACACGGCGAGGTCATTCATCACAGGAAAGTTCACCCCTCAAGGGTACTTGACAGAGCTGTGCCTGCACGGAGGGACAGCAGTCCGGCGGTAAGGTTGGGCCGTGGGTTTGGACTTTACGGCGATCGACTTTGAAACTGCGAACGGCTTCCGGGGCTCCCCCTGCGCGGTTGGCCTGACCAAAGTACGGGGCGGGCAGATCGTGGACGAGGCGTCATGGCTGATGCGGCCTCCGCCGAACCACGACCACTTCGACTACCACAACGTCCGGATCCACGGCATCCGGGCTGACGACGTGGCCGGGCACCCCCGCTTCGGGGAACTCTTCCCCGAAATCGGCGCCTTCATTGGCGACGACATCCTCGCCGCGCACAATGCCGCCTTCGACCTGGGCGTGATCCGGTCGGGCCTGGAGGTCTCCGGCCTGCCGGGGCCCGCCTATGACTATGTGTGCACCGTGATGCTTTCCCGGCGGTGCTATTCGCTGGTGTCCAACTCCCTGCCGTTCGCCGCCGAGGAAGCCGGCGTGCCGTTGGTGAAGCACCACGACGCCGCCGAGGACGCCCGGGCGTGCGCGGGAATCCTGATCGACATAGCCCGGCGGAACCAGGCCAACAGCATCGCCGAACTCTACCTGTCGCTGGGGCTGGTGATGCCGCGCCAGCAGGCTTTCGACCCGGCCACGGACGGGCTGTCCAAGTCCAGCATCGCGGCCCTTGCCGCTGCCGGCGGCGGCACGGCTGCGCCGCTCCGGCCCTTCCAGGCGGGCTGGCCGGAGGAGGGAGCCAACCCGCTCCCCAACCCCGACGCCGAGCCGGGCCACCCCCTGTACGGCCAGACCGTCGTCTTCACCGGGGAGCTGTCCATAGGGCGCCCGGAAGCCAAAAGGCGCTCTGCCGACGTCGGCGCCCGGCCGGAGAGCCGGGTGACCGGGCGCACCACCGTCCTGGTGGTGGGGGACGGCTTTGTTGCCTCCGACCTCCGCTCCGGCCGGCTGACCGGCAAAGCCCGGCGCGTCCTGGAGCTTCATGACCGCGGCCAGCCCATCGAAGTACTGTCCGAAGGCGAGTTCCTGCAGATGGTGGGCGACTTCGCGGCAGCAGCCATCGCCTGAGGCCCCCGGTCCGGCAGCTTCTTCACAGGGCGCAACAAACCTTTGCCCCGGTACCCAGCGCTCCCTAGCCTTGGCACATGAGTTCTCTGTTCGCCTTCCCGAATCCGGTCAACGAGTACGCTGCCCGCGTCACTGCCGGACTGGTGGTGGCACTCGCGGTTGTCACGCTTGCCGTCGGCTCCGGGTGGGGCCTGCTGGCCATCGCCGCCGGATTCTGGCTGCGCGTGCTCTTCGGACCGAGGATTTCGCCGCTGGCACTGGTGTCCGTCAAGGTCATCACCCCGTGGCTGGGACGGGTGAAACTGGTGCCCGGACCGCCCAAGCGCTTTGCGCAGGGCATGGGGGCGGCCGTCTCCACAGCAGCCCTTGCCCTGTTCGTGGCCGGAGCGGCCCCTGCGGCGTGGGCGGTGCTGGGCGTCCTGATCGTCGCGGCGTCACTTGAAGCCTTCGCCGGATTCTGCCTGGGATGCGTGGTCTTCGGTTTCCTGCAGCGCCGCGGACTGATCCCGGAGGACGTCTGCGAGGCGTGCAACAACATCAGCCTTCGGCGGTCGTGACGGCCACCAGCAAACCGGCCATGCCGCGGATTGCCTCAGGCGCCTCCAGCGACTCCAGCCAGTCTGCGGGCAGGCACTCCTCGCCGTAGTAGGCACCCAGGATGTTCCCGGCCAGGGAACCGGTGGCATCGCTTCGCCCGCCATGGCTCACCGCCAGGGACACCGCCTCCCGGAAGTGACGGACGGGCAGGGTGTCCGTGCCGTCGTCGTCCGTCCCTGCGCCAGCCGTCCCCGTGCCGGGGACAGTTGCGAGCACGGCGTAAAGCGCGACGGCGAGGGCGTCCTCGGCGGTCCGGCCCTCACCGAGCGCCTCGGTGAGTTCCTCCGGCGTGGTTCCGCCCCTCGCGGCGAGTGAGAGCGCGGCTTCCAGGCGTTCCGGCAATTCTTCAGCCACACCCCCCAGGGTGTGGGCGTGGGCGGTTACGGCGGAGGCGGCCTCCGGCAGGGCTTCACCCGAAACCAGCCGGTGAACCAGCAGGCTGAAGATTCCGGAAGCCTGGCGCGCCGCGGGGTGCCCGTGCGTCAGGCAGGCGGCGTCGGCACTCAGCTTGTAGACGGCGTCGGGCGCAATGTGCGGGATCAGCCCGAACGGTGCTGACCGCACCACGGTGCCCCAGTCTTTCGATTCGGGGTTCACGGGGCGGACCGAGGTGCCCATTTCACCCGTTGCCAGCCCGGAAATGCAGGTTGTGCTGGGGTTCCGCCGCTGGCGGAGCACAGCGTGCCCGTCAATCCACCGGGGCTGCGGTGTGGGGGCCGACGCCGGAGCGGCTTCCCCCTGGGTGGCCAGCCACCGGAGGTAGGCGAGCCACAGGCAGGCGTTCACATCCGCGCCCACGCCCGAATTCGCCCATTCCAGGGCCTCAACCAGCCCGTCCACCGTGTAGAGCGTCAGCTGGGTTTCGTCGGAGAACGTGCCGGGCATGGGGCCGAATGCGGTGATGCCAAGCTCGCCGGAGCGGCTCGGGATCTCCTCAACCGACCCCGCGCCGACGGCGTAGCCCAGGGAATCGCCCAGCGCGCCGCCCAGCAGGCAGCCATGGATGCGGGATTTCAGGGCGGGCACGGACGGGCCGGGTTCAATGCTCATGCTGTAAATTTACCGCGGCCTCCGGCGATGCCGGGACGCGCGCCCACCCCCGGCATTCCGCAAAATACGCTGCACCAGCAAACGTCCAGCGTCGGCTGGAATAATGGACGGGTTGTCCGGCGGCAGCACCGCCATCTTCTGCCTACCAAAGGGTCCCGCCATGAGTTCCCCCGTACCCGCCCCCCACGACGTCCTGGTGCCCAGCGGCCCGGAGGCCGCCCGGCCGGGGCTCCTGCCCAGGCTGGGGGCCGAGGCGTTCGGCACCTTGTTCATCGTGGTGGCCGGCCTTGGCGTGCCCCTGTTCACCATTCCGGATTCCAGCCCCCTTCCCGCGGCACTCGCCGCGGGCCTGGCCGTGACCGCCGCGATGCTGGCGTTCGCGCACGTTTCGGGCGGCCACTTCAACCCCGCCATCACGTTGGGGCACCTTGTGGCGGGCCGGATCAGGGCCGGAGCTGCGGCCGCCTATGTGTGCGCCCAGCTGGCGGGGGGACTCGCAGGAGCCCTCGCGCTTTACGGGATCCTGCGCACCCTGCCGGGCATCGCGGACGGCCGCACCGCTTTTGACACCGTGACTGCCGGCTTCGGCGAACACTCCATCATCCAGGCGCCGCTGGCGGCAGTGCTGCTCCTTGAAATGCTCGGAGCCGCTATTGTCGTCGCGGTCTTCCTGGGCACGTCCGGCAGGGACACCCGGGACGGGGGCAGCCGGTCTGCGGCCCCCGTGGCCGTGGGCCTGACCTTTGCGGTGCTGCTGCAGCTGGGCCAGTCGGTAGGGAACCTGCCGTTCAACCCTGCCCGCGCTGTTGCGTCTGCGGTGTTCAGTTCGGGCTGGGCCCTGGGGCAGCTCTGGGTATTCCTGGCCGCCCCGCTCTTGGGGGCTGCAATTGCCGGGCTGGTCTTCCGGAGCATCGGAGCTGCTGGTACCGGTGCCGTTGCCGGTGCCGTTGTGCAGGCCGGGACCGGAGAAGCCAATGAGGCAGGGGAGCCCGCCGAAACGGCCGAACCCGGATCCAGCGAAGCCCAGGAATTCTTTGACGGCAAACGGGGCTGACGGTGAACGCGGCGGTTGCGCCTGCTGTCAGTGGCAGCCGATAGCTTAGAAACATGCGGCTACTACATACATCGGACTGGCACCTGGGGCGGTCCTTCCACGGCGTTGGCATGCTCGATGCCCAACGGGATTTCGTTGATCAGTTGGTTCGCACGGTTACTGAACACGGCGTCGACGTCGTCCTGGTGGCCGGGGACGTCTATGACCGTGCCCTTCCCGGAGTCGATGTGGTGCGCCTGCTGGATGATGCACTGGTCCGCCTGACAGCTGCGGGCGCGCAGGTGGTGCTGACCAGCGGCAACCATGATTCCGCCATCCGCCTGGGTTTCGCCTCCCGCCTCCTGGAACGCGGGGGAGTCCATCTCCGGACCAGGGTCGAGAGCCTGGACCAGCCGCTGTTGATGCCCCTGGACGATGCCCCTGACGGCCACCCAGCTGACGCTGTGCTGGCCATCTACGGCATACCGTGGCTCGAGCCCCGTCTTGTCGCCGAACAGCTCGGGGTGGAGACTGCCAGCCACTTCGAGGTCACCCGGGCGGCAACAGCGCTGATCCGGGAGGATGTCGAACGGCGTTCAGCGTCCGCCGCCGTCCACTCCGTGGTCCTGGCGCACACGTTTGCCAGCGGCGGGATCAGCTCGGACAGCGAACGCGACCTCAGCATCGGCGGCGTCGGAGCCGTACCGCTGGACCTCTTCGATGGCTTTAGCTACACCGCGCTGGGCCACCTGCATGGCCGCCAGGCCCTGTCGCCGCAGGTCCGGTATTCCGGCTCGCCGTTGGCGTATTCCTTTTCCGAAGCCACGCACCGGAAGGGCGGCTGGCTCGTGGAGGTTGGAGCTGAAGGTGTCAGCTCCGTGCAGGAAGTCCTGTGGGAAGCGCCCCGGGCGCTGGCCGTGCTGCGCGGTCCGCTGGAAGAGCTGCTTCAGCTGCCCGAGCACCAGTGGGCCGAAGCAGCCTACTGCCAGGTCACGCTGACAGACGCCCAGCGTCCAGCCCGGGCCATGGAACGGCTCCGTTCCCGGTTCCCGGACACGCTGGTCCTCGGCTTCGACCCCGAGGGTGGAACCCCGGCGGCCGCTTCCAGCTACAGCAGCAGGCTCGCCGAGGCACCCGACGACCTCTCGGTATGCTGCGGCTTCCTGGAACACGTGCGGGGCAGGGTCCCCGATGACGCCGAAAAAGCGGCGCTCGCAGCCGCGCTGGAGAACGTCCGCCTCCTGGAGGCTTCCCGATGAGGATCCACCGCCTGCAGATTTCGGGGTTCGGCCCTTTCGCCGGCACCGAGGAGATTGATTTCGACCGGCTCAGCGCACACGGCCTCTTCCTGCTCAACGGCCCCACGGGTGCCGGGAAAACCAGTGTCCTGGATGCCATCTGCTTTGCCCTCTACGGTTCCGTTCCGGGAGCCCGCCAGGACGGTAAGCGGCTCCGCAGCGACCATGCGGACCCGGCGCAGGAACCCGCCGTGACCTGCGAGTTCTCGGCCCAGGGACGCCGCTTTGAAGTGACACGGTCCCCGGCCTGGGACAAACCGAGCGCCCGGGGGAAGAACGGCTTTACCACCCAGCAGGCCAAGACCCTGCTGCGTGAACGGACAGGGGGGACCTGGACGGACAAGTCCGCCCGGAATGACGAGGCAGGCGCTGAGATTCTGGCGCTGCTGGGCATGGACCGCGAGCAGTTCACCCGCGTGGTGATGCTGCCGCAGGGAGATTTTGCCGCGTTCCTGCGTTCCAAGGCCACGGACCGGCTGGAACTCCTGCAAAAGCTGTTCGGTACCGAGCGGTTTGAATCGGTGGAGCAGGAGCTGTCCCGCCAGGCGCAGGCAGCAAAGGATGAGGTGTCCCACCTTGCGGGCCGGCTCGAACTCCTGGCAGCCCGCGCGGAGGCCGAGGCTGCGCGCCTCAGCCTAGACAGCTCCAGCGCTCCCTCCCCGGAGAACACCGAGGCGCGGCTCGGCTGGCTGGAGGAAGCGGTGGCCGCCCGCCGTGAGGAGCTGACGGCGCAGGCAGGACGGGCCGGGGCCGCCAGCACCGAATGCAGGAACGCAGTTGAAGCCGAAACACTTCGCGCCGACCGGCGCCGGAAGCTCGATTCCGCCGCAGCCCGGAAACTGGCGGTGGAGCAGGGCGCGCAGCTGCTTGGCGATCATCTCCTCCGGCTGGCCCGGCACCGGAAGGCCGAGGTCCTGCAGGGGCAGCTGCGGAACGTTGATGCCAGTGCCGCCAAAGCCCGGAGCGCCGCTACCGCCGTGGAGTCGGCCTTCACCCTTCTCAGCCTGGCTGCTGGGGAGGACCCCGAACTGGCGGAGCTGGAACTCCACTTAGCGCCAGGCCCCGTCGCGGATGCCGCAAGACCTGCCGCTGGAGCTGCAACCGAGCTGGGCCGGCTGCGCTCCCTCCTGGCCGTGGTCGAGGCCAGGCTGCCCGACGAGGACCGGCTGCAGGCCCTTCGGAAGCGCCACAGCAGCCTGCTAGGGAAGCATGAGGAACTTGCCGCGGACCTGGAACAAGTCGGCAAGCGCGCCAAGGATCTGACGGACGAGCGGAGCCGTCTCCAGGACGGGCTGCAGGACCTGGAACACCATGCGGCCACTGCGGCCCTGCGCCGGAAGGAAGCTGCAGCAGCGGAGGAACTGCTGGACGTGGTCAGGCGCTACGGCTCCGCCGTTGCAGCCCGGGACCTGGTGAAGGTCCGCCATGACGAATGCCGTGACCGGCAGCTGGAGGCGAAACGCCGCTGGCTGGACCTGAGGGAGCAGCGGCTGGCCAATGCCGCTGCCGAGCTGGCTGCCAAGCTGGTCCACGGGGAACAATGCCCCGTCTGCGGCAGCCCGGACCATCCCGCCCCGGCCGCGGGGAGCTCCGGTGGCCCGGAACTTGCCCAGGAAGAGGAAGAAGCCCGGCTGGTCCACGAAGCAGCGGAAGCCGCCTTTGCCCGGGTGGCCCGCGAGCTGGGGGAGGCCAGCCAGCTGGTGGCGGTCCTCGCCGGGCAGGGCGGGGACACCGCGGAGGACGAGGCCCTTAGCGCGGCGGAGGGTGCGCGCCGGGCAGCCGCCGACGCCGATGGGGCAGTTAAGGAACTGGAAGCAGTCAGGCTGCGGCTCGGCAAACTCGAGACCGCAGCGGCGGCCGCCCAGGAATCCCGCACCGGTACCGAAGGCGACCTGGCCCGGACCGCGGCGTCACTTGCCGACGTGTCCGAACAATCCTCGGCCCTGGACCAGGCGCTGGCCGGGCTGAGGGGTACCCACCGCAGCCTGGCCCAGCGGCTGCGTGCGCTGGAGACCGCGGTGACAGTGCTCAACAAGGCGGTTGAGGCGCAGGCGCACCTCGACAGGATGGAGGCCCAGGCAGCGGAGGCAGTGGAGCAACTGGAACTGGCCCTGCCTGCTGCCGGTTTCACATCCGCTCGTGAGGCTCGTGAGCAGCTGCTCGACGCCGATGAGGCGGCTGCGCTCGAGGCAGGGGTGCGGGCAGCCCAGGACGAGGAAGCAAGAGTGGAGGAGTTGTTCGCGTCCGACGACGTCCTGCTGGCGCTGGAGGAGAAGTCCGCGGGCTACGAGATGGACGGGGCACGGCTCGACGCCCTGCGTGAAGCTGCGGCACAGGCCCTCCAGGATGCCCGGGATGCTGACCTGGCTGCCGGGATGGCCGCCCGCTGCCTCGCCTCGCTGCGCGGCATCCGTGCTGAGTACGAAGACCTGGCAGGCTCAGCACGGCAGCCGGCAGAGCGGGCTCAGATGCTGGCCGGGCTGGCTGATGCTGCGGCCGGGCGGGGCGAGAACAACTACCGGATGAGCCTGAACAGCTATGTCCTGGCCGCCCGCCTGGAGCAGGTTGCCGTGGCCGCCTCCGAACGGCTGGTGGCCATGAGCGATGGCCGCTACCTGCTCCAGCACACCGACGCCAAGGCCGCGCGCGGAGCAAAATCGGGGCTTGGACTTGAAGTGGTGGACCAGTGGACCGGGTTCCGCCGGGACACCTCCACCCTGTCCGGCGGGGAGTCGTTCATGGCTTCCCTGTCGCTGGCACTTGGCCTGGCGGACGTTGTCCAGCAGGAGGCAGGCGGAGTGGAAATTGAAACCCTGTTTGTCGATGAGGGATTCGGAAGCCTGGACGAGCAGTCCCTTGAACAGGTGATGGACGCCCTGGAAGGGCTGCGGGACGGCGGCCGCGTGGTGGGACTGGTCAGCCATGTCGCAGAGATGAAGCAGCGGATCGGCGCCCAGCTCCAAGTGCTCAAGGGCCGGAACGGCTCCACCCTCCGGATATCGGACGGCGCGGACGTGCCGGTGTGACCGGGCGGTCCTCTAGCCAATCTGCGCTGTGACCTGACGGCGCAGAGGCGCCAGATGACCGTACGGCCACAACAACCGGCGGGCTTCGCTGCGGGCCGGATACGTAAGCGCCGGTATAATTGCCGTGTTACCGGGTTGCGCGCATCGGGAGGAGGGACGATGCGCACGACATGAACGAGCCCGGAATTGAACTCACCCGTTTCACCAGCCAACACGCACGTAGCCGGCCCCGCCGCAGGAGAGTTGCCCTCGCCTCCGGCACCGGCCGCCGCTGCTCCACCCGCCCCGGGAAAAACCCCGGCAGCCTCCCGCGGCCGCTTCGCCAGGCTTCCCCTTCTTGCCGGCCGCGCCTTTATACCCCTCGGCCTGTTTGCGCGGCTGCCGCTGGCCATGCTGACGGTGGGAACGCTGACCCTGGTCACGTCAGCCAGTGGCTCGTACGCGCTCGGAGGGATGGCGGCAGGCGCCGTGGGTATCGGTTCAGCCGTGGGCGCGCCGGTTCTGGGGTCCCTTGCCGACCGGCGGGGACAGCGCCCCGTGCTCCTGATCGCTGCGCTCCTGAACAGCATTGCCGTGGTGGCCCTGATCCTGGCTGTGTGGGCCACCGCGGAATCCCCGGGTGTCCCCGCAGCGGTCCTTGTCGCCTCCTTCGTCTCCGGTGCCAGCTGCCCCCAGGTGGGTCCGCTCGCCAGGGTCCGATGGATGGCCCTGGCCGCCCATGGCTCGGCCACGGACCAAACACGGGACCTGGACACCGCCCTTTCCTACGAAAGCACCGCAGATGAGGTGACCTTTGTCCTGGGCCCCGCCCTGGTGGGAATCCTGGCCAGCCTGCTGGCGCCCTGGCTGCCGCTCGCAGTGGCGGTTGCACTGACCATCACCCTCGTTCCCGCCTTTGCGGTACACCGGACGCACCGGGCAGTTCCGCCCAGCAGGCCCGCCAGGGGTGGGCAGGTGCCGGCCGGTCCACAGCCACGGGCCGCAAGGCTCCCGGCGGCGGTAGCCCTGCCCGTGTTCGCCATGGTGTGCATGGGGACGTTCTTCGGTTCCACCCAGACCGCCCTGAGTTCTTTCTCGGCAGGGTTTGCAGGCTCTGAGGCAGCCGGCCTGCTGTATGCCGTCATGGGGCTGAGCTCGGCGGTGGCCGCACTGTCCGTTGCGTACTGGCCGCAGAGCTTCGGCCTGGCCCGGCGCTGGGTACTGTGCGCCGCGCTGATGGCTGCGCTGTCCCTGTTGCTGCTCCTGCCGTCTTCAATGCCCGCGATGGTGGCGGCGCTGCTGATCCTGGGCCTCCCGGTGGGCCCGGTCATGGTCACGGTTTTCGCTGTTGGCGGGACTGTGGCTCCTGCGGGCCGTCTGGGGACCGTGATGACGGCTCTGGCCAGCGGCATCGTGGCGGGCACGGCTCTGGGGTCTTCCCTGGGCGGCCACCTTGCCGAAACCCACGGCTACGCGGCGGCCTTCCTTGTCCCGGTCTGCGCAGCTTCGGGGCTGGCGCTGCTGGGAGCGGGAGCCGCCGTCGTTCTTCGTCGGAAGCCCTAGGCCAGCTGCCGTTCAATCCTTGCCGCGCTCTCAACCAGCGCGGCTCCCACCGCCGCGGGATCACGGGATGAGCGGATATAGACGACCGCCAGCGCAGCAGGGCGGCCGCCGGGAACCCTGACAGGCGCGGCCAGGGAGGAAACTCCCGCAATGACCTCATCGTGGCTGGCCGAATAGCCGTTGCGGCGGGCTTCGGCAGCCTCGGGGCGGTAGGGGATGCCCGTGGCCAGCCGGTCCCATTCCGCCTCGGTGAGCGCGGACTGGATGGCGATCCCGGGCGCGCCGGCGTTGATGGGGTGGCGGGTGCCGGGATGCTGCGCCACAGTGGCACCGGAATGCCGGGGCTCCACCGTGAGCAGGGTGATGCAGTCATGGTGGTCCCAGACCGCGACGAAGGCCGTCATATCCAGGGCATTGGCCAGCTGCGTCAGTTCCGGCAGTGCGGCAGCCTGCAGGTTGCGGGAAACGCCGCGCGCGAGGACCGCAAGCCCGGGCCCCGGCTGGACCCGGCCGGCGTCGTCACGCACCAGGAGTGAATGGTCCTCCAGGGTACGGAGGATCCGGTAGGCCACCGAGCGGTGCACGCCCATGGCATCCGCCAGTTCCGCGATGGTGAGCGGCCCGGGCGCTGCCGCCAAGATCTCCAGGGCACGGATTCCCCGCGACAGGGTCTGGGAGGGGGAAGCCTGCGCCGGCGCTGCTCCGGCCTGGGCTGCGGCGGTGGGATTCATGGTGTCCATCCTAGGTTGCGGGTATGGGCGACGCCCCGAGACCGGGCCGGTTACCCGGGTTCGCGTCCTGAATAAGAAACGGCATTCCAAATATAGAACTCGGGCTTCAGGGAGTCCACGGGCGCCGGATGCCGGGCAGCGGGCGCCACGGAGAGGCAAGCCTCTTCTGCCAACCGCGCAAGAAAGTTCCGGAAGGCCGTGTTCCGCCTCACATTTTCGGTGTACCCTACTAACTAACTGACCGTTCTGTCGGTAATCCTGAAGGCGTCCCGGCAGCACTGCTGCCTTGAACAATGGAGTTTCAATGACCACACCTTCCAAGGTGGACACACTCGCCGGTCCCAGCTCCCGGCGGGAGGAACGCAAGGTCCTCGCCGGCACCCTCGTCGGTACCACCATCGAGTGGTACGACTTCTTCATCTTCGCGCAACTGACGGCAACGCTGCTGTCACCGCTGTTCCTGGCACCGCTGAACGAGTCCGACCCCGGCCTGGCGCAGATCCTCTCGTTTGCCCTGATCGGCATCAGCTTCCTCTTCCGGCCCCTCGGTGCCGTGGTGGCCGGGCACCTGGGCGACCGCCTGGGACGCAAGGCAGTCCTTGTGATGACCCTGGTGATGATGGGTGCTGCCACCGCCTTGATCGGCATGCTGCCGACCTACGCCCAGATCGGCGCGTGGGCCCCAATTATGCTGATCCTCCTCCGCATCCTCCAGGGGTTCTCTGCAGGAGGCGAATGGGGCGGCGCGGCCCTGATGGCGGTGGAACACGCACCCCTCAACAAGCGCGGCCTGTTCGGCGCCTACCCGCAGATTGGCGTGCCGATCGGCATGATCCTGGCCACCGGGCTGCTCTTCCTGCTCAACACCAGCATGTCGCGGGAAGATTTCACCTCATGGGGCTGGCGGGTGCCTTTCCTTCTCTCCATTGTCCTCATCGTTGTTGGTTACCTGATTCGTCGCGCCGTGGCCGAAAGCCCGGTCTTCCAGGAAATGGCAGCACGGAAGAAGGAAAGCAAGGCCCCGCTGGGAGAACTGATCCGCAACCACAAGAAGCCGGTCCTGTACTCCACCATGATCTTCATTGGCAACAATGCCGCCGGCTACCTGCTGATCGCCTTCTTCATTGCCTACGCCACCCGGACGCTGCAGATGCCAACGCCCCAGGTTCTCCTGGCCACCACGCTTGCCTCCTTCGGCTGGCTGATCTTCACCCTGGCGGGCGGATGGATATCGGACCGGATCGGCAGGGTCAAGACCTTCCTGACCGGGTACGCCATCATCTTTGCCTGGATGATTCCCATGTTCGCCCTGATCGATACCAGGAACATCTGGCTGTACGGACTGGCGCTGTTTGTCCTCACCATTGGGCTCGGACTGTCCTACGGACCGATGTCCGCAATGTACGCCGAGATGTTCCCGGCCAACGTGCGCTACTCGGGAATCTCCATCGGCTACGCGTTCGGCGCCATCCTGGGCGGCGCGTTCGCAGCGACCATCGCTGAGACCCTGTTGCAGGCCACCAAGTGGACAGGCTCCATCGGCATCTACATCATGATCCTGTGCGTCATCTCCGCCGTTGGTGTGGTCCTGGCCAAGGAAACCAAGGGGCGGCCGCTCGGCGTCAGCCACCACTAATCCCCACCGTCCCCCTGACCTCGCTTCGCTTCAGTCAGGGAACCCGGACGGCGGGGGCCCACCACCGCTCAGTGCAGGACGACGGCGGGCCGGACCATGGCGGTCCGGCCCGCTTCGCCGTCTGGGCACCTGTGCCGTGGCGGCTCGTCCCCTATTGCCGTACTGCGAAAAGAAGAGGCCCGCGGCGCTACTGCTCCAGGATGCTGATCGCTTCGTCGTCGGACAGCTGGTCAAAGTGCCGGTAGAAGCTGCCCACCGCCCGGAACTTGCCTGGCAGGTGGAGGCACAGCACGGCGTCGCAGACCCGTTCCACGGACGCCTCCGCCTCCACGGAGCCCACCGGGGCGGCCGCCACGACGGTGGCCGCCCCGCCCTCACGCACTGCTTCTACCGCTGCCCTCATGGTGGCGCCGGTGGCCAGCCCGTCGTCGACCAGGAGGACGGTCTTTCCCGCAACGTCCAGGTCCGCTCCGGGATAGATCTCCACGCGGCGGAGCAGCTCGGCCCGCTCCCGCTGTTCCACCGCGTCCAGCCACTCCTGGTGCACGCCGTGTTCGAGGACCCGGTCCAGCAGCGGTTTGTTGATCAGCCGGACGGTGCGGCCCCGCACCCACGCAAGCGCCCCGTAGGCCGTTTCTTCGTGGCCGGGAATCCCCAGCTTCCGGACCAGGACTGTTCCGAGGGGCAGGTAGAGGGCTTTGGCGACGGCGGCCGCTACCGGGATACCGCCCCGGGCCAGGCCCAGGACCACTGTGTCCGGCCGCTCCCGAAACTGCGTGAGCACAGCAGCGAGCCGTTCACCGGCGTCCGTACGGTCTTCGAAAATCGTGCCCATCAGTCCCTCCAGGCTCGTCCAGCCTAAAGTTCAGCCTACCGTTTGCGGGGACGGCGGGCGCCTCCAGAGACCGGCAAAATCCGCTGAAGAACCGTCTCCGGAACGGGCCGGAATAAAGAAGCCCTCAGGCAGGTTCCTGGCCCGCCAGGAACCTGACGGCCGCCTGCTTGAATGCCCTGCTGGTGACGGCGTTTGTGTGGTTACGGCCGGGAAGGATCAACTGTTCAGCCGTCCCGCCCGCCTTCCGCGCCAGCTCGGCAAGCTGCGGCAGGCTGCCGGCCCGTTCGTCCTTGTCACCGGCCACCAGGAGCATGGGGACGTGGGGCACGGCTTCTGCAGGGTCGTAGGGTTCGGCTTTGACGGCCTCCACCAGGGAGAGCAGCGCGAAGATGTTGTTGCTGGGCAGCAGCAGCGCCATTTTGAGCAGCTGGGCCGTGGATTCGTCCGCGATCGGCGTGCCGTCGGCCAGGTAGTCCTGTGCGGCCCGGAGATCGAACTCCGCCAAAGGATCGGAGATGTTGGGACCGCCCAGGACGAGGCGGTGCGTGATTTCCGGCTGGGTTGCGCCGAACTCCCAGGCGAGCCGGGAACCCAGCGAGTAGCCCACCACGTCAAGGCCGCTGGAAGGTTCCCCCTCCTGCAAAGGCCGAACGCCGGCGTCGAACGCTGTTTGCAGCAGGTCCGCCCGGATCCTGCTGGGGGAGTACGAATCCAGGTCTTCCGGCGCGCCGCTGCGGCCGTGTCCGGGCAGGTCCACCGTGATGACGCGCCGCCCGGCATCGAGAAGTGCTGCCACCCACCCGGTGTCCTCCCAGTTGAGCTTGCTCGACGAAGAGAAGCCGTGCACCAGCAGGACGGGGCGAAGGCCGGCGTCAGCGGCGGGCTCGTGCACCGCCACGTAGAGCTGCGGGTCCGTGCCCTCCACGGTATGCGTCTGCTGTTGGCCGCTGTGCCTGCCGCTCATGGTGTCAGTCCTCATCAACTACGGCGCCCGGACAGGCCCGGCGCTTCGGTGCCTCTTGCTTTTGGACGTTACTCTACCTGCCGGACCGCTGAGTGAGCCGGGCGCCCAGCGCACAGGCCAGAGCGATGCCCGCGATGAGCGCAAATGTGCTGAACAGCTGGATGCGGCTGCCTTCAGCGCTGAATCCCACGGCAAAAATGACGGCCAGGAGCACAAGTCCCAGGATGGTCAGGCCGGGGAAGCCCTTCATCCGCAGGGGCAGGGGCGTGCCGGCGCGGTCAGCTCGGCGCCGTAGGATCAGCTGCGACACGAGGGCGCTTCCCCACACCACCAGGCAGGTGGACCCCACCAGCTGGAAGAGCGCCGGCAGGATCCGTTCGGGAAAGAGGAGTTCCAGGACGGTGGCGATGAATCCGAACGCCACCGAGACCCCGACGGCCAGCATAGGCACGTTCGCGCCGTAAAGCCGCGTCAGGAAGCGGGGCGCGGCCGAGCGCTGGGCGAGGGAGTAGGCCATGCGTGAGGCACCGTAGAGGTTGGCGTTCAGTGCGGACAGGAGTGCGACGACGGCCACCAGGGTGATGGCCGTGCCGGCACCGGGGATCCGGGCGGCGTCCAGGACGCCGGCGAAGGGTGAGGACAGGCTCTGGGAGGTTGCCGGCAGGACAGCGGCGATGACGAAGACGGAGCCGATGTAGAAGACCAGGATGCGCCACACCACAGTGCGGATGGCTTTGGCCACGCTTCGTTCCGGGTTTTCGGTCTCCGCTGCCGCCACCGACACGATCTCCGTACCGCCGAACGCAAAGATGACCACAAAGAGCGCCGAGGCGATGCCGCCAAGGCCCGCCGGGGCGAAATCAGCGGTGAGGTTGGAGAGCGCCGGCGAGGCGACGTCCGGCAGCAGGCCCAGGAGCAGGGCGGCGCCTACCGCAAGGAACAGCACGATCGCAGCCACCTTGAGGATGGCGAACCAGAACTCGAACTCCCCGAAGTTCCTTACTCCGGCAAGGTTGATGCCGGTGAAGACCACCATGAACACCAGCGACAAGGCCCAGACCGGAAAGGCGGGCCAGACGGAGAAGAGGAGGGCGGCTGCGCCGAGGGCTTCGGCGGCGATGACCACCACGAGCTGGAGCCACCACAGCCAGCCGATAGTGGCTCCGGCAGTTTTGCCCAGGGCGCGTTCGGCATAGACGGAGAAGGCTCCGCTGTTGGGGTTCGCGGCTGCCATCTCTCCCAGCGCCCACATGACCAGGATGATGAGGGTGCCGGCCACCAGGTAAGAAATGAGGACCGCCGGGCCGGCGGCCTGCACACCGGCGCCTGAACCCAGGAAGAGCCCGGCACCGATGGCGCTGCCCAGCCCCATCATGGTCAGCTGCCGGGGCTTCATGCTGTGGACGGGGTGCAGGCGGCGTCCTTCGGGATGTGCTGTGGTGGACTTCGTCGTCATAATGCCGTGAACCTTCTTGGGGTCTGGATGGTGGCTCCTTGTGGGACCACTTGAATTTACCGTCTACGTCCCGCCGGCGGTATTCGGCGCAGGGGAGTGCGCAGGGCGAGTGGTTGGTGGACAGCCGTAGCGGCCGGACAGAAACATTTGGCATTTTCCCAGCAGGTGCCCGTACAATTAGTTTTGGTCAAACTGACTATAACTAGACCGGGCGCCTTGCCGACGAAGCGCCCCTGCTGCCAGGAAGGCGGTGGAACATGTACTCCAGCTCTGCAAACGTGTCGGAGCGCCAGGCGGCACCCCCCTCCCTGGCCATCTCCACCGTCATCTTTGCCCTCCGGCCCAGCGAAAGCTCCGGCCGGCCCACGCTCTGGCTGCCTTTGGTCCGCCGGATCAGGGAGCCCTTCAAGGGGCTCTGGGCGCTCCCGGGCGGACCGCTCAGCCACGCGGAATCCCTCCAGGACGCCGCATCCCGGAACCTAAGGGAGACCACCGGGCTCGCCCCCAGCTACCTGGAACAGCTGTATGCATTTGGTGGGTTGCACCGCTCACCCACCCAGCGGGTGGTATCGATCGTGTACTGGGCCCTGGTCCAGCCGACCGAAGCCGCGCTCGCCGATGAGTCGGAAAACGTCCGATGGTTCCGGGCGGACCGGCTGGGGGAGCTGGCCTTCGACCACAACGCGATCGTGGATTACGCCCTCTGGAGGCTGCGCAACAAACTGGCCTACGGGTCCGTGGCCTACCACCTCCTGGGGGAGTACTTCACGCTGGCCCAGGTCCGCGAGGTCTATGAGGCCGTGCTGGACCGTGAGCTTGATCCGGCGAACTTCCGCAGGCAGCTGAAGTCCACCCCCGAAATAGAGGAAACCGGCGAGTACCTCCAGGGCGGCAAGCACCGCCCCCCACGCCTCTACCGCTTTACCGGCCGGCCCGGCCTTGACCCAGACAACAGGAGCACACTATGAGCAGCGTCAACACAGCAATCCAGCTGATCACGCGCGAGCAGGCGGAACAGGGCGCGACGGCGAAAGGCAGCACCTGCAGCCCCGCCCTGGCCAAGGGCCCGTGGGACTACGACCTCGCCGAGGCGCTCGCCGGAATCCCCGCCTATGGTCCCGGCGCCTCCAGCGCAGACGTTGCGCCGGCCGCCACCCCGCGCCAGGGCCAGCTGCCGGAGGAATACAAGCTCGCCAGCGACGCTGAGCTGGGCGAACGCATCCTCGCGGCAAAGGCTGCCCTCGGTGACCGTGCCGTCATCCTGGGGCACTTCTACCAGCGGGACGAAGTGATCCAGTACGCCGACTTCGTGGGCGACTCCTTCCAGCTGGCCAACGCCGCACTCACCAGGCCGGACGCGGAAGCGATCGTCTTCTGCGGCGTCCACTTCATGGCGGAAACCGCTGACATCCTTTCCGCGCCCGAACAGGCAGTCATCCTCCCCAACCTGGCGGCCGGCTGCTCCATGGCGGACATGGCCGACGCCGACTCCGTGGCCGAATGCTGGGAACAGCTTGAGGAGGTCTTCGGCACCGAGCCCGACGCCGAGGGCCGGGTACCGGTCCTCCCCGTCACCTACATGAACTCCTCCGCAGCCCTGAAGGCGTTTTGTGGTGAGCGCGGCGGCATCGTGTGCACGTCATCCAACGCCAGGACCGTCCTAGAGTGGGCGTTCCAGCGTGCCCAGCGCGTGCTGTTCTTCCCCGACCAGCACCTGGGCCGCAATACCGCCAAAGCCCTGGGCGTGCCGCTGGAGCAGATGCCCATGTGGAACCCGCGCAGGCAACTGGGCGGTAACAACGCGCAGGCCCTGCTCGATTCCCGGGTGATCCTGTGGCACGGATTCTGCTCGGTGCACAAGCGCTTCAACGTGGGGCAGATCGAGAATGCCAGGAAAGACTTTCCCGGCGTCCAGGTGATCGTCCACCCCGAGTGCCCGATGGAAGTCGTGGACGCCGCCGACTCTGCCGGTTCCACCGATTTCATCAAGAAGGCCATCGCGGCTGCCACGGAGCCAACCACCTTTGCGATCGGCACCGAGATCAACATGGTGAACCGGCTTGCAGCGGAGTACCCGCAGCACACCATCTTCTGCCTGGACCCCGTGATCTGCCCCTGCTCCACCATGTACCGCATCCACCCGGGGTACCTGGCCTGGGTGCTGGAGGAGCTGGTGGCCGGCCGGGTGGTCAACCGCATCACCGTGGCAGAGTCCGTCCAGGACCATGCCCGGACCGCCCTCGAGCGCATGCTCGCCGCCAGGCCGTAATGTCCAGCCAGGCCAGAGTGTCCAGCGAGGACAGAGTGTCCAGCGGGCCCGTGCTGCCGGCGGGCCGCCGGCTCGTCGTCGTGGGTAGCGGCATTGCCGGACTGTATGCGGCGCTGCTGGCTGCCGACGCCGGCGCGTCCGTGGTTCTCCTGACGAAAGGCGGACTGGACCACAGCAACACCTGGTACGCCCAGGGCGGGATCTCGGCCGTGCTGGATGAACCATCCCCGGGTGACACTGTTGCGGCCCACGTCACCGACACGCTCCAGGCCGGTGCCGGGCACTGCAACGCCGAGGCCGTCCGGCTGATGTGCACGGAGGCCCGGAGTGACATCGCCGGACTGCAGCGGTTCGGCGTGCGTTTCGACGTGGAGACGGACGGGGACCCGGCGCTGGGGCTGGAGGCCGCCCACTCCGCGCCGCGCATCCTCCACGCCGGCGGCGACGCCACGGGCGCGAAGGTGGCCGGCGCGCTCATCCAGGCTGTGCTTTCCCGGCAGGCGGCAGGTGTCCTGACGGTCATCACCGGCGCCCACGCCACCGCCCTCCTGCACGACGGCGGCACGGTCACCGGAGTGGAATTCCTGCAGGACGGGAAGAGGGCAGCACTGCACGGGGACGCCGTCCTGCTGGCAACGGGAGGTGCCGGCAGGCTGTTCGCCCAGACCACCAACCCGGCAGTCGCCACCGCCGACGGCCTGGCGCTCGCAGTCCGCGCCGGAGCCAGGACAGCCGACCTGGAGTTCTTCCAGTTCCACCCCACCTGCCTGGTCCGGCCAGCCGGTCCCGCCCCAGGCGAGCCGCTGCTGATCTCCGAAGCTGTCCGCGGTGAAGGGGCGGTCCTTGTTGACGGCAACGGGAAGCGCTTCATGCGGGCTTACCATCCGGACGCAGAGCTTGCCCCGCGCGACGTGGTCTCCCGCAGCATAGCCTTGCACCTGGCCAAGCTCGGCGACCCCAACGGCCACGTGTACCTGGACGCCCGCGTCATCGAGGCAGCCAGGGGAGCCGGGTTCCTGGCACGGCGGTTCCCGACCCTCACCGAAAAGACCCTCGCGGCCGGTATCGACTGGACCCGGGACCTGGTCCCCGTGGCCCCGGCAGCCCACTACTGGATGGGCGGGGTCCTCACCGACCTCCACGCCAGGACCAGGATGCCCGGACTGTACGCCGCCGGGGAAGTCGCATGCACGGGCGTCCAAGGGGCAAACCGGCTGGCCAGCAACTCCCTCCTCGAGGGACTCGTCTTCGGCCGCCGCGCTGTTGAAGACTTCCTCTCCTCCTGTGCCGTCTCTGGTTGGGTGTCGCCTGACGGAGCTCCTCCGCGTACTAGCTCGGCCGCGGGCGGCCTCCCTTTGACGTACGCTTCCGGAGCCCCATCAGGCGACGAGGGAAGCGCACCTTCGAAGGGGTTTCCAACTGGGACGCCAGCTGAGCCAGTTGCTCCGTTCGGGAGCTGGCCGTCCAACTTCGGTGGGGGGAGTGAGCCGTTCTCGCGGGATGCTCTTCGGCGCTTGATGACTGCCAAGGCCGGGGTGCTGCGGAATGGGGTGCTGTTGCGGGAGGCGACGGAAACCCTTGACCGGTGGGCCGCCGTCGTTCTCCCCGGAACAGTAACCGCCGGGCCGGGCCCGCGGGAGCATGAGGACCGCAACCTGCTGCTCGCTGCGCAGCTGCTCGTGGCTGCCGCCCGGGAGCGGACTGCCTCCCTGGGCGCCCATTACCGGAGCGACAGCCCTGCAGATGCCGCCGGCATCGCTGATGAACTCCAAGAACACTCCCGCCTGCGCCCGAAAGCGAGCCTTGTCCGTGACTGAAAACTCCGTAATCGCACCCGTGCCAGCCAGGGCCGTTGGCCTGGACCACGCCCTGCCGGCGGCTCCCGTCCGGGAGATCCTGGAGCGCGCCTTCGCCGAAGACGCCCCGGCGGGGGACATCACCTCCCAGCTGCTCATTCCCGCCGATGCCCGCGCCACGGCGGTCCTGAACGCCCGCGTGCCCGGCGTCTTCAGCGGTGCCACCGTCTTCCGGGACGCCATGCAGCTGGTGGACCCCGGCACCACGGTGGATCTGCTGCTGGCGGACGGGGAAAGGTTCGACGCCGGCACCCACCTTGCGCGGGTCAGCGGACGGGCACGCGCGGTCCTGCTCGCCGAGCGTGTGGCCCTCAACCTGGTCCAGCGCATGTCAGCGATCGCCACCAGGACCGCGGAGTTCGTCCAGCTGGCCGAAGGGACACAGGCCCGGATCACCGACACCCGGAAAACCACCCCCGGCCTCCGGATCCTGGAACGGTTCGCCGTGCGGTGCGGGGGAGGCGCCAACCACCGGTACAGCCTCTCCGACGCAGTGCTGGCGAAGGACAACCACCTGGCCGTGATGACCGGAGGGGACCCCGCCAGGCTGACGGAGCTGCTCCTGGCGGCCAAAGCCCAGCTGGGACACACCACCCACTTCGAAGTCGAGGTGGACCGCATGGACCAGATCGAACCCGTCCTGGCAGCAGGCGTGGACACCATCATGCTGGACAACTTCACACTGGAGGAGCTCCGCCAGGGCGTTTCGCTGGTGGCCGGACGGGCCCGCGTGGAAGCAAGCGGCAACGTCAACCTCAGCACGGTCGCGGGAATCGCCGCCACCGGCGTGGACGTCATCTCCGTCGGGGCGCTCACCCACACGGTGGCAGCCCTGGACCTTGGCCTGGACGTGGAACTGACAGCCGGGTAAGCCATGATTTTCCTTGATGCAGCCGCCACCACCCCGGTCCGCCGCGAGGTGCTGGAAGCCATGTGGCCATACCTGACCGGCGACTTCGGGAACCCCTCCAGCCACCACGCCCTGGGTGAATCAGCTGCCACGGCCCTCGCCGGTGCACGGGACTCAGTGGCGGCTGTCCTGGGCTGCCGGCCGGGAGAGGTGATCTTTACGTCCGGCGGGACTGAGGCGGACAACCTGGCCGTCAAGGGCATAGCCCTGGCGCGGCAGGCTGCCGGCCCGCAGCTTAACCGGGTGGTGATCAGCGCCGTCGAACATCCGGCAGTGGAGGAATCCGCACGGTACCTGGAACGCTTCCACGGATTCGCGGTGGACGTGGTCCCCGTGGACAGCACGGGGCTGGTGACGCCGGAAGCCCTCCGTGCGGTCCTGCGTCCGGAAACCGCGCTGGCCAGCATCATGTACGCCAACAATGAGGTGGGGACCGTACAGCCGGTGGCCGAGCTGGCTGCGGAGGCCCGGCATGCTGGGGTTCCCTTCCACACGGACGCGGTCCAGGCGGCGGGATGGCTGCCCCTGGACACCGGGACGCTGGGCATCGACGCCATGAGCATTTCGGGCCACAAGGTGGGGGCGCCCAAGGGCTGCGGCGTGCTCTTTGTCCGTGGCCGCACCAGGATCGAGCCGCTCATTCACGGCGGCGGCCAGGAACGGGGCCGCAGGTCCGGGACGGAAAACGTGGCAGGTGCCGTGGGCATGGCCACGGCGCTGACGCTTGCCCAGGCCCGCCAGGAGGAACAACGACGTCGTGTGGCGGCCCTGCGCGATGCCTTCATCAACGCAGTGCTCACCGGAGTGCCGGGCGCGGTCCTCACCGGGCATCCTTCCCGCCGGCTGCCGTCCGTGGCATCGTTCTGTTTCCCGGGAACCAGCGGCGAATCCGTGCTCCTGGAGCTGGAGCGGCAGGGCGTGGTGTGCTCCAGCGGATCAGCATGCGCAGCCGGGTCCGATGCCCCGTCGCCTGTCCTGACGGCGCTGGGCTATGAGGCTGAGGTTGCTCAGACAGCGGTCCGGTTCAGCTTCGATGCCGCGGTCACGGAGGAGGACCTCAACACCGCAGCGGGGGCAGTCCGCCACGCAGTGGAGAGCGTGCGGGCGCTCGGCGGCTAGCCATCCTCCACAAGGCTTTGGGGCTTGCTGCTGCCCTCAGCGGTCAGTACAGCTCGCCGACCGGGATTTCCACGGCCAGCCGGTTGGACGGACCCGGGAGGGGGCAGGCCCAGGCCTCGTTGTAGGCACAGGAGGGGTTGTAGGCGAAGTTGAAGTCCAGGACGAAGGCGGCGCCCGGACCCGTCCCACTGACCCCGTGGAACGCGCCCTTGATGGTGTCCAGCAGGTAGCGCCCGGCGCCGTAGGTTCCGCCGGGCTGCCCGGCGGTTGCGTCCCGGAACGGCACGAAGATGCCGCCGCCGTATCCCCGCAGCTTCCACACGGCGAGCTGCCCCATCTCGGGGAGGTCGAACGTGCCAAGGCGGACGAAGTTCACCACCCCGTCGGTTCCGGTTTCCACGCTCATCTCCCGCCCCGCACCCTCTTTGGTCAGCGGGACGTGGAAACGGTAGATGGGATCATAGTCAGCCGTCTTCAGGCCGGAGAAGCGCGCCTTGTCCGTTTCGGACAGCGCGGAGGCGGGGTGCGTGGCAAAAAGAAGGTCGCGCTGGTGCCGCCAGTAGGAATGCGCTTCTGCCGGGCTTTCCACGGACAGTTTGCGGACATTGTCGTACAAGGCAAAGGTCCGCAGCCGCCAGTCAGCAATGTCGACGGCGGAGATCCCCGCCACGTGATCTTCGGCTGCGCCGTGCTGGATGTCCGCCATAGCACCAGCCTAGTCCCCGGGGCCGGTGATGCCCCGCCGGCGGCGACACGCACCGCTGTTGCCCCGGCTCCGGCCGCCTCTGGCAGGCAGGAAACGCCGCCCTCGGTCAGGTCTTGCCGCTGCCCCGTCCCGTTAGGCTGGCTGCATGAGACGCATTGCATCGGCGGGGGTCCTGCCCGGGACCGCCGTGCTCCTGGCCGGCGCACTCCTTGCCGGCTGCTCCACCCCGTCAAACAGCGGGCCTGAGTGGACAGCGGAGCCCGGTGATTCCGGCGCCGCTGCCACCGCCACCGCTCCGCCGGAAGGGTCGGCATCGGCCGCGGCATCCCCAGGCGCCACGCCCGCCGCGTCCGGCTCCGCGACAGCCCAGCCTGCCGCCACAGCCTCCGCGTGGAAGACTTTCTCCGATCCGGCAAAAACCGTGATCTTCGAACTGCCGGAAACCTGGATAGCGCAATCGGTCCCACCTGAGGAGGGAACCCTGCCCGGTGCCTTGAAGATCGAGGTGAAAAAGCCGGACGGGACCTTCATGGCGGCGCTGCGGACGGGACTCCCGCCGTCGTCCGCCGACTGTCCCGAGGACGCCCGCCGGCCCTACACCGTGATCAGCAGCGTGCCTGTTGAACTGTCCGCCGCTGGCGGGGAGGGGACCATTCCGCCCAGGGTGGTGTTCCGGGCAATCCAGGGGTACCGGTTCTTCGGCTCCTACGGCATCACAAACGTGGTTGGCGGCCCCGACGGGCAGGCCTGCGAACTGCGCAATATAGTCCGTGGGCCCGCGGGCAAAGGTGACTACTCCTTCGGTGACCTGGTGTCCGTCAGGGCCTTTGCGCCCGATGAAAAAGTGGCGCCCGCCAAAGCATTCGACACCCTTGAGCAGGCCGCAAAGTACGCCGGCGAGAGTGCTGACTTCGCCAACGTCCAGCGGATGCTAATGTCTCTGGAGATCAAGAACTAGTCCCCGTTCCCTGCCCGCATCCCCGGCCGGGACAGGCGGCGGCTTCTTTCCTGCCGACACCCCCGGAGAATCATGGAACGCACTGTTTCCGCACGCCTGGTCTTCAAGACCACACCCAACACCAAAGTGGCCATGGCCATCGCCGCTGCCAGGAACCCCGGCTACTCGTCCTTCGAGGAAAACCTGTCCATAACGGCCGGCGGCGCGCAGGTTCCCGTGAGCGAGGTGCCGGACCACCACGGCGGCCGGCTCCACTACATGGAGTTCGCGGAACCGTCCGAGGTGGTCGTGGAGTACTCCGCCACGGTCGCCGGAAAGGCGCAGCCTGAGGAGGCGGAACTTGCTGACCGCATCCGCTACGTCCGGCCCAGCCGCTACGCGGAGTCGGACCGCCTTCTGCCCACCGCGTACGCGGAATTCGACGGAGCCACCGGCGGGGAGCTGCTGCACGCCGTGCGGAACTGGGTGAACGGCGAGCTGCGCTACATCAGCGGCTCCTCCCGCGGGACCGACGGCGCCGTGGAAACCCTCCTGAGCCGCCGCGGCGTCTGCCGGGACTTCGCCCACCTGGCCATTGCGCTGCTGAGGTCCAAGGACATTCCAGCACGCCTGGCCGCCGTGTACGCCCCCGGCCTGAGCCCCATGGATTTCCATGCCGTCGCAGAGGCCTACGTGGAAGGCGGATGGCACGTGATCGATCCCACGGGCCTGGCCCCGCGCGAGTCGATGCTGCGGATCACGGCCGGGCGGGACTCGGCCGACACCGCATTCCTGTCCACGGTGGGCGGAAGCCTGAGCCTGAGCCAGATGCAGGTCACCGCCGTGGTCAACGGCAGCCTGCCGGTGGAGGACCCCGCCAGGCTCGTGGCCCTGGGCTAGCGGGGGTCCTGCCGGGGCGGCCGCGGGCCCAGGGAACTCCGCAGCTTGGTGGTGAGCCGCATGAGTTCCTTCTGTTCCGCCTGTGTCAGGGCCGGGCCCATGAGTTCGGAGATGTCGCGCACATGCTCACGGCCAATCTCCTTCTGGAGTTCCCGTCCCTCGTCCGTCAGCTTCAGCAGGACACCACGGCCGTCCTCCGGCGCGGGCATCCTCGCGATGAGTCCCCGCTTCTCAAGCCGCTCCACCAGCCGGCTGAGGCTGGACTGGCTCAACAGGACGTTGTCGTTGAGTTCATTGAGCCGGAGCCAGCCGGATGGGCACCGGGACAGGGTGAACAGGACGTCGTACTCATTGACTGCCAGCTTCCGGAAGGCCGGGCCGGACTGCAGCTTCCGCATCACCGCAACCTGGGCCCGGAACAGCGACTCCCAGGTTTCTGCGGCGAGCCGCACCGGCGACTCCGCGCTCTTGCCTGCCATCACGCGTCCGCGGCGGACTTTTCCGCGTCCTGGGCGGCCAGCAGCGCGGCCACCCGGCCGGCGTGCGTGGGCGGCTCGGGAACGTGGGCCGGCTTGCGGGCCGCGTACTCCTTCCGCAGGACGGGGAGGACCTCCTCGCCGAACAGATCCAGCTGTTCCAGCACGGTTTTCAGCGGCAGGCCCGCGTGGTCGATCAGGAACAGCTGGCGCTGGTAGTCGCCGAAGTACTCCCGGAACGTCAGGGTCTTTTCAATAACTTCCTGCGGACTGCCCACCGTCAGCGGCGTCTGCGAGGTGAAGTCCTCGAGTGAGGGGCCGTGGCCGTAGACCGGCGCGTTGTCGAAGTACGGGCGGAATTCCTTGACGGCGTCCTGCGAGTTCTTCCGCATGAAGAACTGTCCGCCGAGGCCCACGATGGCCTGGTCTGCCTTGCCGTGGCCGTAGTGCTCGTAGCGTTCGCGGTACAGGCCGATCAGCTGCTGGTAGTGCTCCTTGGGCCAGAAGATGTTGTTGGCGAAGAAGCCGTCACCGAAGTAGGCCGCCACCTCGGCGATCTGGGGCGTGCGGATGGAGCCATGCCACACAAAGGGGGCGACGCCGTCCAGCGGTCGGGGCGTGGACGTGAAGTTCTGCAGCGGCGTCCGGAACTTGCCGGACCAGTTCACCGTGTCCTCGTCCCACAGTTTCCGCAGCAGGCTGTAGTTCTCGATGGCCAGCTCCACTCCGTCCTGGATGTTCTTGCCGAACCACGGGTACACCGGCGCGGTGTTGCCGCGGCCCAGGACCAGGTCAACACGGCCGTCGGCCAGGTGCTGGAGCATCGCGAAGTCCTCTGCGATCTTCACCGGGTCATTGGTGGTGATCAGCGTGGTGGCCGTGGACAGCGTGATGCGTTCAGTCTGGGCCGCGATGTACGCCAGGGTTGTGGTGGGGGAGGAGGAAAAGAAGGGGCGGTTGTGGTGCTCGCCGAGGGCGTAGACGTCCATCCCGATTTCCTCGACCTTTTTGGCAATGGCCACCGACGCCTTGATGCGTTCGTTCTCGGTGGGGGTCTGCCCCGTGGTGGGGTCTGTGGTGATGTCGCTGACGCTGAAAACACCGATCTGCATGATGTGCCTTTCCCTTCGTGGACTCTCCGGGCTTGGTCCCAGTATAGTCCAATTTAGATGCATTTGCATCTACCGCAGGGTACAACGCATCCCTTGGGAAAATATTCCGTGAAGCCCGTGCGGGCCCGGGCCGGTCTTTAGGCGGGGCCGCCCGGAGCGGCGCGGCGGCCGCTGGTCTTGGGAACCATGCCCGTCGTCCAGTCCCTGAACTCCTCATCAACGTCCGGGCCGGGCCCGAAGTCGTGGCGGGCCTGGAGATCCCGGAGCAGCGCCTTCTTTTCACGCCGGCCCTCCACCAGCCTGTACAGGACTGGCACCAGCACCAGGGTCAGGGCTGTCGAGGAGATCAGCCCACCGATGACGACGACCGCCAGCGGCTGCGAGATGAAGCCACCGCCGCCGGTGAGGCCCAAGGCCATGGGCGTCAGCGCGAACACGGTGGCGAGCGCGGTCATCAGGATGGGGCGCAGGCGCTGCCGTGCCCCGTGCGTGATCGCATCCGCCACGTTCATGCCCGGCCGGCCGTCCCGGGGCTGCCGGTACTGGTTGATGAGGTCGATCAGCACGATGGCGTTGGTGACCACGATCCCCACCAGCATGAGCATGCCGATCAGCGAAGGCAGTCCCAGGGGCACGCCTGTCACCAGGAGCAGTGCTACGGCTCCGGTGGCTGCAAACGGGACCGATACCAGCAGGATCAGCGGCTGGATGAGGGATTTGAAGGTGGCCACCATGATCACGTACACGATGGCGATGGCCGCCAGCAGGGCCAGCCCGAGCTGCTGGAAGGACTCCTGCTGCTGGGTGGTGGCACCGCCAATATCAGCGGTGACCCCTGGTGGCAGCTGGACATCCGCCAGCCGCTTCTGGACCTCCGCGTTGACCGCACCCAGGTTGGAGTCCGACGGCGTTACGGACACACGTGCCGTGCGCTGGCCGTTGCTGGCCGTGATGGACACCGGCACATCCACCTGTTCCACGGAAGCGATACTTCCCAGCGGCACCGGCCCGCCCGCCGCCGGAACGGGAATGCCACGGACGGCGTCGATGCTGGTGAACCTGGTGCCCTGGCCGATCTGGACAGGAAAGTCGTTGGTGTCGATCCGGACTTCTCCGGCCGGGATGGGGCTGATGGTGGACGCCAGGACCCCGGCCACCTGTTCCTCGTTGAGCCCGGCGGCTACCGTCTTGGCCCGGTCCACCCTGACCTGGACCACGGGCTGGCTGGCCGCGAGGTTGGTCGCCACCTCGCTGGTGCCCGGCACGCCGGTCATCGCCGCCACCATGGTGTCGCTGGCTTCCTGGAGGTCGGCAGAGCTGGCCGCCTTGAGGGTGATGTCCACGGTGGACGAGGTGCCGAAACCGCCCTGCTGCGTCCCTACCGAGATCTTGCCGGAATCGGGCACCCTGGCCAGTTCGCTGCGCACCGTCTCCTGCAGCTGTTCCTGGTCCGCCTTTTCATCCGTCACCACGGTGAACGTGGAGTTGGACGAGCCGGTGGAGGTCAGCGCGGCGAAACCTGCCTGGGCGTTGCCCGAGGTCACCTGGATGTCCTTGACGCCGTCGATGCCGCGAAGCACTTCCTCCAGCCGGATGGCTGCCGCGCTGGTGTCGGCGAGGGTGGTGCCGGCCGGCAGGACCTGGCGGACCGTGAGGCTGTTCTGCCCGGAATTGCCCAGGAGGTTGGTGGCCAGCAGCGGCGTCATGGCGGCGGTGGCACCGAGGACCAGGGCGGCGGCCACCAGCGTGATCACCGGATGCTTCTGGGTCTTGGTAAGGATTGGCAGGTAGCCGCGCTGAAGCCTGCTGCGCTGTTCAGCTTCCAATGCCTTGGCACGGGCCTCGTCCGCGCTCCGCCGGGCGGCTGCGGGAGCTGCCGCCCCCGCGCCTGCGGCACCGGTGTTCTTCAGGAACCAGTAGGCCAGTACCGGGACGATGGTCAGCGAGACCAGCAGCGAGGCCAGCAGCGCCATGGTGACAGTGAGGGCGAACGGCCTGAACAGCTCTCCCGCGAGCTCGCCAACAAAAGCGATGGGGAGGAAAACCGCCACGGTGGTGAGGGTGGAGGCGGTGATGGCCCCGGCCACCTCCCTGATGGCGGTCAGGATGGCAGAGACCTTGTCCTCGCCGTAGCTCAGGTGCCGCTTGATGTTCTCGATCACAACGATGGAGTCATCCACCACGCGGCCGATGGCGATGGTGAGCGCACCCAGCGTCAGGATGTTCAGGGAGTATCCGGTGGCGGACAGGCCGATGAAGGTGATCAGGAGCGAGAGCGGAATGGAGACCGCCGTGACCAGCGTGGAGCGGGTGGACATCAGGAACACCAGGATGACCGCAACGGCGAAGCCCAGGCCCAGCAGGCCCTCGGTGGTGAGGTCCTTGATGGACTTCTCAATGAAGGGTGCCTGGTCGAACACCGGAGTGAACCTGGCATTCGAACCCAGTTCCGCCTCAAGTTCGTCCAGCGAGTCACGCACGGCGTGCGAGATGCCCACCGTGTCGCCTTCGGGCTTCTTGGTCACGGACACGGCGAGGGTTTCCTCCCCGTTGGTGCGCGTGATGGATGTCCGTTCGTCATCCTTCAGCGACACGTCCGCCACGCTGCCGATGGTGGCTCCGTCTTTGGCTCCGCCCAGCGGCAGCGCCTCGATGGCCGTCAGGGAATCCACGGGGCTGCCGATCTGCAGCGAGAGCGTCTTGCCCTGCTCCTCGAGCGTGCCGGCCGGGATCAGAGAACCGTTGTTCTCCAGCGCGTCCCGGATGGAGGTGATGCTCGCACCCGCCGCGGCCATGGCGTCACCGCGCGGAAGGATCTCGATGTGCTGGGAGGCGCCGCCGGTCACGTCAGCGCCGCGGACGCCGTCGATCTTCTGCAGCCGGGGCACGCTCAGCCGCTGGAGGTCTGCGTTCAGCTCGCTGAGCGTCTTGTCCGAGGATACGGCCAGGAAAACGATGGGAAAGTCGCTGATACTGCCGGCAATTGCCTGCGGCTGGACATCCTCCGGCAGGGACCGCTTGGCGTTGGAGATGGCGCGGTCGATCTGGTTCCTCGCACGGTCCAGGTTCGAACCGTAGGTGAACACCATGGTGATCTGCGAGACGCCGTTGCGGGACGTGGAGGAGGTGGATTCCAGCCCCTCCACGCCGTTCAGCGCCGTCTCCAGCGGCCCGCTCACCTGCTTGTCCACCACCTCCGGGGAGGCGCCGGGCATGGCGGTCAGCACCGTGATCTGCGGGAACTCGATCGAGGGGATGAGTTCCTGCTTCAGCGACGACATGGTGATCACGCCGAAGACCGAGGCGAAGACTGTGATCAGTGCGATCAGGGCCCGGTTCGCAAGTGAAAGTTGTGCCAGCCGGAACATCGCATGATCTCCTGTGGGGTTGAGGGACTGATACGGACCCGAAGGTGCCGGCCGCCGGCCCCGGCAGGGTCAGTGGTTGGCGGAAACGCTCTCCAGCTGAAGTGATGCGGCCGTCGCCTTTTCCAGCTCGACAGCCAGGTCCGGGTTCTCGTCCAACTTGACCCCGTAGCCGGGCATCATGTCCTTGAGCTTGGGCTGCCAGCCCTTGAAGTTCCGGGGGAAGGTCCTCTTCAGCAACTCGATCATGATAGGTACCGCAGTGGATGCTCCGGGCGATGCGCCCAGGAGCGCGCCGATCGAACCGTCGCGGCCGGCGATCACTTCAGTGCCGAACTGCAGCACGCCGCCCTTCTGCGGATCTTTCTTGATGATCTGTACACGCTGGCCGGCGGTGATCAGTTCCCAGTCGCCGTCCTTGGCCTCCGGGTAGTACTCACGCAGGGCCTCCACCTTGTCGGCGTGCTTCTTGGCCACTTCCTTCACCAGGTAGGCGGTGAGGTCCATATTGTCCTTGGCCACTGCCAGCATGGGAATGATGTTGCTGGGCCTGATGGACAGCGGAAGGTCCAGGTATGAGCCGTTCTTCAGGAAGTTGGTGGAGAATCCGGCGTAGGGGCCGAACAGCAGCGACCGCTTGCCGCCAACGTACCGGGTATCGAGGTGCGGCACGGACATGGGGGGAGCGCCCACCGATGCCTGGCCGTAGACCTTGGCGCTGTGCTGCGCGGCAATGGTTTCGTCGGTGCAGCGGAAGAACTGCCCGGAGACCGGGAACCCGCCGTAGCCTTTGCTTTCCGGGATGCCCGAGGCCTGCAGCAGGTGCAGGGCGCCGCCGCCTGCGCCGACAAACACGAACTTGGCGTGGATCTTGCTGTGCTCACCGGACTTGGGGTACTTCAGCGAAAGGTTCCAGCCGCCGTCGGACGCCCTGGAGATGCCCGTCACGTCATGGCCGTAGTTGATTTCGACGCCGTTGTTCCCGAGGTAGGTGGTCAGCTCCCGCGTCAGTGCCCCGAAGTCGACGTCGGTGCCCTCGGCGGCGCGCGTGGCGGCAACGCGCTGCTTCGGGTCGCGCCCCTTCACGATCAGGGGCGCCCACTTGGCAATCTGGGCGTGGTCCTCGGAGTATTCCATGCTCCGGAACAGCGTGTGGGGCTTGAGGGCCTCGTAACGCGCGCGCAGGAACCGGGTGTGGTCCTCGCCGATCACGAAGCTCATATGCGGCACGGTGTTGATGAAGCCTTTGGGGGATCCGATCAGCTTCTGGTCCACCAGGTGGGACCAGAACTGGCGGGAAAGCTGGAACTGTTCGTTGATGAGCAGCGCCTTGGAGGGGTCCACTGAGCCGTCTTTGGCTGCAGGGGAGTAGTTGAGCTCGCAGAGGGCGGCGTGGCCGGTTCCGGCGTTGTTCCACGGATCGGAGCTTTCCAGCCCCGGCTGGTCCAGCCGTTCGAACAGGGAGATGGTCCAGTCCGGCTCAAGCTGCTTGAGGAATGCCCCCAGCGTGGCGCTCATGATGCCGCCGCCAATCAGGACGACGTCGGCATGTGGGGTCTTGGAAATGAAGGTCACGATCAGTCTCCGATTGCAGCGGCTCTGGCTGTCACAGAATATCCCCGGGCAGCGGACATACTGAAATTGGGCCGCTCCGTCAAGGCTTTAGTTGCACCTTCGTGAAAACTTCATTTAAGACCGGGGACGCCGGATAGCTCAGTACGCGGTCGGACAGGGCCAGGGCGGAGATGGGGAAGGCGACGGGGATGGCCGGTACGGTCGCTGCGATCTGGGCGTTGATGGTGTGATATTGCTCATCCCGTTCCTCGCCTTCCGGAAGCCCGCGCGCCCGGTTGATCTTCGAAAAGACCTGCGGGTCGTGGTAGCCGAACTCGCCGTTCCTTTCCCCGAAGAGGGGGCCCACGAAATTGTCGGCATCGGAGTAGGAGCCGTTCCAGCCGAGCAGATGGAGCGCGTGGTCGCCGGGGGACTGCACTTTCTGCAGGTAGCCGTCCGCCCAGTCCACCGGCACGGGACGGATGTTGAGCCCGACGGCGGTGAGCTGGCGGCTGATCTCGGCGTACACCTTTTCGGGTGTGGGCAGGTAGGGGCGGGTGACGTTCAGGGGATAGTAGAACTTGAGCTCCTCACCGGCGTACCCGCCCTCTTCGAGGTATTCCTTGGCCTTGGCGGGGTCATGGCCCAGGGCCGGGGCGTCGTTGTTGAAGCCGCTGATCTTGGGCGGGACGAACTGCGTGGCCTTGGCGGTGTTGTCAATGAAGAACCGGCGGATCAGCGTTTCCTTATCGATCGCCATTTCGATGGCCTGGCGGACCTTCAAATTCTTGAGCACGGGAATGTCCTGGTTGATCCCCACGTACATCACGGAGAACGGATCACGCTGGACGATCTGCTTTCCGCGCTTGACCAGCTGGTCGAAGTTGCCCACCGTCACGGCATCGTAGCCGTCGATCTTGCCGTCCAGCAGGGCCTGGAGCCTGGCTTGCGGGTGGTCGTAGGCCACGAAGTTGATGGTGGCAATCTGGCCGCGTTCCCCCCAATAGGAGGTACTGGTGGTTAGGGTGACACTGCCTTCGTCCCACGAGGCGAGCCTGAACGGCCCGGTTCCCACCGGATTGGTCCCGAAGAATGACACGGGCTGGCCGCCGCGGTTCTGGTCCAGGACGTCAGCCGTGCCCGCGGCGAGGGCTGCCGGTGAGGCGATGGCGAAGGCAGGCAGGGTGAGGGCCTGCAGGAAGGCGGTGAACCGCTGGGTGAGGTCTATCCGGACCGTGTCCGCGGATTCGGCCGTGCAGCTTTTGAAGATGGAGAGCTCCGGCTCATCCGAATGGGCCTTGAAGACTCCCTTGAAGGAGCTGCCGGGCGCCTGCCGCCTTATGTCGGGGGAGAACGCGAACCAGCGGTTGAAGTTGGTGCACACGGCGTCGGCGTTGAACGGGGTTCCGTCCTGGAACACAACGTCGGTCCGGAGCTTGAACGTGTAGGAGCGGCCTTCGTTGGATTCGGTCCATTCCGTGGCGAGCAGTGGTGTGGGTTGCCCGGTGATCTGGTCCACGCCCACGAGTCCTTCGAGGATCTGGCGGGTGATGCGCTGGGACTCAACGTCACTGGAAAGGGCTGGATCCAGGCCTAGCGGCTGGGCTGCGGTTCCGAAATTAAAGGTGGCGCCGGGCTCGGGAGCGGCAGTTGTGCTGGGGGAGCCGGAGGAGGGCGAGGGGGCCGGGACGGCGGTGCACGAGGTCATGCCCAGGGCGAGGAGAACAGCGCCGGTCTTGATGACCGTCCGCCGCGATGTACTGCTGGGCACTCGATTATCACCTCGGGATTTTGCCGGCTCCGCCGCGTGCGGGCCGGAGCCCAGTCTAATAGAAGCTCCTTGGAGGTACCTGGAACCGGAGGGACGGTTCCCGCCAGGTTCCCGCCAGGGCAGAAAAGCCGGGAGCCGCCCTTTCGGACGGCCCCCGGCTTTACCGGAAGGAACTGGCTTGCCTGGTGCCTACTTGGGCATCAGCACCGAGTCGATCAGGTAGACGGTGGCGTTCTTGGTCTGGACGCCGCCGCAGATCACGTTGGCGTCGTCAACCTTGAGCTCGTCGCCGCTGCCGGTAACGGTCACGCTGCCGCCCTCGACGGTGGCGTGGGTGCCGGCAATCATGTCAGGAGTGATCTGGCCCGGAACCACGTGGTAGGTGAGGATCTTGCTCAGGAGCGCGTCGTCCGTCTTGAGGGTTTCGATGGTGGCCGCATCGATCTTGGCGAAAGCGTCATCCACCGGTGCGAAGACCGTGAACTCTCCACCGTTCAGGGTGTCCACGAGGTCCACCTTGGGGTTCAGCTTCCCGGACACTGCCGAGGTGAGGGTGGTGAGGATCGGGTTGTTGGATGCCGCGACGGCAACGGGGTCAAGGGCCATGCCCTCAACCGAGCCTGCGCCGGAGGGGACCTGCTCGGCGTAGGCAGCGCAGCCCGGGCCAACCAGGTTGGCGGCCGGGTCCATGGCCGCGGCAGAGGTGCTGGCCGACGGCGAGGGGGCCATGCTGGACGCGGACGGCTCGGCTGCCGGGGCGGAGGAGGCGGTGGTGGTTGCGGACCCGCCGCAGGCAGTCAGGCTGAACAGGGCTGCTGCTGCAACGCCTGCGACGGTGAAGGTTGTGCGCTTGATGGTCTGCATGTCGGTTCTCCTTGGTTGTGGCATCTACCCGCCGCGGGCGTGGTGCCTGCGGCGTCATTCGAAACTTGCTGGTGGGCACCTGCCCTTGGCTGGTGTCTCACTGTCTATTCGGCCGGCGGCAGGATGTGGATGGGTAAATTCCTTGGAGTTTTTCGGCGGAGCCCGGATTCCCCTTCTGGACCTCGCTGAAGGGGGCGGGCGGAGGGAGCGGGGCGAAAGGAGCGTTAAATGCGAAGGTCCCCCGGCCACAGCCGGGGGACCATACAGTGCGCAAGGGGGGACTTGAACCCCCACGCCCGAAGGCACAGGAACCTAAATCCTGCGTGTCTGCCAATTTCACCACTCGCGCAGGGCTTCCGGCCGCTGCTGCCCCCAAAGGGCCCGACGGCGGATGCCAGTGTCCATTGTAGCGTCGCCGCGGCAGGGCCCCGGCTTAGCGGATCTTTGTCAGGCGCCCAGGTTCAGGTCCCGCCGAAGTTTGGCTACGTGGCCTGTGGCCCTGACGTTGTACTGGGCAAGAGCAACCTTCCCGTCCGGGTCCACCACGATGGTGGAACGGATGAGCCCCTCATAGGTCTTGCCGTAGTTCTTTTTTTCGCCCCAGGCGCCATATGCCTCGGCAACCGCATGGTCCGTATCCGAGAGCAAAGGGAAGCCCAAGCCTTCCTTGGCTGCGAATTTTGCAAGCTTTTCCACGGGATCGGGGGAGATGCCCAGGACGTCGTAGCCAGCCGACTGGAGGGAGGCCAGGCTGTCGCGGAAATCGCACGCTTCCTTGGTACAGCCCGGTGTGGCGGCCGCCGGGTAGAAGTACACAATGGTGTGGCGGCCCGGGCGGGGGGACAGACTGACGTCGGTGCCTGACGAATCCTTCAATGTAAAACCGGGCGCGTCGTCTCCGGTAGCGAGTCTTTCAGCCAATGTTTTTCTCCTAGTTGCAGGCGGGACACACCAGCCTAGTAAGCACCGGGAACCAGCGCTAATCCCTATTTGGCTATACTGGCTGCTATGCCTGATATGGATCACTGGCCCACGGGGCGCCTCTTGTCCACTGCTGCGCGCCTCGTCGAACACTCCTGGAACGAAAAACTTGGCGCCATCGGCCTCACCCACGCCGGTGTTATAGCCATCGAGGTCCTGGATGCCCAGGGCCCCATGACGCAAGCCCAGCTGGCGCAGTACGTTCGCGTCCAGGCCCAGACTATGGGTAAGACGCTCAGCCGCTTGGAGGCCCACGGGCACATTGTCCGGGTCCGCAGCACCTCGGACCGCAGGAGCCACGTTGTGTCCCTTACCGAGCAGGGCAAGGAAGCGGTTGCGGCGGCGGTGGAAATGGAACGGTCCGTGCTGGCGTCAGCCTCGATCGATCCGGACCTGCTGCGGCAGGAGCTCCAGGCAGTGGTGCGGGAACTCGCAAGCCAGTTCGCCAATTCTCCCGGCGAGGGAGCATTGATAGAGAACTCGCCGTCAACACGCTAAACCGGCGCCTCCAGCGCCCAGGCGTGGCCACAGCTTCTCAGCTGCGGTCACGCCTTTTTTGGTGGTCATCAGGTGTCTGGTGGAGGCGGACGAAGGTCTCCTGTTGAGGATCAGCAGCAGGAAGCGAAAACTTGGAATGAATGTCAAAAGATTCGCCTGCAATGTGGCACACAACAAAACAGCCCCCGGTTCGCGTTTCCGCGAGCCGGAGGCTGTTTTCCCAGTGGTGCACCCCCCGGGACTTGAACCCGGAACCCATTGATTAAGAGTCAATTGCTCTGCCAATTGAGCTAGAGGTGCATCTTATTTGCTGTGATCATCGGGCTTTTCTTTCCCCGTTGATCTCCGCAACGACATGAAACTCTACACGAACTTTTTGCCCATGTGAAATCGGAGCCCTGGACTGCTCCCGCATCAGGAGAACGGGGGCAAAACCAGCACCAAATCAGGGTTTTCGTTGTTGGTCAGGAGCCAGAATCCGCCCTCCGGAGTCCGTACGACGTCGCGGATCCTGCCGTACTGGCGTGTGAAATGGCCCACAGGCGTCCCGGCTTCCTCGCCCGCAAGTGGCACCGTCCACAGCCGCTGGCCCCGGAGCGCCCCGAGGTAGGCGGTGGATCCCACGATCTCCAGGCCGCTGGGGGACGATTCGCTGGTTGAAGGCCACACGACCTTTGCATCCTGGAACTCGGGGCGGCGGGGTGCGCCGGTCACCGCCGGCCAGCCGTAATTTCCCCCGGCAACGATCAGGTTCAGTTCGTCATTGACGTCGGGGCCGAATTCACTGGCCCACAGCCGTCCCGCGCTGTCCCAGGCGAGGCCCTGGACGTTGCGGTGGCCCAGGCTGTAGACGGCGTTGCCGAAGGGATTGCCCGGCGCCGGACCGCCGTCGGCCGTCAGCCGCAGGATCTTGCCGCCCAGGGCGTCGGGGTCCTGCGGCTGGTCCCTCCGCTGCGAGTCGCCCGTCCCCACGTACAGGAATCCTTCCGGGCCGAAGCGGATCCTGCCGCCGTTGTGGGTGGTGGCTTTCGGGATGCCGGTGAAGATGACCTCCGGCCGGTCCAGGGACAGTCCACCGTCACCGGTTTCCTGCACCCTTGCCCTGGCAATCCTGTTGTCCTCCAGTGCGGTGAAGTACATGTACAGGTAGCGGTCGGAGGCAAAGCCGGGGGACAGTGCAAGTCCCAACAGGCCGCCCTCGCCGGCGGCCGCCACCCCTGGAACTTCACCAAGGCTTACGGCTTCCCTGCCCCCTCCGGCCGGCACTGCCATAATGCGGGCAGTGTCGCGCTCGGAGATGATGGCCGTTCCGTTCGGCAGGAACACGGCGGACCAGGGGATGCTCAGTTGAAGCTCAAGGCGTTCGGCGACGTCCGGCACCCGCACGTCATTTGTCTCCGGGAGGGTCGTGCTTCCGGTGGGCCCTCCGCCGTCACCGCCCGTGCAGCCGGCCAGGAGCACAACGAGGCAGGCTGCAGCCAGAGCAGGCAAGCGCTTTCGGAGACAGGGAGGGGGCTGGCCGGAGCCGGCTGGTCCGCTGCTAGAGGCGCCGCCGCCGTGGTGCCCGGAAGCCCGCAGCCTCGGCATGCGCCTCCGATTCGAACCAGACGTCGGCCCGGGCCTGTTCATAGTCGGGGTGTCCCTCCTCGTAGTAGACCATGGCTCCGGCATCACCCTTCACGGTGTACCCGTCCGGGCCGCTGCCGTCTGTTCCGGCGGCTGCCGAGCCGGCGCCGTAGGGCTCATCGGCTGCCAGGTGTCCCGCCGGTTCGGGCGTTGGAACGGCCTGGGGCTGCTGGTCGCGGTCCGCTGCGGTTTCCACCAGCGCGGAAGACTGGGTGCGGTCCGCGGTCTCAGCTGTGGCGGCGGTCTCGGGAACAACGGCGGCTTCCGCGGATGCCGCTGTACTGCCTTCCTGGCCGTGCCGGGGCGCTACGCCGGCGCCCCCGTGTGTCGCAGCGCTGGCGCTGATCCCGGTGGCCGGCTGTGGCCCGGCGGCACCTGCAGGCGCCGGAGCAGGCCCTGCAGCCCCGGCGTCGTCAACGTCCTCCACAGCGGCTGTTTCCGCGCCCGGCAGCGTGGGAGCGTGGGGCCCGGTGTACTCGGGGTGGTGGACCGGGGCGCCGTGGGATTCCGAATCCGGCGCTGCCGCTGGTTCCGCCTGGTGCCCCGTTGCAGCGGGCACGCCGCTTTCGCCAACCGGATTCACCTGGGTTGCATGGGTGGGAGCGCCCCCCGCGGAGGCGCCACCCCTGGATGCCGCGCCCGGGGAAACGGCGGAGGAGCCCGAAGCCTCCGACCACTGGGTCTCCCACTCGTCGTCGTCCTGGCGGCGTCCGTCCTGCCCGGACGTAGCCGGGGCGGCGGTGGATCCGGAGACCCCAGCCACGCCGGTTGCTGCCGGAGCAGCGGCTGCGGAGGAAGCACCGGAACCTTCCCGCGCCTCCGTGCCGGTGGGCTGTGCCGTCTCTGCCTCGCGGGCCGGTGCCGCTGCCCCGGCACGATCGTCGGCCGTGGTGGGAGCCGCCGGCTCGGCGGGGCTGCCAAAGCCTGCAGCGCCGGCGATGCCGGTGGTTCCGGCAGCTTCAGCGGACGCCGCCGCACTGCCGCTGGAAAGCGCTCCGTCCGCACGGGTCCTCTCCGGGGCGGATGCCTCCGGCGCAGTGGATGATCTGCTGCGCTTGAGCAGCCACCACACGACCCCCACGATGACAACAAGCAAAATGATCCAGAAAACAAAATCCATGGCAAGCCCTTCAGTCCGGATGGCAAGGTGTACTTTCCCCGACGCTACGTCCGGCCGTCAGAACTGTCCAGATTGACGGGGAAGTTGGCCGCCGCCGGCCCAGGCGGCCAACATCCGTGAGCCGCACCACAGGCGGGGGAGGGAAGTCCCTATCCATCTCATTATTTGAGATGGTTGTCCATAATCTGAATGAAATTTTCTGTTTTTTGCACTCAATCGTCCCGGATCTGTCGTTGCGCCGTTCGGCGGAGCCATAGACTTTCCCCTATGAGTGACACCCACATCGCAACCGAGAACAAGCCTGACATCAAACCCCGGAGCCGGGTTGTAACCGACGGAATCCACGCGGCTCCCGCACGCGGCATGTTCCGGGCGGTCGGCATGGGGGACGACGACTTCGCAAAACCCCAAGTCGGTGTCGCGAGTTCGTGGAACGAGATCACTCCCTGCAACCTCTCCCTGAACCGGCTCGCGCAGGGCGCCAAGGAAGGCGTTCACGCGGGCGGCGGTTTCCCCATGCAGTTTGGCACCATTTCCGTGTCCGACGGCATCTCCATGGGCCATGAAGGCATGCACTTCTCCCTGGTTTCCCGCGAAGTCATTGCCGACTCCGTGGAGACCGTGATGCAGGCTGAGCGGATCGACGGATCCGTGCTGCTGGCCGGCTGTGACAAGTCGCTTCCCGGAATGCTCATGGCAGCAGCCCGCCTGGACCTGTCCAGCGTGTTCCTCTACGCCGGCTCCATCATGCCTGGCTGGGTCAAGCTTGAGGACGGTTCCGAGAAGGAAGTCACCCTCATCGATGCCTTCGAAGCCGTGGGCGCGTGCGCCGCCGGCAAGATGAGCATGGAAGACCTGACGCGCATCGAAAAGGCCATCTGCCCGGGCGAAGGAGCCTGCGGAGGCATGTACACGGCCAACACCATGGCCTGCATCGGCGAGGCACTCGGCATGTCCCTGCCCGGCTCCGCCGCCCCGCCCTCGGCAGACCGCCGCCGCGACGAGTTCGCCCGCAAGTCCGGCGAAGCCGTCGTCAACCTGCTGCGCGAAGGCATCACCGCCCGCGACATCATGACCAAGAAGGCCTTCGAGAACGCCATCGCCGTCACCATGGCGTTCGGTGGTTCTACGAACGCCGTGCTGCACCTGCTGGCCATCGCCCGCGAGGCCGAAGTTGAGCTGACGCTGGATGACTTCAACCGCATCGGCGACAAGATCCCGCACCTGGGCGACCTCAAGCCCTTCGGCCGCTACGTCATGACCGATGTGGACAAGATCGGCGGCGTGCCCGTGATCATGAAGGCACTGCTCGACGCCGGCCTGCTGCACGGCGACTGCCTCACCGTCACCGGCAAGACCGTGGCCGAGAACCTCGAGGCCATCAACCCGCCGGACGTGGACGGCAAGATCCTCCGCGCGCTGGACAACCCCATCCACAAGACCGGCGGCATCACCATCCTGCACGGCACCATGGCCCCCGAGGGTGCCGTCGTGAAGAGCGCAGGCTTCGACGCCGATGTCTTTGAAGGTACCGCCCGGGTGTTCGAGCGCGAACAGGGCGCCCTGGACGCACTGGACAACGGCCGGATCAAGGCCGGCGACGTCGTGGTGATCCGCTACGAAGGCCCCAAGGGCGGCCCCGGCATGCGCGAGATGCTGGCCATCACCGGCGCCATCAAGGGTGCCGGCCTGGGCAAGGACGTCCTTCTCCTCACGGACGGCAGGTTCTCCGGCGGCACCACCGGCCTGTGCATCGGCCACGTGGCCCCGGAAGCGGTCGACGGCGGCCCCATCGCCTTCGTGAAGGACGGCGACAGGATCCGCGTGGACATCGCCGCCCGCAGCTTCGACCTGCTGGTGGACGAGGCAGAGCTCGAAGCCCGCAAGGTGGGCTGGGAGCCCCTGCCGGCACGCTACACCAAGGGCGTGCTGGCCAAGTATGCCAAGCTGGTGCACAGCGCCAGCACGGGCGCATACTGCGGGTAGCACCCGTATATTGGCGTCAATCCCAACTAGGTAGCACTAAGTGTCGTTTTGGACGCTCAAAACGACACTTGCTGCTACCTAGTTGGGGGGCAGCCATAGAGTGGACAATGGGGTCCACATGGTGAGATCGCGGGTCAGCTCGTTGACACGCATCTTGCCCAGAGGGAAAACTGAACGCATGACTTTCGTTACTGGCATCGTCGTCGTCCTTACCAAGCGCGTGGCACATTAGCCCCGGGTAACGAACCGTCACGCGCAACCCCTCGAAGAGCCGCCAGGCTGAGGGGTTTTTTTATTTCCTGCAGTTTCCACGAACCACAGATGATCCACAAGGAAGAGTCCGATGAGCAAAGGATCGCCGATCAGCCCCTCGCTGATGGCTACTAAGTCCGCTGGAGCCACCAAGGCTCCGGAACGCGCCGACCGGACGGCCGACCAGGCCGTCGTCGCCGCCGACCTTGCTGCCGCCTCTCCTGTCCTTGGGCCGAACAACGTTGTACCCCCAACGGTGATGACCGGCTCGCAAGCTATTGTCCGCTCGCTCGAAGAACTCGGCGTCGACGATATTTTCGGTTTGCCCGGTGGCGCGATCCTGCCCACCTATGACCCCTTGATGGCCTCGAGCATGAATCACGTGCTGGTCCGTCACGAACAGGGAGCCGGCCACGCCGCGCAAGGCTACGCCATGGTGACCGGGCGGGTTGGCGTATGTATCGCCACCTCGGGCCCGGGCGCCACCAACCTCGTCACCGCCATCATGGACGCCCACATGGACTCCGTTCCGCTGGTGGCCATCACCGGCCAGGTGTCCAGTGGCGTGATTGGAACCGATGCGTTCCAGGAAGCCGACATCGTGGGCATCACCATGCCCATCACCAAGCACTCCTTCCTGGTGACGGACCCCAACGACATCCCGCATGTCATGGCTGAGGCGTTCCACCTGGCGTCCACCGGCCGCCCCGGTCCTGTCCTCGTGGACGTGGCCAAGGACGCTCAGGTCGGCCAGATGACCTTCTCCTGGCCGCCGAAGATCGACCTGCCCGGCTACCGCCCGGTCACCCGCGGGCACAACAAGCAGGTGCGCGAGGCCGCCAAGCTGATCGCAGCGGCCAGCAAGCCTGTGCTGTACGTTGGCGGCGGCGTCATCAAGGCGCACGCCGCGGCGGAACTGCTGGCACTCGCCGAGGCCACAGGAGCCCCGGTTGTCACCACGCTGATGGCCAAGGGCGCCTTCCCGGACTCACACCCCCAGCACATGGGAATGCCCGGCATGCATGGCACCGTCTCTGCCGTGACTGCTTTGCAGCAGTCCGACCTGCTCATCACCCTCGGTGCCCGTTTCGACGACCGCGTAACCGGCGTCCTCAAGACCTTCGCGCCCATGGCGAAGGTTATCCACGCGGACATCGACCCCGCCGAGATCTCCAAGAACCGCACCGCGGACGTGCCCATCGTCGGGTCCGTCAAGGAGATCATCCCTGAGCTCACCGAAGCTGTGCGCACCCAGTTCGAGGCATCCGGAACCCCGGACCTCACCACCTGGTGGGCTTTCCTGAACAACCTCAAGGAGACCTACCCGCTGGGCTGGACCGAACCCGATGACGGGCTCAGCGCACCGCAACGGGTCATCGAGCGCATCGGCGCCCTGACCGGACCCGAAGGCGTCTACGTTGCCGGCGTGGGCCAGCACCAGATGTGGGCAGCGCAGTTCATCAAGTACGAGCGTCCGCACGCCTGGCTGAACTCCGGTGGTGCCGGGACCATGGGCTATGCGGTTCCGGCGGCCATGGGCGCCAAGGTCGGCGAGCCGGACCGCGTGGTCTGGGCCATCGACGGCGACGGCTGCTTCCAGATGACCAACCAGGAACTGGCCACCTGCGCCATCAACAAGATCCCCATCAAGGTGGCGGTGATCAATAATTCCTCCCTGGGCATGGTCCGGCAGTGGCAGACCCTCTTCTACGAGGGCCGGTACTCCAACACGGACCTCAACACCGGCCACGACACCGTCCGCATCCCGGACTTCGTCAAGCTGGGGGAGGCTTACGGCTGCGCCGCGTTCCGCTGTGAACGCGACGAGGATATCGACGCCACCATCCAAAAGGCACTCGAAATCAACGACCGGCCTGTGGTCATCGACTTCGTGGTGAGCCCAAACTCCATGGTGTGGCCGATGGTGCCCGCCGGCGTGAGCAACGACCAGATCCAGGTTGCCCGCAACATGACCCCGGAATGGGAAGAAGAGGACTGACCATGAGCCGCCACACACTCTCTGTCCTGGTCGAAGACAAGCCCGGCGTCCTGACCCGCGTCGCGAGCCTCTTCGCCCGCCGTGCCTTCAACATCAACTCTCTGGCTGTTGGACCCACCGAGGTTCCGGGGATCTCCCGGATGACCGTCGTCGTCGACGCCGACGGCGACCTGATCGAGCAGGTCACCAAGCAGCTCAACAAACTGATCAACGTCATCAAGATCGTTGAGCTGACTTCTGAATCTTCCGTACAGCGAGACCACATCCTGGTCAAGGTACGTGCGGATGCCGCGACACGTCTGCAGGTGACCCAGGCTGCAGACCTGTTCCGTGCCGCCGTCGTCGACGTGTCCACAGACTCGTTGGTGATCGAGGCAACCGGTACTCCGGAGAAGCTTGCAGCGCTGCTCTCAGTGCTGGAGCCCTTCGGCATCCGCGAAATCGTGCAGTCCGGCACCCTGGCCGTTGGACGGGGATCCCGCTCCATGAGTGACAGGGCGTTGCGTTCCGCCTAGGAAGCTGCCGGGCACTGCCCGGCAGCAGGCAACGCCCGCAACCGCACCACAAGACACCTATCTACAACCCACTCAAGAGGAGTTACGCAAGTGACTGAAATGTTTTACGACGACGACGCCGACCTGTCGATCATCCAGGGCCGCAAGGTAGCCATTGTTGGCTACGGCTCCCAGGGCCACGCCCACGCGCTCAACCTGCGCGACTCCGGCGTCGAGGTTGCCATCGCCCTCAAGGAGGGCTCGACGTCGATCGCCAAGGCCGAGGACGCAGGCTTCACGGTCAAGAACGTTGCCGACGCCGCCGAATGGGCCGACGTCATCATGATCCTGGCGCCGGACCAGCACCAGCGGTCGATCTACAATGACTCCATCAAGGACAAGCTGAAGCCCGGCAAGGCCCTTGCCTTCGCCCACGGCTTCAACATCCGCTTCGGCTACATCGAGGCTCCCGAGGGCGTTGACGTCATCCTCGTCGCCCCGAAGGCTCCCGGCCACACCGTGCGCCGCGAATTCGAAGCCGGCCGCGGCATCCCGGACATCATCGCCGTTGAGCAGGACGCCACCGGTTCCGCGTGGGAGCTGGCCAAGTCCTACGCCAAGGCCATCGGCGGCACCCGCGCCGGCGTCATCAAGACCACCTTCACCGAAGAAACCGAAACGGACCTCTTCGGCGAGCAGGCCGTCCTGTGCGGCGGCGTGTCCCAGCTGGTCCAGTACGGCTTCGAAACCCTCACCGAAGCCGGCTACCAGCCCCAGATCGCCTACTTCGAGGTCCTCCACGAGCTCAAGCTCATCGTTGACCTCATGTGGGAAGGCGGCATCGCCAAGCAGCGCTGGAGCGTTTCCGACACCGCTGAGTACGGCGACTACGTCTCCGGCCCCCGCGTCATCACCCCCGAGGTGAAGGAAAACATGAAGGCCGTCCTGGCCGACATCCAGTCCGGTGCCTTCGCCAAGCGCTTCATCGAGGACCAGGACAACGGCGGCGTGGAGTTCAAGGCACTGCGTGCCAAGGCTGAGCAGCACCCCATCGAGGCCGTCGGCCGCGAACTGCGCTCCCTCTTCGCCTGGCAGCAGCAGGACGTGGACTACGTCGAAGGCTCCGCAGCCCGCTAAGCCTGGCTCAACGTGCCGTTATAAAGACAGACTGTGAGGCCGGGTTCACACTTAACAATGTGAGCCCGGCCTTTCCGTCGGCCTAGACTTGTTTTATCCCCCGGACTGCAACGCAGAGGATCAGCCGTGTCAAAACCCGTAGTACTGCTCGCCGAAGAACTTTCCCCCGCTACCGTCGAGGCCCTGGGCCCGGACTTCGAGATCCGCCAGACCGACGGCGCCGACCGTTCCCAGCTGCTGTCCGCCATCGGCGACGTTGACGCAATCCTGGTCCGCTCGGCCACGCAGGTGGACGCCGAGGCGATCGCCGCTGCGAAGAACCTCAAGGTCATCGCCCGCGCGGGAGTAGGCCTGGACAACGTGGACATCAAGGCAGCCACCCAGGCCGGCGTCATGGTGGTCAACGCGCCCACCTCGAACATCGTTTCGGCAGCTGAACTTACCGTTGGCCACATCCTCAGCCTGGCCCGCCACATCCCGCAGGCAAGCGCAGCCCTGAAGGACGGCGAGTGGAAGCGCTCCAAGTACACGGGCATCGAGCTCTTCGAAAAGAAGATCGGCATCATCGGCCTGGGCCGGATCGGCGCGCTTGTGGCTGCCCGCCTGAAGGGCTTTGACACCAAGATCCTCGCTTACGATCCCTACATCACCTCAGCCCGGGCGGCACAGCTCGGCGTGCAGCTGGTGACCCTGGACGAGCTCCTGGCACAGGCGGACTTCATCACCATCCACATGCCCAAGACGCCGGAAACCGTGGGCATGCTGGGCGCTGACGCCTTCAAGAAGATGAAGAGCACCGCTTACGTCGTCAACGTCGCCCGCGGCGGACTGGTGGACGAGGAAGCACTCTTCACGGCCCTGCAGGACGGCGAAATCGCCGGCGCCGGCGTGGACGTCTTCTCCAAGGAGCCCAGCACCGACCTGCCGTTCTTCAAGCTGGACAACGTGGTGGTCACCCCGCACCTCGGCGCCTCCACCGATGAAGCGCAGGAAAAGGCCGGCGTGTCGGTCGCCAAATCGGTCCGGCTCGCCCTCGCCGGCGAACTGGTGCCCGACGCCGTGAACGTGGCCGGCGGCGTCATCGCCCCCGACGTCCGTCCCGGCATCCCGCTGATCGAGAAGCTGGGCCGGATCTTCACGGCCCTGACGCACGCCTCCCTGACCCAGTTCGACGTCGAAGTGGCCGGCGAGATCTCGTCCCTCGACGTCAAGGTCCTGGAACTGGCCGCCCTCAAGGGCATCTTCGCGGACGTCGTGACCGAGCAGGTCTCCTACGTCAACGCTCCGGTCATCGCCGAGCAGCGGGGCATCAACGTCCGCCTGATCACCACACCCGAAACCGAGTCGTACCGCAACGTCCTCACCCTCCGTGGCGCCCTGAGTGACGGCACCCAGATCTCCGTGGCCGGCACCCTGACCGGACCCAAGCAGATCCAGAAGCTCGTGGGCATCAATGGCTTCGAGGTTGAAATCCCGATCAGCGAGCACCTCGTGGTGGTGGCCTACACGGACCGTCCCGGCGTCATCGGAACCATCGGCCACATCCTGGGCATGAACAACATCAACATCGCCGGCATGCAGGTGGCACGCTCTGACGAAGGCGGCCAGGTGCTTGCCCTGCTGACCATCGACAGCTCCGTACCCCAGCAGGTCCTGGACGCCATCAAGGCCGGCATCGGCGCCGAGATGGTGCGTGAAGTGGACCTGGAGGACTAACCCGCACCCCGGGAAACACCGCACCGCCGGCCGCCCGCGGCGAGTCCCGGCACGGCCACGTATGATTGGCCGGTCTGCTTACAATGGCTGGGTCCTGGTTCGGGACCGGGCCGGCAGGCCGGCCAATATCTTTTGCTCATCCGTCCCCGTCCATGTCCACATGGGCGGGGCGCGTATGTGCGCACGCAATCCAGGTTTCAGGGAGTTCCATGAACGCCGTCCAGAGGTTCATCAGAAGCAAAGTGCTGCTGTTGACCGCGGCCATCTTGATCGCAGCCATGTGCTTGTCGGTCCTTGTCCAAAGCCAGTCCCAGGCAGCGCTGAACAGGACCGTGGATGAAAATTCACGCGGCCTCTACGACGTCCTGGTCCAGGCCAAGGCTTCCTCCGGCTCGCTCATGCAGCCCGAGATCGCCAATGGCTCCGGCGGCATCAGCTTCGAGCAGCTGGAGGCCATCAGGAAGCTCTCCGGCACCTCCGTGGCGGCCCCGATCAGCCTCGTCTCCCGCGTGACCCAGAACCTTGAATCCCCACGCCTCGATGCCATGGACTACCTCGGCTACAACGCTGGGCTGGCCGGCACCGCAACCGCGGACCAGGCCGCCGGGGCAACCGCCCCGGACCAGTGGCCCGCTGCCGAATCGGTCCTGGGCGATGAAACCAGGAAGTACCGCCTGACGGCCAGCGCAGTCAGCTCCGACGGCGTCTCCGAGCAGACGCTGTTCAAATCCACTGCCGAAGGCACCCTTGGCAAGGCCAGGCTCGTGGAGGAGCAGACTGCCGGCGGCAGCAGCATCCGCATCGCAGCGCCCGGGGACGAAACCGGGATCAAGTTTCCCGCCCCGGCCGGGGGCTCCGAACACAACCTCTTCAACCTTTCCGTGTCACTGCCCATGGCCCCCGAAATAACGGAGTCCGTGGTCGCCGTCGATCCGGCTGCCGAACGCGCCCTCCTGGGTTCCGCCGGCGACTTCCTGTCACCGCTGGAAAAGGCGCCACCGGGTGACGCCCGCGACGCCGGCGCGGTGGGACGGTACCTCGAGGGACTCTTCACCAACGGCATTAGCCTGGACGAGCTGGAGGAAGGACCGGATTTCCTCGGCGTCAAGCTCAAGTACTGGGCGCCGCTGATGACCCAGTACCAGCAGGCCAAGCGGAACGGGCAGCTGACTGACGATTCCCAGGCCATTCCCCTGATCGTCAGGTCCGGGACGTCCCTGGACCTGAAGTACAACGTCAGGATCGAAGAGATTGACGACGCCGGCAGGGTCGTCAAGGACGTCGGCACCGTCTCCCGTTCCCTGGACAAGGACTACCTGCCTTTCGTTTCGAAGGACCCCTTCGTCCTGTCATGGCCGGGTTCCACGGACCACTCCTCACTGCTCGGCAGCAGCGGCAACTTCAACCAGGGCCTCTACACACCCGCCACCTGGAGCACCGACTTTGCCGCGGCGCCCAAGTACACCGACGGCGAAGCAGCCGCCAACGGTGCCGAGGCAAAGACGGCAGTGCCCGGCGAATGGGTCACCGTCAACCGGCTTCCCGAGAAGAGCGCCAACGGCATGCCCGTTGACCAGACCCAGCGCGAGCCCGTGGATGAGCGCTCCTACCGGGAAAACCTGGAAACAGGGGAGCAGGCAGCAGCCCCGCTCGCCATGGTCTACGGCACATTCGATCCCTCGGCCGTTTCCGCCGCCGCCGGGGACGTCAACAAGCTGCCGCTGGGCGGCTACGACCCCACCCCTTTCACGCTGGTCAAGGACGCTGCGGGCAACGAAGTCCCCGCGACGGAACTTGAACCCTCCTTGAGTGCCACCGGGCTCGCCAGCCAGTCCGCAGGCGCCATTACCGACTACTACGGCCTTGCTGCTGCCCGCGGCTACACCGAAAACGCCAGCGTCATCGACGCCGTCCGGGTCCGTGCAACGGCGCCCGGCAGCTGGAAGGAAGCACAGCCCGACGTCGAACAGCTGGCCGGGGAGATCCGCGAGATGGGCCTCGAGGCCACCATCGTGGCCGGTTCCGCGCGGGAGGATGCCAGCATCTTCGTTCCGGGCTACAGCAAGGACGACGCCGGCAAGGAATCCGCCCTGGGGACCGTCAAGCAGTCCTGGGTCCGGCAGAACGCCGCGGAGGCCGTCACCGGGTCGCTGTCCGGCACGAACATCACCCTGCTCTTCCTGACGCTCTGCGGCGCAGCGCTCCTGACCGGCGCGTCAACCGTGAGCTACATCCGCAAGCGCAAGAGCGAAGCCGGAACCCTGCGTGCCATGGGCTGGACCCAGGGCCGGATCCGCCGCTGGGTCCTGGAGGAATTCGGCGTCGGCGCGGTCCTGCTGGCCGTGGCCGGGATCGTTCTGAGCCTGGCCAGCTGGAGCCTTTCCACCGCCCTGGTGTCCGCGTCTGTCCTGGTGCTGTACGCGGCGGCGGCGTTCTTCGCCGCACAGCAGTTGCGCCACCGTGACGAGATCGACCAGGAACCGCAGCACGACGAACGGCTCATTCCGGTGGACTCACCGCTGACCTTCGCCAACCGCCAGCTGAGCACCAACAAATTCAACACCCTGTCCCTGGCCGTAGCCGTGGGTGTGTTCGGGGCTGCAGCAGGCGGCCTGGCCGCCCTGCTCATCGACATCCCGCGCGCTGCCGGCGCCAGCGCACTAAGCGGTTTGGCCGCGGCCAGCGTTGCCTTTCCGAGCATCCTCCTGGCCCTCGCCGGAGTTGCTGTAGGGCTGGTGCTGACCCTGGTCACCGGGCGGTTTGAACTCAATGCCAAGCGCCAGTACCTTGGCATCCTCGAGGCCATGGGCTGGAACCCGGACATGCTCCGCCAGGTCCGGCTGTTCGAGAACGCGCTGGTGGGTACCGTGGCCCTGCCCCTGGGCGTCCTGGGCGCCCTGGGCATCGGCCTGCTGCTGGCACCCTACGCCGCGCTGTGGGCGGGCGTGGCCGGCCTCGTGGCTGTACTTTGCTGGATACCGATTGCAACGAAAGTGGTCCAATGACAAACCCGACCAACGTCCAGCGGAGCCGCCGGTCCGGCTCCGGTGAGGTCCCCCTGCAGACCCGGGCCAACACCATCGTCAAGGCCGCCGACCACGCCACGCCGCTGGAACTGAGCGACATCACCATCCGCTATGGCGGCGGCAAGGGCGGCGCCGAAGCCGTCAGCGTGGTCGAAGGCTTCGACCTGACCCTGCACGCCGGTGAGATGCACTGTGTTGCCGGCCGAAGCGGTTCCGGCAAGACCAGCATCCTGACCGTAGGCGCCGGACTGACCCTGCCGACGTCGGGCCGCGTCTTCTGGGAAGGCGATTCGCTCGAAAGCATGGGCGACGACGAAATTGCGGACCGCCGTCGTGCGCTGATCGGTTACGTTGACCAGGGCGGCGCCCTGATCGACGGAATGAGCGCCCTGGAGAACGTGCTCCTCCCGGCCGTTCCAGATGGCGAAGTGGACCAGCGGCGGGACATGGCCAAGGACCTGCTGGACCTTGTTGGCCTGGGCCGGCGCATGCGGCACCGTCCCGCCCAGCTGTCCGGCGGCGAACGCCAGCGCGTGGCTATAGCCCGGGCGTTGATCCTGGGCACCCGGGTCCTGGTGGTGGATGAGCCCACAGCGAGCCTTGACCGGGCCTCCGCCAACCGCATCATCAGCATCCTGAAGGACACCACGTCCGACGGAATCGCCGTGCTGGTGGCCTCGCACGACCACGAACTTGTCCGGCTCAGCGATACCCTGACCGAACTCATCTAGCCCGTCCCTCCCCACCGAAGGTAACGTCCTCCACGTGACTGCTTCAGAGAAAACGCCGTTCTACATCACCACGGCCATCACCTACCCCAACGGCGTGCCGCACATCGGCCACGCCTACGAGTACATTGCCACCGATGCGATGGCGCGCTTCAAGCGGCTGGACGGCTTTGACGTGATGTTCCTGACCGGCACGGACGAGCACGGGATGAAGATCGCCCAGGCGGCCGAAAAGGAAGGCATCACGCCCAAGGAGCTGGTGGACCGGAACGCGGAGGTCTACCAGGCGGCCCACGCCGCCCTGGGGATCACCTACGACCGCTTCATCCGCACCACTGACGAGGACCACTACGCCGCCTCGCAGGCCATCTGGAAAAAGATGGAGGCCAACGGCGACATCTACCTGTCCAAGTACGAGGGCTGGTACTCCGTCCGGGACGAGGCCTATTACGGCGAGGACGACACCGTGGTCAAGGACGACGGTGTGCGCTACTCCAAGGAAACGGACACCGAGGTGACGTGGACGGCTGAGGAGAGCTACTTCTTCCGGCTTTCGGCCTACCAGGACAAGCTCCTTGCCCTGTATGAGGCCCACCCGGAATTCGGCGCCCCGCAATACCGCTTCAATGAAGTCATCAGTTTCGTCAAGCGCGGCCTGGAGGACCTGTCCATCAGCCGCACCACCTTCGACTGGGGCGTCCCGGTCCCGGGAAACGACAAGCACGTCATGTACGTGTGGGTGGATGCCCTGACCAACTACCTCACCGGCGTGGGGTACCCGGACGTCGACTCGGACTCGTTCCGGAAGTTCTGGCCCGCTGACGTCCACATCATCGGCAAAGACATCTCCCGTTTCCACGCGATCTACTGGCCCGCCTTCCTCATGAGCGCGGGCCTGGAGCTGCCCAAGCGGGTAATGATCCACGGCTTCCTGCACAACAACGGCGTGAAGATGTCCAAGTCGCTGGGCAACGTGGTTGCCCCAGCGGACTTCGTGGCACAGTACGGCCTGGACCAGGTGCGCTTCTTCTTCCTCCGGGAAGTGCCCTTCGGCGCGGACGGCAGCTACAACCACGACGCCATCGTGGGGCGGATGAACTCGGACCTGGCCAACAATTTCGGAAACCTGGCCCAGCGTTCGCTGTCCATGGTGGCCAAGAACTGCGGTGGCCGCGTTCCCGTCCCGGGGGATTTCACTGCCGCGGACACTGCCATCTTGGCCCAGGCCGACGCCCTCCTCGCGTCAGCCCGGGCAGCTTTTGAGAAGCAGGAGTTCAGCCGCGCCCTCGAGGCGATCTGGGGCGTCCTGGGGGACACCAACGCCTACTTCGCGGAGCAGGCGCCGTGGGTCCTGCGGAAGACCGACGTCGAACGCATGAACACGGTGCTGTTCGTGACCCTTGAGGTGCTGCGGATCGTGGCCATCCTTGCCCAGCCGGTCATGCCCCGGGCAACCGGTGCGCTGCTGGCAACCCTCGGCCAGCCCGAGGGGGAAGCCCGGCAGTTCGCAGCGATCCCCACCCGGATTGTGGCCGGGACCGAGCTGCCCGCACCGTCGCCGGTGTTCCCCAAGTACGAGGAGCCGGCCGGCGCCTGACCCGGCCACGCTCTCTCACTTCCTGCAGGTTGTGGCCCAACGCTCTCTCACCGCTGGACAGGCGGTGAGAGAGCGTTGGTTGTTTTCCGGCAGGAAGTGAGAGAGCGTCCCTGGGGGTGTTCGGATTATGAGACGGCTTGACCAGCATATGGATAACTTGGCTAACCTGAATCCATGAGCGCATCCTCCATCGATCTTGCAGTTATCCCCGGCGACGGCATCGGCCCCGAAGTGATTGCCGAGGCAGTCAAGGTCCTCGAGAAGGCCGTGGCGGCGGAGGGCGTCGAGCTCAAGCAGACGCACTACAAGCTCGGCGCTGAGCACTGGCTGGCCACGGGGGAGACCCTGCCGGACGAAGTCCTCGCGGACCTCCGCACGCGGGATGCCATCCTGTTCGGCGCAGTCGGCGCGGCCCCCGGCGACACGCGGATCCCGTCGGGGATCATCGAACGCGAGATGCTGCTCAAGCTCCGCTTCAGCCTGGACCACTACGTCAACCTGCGCCCGTCCAAGCTGTACGGCACGGTCGGCAGCCCCCTGGCCAACCCGGGCGCCATCGACTTCATCGTGGTCCGGGAGGGCACAGAAGGCCCCTACGTGGGCAACGGCGGCACCCTGCGTGCGGGCACCCCCCACGAGGTGGCCACCGAAGTCTCCCTGAACACCGCGCACGGTGTGGAGCGCGTTGTGCGCGACGCCTTCCGCCGCGCAAGCGCCCGTGAGCGCAAGCACGTCACCTTGGTCCACAAGCACAACGTCCTGGTCTTCGCAGGGCATCTGTGGAAGCGCACGGTTGAGGCCGTGGCCACCGAGTTCCCGGATGTCACGCACGATTACCTGCATGTGGACGCCGCCACCATCTTTATGGTCACGGATCCGTCGCGTTTCGATGTGATCGTCACGGACAACCTCTTCGGCGACATCCTCACGGACCTTGCCGCCGCCGTGACGGGCGGCATTGGGCTGGCCGCGTCCGGCAACATCAACATGGACCGCACGGCGCCGTCCATGTTCGAGCCGGTCCACGGCTCCGCCCCGGACATCGCCGGCCAGGGCAAGGCAGACCCCACCGCTGCGATCCTGTCCGCCGCACTCCTGCTGGACCACCTCGGCTACACTGCCGCGGCCCGCAAGATCGAAGCGGCAGTGGTTGCCGACGTCGAAAAGCGCGACGGCGGTGCCCGCAGCACGAGTGCCGTGGGCGATGCCATCGTGGCCGGACTCTAACCCGCGCCGGAGCCGCAGGCATCGGGCGTAAGCTTGTCTCGAATCACCAAATGCCGCCTTGCCGTTCAGCGCTGAACCCGGGGCGGCCGATCGTGGAGGAACCATGACTCAGACTGCCCATGGCGTCGAATTCAGCCAGCAGCCCTCGGCCAACCCGAAGTCTGCTGAAGAGCGTGCAGCCATCCTGGCCAACCCGGGATTCGGCAACCACTTCACCGACCACACCGCCATTGTGGACTACAGCGTGGACGAGAACGGCAACGGCGGCTGGCACAATGCCCGGATAGAGGCGTACGGGCCAATCGTCCTGGACCCGTCGGCTGCCGTCTTCCACTACGGCCAGGAGATCTTCGAAGGGCTCAAGGCGTACCGCCACGCGGACGGCTCCATCTGGACCTTCCGTCCCGAAGCAAACGCGGCACGCCTGAACAAGTCCGCCCGCAGGCTCGCCCTTCCCGAACTGCCGGCCGAATACTTCCTCGGCGCAATCCGTGAACTGGTTGCCATGGACAAGGAATGGGTTCCCGCCGGTGAAGGTGAGGCGCTGTACCTGCGGCCGTTCATGATCGCCACCGAGGCGTTCCTGGGTGTCCGCGCCGCACGGGAGGTCTCCTTCCGGGTGATCGCCTCACCGGCCGGCAACTACTTCGGCGGCGAACTCAAGCCTGTGTCCATCTGGATCTCACGGGAGTACGCCCGCGCCGGCCGTGGCGGAACCGGCGATGCGAAGTGCGGCGGCAACTACGCAGCGTCCCTGATCGCCCAGCAGGAGGCTGAAGCCAACGGCTGCAAGCAGGTCCTCTTCCTGGACCAGTTCAACGATAACGCGGTCGAGGAACTGGGCGGCATGAACGTCTTCTTTGTGATGAAGGACGGCTCACTGGTCACCCCGGCGCTGACCGGCACCATTCTCGAAGGCATCACCCGGATGTCCGTTATCCAGGTGGCCAAGGACATGGGCCGCGAGGTCACCGAGCGCAAGATCACCCTCGATGAATGGCGCGACGGCGTTGCCTCCGGTGACATCGCCGAGGTGTTCGCCTGCGGCACGGCAGCTGTGATCACGCCGATCGGAGTCCTCAAGGACGCCACCGAATTCATTGGCTCCGAGAACGCCAAAGCTGGGGTGGCCACCATGGCCATCCGCGAGCAGCTGCTCGGCATCCAGACCGGCACCGTACCGGACACGCACGGCTGGCTTACCCGCCTGGCCTAGCCTGCCAGTTTTCGAACATACGACGGCGCCTGCCGGACTTGGGTCCGGCAGGCGCCGTTCGTCCGGCAGGACGCCGGCGGGCTGATCAGCGCCGTGCGGACTTTCGGGCAGCGTTCTTCAGCGCCTTCCGCGAAACAGGCTTCAGCGCCTTCCGGGCCGCTTCTTCGGCGATGGCCTGGTTACGCCGGGCGTCAATAACATCGTTCCAAAGCGCCGTCGCGAAGGCACCGCCGTCCTGGGCGTACACGTCATAGGGATAGGCGGCAAAGACGGAGGGCGTGGTGCCGCCCGTGGGAAGATCCTGCCCCTTTGCCTTTGCCACGGCATCGCCTACGGCCCAGGTCCGGGTCAGATGGTGCACGAGGTTTTCCTGCACAAAGACGTTTGCGTCGCTTGAAGCGGCAGCACGTGCCAGGAGCACATCCAGGTCTTCAGCCAGGAAGTTCGCCGCCCATTCGTCTACGGGGGCTGCCCCGGACCGGAAATCCTCGGCCACGCCCTCCACTGCCTCGCTCCAATCGGCGGTCTCGCGGAACTTCTTCCACGTGGGAAACCACACGATGCTGCCCGTCGCGTGATTGTGGATGTGCTGGAGTCCGCTGTTCTTCTCTGCGGCAGCATGGTCGTGGCCGGCGGCATCAGCGTCGGTGAGGAGCTCTGCAAGCGTAACTGTGGTGCTCATGGTGTGTGATTCCGGCTTCCTGGGAGATCGTGTGGTCTTCATGGGTGCTCAACCCGGAAACCGGGCTGTTCTATTCCGGCGGCTCTATTCCGGCGGCCGAAACCCACCTTGTTCAGCAGGCAGTGCAAGGATGGGACAGTGACTTCAGCTTCCGGTCCCGTCCTCCAGCGCAGCTCCGCCCTGGCGCAGTACGTCCTGGCGCCCAATCCCGGGCCCATGAGCCTGGACGGGACCAACTCGTATGTCCTGAGGGCGCCGGGCAGCCCGGGCGCCGTGGTGGTGGATCCCGGACCGCTGGACGAGGCCCACCTGCGGGCACTCGCCGCGGCGGGGCCCGTTGAACTGGTCCTCGTGACCCACCGCCATGCGGACCACACTGCCGGTGCTGCACGGCTGCACCAGCTGACCGGTGCCCCGGTGCGGGCGGCAGACGCGGCCCACTGCCACGGCGGAGGCGCTGCATTGAAGGACGGGCAGGTGATCCATGCAGCAGGGCTCGAGGTGAGGGTGCTGGCTACTCCCGGCCACACGTCAGATTCGGTCTGCTTCCACCTTCCCGGTGACGGGCTGCATGGTTCGGTTCTCTCCGGCGACACCATCCTCGGCCGCGGCACCACCATGCTTGACTACCCCGACGGGACCCTGGGCGACTACCTTGCCTCGCTGGACAAGCTCGAGGCACTAGGTCCCGCAGCGGTCCTCCCAGCCCACGGACCAACCCTTCCGTCCCTGGCAGACGTTGCCCTTGCCTATCGCAGGCACCGCCTGGACCGGCTCGAACAGGTGCGTGCTGCGCTGGCCAGCCTCGGCCGGGAAGCCTCCGCCAGTGACGTCGCGGACGTCGTCTATGCCGACGTCGACCCTTCCGTGCGGCGCGCTGCCGAAACGTCCGTCTCGGCCCAGCTCCACTACCTTCGGGGAGACGCAGGGCAGCAGTGGCCCGGGGAGCCACGCCCGGCGAGACGGTAGGGTAGGAGCCATGCGTATTGCCAGGTTTGTCGTTGATTCTGATCCCCTTTACGGCGTCGTCGAAGGTGACACCGGCAGTGAGGAAATCACTGTCATCCATGGAGACCCCTTCTTCAACGGCGTGGAGCGCACCTCCGTCCGCCACAAGCTGGAGGACGTCCGGCTGCTGGCGCCGATCATCCCCCGCAGCAAGGTCATCGGCGTGGGCCGCAACTTCGTGGAGCACGCCCATGAACTGGGCAATGAAGTCCCCGCCCAGCCGCTCCTGTTCCTGAAGCCGAACACCGCCGTCGTGGGCCCCAACGATCCCGTGGTGCTGCCGGACTTCTCGGAAGAAGTGTCCTTTGAGGCGGAACTGTGCGTGGTGATCGGACGGATCTGCAAGGACGTGCCCGAGGACCGCGTGGATGATGTCATCTTCGGCTACACCTGCGGCAACGACCTCACCGCCCGGGATGTCCAGAAGACCGACCTGCAGTGGACCCGGGCCAAGGGCTTTGACACCTCGGCGCCGCTTGGGCCCTGGATCGAGACGGAACTGGATACCGAGGACCTGCAGATCCAGGGCCGGCTCAACGGGGAACTGCGGCAGGACGGCAGCACCAGCCAGATGATCCGGGGCGTCCGCGAACTGGTGTCCATCGTGTCCCAGGCCTTCACCCTGCTGCCCGGCGACGTCATAATGACCGGAACGCCGGCCGGAGTGGGCCTGGTCAGCGCCGGTGACCGCTTTGAGGTGGAGATCGAGGGCATCGGCCGCCTGTCCAACCCCATAGTCCGCCGCTGACGCCCGGGCCGCCCGGACCCCTGGCGGCAGACGGTAAAGTTGGAGCCACTATGACTACTGCTTCCGCGTCGAATGCTGCCTCCCTGCCCCCCGTTTCTGCTGACACTCCCGTGCGGGTCCGGTTCTGCCCGTCGCCCACCGGCACCCCGCACGTCGGGCTGATCCGGACGGCCCTCTTCAACTGGGCCCATGCCAAGCACACCAAGGGCACGTTCGTGTTCCGCATCGAGGACACGGACGCGGCGCGCGACTCGGAGGAAAGCTACCTGCAGCTGCTCGAGGCACTGAAGTGGCTTGGCATCACCTGGGAAGAGGGCGTGGAGGTGGGCGGCCCCCACGAGCCCTACCGTCAGTCGCAGCGGCTGGACCTCTACAAGGACGTCGTGGCCAAGCTGATCGAGGGCGGCTATGCCTACGAGTGCTACTCGTCCCCCGAGGAAGTCGAGGCGCGCCACCGCGCCGCCGGCCGCGACCCCAAACTGGGCTACGACAACTTTGACCGTGAGCTGACCGATGAACAGGTGGCCGCCTTCAAAGCCGAGGGCCGCCAGCCCGTGCTGCGGGTCCGGATGCCCGATGAGGACGTCACCTTCACCGACCTGGTCCGCGGCGAGATCACGTTCAAGGCTGGCAGCATCCCGGACTACGTCATTGTCCGCGCTGACGGGTCCCCCCTCTACACACTGGTGAACCCGGTTGACGACGCACTCATGGGCATCACCCACGTACTGCGCGGCGAGGACCTGCTGTCCTCTACGCCACGCCAGGTTGTCCTCATCCGTGCACTCATGGAACTCGGTGTTGCCAGCTACATGCCGGAGTTTGGCCACCTGCCCTACGTCATGGGTGAAGGCAACAAGAAGCTCTCCAAGCGTGATCCGCAGTCCAACCTGTTCCTGTTGCGTGACCGCGGCTTCATTCCCGAGGGCCTCCTGAACTACCTGTCCCTGCTGGGCTGGAGCCTCTCCGCCGATGAGGACATCTTCACCGTGGACCAGCTCATCGAAAACTTCGACGTCCACGACGTCCTGGCCAACCCGGCGCGCTTTGACATCAAGAAGGCCGAAGCCATCAACGGCACCCACATCCGGATGCTCGCCCCCGGGGACTTCCGCGAGCGGCTGGTGCCCTACCTGCGCACTGCGGGCTATGTGGGGGAGGAGCTCACGGCGCGGCAGGAGGACATCCTGACCGAAGCCGCGCCGTTGATCCAGGAGCGCATCACGCTTCTGGGTGAGGCCCCGGACATGCTCGGATTCCTGTTCAAGGACGACGACGCCATTGACGTTGCCGACGACGCCCGGAAAGGCCTTCCGCAAAACCTCGACGAGGTACTGGATGCAGCTATTGCGGCCCTGGACAGTGTCCAGGAGTGGAACGCCGAAGAAATCCAGGCAGCGCTCAAGCAGGCTCTCGTGGAAGACCTGGGACTGAAGCCCCGGCTCGCGTTCGGACCAGTGCGCACCGCTGTTTCCGGTCGGCGCATTTCCCCGCCGCTGTTCGAGTCCATGGTCATCCTGGGCAGGGAATCCTCCCTTCGCAGGCTCCGGGCCTTCCGTGGCTGATGACCGCACGGCGATGACAGCTTCCCGACGGGCCGGCGCCGGTGTCCTGGACACGCCCTTCGGGGCGGTCCGCGGGATCCTGTTCGACATAGACGACACGCTGGTGGACCTCGAGTTTTCGATGACCACAGCCCTTCGGGAGGTCAGTGAACACCTGCTGCCGGGCATGGACCAGGCTGGCTGGGAGAGGTTCGGGCGCATCTTCACGCACGAAACAACCCACTATTACGACCGCTACCTGGCCGGGGAACTGACGTTCAACGAGCAGCGGCTGCTGCGCGGCCGCGCTGCCCTGGGCCACTTCGGGGTTGAGCTGGCAGAAGGTGAGCAATCCCACCAGTGGCTCACGGCATACGTGGAAAAGCAGCCCGCCTACGTGAAGCCGTTTCCGGATGTCATGCCGCTGCTGGACCTGCTGGACCAGGCCGGCGTCCCTTACGGTGCGGTTAGCAACAACGTCCACGACTATCAGCGCGCCAAGCTGGACGGCGCAGGACTTGAACGCGTCAGGCGCCTGGTGGGCACGGACACGCTGGGTGTGGCAAAGCCTGATCCGTCCATCTACCTGGAAGGTGTCCGGCTCCTGGGCACCGGACCTGCGGAAACGCTCTATGTGGGTGACAACCGCCTGCTGGACGCGGAAGGCTCGACGGCGGCCGGCCTCTTGGGTGTCTGGCTCAACAGGGCGGGGGAACAGGTGCAGGAATTCCGGGGCAACATGGTGTCGTCGCTGGGCGAACTTATCGCCTGAGGGCACTCCACGCGGGCCGGGCGTACGCCCGGCCCGCATCCCAGACCGGCACACCGAGGCCGATTTGTGCGAGCACGAAGTCTCGGGTAAAGTAATTTCTCGTGCTGAGGCGCACGGAGCAGGGCAAACGCCCTGAAAACCGGCCCGAAAGTATCATTGGGATATGGTGTAATTGGCAACACTACGGTTTCTGGTACCGTCATTCTAGGTTCGAGTCCTGGTATCCCAGCTCTGGTTTGAGCACTGATTTAGAGCCCAAAACGGAAGGTTTCAGGCGGTTCGCCGATTTGAAACTAAAGCGAAGTGTGTGAAACAATCACTGAGCTTGACCAGCGGAAACGCTGGCAAAAGTACGGTAAAGTACACGGCCCCATCGTATAGCGGCCTAGTACGCCGCCCTCTCACGGCGGTAACGCGGGTTCGAATCCCGCTGGGGTCACCAGCGAAATGGTCCCGGGCACAAGCCCGGGGCCATTTTCTGTTTGTGCTGGAGCCCACCGGCAACGCGCGCCCGAACTGCGGCCGTGTGGAGCCCGAACTGGCATGATGTTGCTGTGACCTCCCCGAACGAGCAGGACCACCCGCAGCACACGCCCACGGGCAGTGCCGCAGCCCTGGCGGCCGTCGCGCTGCTGGAAGAGGTGCGCGAGGATCTGGCCGCCACCGAGCTGCCGCTTGCCCTGCCTGACTCGGAGCAGGCCCGGCGTGAGGCAGCCAGCGCCGTGGCCCAGCTCGATGATTACATCCTTCCGCGGTATCGGAGCCTTGACGCTCCGCTCCTGGCCGTCGTCGGGGGTTCCACGGGTGCAGGCAAGTCAACCCTCGTGAACGGGATCGTGGGGCACCCGGTCACCCGCGCAGGCGCCATCCGTCCCACCACCCGCCAGCCCATCCTCCTGCACCACCCGTCGGAGGCGGACTGGTTCGAGGGCCAGCGTGTGCTGCCGAGCCTCAGCAGGATTCGTGGGTCCGTTACCCACAGCCCCGTGCCGGCAAACCGGGCAGGAGCGGTTCCGGATGCAGCCGCCATGTCTTCCCTTGTCCTCGTGGCAGACCCGGGAGTGCCCGCCGGAGTTGCCGTCCTGGATGCCCCGGATGTTGATTCCATCTCGGATGACAACCGCAAGCTGGCTGCCCAGCTCCTGGCTGCCGCCGACCTGTGGGTCTTCGTTACCACTGCCAACCGTTACGCCGACGCCGTGCCCTGGAAGCTGCTCCTCAACGCCGCTTCGCGGGACATCATGGTGGGGGTGGTCCTGGACAGGGTTCCTCCGGGTGCGGAAGAAGAAGTCAGCGAGGACCTGCGCAGCCTCCTTGACCGGGAAGGCCTCGCCGCGGCGCAGCTGTTCGTCATTCCGGAGACCACCCTGGATCCGATGGGCATGCTGCCCGCCGGGGCCGTCCAGCCGCTGCGGGCCTGGCTGGCGGACCTGGCCGCCGACGCCGCCGGCCGCTCCGACATCGCCCGCCGCACGTTGAACGGGACTGTGCGGGCGATGGCAGGGCGCGTCTCCGCCGTCTCGCAGGCCGCGCGGGAGCAGCAGCACGCCGCCACCAACCTCGAAGAAGCGGCCGTCGGGGCCTACCGGGACGCTGCGGACCGCATCCTGGATGCCACGAGGGACGGCGCGCTCCTGAGGGGAGAGGTGCTGGCCCGCTGGCAGGACTTTGTGGGTACGGGGGAATTCTTCCGCACCCTCGAGCAGAACGTGGGACGGTTCCGCGACCGCGTGGGTGCCTTCTTCCGTGGTGAACCCGCACCCGCCGTCAGGGTGGAAGCCGCCATCGAGACCGGCCTGCAGGCAGTCATTGTTGACGAGGCCGTTAATGCCGCCGAGGACACGGACCAGCGCTGGCGGAACGATCCCGCCGGGCGCCAGCTGCTGGGTACGGACGACCTCTCCGGCACAACGCCGGGCTTTGAAGACCGCGCCGCCGCAGAGATCCGGGCCTGGCAGGAAGCCCTGATGGACATGATCCGCACCGAGGGCCAGGGAAAGCGGACGCAGGCCCGCTGGCTGTCCTTCGGCATCAACGGACTCGGCGCCGCGCTGATGATCGTCGTCTTCTCCATGACGGCGGGGCTCACGGGACTCGAGGTGGGTGTCGCCGGAGGAACCGCCGTCGTGGGCCAACGGCTGCTCGAGGCCGTCTTCGGCGAGGACGCCGTCAGGCGCATGGCCGAAAAAGCGCGCGAGGACCTTCACACCCGATGCCTGGTGCTGCTGCAGGAAGAGAGGCGCAAGTTCCTCTCCCGCCTGCCGGAATACGACGGCAGCATTCCCGACACCCTGGCTGCGCACGCCGCCGCCCTGGTGCGGCTGGCGGACAACGCATGAGCCGCCACAGTGGCGCCCGGGAGGCGACCCGGCTGGACCGCCGGCTTTCCGCCCTCAACGACGCCCGCGAGCTTGGCGAAGGCGTCCTTCCGGACGAGTCCCTGCAGGAAGTCTTCAGTGTCCTGGAGCGCGCAAGTTCGCGGCGGTCGCTTTCTGCAGACCACACGGTGGTGGGATTTTTTGGTGCCACGGGCAGCGGAAAATCCTCCCTTTTCAACGCTGTCAGCGGCGCGGAAATTGCGACGGCGGCAGCGCGCCGTCCAACGACGTCGGAACCTTTGGCAGGGGTATGGGGTGCGGACGGCAGCGAACCGCTGCTGGACTGGCTGGAGGTCCGCAACCGCCACCACGCCGCTGCTGTCGAAGGATTCGCGGACGAGGACACCGGCCTGGTCCTGCTGGACCTGCCGGACTTGGACTCCACCAAGGCATCCAACCGTGAGGTGGTACAGCGGATGGTGGGAATGGTGGACGTCCTGGTGTGGGTCCTTGATCCGCAAAAGTACGCCGACGCGGCAGTGCACAACGACTTCCTGTCCCGCCTGGCCTCGCACGGCGCGGTGACCCTGGTGGTCCTGAACCAGGTGGACCTGCTGCCGGAACGTGATGTGCAGCCCGTCCTGGATTCCCTGCGCTCCATCCTTGCCCGCGACGGACTTGCCAAGGTCCAGGTGCTTGCGGCTTCGGCGTTGACGGGAGCCGGCGTTGACCAGGTCCGGGCTGCCATCCGTGGGGTTGCCATTAAACGCAAGGCCCAGTCGCAGCGGCTTTCTGCCGATATCACCAAGGCATCAGCGGAGCTGGGCGCGGTGTCCGGCGAGGGAACCGCAGCCGGTGTACGGCCTGCGGCCATTACCCGCCTTGCCGACGAACTGGCTGTGGCAGCCAACGTTCCCGTAGTGGTCCGCGCGGTGGGCCAGTCCTACCGGCTGGAGTCCGTCAGGCGCACGGGCTGGCCCGTGACCCGGTGGCTCTCCCGGTTCCGTGCTGATCCGCTGCGGCGGCTCAACCTGCGCAGCGCGGCGCCATCGGAGCTCAACCGGACATCCCTGCCACCGGCAGGTGCGCCGGAGCGGGCACGCACGGACGCCGCCGTGCGTGACTTCGCCGACGCCGCGAGCACCGGCGCTCCCGGGCCCTGGCGGGCCGCCATCCGGGGAGCCGCCAGGGAGGGGCGGGAGCGGCTGCCCGATGCACTTGACCAGGCCATCGCCGGAACGGACCTCGCCGCCAACCGGAAGTCCTGGTGGTGGGGAGTTTTCAACGTGGTGCAGTGGCTGGCGCTGCTCACCGTCCTGGGCGGACTGGGCTGGCTCGGCGTCCTGGCTGCGCTGGGCTATTTCCAGATGCCCGTGCCTGAGGTGCCCCGGGTGGAGGGTTGGCCAATTCCCACCCTGATGATTGCAGGGGGTGTGGTGCTGGGTATTTTCCTGGCCATCACCGGCCGCTTCATAGCCGCGGCTGCGGCCAACATACGGGCAGCGAGGGCACGGAAGAGGCTCAATGCCGCGGTGGCTGCTGTTGCGCAGGAACTCGTGGTGGAACCGGTGGAGCTGGAGGTCAGCAGGCAGGCCGCATTCGATGCTGCGCTCAGGACGGCTGCAGCCGGCTAGCTGCGTCCCGGACCTTGACCAGTGTCCGAAGGTTGCGCGTCGTGGTTGCGGCTTTGAACTTCGCTTTGGCGGAGATCTTGCTGAAGGGGCTGTCCAGGGTTCCGCCGGCCGGTGCCAGCCAGGCCAGCGCCTCCGGCCCCAGCCTCTTCTGCTGGTGTCCTTCCAGGGCGGCCCCGGCCGCGTCGAGTTCATCGAGCACGTCGTGGTCCGAGGAGAGCGTGATGTAGGTATGGGTGGCCTTGTCGTCGTCCGGGTAGGGGCACGCCGCCACGAGTTCTGAGACCCGGCCGGCCTCGAGGACCACCACCCAGGCATCATAGCCAAAGGCATCCCGGAGGCACTTCTCACAGGTGCGCTTCACAGCGGCGGCGCCGAGGTTGCTGGTGAGGACCACGTTTCCGCTCGCAAGCAGTGTCCCGGCGTCCTGGAATCCGGCAGCCTGGAGGGCGTCCCGCAAGGCGGCCATTTTGATGTTGATGCCGCCCACGTTAATGCCACGGAGAAAAACCGCATAGCTGCCCATGGCGAAATCCTAGCGCCGGGCGGGCTGGTTGCGTCGGCCTAGGCCGGGCGTCAGTCGTTGTTCTTGCGGAGGGCTTCGGTGAGGAGCCGTCCGGCGTTGCACACTACTTCCGCGTGCAGCCGGCCGGGCTGGCGGGTGAGGCGCTCAATGGGCCCGGAAATGGAGACGGCCGCGATGACCCGGCCGGACGGTCCGCGCACCGGTGCGGAGACGGAGGCGACCCCCGGCTCCCGTTCGCCGAGGCTCTGTCCCCAGCCCCGGCGTCGTACTCCTGCCAGGACCGTCGGCGTGAAGCGTGCTGACTGCAGTCCCTCGAGAAGGCGGTCATGGTCTTCCCACGCGAGCAGCACCTGCGCTGCCGAACCTGCCTTCATGGACAGCTGGGTGCCTACGGGGATGGTGTCGCGAAGGCCGATGGGCCGTTCGGCCGACGCAACGCACACGCGCCAGTCACCCTGGCGGCGGAAAATCTGGGCGCTTTCCCCGGTGGCGTCGCGCAGCTGCATCAGGACGGGCCCGGCGGAAGCTATCAGACGGTCCTCGCCTGCAGCCGAGGCCAGCTCAACCAGGCGGCTTCCCAGGACAAAACGGCCCTGGATGTCGCGGCTCACCAGGCGGTGGTGGACCAGGGCGAGGGCCAGGCGGTGGACAGTGGGCCGGGCCAGGCCGGTGGCTGCCACAAGCTGCGCCAGCGTGGTGGGGCCGGCTTCGAGCGCATCAAGCACCTGGGCCGCTTTATCAATGACACCGACTCCACTAGAATTGTCCATGTAATGATATTGCCGTCTCAATATCTGAGATGCAAATCTTTCGGCTGGCGCAGTGCCGAGCCGTCCTGATTCAGTTGATCTCATCAGCCAAACAGCAGTGAAGGGAGATGGCCATGGCAAAGACATTGGCCGAGAAAGTCTGGGACGCACACGTGGTGCGCAAAGGTGATGGTGACGGTGCCAACGCCCAGCCCGACCTTCTCTTCATCGACCTCCACCTGGTCCACGAAGTGACGTCACCGCAGGCGTTTGAAGGCCTGCGCCTGGCAGGGCGCAAGCTGCGCCGCCCGGACCTCACCATCGCCACGGAGGACCACAACACTCCCACGCTGGACATCGACAAGCCTATCGCCGACCTCACCAGCCGCACCCAGATCCAGACCCTGCGCAACAACTGCGCCGAGTTCGGTGTCCGGCTGCACAGCCTCGGGGACGCGGAGCAGGGCATCGTCCACGTGGTCGGCCCGCAGCTGGGCCTCACCCAGCCGGGAATGACAGTGGTCTGCGGCGACTCCCACACGTCAACGCACGGTGCTTTCGGCGCCCTGGCCATGGGCATCGGCACCTCCGAGGTGGAGCACGTCATGGCCACCCAGACGCTCTCCCTAAAGCCATTCAAGACCATGGCCATCAACGTCGAGGGCACACTGCGTCCCGGCGTGACCGCCAAGGACATCATCCTGGCCGTCATCGCCAAGATCGGCACCGGCGGCGGGCAGGGCTATGTCCTGGAATACCGTGGGTCCGCCATCCGCTCGCTGTCCATGGACGCGCGCATGACCATCTGCAACATGTCCATCGAAGCCGGTGCCCGCGCCGGCATGGTGGCGCCGGACGAAACCACCTACGCCTTTATGGAGGGCCGTCCGCACGCTCCCCAGGGTGTCGACTGGGACGCCGCCGTCGAGTACTGGAACACGCTGCGCACCGACGACGACGCCGTCTTCGACGCCCAGGTTGACCTGGACGCTGACACCCTGGAACCCTTCGTCACCTGGGGCACCAACCCCGGCCAGGGCGTCTCGCTGTCCGAGTCCGTGCCGTCCCCGGAGGACTTCGGCGACGAGAACGCGAAGGCTGCCGCCGAGCGGGCGCTGCAGTACATGGGGCTGGAGGCCGGCACCCCGATGAAGGACATCCGCGTGGACACGGTGTTCCTGGGCTCCTGCACCAACTCCCGCATGGAGGACCTGCGGGCTGCCGCGGACATCATCCGCGGACGCCAAAAGGACCCCAACGTCCGGATGCTGGTTGTTCCGGGCTCCGCGCGCGTGCGTCTGGAAGCAGAGGCCGAGGGCCTGGACCGCGTGTTCAAGGACTTCGGCGCCGAGTGGCGCTTTGCCGGCTGCTCCATGTGCCTGGGCATGAACCCGGACCAGCTGGAGGTGGGGGAGCGCTGCGCTTCCACCTCGAACCGCAACTTCGAAGGACGCCAGGGCAAGGGCGGCCGCACCCACCTGGTGTCCCCGGTGGTCGCCGCTGCCACCGCCATCCGGGGCACCCTGAGTTCGCCGTCGGACCTTGATCCGGCCCCCGAATCCGCCGCCATCCGCACCGACGCAGCCTAGGACACGCCATGGAAAAGTTCACCACCCACACAGGAATCGGCGTCCCGCTGCGGCAGAGCAACGTGGACACGGACCAGATCATCCCTGCCGTCTACCTCAAGCGGATCACCCGGACCGGCTTCGAGGACGCCCTGTTCTCGGCATGGCGCAAGGACCCGTCCTTCATCCTTAACAAGGAGCCCTTCTCTGCCGGCTCCGTTTTGGTGGCTGGCCCGGACTTCGGTACCGGATCGTCCCGCGAGCACGCCGTCTGGGCCCTGAAGGACTACGGCTTCAAGGCCGTCCTCTCCTCGCGCTTCGCCGACATCTTCCGCGGGAACTCCGGCAAGCAGGGCCTGCTGGCCGCCGAGCTCTCCCAGGACGACATCGAGCTCATCTGGAAGGAACTCGAGAACGCTCCGGGGACCGAAGTCACTGTGGACCTGGTGTCCAAGACGGTGGTGTGCGGAAACATCGTTGCGCCCTTCGAGATCGACGACTACACCCGCTGGCGCCTGCTGGAAGGCCTCGACGACATCGGGCTGACCTTGCAGCATGAGGCGGACATCACGGCCTACGAGGCCACCCGGCCCTCGTTCAAGCCCAAAACCCTGCCTGCGCGCCTTTCCTCCGCGGGCTGAAGCAGAGTTCCATGTCATAAAAAGGTGCGACGGCGGCGCGCCACGCCCTGCCGCCGTCGCCTGCGTATTTCGGTTCGGTAACGCAACCTCCTATGCTTGGTTGGAGCCTTTGCAAGGATTTGGGGGCGAGTGATCGTAAGGAAACCGGTATATGAGTAGTGTTCTGACAATCCGCGGCGGAGTCCCGCTTACAGGCCGCGTCAGCGTCAGGGGAGCAAAGAATCTTGTCCCCAAGGCGATGGTGGCAGCGTTGCTGGGCAACGAACCCTCGGTGTTGCGGAACGTCCCGGAGATCAAGGATGTGGAGGTGGTCACCTCCCTCCTGCAGCTGCACGGCGTCACCGTGGTCAAGGACCCGGTCAACGGGGACCTCACGCTGGATCCGAAGGCAGCCAAGACGGCCTCCAGCACTGCCATTGACGCCCACGCTGGCGACTCCCGGATTCCCATCCTGCTCTGCGGGCCGCTGATCCACGCCATCGGCGAGGCGTTCATTCCCGATCTCGGCGGCTGCAAAATCGGCGACCGCCCCATCGACTACCACCTGGACGTGCTGCGCCAGTTCGGTGCCGTGGTGGAGAAGCGCCCCGGCGGGATCCACATCTCGGCACCCAAGGGCCTGCACGGGGCAAAGATCTCCCTTCCGTATCCGTCGGTGGGCGCCACCGAGCAGGTCCTGCTGAGCGCCACCCGCGCCGAAGGCATCACCGAGCTCTCCGGTGCCGCCACCGAGCCGGAGATCATCGACCTCATCGCCGTGCTGCAGAAGATGGGCGCCATCATCAGCGTCCAGACGGACCGGACCATCCGCATTGAAGGTGTCCGCGACCTCGGCGGCTACAACCACCGGGCACTCTCGGACCGGAACGAATCAGCGTCGTGGGCCTCTGCTGCCCTGGTCACCAAGGGCGACATTTTTGTTGAAGGCGCATCCCAGCGGGACATGATGACCTTCCTGAACACCTACCGCAAGGTGGGCGGCGGGATGGACATCGGCGAGGACGGCATCCGTTTCTACCACCACGGCGGCAAGCTCAACCCGCTGGTCCTGGAGACGGACGTGCACCCCGGCTTCATGACGGACTGGCAGCAGCCCCTGGTGGTGGCCCTGACCCAGGCCGAAGGCGTGTCAATCGTTCACGAGACTGTCTACGAGAACCGCTTCGGATTCACGGATGCGCTCATCCGGATGGGTGCCAGCATCCAGGTGCACCGGGAATGCCTGGGCAGCGTGCCGTGCCGCTTTGGCCAGCGCAACTTCCTGCATTCGGCCGTGATCTCCGGACCCACCCAGCTCAAGGGCACCGACATCGACGTTCCGGACCTCCGCGGCGGCTTCAGCCACCTGATTGCAGCACTGGCGGCCACGGGAACCTCGCGCGTGACCGGCATCGACATCATCAACCGCGGCTACGAACGGTTTACCGAAAAACTGGCCGGGCTGGGTGCCGACTTCGACATCACCACCACGAAGTAGCGGGCAGACGTGAAGGAACCGGCCAAGAGCCGCGCCACCCTTGCGGTGGTCGCCGCAATAGTCCGCCCCCTGTTCAACCTCATGATGGACAAGAAGTGGGAGGGCACCGATAAGCTGCCTGCCGGCGGCTTTATTGCGGCGCCAAACCACTGCACCGAGATCGATCCCCTGATCGTGGGCCACCTCCTCTACAACCACGGGATTGCCCCGCACTTCCTCGCCAAGTCCGGCCTGTTCAAGGTTCCGGTCCTGGGCTGGGTCCTGCGGGCCACCAAGCAGATCCCGGTGGAGCGTTCGACGGCGGGGGCGAACCGCTCCCTCCAGCTCGCGCAGGAGATCGTTGCCGAGGGCGGTGCCATCATCATCTATCCCGAGGGCACCCTCACCCGTGACCCTGCCCTGTGGCCCATGAAGGGCCACACGGGCGCAGCGCGGCTCGCCCTTGAAGGCGGCATCCCGGTGGTGCCGATCGCCCACTGGGGTGCCCACGAGGTCTTCCCCCGCTACGGCAAGCGGTTCCACCTGTTCCCGCGCAAGAGGTCCAGGGTTGTTGTGGGCGATCCCGTGGACCTGAGCGCCTTCGCCGGCCGTCCGCTGGACAAAGCCACACTGACAGGCGCCACGGACGCAATCATGGACGCAATCACCAGCCTTCTCGCGGAGATCCGCCAGGAAGAGCCTCCCGCGGAGCGCTGGGACCCGGCCAAGCAGCAGCAGGCGAAGCACGGCAGGTTCGTGGAGCGCGGACAGCAGCAACCCGGCACTGGAACGGAAACTCCGTGACCGCTGGGGAAAGGCAGGCGGGCTCGGCCCGTTCCGTTGCTGTCCTCGGTGCCGGCTCCTGGGGGACAACGTTCGCCAAGATCCTGGCTGATGCAGCGGCTGCAGCAGGGGATCCGCGCAGCATCAGGCTGTGGGGCCGCCGCGCTGAAGTGGTGGACCAGATCAACACCAGCCACGTCAACGAGCAGTACCTGAAGGACGTCCCGCTCCCGGAGAGCATCTCGGCGTCCACGGACGTTGCCGCTGTCCTGGACGGCGCGGACCTCGTGGTCATCGCCGTCCCGGCGCAGTCCTTACGGCCGCAGCTGCGGGAGTGGAAGGGCCTGATCGCGCCGGACGCCATGGTTGTTTCCCTGATGAAGGGCCTTGAGCTCGGCACGGACGCCCGGATGAGCGAGGTCATCGGCGAGGAGCTTGGCCTGCCCGCCGAACGCATCGCCATTGTGTCCGGTCCCAACCTGGCCATGGAGATCGCCCGCGAAGAACCAACCGCATCGGTGGTTGCCTGCACGGATTCCGCCGCTGCCGGCTGGATCGCCAGGAGCTGCACCGCTCCCTATTTCCGGCCCTACACCACGGCGGACGTCGTTGGGGTGGAGATCGGCGGGATCGTGAAAAACGTCATTGCGCTGGCCGTGGGCATCTGCGAGGGCAAACAGATGGGGGACAACACCAAAGCGTCCGTCATCACCCGCGGCCTCGCCGAAACGTCCCGCCTCGCCCTGGCACTGGGCGGCGAGGCCAAGACCATGGCCGGCCTGGCCGGGCTGGGCGACCTCGTGGCTACCTGCTCCTCGCCGCTCTCGCGCAACCACACCGCGGGCCGGCTGCTCGGCCAGGGCCTCACGCTGGAGGAGGTGGGCCAGAAGATGACCCAGACCGCCGAAGGCATAAAATCGGGCCAGGCCGTCCACGAACTGGCAGGCAAGCTGGGCGTCGAGATGCCTATCACTGCCGCCGTCGTTGCCGTGCTGGCCGGCAAGCTGTCCGTTGACCAACTGGGGCCCCTCCTGCTGTCCCGGGAACTGAAACCTGAAGGCGATTACTGACGATGTCCCACGAAAACCTGGCCGCGGGGGAGACCGCGCCGCGGGCGAAACCCCGGGTGGCGGTACTTTTCGGCGGCCGCTCCAGCGAGCACGCCGTGAGCTGCGTAACGGCTGCCGGTGTGCTCGGCGCCATCAACAAGGACAAGTACGAGGTGATTCCGATTGGAATCGCCAAGACCGGGCAATGGGTCCTCGCGGGCGCCGACACCGCCCAATGGTCCCTGGCGTCGACGGCCCTGCCAGAGGTGGCGCCGTCACCGCAGACCGTCACCCTGGCGGAAATCGGGGGCGAACACCAGCTGATCGTGGCCTCCCCGAACGAGGTGCCCCAGGAGCTCGGAACCGTTGATGTGGTCTTCCCGCTGCTTCACGGCCCCTTCGGCGAGGACGGCACCATCCAGGGGCTGCTGGAACTCTCGGACACCCGCTACGTGGGCGCCGGCGTCCTGGCTTCCGCCGTGGGCATGGACAAGCACTACATGAAAGTGGTCTTCGAGGCGGCCGGGCTGCACGTGGGCCCGTATGTGGCGGTCACCGACCGGCAGTGGCTCAAGGACCCGGAGCTGGTACGGAAACAGGTGGACCGGCTGGGCTTCCCGGTCTTCGTCAAACCGGCCCGCGCAGGCTCCTCGATGGGCATTTCCAAGGTTGATTCCCTGGCGGACCTCGACGCCGCCATCGAGGAAGCCCGCAAGCATGACCTCAAGCTGGTGATCGAGGCCGGGATTATTGGCCGGGAGATTGAATGCGCTGTCCTCGAGGGCAGGGGCACAGACGCTCCGCGGACCTCCATGCCCGGGGAGATCTCCGTGGCCGGCGGCACCCACGAGTTCTACGATTTCAACGCCAAGTATGTGGAGGACGACGCCGCCTCCCTCAGCTGCCCGGCAGACATTCCCGAGGAAGCCATCGCCCGGGTCCGCGAGCTCGCAGCGGCAGCCTTTGACGCCGTCGGTGCCGAAGGACTGAGCCGTGTGGACTTCTTTTACACCCCCGCCGGTGAGCTCATCATCAACGAGATCAACACCATGCCCGGGTTCACGCCCAAGAGCATGTACCCGCAGATGTGGGCGGCCTCCGGGCTGGGCTACGCAGACCTTATCGATGAACTGATCTACCTGGCGCTGCACCGCAAAACCGGGCTCCGCTGACATTCCCACCGGCACCCTGACCTCGCTCCGCTTCGGCCAGGGAACCCTGCCGGCGTGGGCCCACCACCGGCACCCTGACCGGAACGTGGACCCTTACTGGCTGGGCGGCAGGTTCTGCAGGTCCTCCTGGCCCACGCAGTTCCTGGCCGCCGGTACCTTGCCGGCGGCCGCTGCAAGGTCTGCCAGGACTGTTGCAGAGCTGATTTTGTCGGGGTCCATCAGGATCTCGGTTGCCGGTTCGCGGCCATAGGTCGTCAGGGTCCAGACGGGGTTGCCCTCCTTGATGACCCAGTCGATGCCGTTAACGGTCACGCAGCGGTCTGTCGTGGGTCCCGGGACGTTGACGCCGCAGCGGAGGATCACCAGGGATGGATCACCCCAGGCGGCCGTCGCCTGGCTGTTGGTCTTCCGGAGCGGGTTCTCGCCAATCGCGTCCGGCAACGCCACCATCATGGGAGCGCAGGCGGGGTTGGCTGCGTCCTGGGCGGCAGGAACATCCACGGGAGGCGAACAGGACGTCAAGGGTATGGCCGCAAGGCTCCCAATCAGTGCCAGCCTGGCAGTGCGGGCGGACAGGGAAAGCTGGGGACGGTGCATCCCTCCAGCCTATCGCCGCGAACGGGGCAGCCCCGACGCCGGGCACCGCCTGCCCTCAATGTCAGGGCCCCGCGATAGCGTAGTGGGGTGCCTGAAAAACCCACGTCCTCCCGCCCCCAGCCCGGTCCGCAATCCGGCAGTGACCAGCCCGTTGCAGACGTGCCCCAGCTGACTGTCTCCGCCCTGCCTGTCTCAGCCACGCCTGTCTCTGCCCTTTCCGAGGGCGAGCTGCTGGCCCGGATCTTTCCGCGGCTGGCCATGGAAGGCACGCACAGCGCCGCCACCCTCCTGGGGCCGGGGGATGATGCTGCCGTGATCGCCGCTCCGGACGGCAGGACTGTCATCAGCATCGACACCCAGGTCCAGGACCAGGATTTCCGGCTCCAGTGGCCAAGCGGCTACAAAACCACCGGGTTCGACGTCGGCTGGAAAGCAGCGGCGCAGAACCTTAGCGACATCAACGCCATGGGGGCCAGCGCAACCTCGCTGGTGGTGAGCCTCACGCTTCCTCCTGACACCCCTGTGGGCTGGGTGGAGGACCTGGCGGACGGACTCACCTCCGGGATCAGGGACCTCGGCGCAGCCAACTGCTCGGTGGCCGGAGGCGACCTGGGGCGCGGCCGGGAAATTTCCGTGACGGTTGCGGTGCTGGGCACCCTCGACGGCGGCCCGGCAGTCCTCCGGTCCGGGGCCAAACCCGGAGACACCCTTGCCCTCGCAGGCACCGCCGGCCACGCCGCCGCCGGCCTCGCCCTGCTGGAGTCCACCATTCCACTGGAAACACTCAGCGCCGAGCTCCGCGGCCTGGCCGAACTCCAGTGCAGGCCGCGGCCGCCCCTGGCCGCGGGACCTGCCGCGAGGGCTGCCGGCGCAACAGCGATGCTGGATATCTCGGACGGCATGCTGCGGGACGGCCTGCGGCTGGCGGCAGCCAGCGGTGTCGCCGTCGACCTCCATCCGCGCCCGCTGGAGCGGCTCAAGGACGTCCTGCGGCCCGCAGCGGACCTTCTGCACACGGATGCCGGCGGCTGGGTGCTCGGCGGCGGGGAAGACCACGGGCTGCTGGCCACATTCCCTTCCGGCACCCTGCTGCCCGCCGGATTCACTGCGATAGGCTCAATACAAGCACTGGGAATCAACGAGCGCCCGGTCGTCACAATAGCGGGCCGGTCCGCGGACACCGGGGGATGGGATCACTTTGCACACTAAGGTTGCCGCCAACGCGCAAGCGATGAAGAGGTGGTTGGGCAAGGCTGAGACGGCACTTGGCAACCACAGCGACCGCCTGAATGCCATCAATATTTTCCCGGTGGCCGATGGCGACACCGGGACCAACCTCTACGTCACCGTGCGGGCGGCCGCCCGGGCCGTATCCGCCGGCGGTGACCAGCCTGCGCAGATGGACGTGGGCGCCGTCCTGGCCACCGCAGGCCAGGCCGCCATGGAGGAAGCACGGGGAAACTCGGGAACGCTTCTCTCGGTGTTCCTGACGGCCGCCGCTGAGCCGCTCGCGGGACACACCCGCCTGACATCCACCCTCCTCGCAGCAGCGCTTAACCGCGCCCAGATCCGTGCCTGGTCAGCCTTGAGCGACCCCGTTCCCGGCACCATGCTCTCCGTCATGGAAGCGGCAGCCCGGGCTGCCGCGGCCGTGGACGCAGGGCAAAACGGTGACGACAGCAACCACGCCCTGGGCCTCGCCCTGGACGCCGCCGTCGAAGCTGCCCTCGCAGCCGTGATCCACACCGAAGACCAACTGGCCGCCCTGACCTCCGCGCACGTGGTGGACGCCGGCGGGGTGGGAATGCTGCTGATCCTCGATTGCCTGCGCTCGGCGATCCTGGGCGAGGAGCTCCAAAGCGAGCTCCTCGACGGACTGCACGGCTACGACGTGTCGGATCCGCACATCCACACCGCCATGCCGGACGACGACGGCGTGGAAGTCATGTGCACCATCAGCCTTTCCCCGCTCAACGCAGCCACCCTCCGGCAGCGGCTGGACGAGATCGGCGAATCGGTCATCATGAGCCAGGTGGGCAGCGGGCCCGATCCCGAGGGCAACTACCGGTGGCGCGTCCACGTCCACGTGCCCGAGGGGGAGCCCGCCGTCGAGATCATCCGGTCCCTCGGTGAGCCAGCCAACATCAGCATCAGCGAACTAGCCCTGCCGCGCGATCCGGCAGCGGATGCAGTGAACTCCAGCGGGCATGAGCGCTGAACTGGACCTGGCGCTGGAACGCCGGCTTGGCAAGCGTTCCGCCGCAGTCATTGAAAAGCACCTGGGCATCACCACGGTGGAGGGCCTGCTTAACTATTACCCGCGCCGCTACATGAACCGGGGGGAGCTGACCCCCATCAGCGAGATCCCGCGGGACGAGGAAGTCACCCTGATCGCGCGGGTCCTGTCCAGCAGCACCCGCCGCATGCAGGCGCGGCGCGGCACCATCACCGACGTCGTGGTTTCGGACGACGACGGGAAACAGGGACTTCGGCTGGTAGGTGGCACGGAGTACCGTGGCAAAGCGCCAGGGACGCTCAAGATCAGCTTCTTCAACGGCTACAAGGCCCAGGCGGAGCTGCTCCAGGGCCGGCTGGCCCTCTTTTCCGGCAAGGTCACCAGCTTCAAGGGATCCCTCGGCCTCACCAACCCGGACTACCAGCTCCTGGACGAGGACATGTTCAGTGGCAACGGCCGCGATCCGGAAAAGATGGCCGCCATGCCCATCCCCGTGTACCCGGCCACGTCCAAGCTGCCCAGCTGGAAAATCCAGAAGGCCGTCTCCACGCTGCTCGAAACCGCTGACCTCGACTCCCTGCCGGACCCCATCCCTGCCGACATCGCGGCACGGGAGAAGTTCCTCCCCATTGCCTCGGCGTACCGGCTGATCCACGAGCCGGAGTCAGCCGGTGACTGGCAGCAGGCCCGCCGCCGTTTCCGCTACCAGGAAGCGCTGGTGCTGCAGTCCGCGCTGGCCCGCCGCCGCGCCCAGCTTGCGGCGGAGGAAGCCACCGCCCGCAGGCCCGTTCCGGACGGTCTCCTGGCCCGCTTCGACGCCGATCTTCCCTTCACCCTCACTGCCGGGCAGGCCGCCGTCGGGGAGACCCTGGGGGGCGAGCTGGCCCGGGACACCCCCATGAACCGGCTCCTGCAGGGCGAAGTGGGCTCCGGCAAGACAGTAGTGGCGCTCAGGGCCATGCTGCAGGTGGTGGATGCCGGGGGCCAGGCGGCCCTGCTGGCGCCCACGGAAGTCCTCGCCGCGCAGCATTTCGATTCGATCCGCCGCACGCTGGGACCCCTTTCCAGCGACGGCCTGCTGGGCGGAATGGACGGCGCCTCCGTCCAGGTCTCGCTGCTCACCGGGTCCATGCCCACAGCGGCACGCCGCCAGGCCATGCTCGATGCCGCGTCCGGAACCGCGGGGATCGTCATCGGTACCCATGCCCTGCTCAGCGACAACGTTTCCTTTTACGACCTCGGCCTGATCGTGGTGGATGAGCAGCACCGGTTCGGCGTGGAGCAGCGTGACGCGCTCCGGGCCAAGGCCAGGAAGCCCCCGCACCTGCTCGTCATGACTGCCACACCTATCCCGCGGACGGTCGCCATGACCGTTTTTGGTGACCTCGAAACGTCCGTCCTGAACGAACTGCCGGCCGGCAGGGCCCCCATTTCCACGCACCTGGTGGGGCTCGCCGAGAACCCGGCATGGGCAGGCCGTATCTGGGCAAGGGCGCGGGAGGAGATTGACGCGGGCCACCAGGTGTACGTCGTCTGCCCCAGGATCGGTACGGACGACGACGGCGATTTCAGTCCCGGTGAAGCGGCGCCACCGGCGGGGGACACGGAAGGCGACGGCGGGCGGGAGCTCGCGTCGGTGAGCGCCGTCGTCGAGCATTTGTTGGAGGAGCCGTCATTGTCCGGGGTGCCGCTGGCGCCGCTCCATGGCCGGCAGGAGCCGGACCTGAAGTTCGGGGTGATGGACGATTTTGCGGCGAACCGCATCAAGCTGCTGGTGTCCACCACCGTGATCGAGGTGGGCGTGGACGTCCACAATGCAACCCTGATGGTCATCCTTGATGCCGACAGGTTCGGGGTCTCCCAGCTGCACCAGCTCCGCGGCCGGGTGGGCCGGGGCGGGCTCCCGGGAACCTGCCTGCTGGTAACCTCCCTTGAGCCGGGCCACCCCAGCCGGCGCAGGCTGGAGGCAGTGGCCGCGACCACCGACGGGTTTGCGCTGTCCGAGGAGGACCTCAAGATGCGTCGCGAGGGCGACATCCTTGGGGCCTCGCAGTCGGGCGGACGCTCCACCCTGAAGCTGCTGCGGGTCCTGGAACACGGGGATGTTATTGCCAGGGCACGGGAAGATGCACAGCAGATCGTGGGCGGGGACCCCGCCCTGGCGGACCGTCCCGAGCTTGCCGAAGCGATAGAGAAGTACCTCAATCCGGAAAAGGAGGCGTTCCTTGAACGCGGATAGCATGGTGCGCGCCGGGTTGCCTGGCTTCGCAGACAGGAGTGCCCAGTGAGCCGGATCATTGCGGGGGCCGCCGGCGGCTCCCCCCTCACAGCCGTTCCCGGTTCCCTGACCAGGCCCACCACGGACCGGGTCAAGGAGGCGCTTTTCTCCCGGCTTGATGCCTTCAACGTCATTGCCGGTGCCAGGGTCCTGGACCTTTATGCCGGCTCCGGTTCACTGGGGGTTGAGAGCGGCAGCAGGGGAGCGCAGACAGTCGACCTGGTGGAATCGGACGGAAAGGCAAGCGCCGTGTGCCAGCGCAATGCCGACCTCGTCAACGGCGTGCTGGGGCGCAAGGCCGTCACCGTGCACCGCTCGAAGGTCGAACCCTTCCTGGACCGTGCCCCGGAGACCGCTGAGTGGGACCTTGTCTTTATGGACCCGCCGTACCCGCTTGAGGAGGTGGCGTTGAGTGCCGCGCTCCAGAAGCTCGCACCGCACCTGTCGGCTGCCGCCGTGGTGGTGGTGGAGCGGTCATCCCGTTCCCCGGAGCCGCAGTGGCCTGACGCCCTCGCCAGGTTCGCCGAGAAGAAATACGGCGAAACCATGCTGTGGTACGCGGAGCCCAACGTGCCTGACGCCATTGACGAGGGCGACGTTCCGGAAGCGGCGGAACAGGCGGAACGCTAGCCGGGCCGGAGCCTGCCCCGTTTAACGGTCAGCCCGCGAAGGGGTCCAGATCCAGTCCGGCCAGGACTTTCGCCGGGTGCGGCCCCAGGGCGGTCAGTTTCGCTGTCCAGTCCCGGGGCCATGGGATCTGCGTGCCCGTGAGGATGACGTTTCCGGGGTGGCGGCCCTCGAACATGCCCGCTTCTGCGAAGGCAGCCACATCCGCCATAGCCTCCCGCATGGCCGCCACCTGGCTTCGGACCAGTGTGAGCCCCGGTTCGTCACCCACATTGACGATCAGCACGCCGCCGGGGCTGAGCCGGTCCCTTATTTCCCGGTAGAACGCACTGCATGCCAGGTGCGCCGGTGCCTCCGGCCCGGAGAAGATGTCCAGGATGACGACGTCGAACCGGAGTTCCTGGTCCAGCCGGGCCAGTGATTCCCGGGCATCGCCCGTGACAGTGCGCAGGTCCGTGCCCTCGGGCAGGGGGAGCTGGCGCAGGACGAAGTCAAGCAGCTCGCGCTCCAGCTCCACGGCGTACTGCACCGATCCCGGCCGGGTTGCCTGGATGTACCGCGCCAGGGTCAGTGCCCCGGCCCCCAAGTGCAGTGCGCGGACAGGCTCCCCGGCAGGTGCTTCAAGGTCCACCAGGTGGCCGATCCGGCGGAGGTACTCGTAGAAGATTTCCTCCGGCCGGACAAGGTTGACGTGGGACTGTTCCGCGCCGCCGATACTCAGGACGTAGCTGCCCTCGGTGAAGGCATCCGGTTCAATGGACGCGTGCTGCCCGGTGGTCCGCAGGAACCGCGCCCGGGTTTCACGCCCGGCGGACATCAGAGCCTGCCGCTGAGGGAAGCCAGGCGCCCGGCGGCCTCGTGCAGGACGCCGTCCTTCTTGCAGAAGGCGAACCGGAGCAGGCTTCGGGTCCGCTGCGCACCCTCCTCGTGGCAGAACACGGGGACGGGAATCGCGGCGACTCCCACCAGCGCCGGGAGCCTCCGGGCCAGGTCCACAGAGTCAGTGATGCCCAGGGGAGCAGTGTCAACATTGACGAAGTACGTGCCCTGCGGGGAAAAGACGTCGAACCCTGCGGCGCGGAGCCCTTCGCTCAGGATGTCCCGCTTGTTCTGCAGCGATGCCGCGATGCCCTCGTAGAAGGAGTCCGGCAGGCCCAGCCCCAGGGCGATGGCCGACTGGAACGGGGTGCCCGAACTGTAGGTGAGGAACTGCTTGACTGTCCGCACGGCGGCCACCAGGTCCCCCGGGCCCGTGAGCCAGCCGATCTTCCACCCCGTCAGGGAGAACGTCTTGCCCGCGGAGGAGATGGTGATGGTGCGGTCTGCGGCTCCGGGCAGGGATGCCACCGGCACGTGGCTGACGCCGAACGTGAGGTGTTCATAAACCTCATCCGTAACGATGACGCTGTTGTGGGTGCGCGCCAGGTCGACGATCCGCTGCAGCACTTCCCGCGGGAAGACAGCGCCGGTGGGGTTGTGGGGGTTGTTCAGGAGGACAATCTTTGTCCGGGGGCTGAACGCGGCTTCGAGCGCTGCCATGTGCGGCATAAAGTCCGGGGCCAGCAGCGGGGCGGTCACGTGGGTTGCGCCGGACAGGCCGATCACCGCGCCGTAGGAATCGTAGAAGGGTTCCAGCGTCAGCACCTCGTCGCCGGGCCCGGCAAACGCCAGGAGTGAGGCGGCAATGGCCTCGGTGGCGCCGGTGGTGATGACCACCTCGGAGGCGGGATCGGGCGAAAGGCCATAGAAGCGCTGCTGGTGTGCCGCCACTGCCTCCCGCAGTTCCGGGATGCCCTTACCGGGCGCATACTGGTTCGCGCCTGCTGCGATGGCGGCCCGGGCGGCTTCCCTGATTTCCAGTGGTCCGTCCTCGTCCGGAAATCCCTGGCCGAGGTTGATGGCGCCTGTCTGGACAGCCAGGGTGGTCATCTCCTCGAAGATAGTGACGCCCAGCCCTCCGCCGGGGGAGAGGAGGTTTGCTCCGAGGGCTGTGCGCTGCCAGGGAGCGGGAGCCGTGGGGGCGGAAACTTCCCGTGGTGCATGCATCCAGTCATGGTATCCCGGCCGTCCCATGGGGTAGGTTCGGAGCATGAGACGCGCTGTCTGCCCCGGATCCTTCGACCCTATCCACAACGGCCATCTCGAGGTTATTGCACGGGCGGCCGGCCTCTTCGATGAAGTCATCGTGGCCGTATCCACCAACCAGGCCAAGAACTACAGGTTCACCCTGACAGAGCGCCTGGAGATGGCGCGGGAAACCCTCGCCTCACTCAAGGGCATCGTGGTGGAACCCGTAGGGGAAGGGCTGCTGGCCGAGTACTGCCGGCAGCGGGGCGTCTCAGCCATCGTCAAAGGGCTGAGGTCGTCGTCGGACTTCGACTACGAACTGCCCATGGCCACCATGAACCGGCAGCTCAGCGGCGTGGAAACAGTCTTCCTGCCGGCTGAGGCGCACTATCTTCACCTGTCCTCCACCCTCATCAAGGAGGTGGCAGGCCTTGGCGGCAACGTGTCGGACTACGTGCCCCGGTCGGTGCAGCGGCGGATGGTCTCGGGCGAGCCTCCGCACAACCAGCACCCAAAAGGGTAAGCTTGTCCGGTACTTCGGCACTGTGCGCCGGCCGGTTTGAGTCCCCGTGGCTCTTCAGGCTAAGATGGTACGTCGGTCATATGTTCAACAGGAGTTCTCATTAAAAGAGATGCTGGTTCGCCCTTGGCGTTCGACGTCAAGGACCTCGGGCGCAGCCCGGGAAGCATGCGGACACTGACGGAACATGTACCCGCACCAGGTGACCTTGGTGTGGCGCTCATTGGCGTTCAGGAAGGCTCGGATGTCGAGCTGGACCTGAGGCTTGAGGCCGTACACGAAGGAATTCTGGTATCAGGTACCGTGCTCACCGAGGTAACAGGTGAGTGCGGCCGATGCCTGGATCCCCTTGCGTATGACCTTGAGGTCAATGTGCAGGAACTTTTCTTCTATGAGGGCGTGGAGCTTTCGGACGAAGAAGATAATGAAGAGCAACGTCGAGTCGAGCACGATGTAATCGATCTTGAACCGGTGTTGCGGGACGCAGTAGTGACCGCGCTGCCGTTCCAGCCGGTGTGCCGGGAAGACTGCCAGGGCCTTTGCTCCGAATGTGGAGTTCGCCTGGAAGACGAGCCGGGGCACCACCACGAGGTCCTGGATCCTCGCTGGGCTGCCCTAGCTGATATGGCTAAGCCTGACCGGCAAAATTGATGTGTACGTGTTTGTCTAGAGAGAAATGAGTTAGCCGTGGCTGTTCCCAAGCGGAAAATGTCTCGCTCGAATACCCGCGCCCGCCGCTCCCAGTGGAAGGCGACCGCCCCCCACCTGGTGAAGACCGTCGAGAACGGCCAGGTCACCTACAGCCTGCCGCACCAGGCAAAGGTCGTCACCGACTCGGCCGGCACTGCGCTGTTCCTTGAGTACAAGGGACGCAAGGTCGCAGACGTCTAATCGGCCACTCAGGCTGACATGATGTCTTCAACTGAAGAGCTTCTGAAGCGTCTCGGTGTCTCTATTGACGCCGGGACGCTTCGTCTTGCGCTCACCCACCGTTCCTACGCCTACGAAAACGGCGGCATTCCCACGAACGAGCGCCTGGAATTCCTGGGCGACTCCATCCTGGGATTCTCCGTCACGGACGCCCTGTACCGGGACAACCCGGACCTTCCCGAAGGCGACCTGGCCAAACGGCGTTCCGCCGTCGTCAGCACCCGCGCGCTGGCCGGCATCGGCCGCAGCCTGGGCATCGGGGAGTTCATCTACCTTGGGCAGGGCGAAAAGCTCACCCAGGGCAAGAACAAGGCGTCAATCCTGGCAGACACCATGGAGGCCCTGATCGGCGCCACCTACGTCTCCAACGACATCGAAACAGCCCGCCAGCTGGTGATGCGCCTGATCGGCCCGCTGCTCAAGGACGCCGCCGCCCTGGGCGCCGGGACGGACTGGAAGACCAGCATCCAGGAGCTGGCCGCCAGCCGCCAGCTGGGTACCATCCACTACGCCGTGGATGGTGCCGGGCCGGACCATGCGCGGACCTTCACTGCAGTCCTGCACGTCGGTGGCACCGCCTACGGGAAGGGCTCCGGCCACTCCAAGAAGGAAGCGGAGCAGGAAGCTGCTGCTGACGCCTGGCGGGCACTCTCCGGAGCCGGCAACCCTCCGGGGGCAGCTACGTCCGCCGGTTCCGTCCCCGCAACGTAGCCGTGCCCGAACTTCCCGAAGTCGAGGTGGTCCGGCGCGGACTGGTGAGCTGGGTCCGGGGACGGACCATCGATGCGGTGGAGGTGGTTGATCCACGCTCGATCCGCCGGCACGCGCTGGGCACCGAGGACTTTATCGGGAACCTGCAGGGTGCCACCGTCGGGGACGTTGTGCGGCGGGGCAAGTTTCTCTGGATGCCGCTTCTGGACACCGGCGCCGGCGCGCCGGCGGGAACCCGGGAGAGTGCCGGCGTCCCGCAGGTGGCGCTTATGGCACACCTGGGCATGAGCGGCCAGCTCCTGATGCAGGGCGGGGACGTGCCGGACGAAAAGCACCTCAAAGTCCGTTTCCGGCTCAGCCCGCGCAGCGGCATGCCCGACCAGCTGCGGTTCGTGGACCAGCGGATTTTCGGGGGCCTGTTTGTCACGGGCCTGGTTCCAACAGACGACGGCGGCCCCGGCGGCCTCGGTGAATCGCCCCTTCCGCTGATCGCTGGAGAGGCGGCGCACATCGCACGGGATCCGCTGGACCCGGCTTTCTCGTTCGACCTCTTCTACCGGCGTCTCCGGAAACGCAAAACCGGGCTGAAGCGGGCACTGCTGGACCAGGGCCTGGTGTCGGGCATCGGAAACATCTATGCCGATGAAGCCCTCTGGCGCGCCCGACTGCACTACGCCAGGCCCACGGACACGCTCCGGCGTGCCGAGGCGGAACGCGTCATCGCGGAAGCCCGGGAGGTCATGCTGGACGCCCTGGCCGCCGGCGGGACCAGCTTTGACTCCCTTTACGTCAACGTCAACGGCGCCTCCGGATACTTCGACCGGTCCCTGAATGCCTACGGCCGCGAAGGGTTGGAGTGTAAGCGCTGCGCTGCAATTGGCGTGTCCAGCCGCATGAAGCGCGAGCAGTTCATGAACCGTTCGTCCTACACCTGCCCGGCCTGCCAGCCCCGGCCGCGGAACGGCCGCTGGTAGCGGAACGCTCGCGGGAGGCCGGATAAAGCAGCCGGCTATCGGGCGCGGTAGTGTCCGGCCAGCCTCGCCAGGCCCTCGTCAATGGACACTGCCGGTGCCCAGTCCAGGAGCCGGCGGGTTTCACGCTGGTCGAACCAGTGGGCGGTGGAGAGCTGTTCGGCGAGGAACCTGGTCATCGGTGGTTCCCCAGCCCGCCCGGCCCGGGTCCACAAAACTTCGATCAGCGAGCCTGCCGCCCGCGCCAGGCCGCCCGGAACGGACCAGGACGGAGCCGGGACGCCGCCGGCGGCGCAGATGCCCGCCAGCAGCTCGCCCACCGGCCGTGGTTCACCGTTGCTGACCACGAGCGCCCGGCCGTGGATGTGGTCCATGCGGTGCAGCGCCGCGGCGATGGCTGAGGCGGCATTGTCCACGTAGGTTGTGTCGATCAGGGCAGCCCCGTCGCCGAGCAGGGGCAACCGGCGGCGGCGGGCACGGTCCAGGACCCGTTCCACCAGTTGTGTGTCACCAGGGCCCCAGACGATGTGAGGGCGCACCGCCGCGACCCGGAAATCCGGGGAGTCCGCAGCCAGCGCCAGCAGCTCGGCTTCGGCTTTGGTGCGCGAATAGTCTCCATGTGCGCGGGCAGGGTCCGCGGGTTCGGCGCCCAACCCCGCTATGGCGGCCCCCGAGTTGGCCACGGACGGCGAGGAAACGAAGACCACGTCCCTGACGCCCGCCCTGCGGGCCGCGCGGAGCAGGCGGCGCGTACCGTCCACGTTTACGGCATCGAAGTCCGCGGCCTTGCCCGTGAAGGAGACCTTGGCGGCCAGGTGGATAACGCCCTCCGCGCCGGCAACAGCGCGGCGGACGGCGTCGTCGTCCGTGATGGACCCGGTATGGTCCGTGGCGCCGTCGACGCCGGCCGGGCGCCGCTGGAAGGTGCTGACGGCATGGCCCTGGCGGACCAGCAGCCGAGCCACCCCGCCGCCCAGCAGGCCGCTCGCTCCGGTGACCAGGACCCTCATGGCCTGCCCGCCCGGCCGCCGGACAGCACGGCGGCGGCCCACCGGGACAGACGGGTCCGGTCGATCTTGGCGTTATGGCGGATGTCGGTGGGCTGGGAGGGGACTACCAGGACGGCGGAGACGCTGACGCCTTCCGTCCGGGCCGCTTCACGGACCCGCGCTGCGAGCTGCGGCGCGGCGGGACCCGCCCGGCGGGCCTGCGGCAGCGTCTCGACGACGGCCACCACGGCCTGCGTCCCGGAAGGTCCGACGCCGACGACGGCCGCCAGCCCGACGCCGGCCACGCATTCGATGGCCTGCTCTGCGCCCACCGGAGTCACCACGGCGTCCGGCGCGGTCACGACATGGGCCAGGCGCCCTTCCACCCAGAGCCGGCCGGCACTGTCGAAGTGCCCGACGTCGCCGGTGCGGTGCCAGCCGGCCGTGCGGATGCTCTCACGCTGGGTCAGCCAGAGCCGATCGTAGCTTTCCTTCACATGCGGTGCGCTCACCAGGATCTCGCCGGTGACTCCCGGCTCCGTGACGGGGGTGTTGCCGGGGGCGGTACCGTCCGCAGCAAGCGGGATGACAGCTACGCGGGCGCCGTGCACCGGCCGTCCCACGCACACGCCGTTGCCGGCACCAGCCGTATGTCCGGCGGCAGCGTCTGCCGCGGCGGCACGTATCTGTTCAAAGCTGATGTCGGTGACCGGCAGTGCCTCGGTCATTCCGTAGGGGGTGTGCAGCGAGGCGTGGGGCAGCAGCCGCTGCATCTCCGCGAGGAGCGTTTCGGCCACGGGTGCGCCGGCCGAGAGCAGCAGTTCCACGCGTCCCAGGGCCTGCTGGCCGGCCTGGCCCAAGCCGTTCCGGGTGGCGAGGACGTTGCGCAGTGCCGCGGGGGAGGCGAAGACCACGGTGGCGTCGATGGCCGCGGCGGCGTCCGCCAGTGCGCGGGCTGTGAGGGTGCGCGGTGCGGTGACGTCCATGGCGGGCGTCACGGAGACGGCCCCCAGGGCCGGTCCCAGCAGCGCGAACGGCGCGAATCCGGCCACCAGGCGTGCGCCAGGGCGGATCCCCAATGTCGCGGCCACGGTATCCCGCATCGCTGTCAGCCGCCGCTGCGTGTACACCACACCCTTGGCGGGTCCGGTGGATCCGGAGGTGAAGAGCACCGCGGCGGGCGCATCCGGGTCCGGGTCCTGCAGGACAGGTGTCGAGAGCTTGCCCTGGCGGGCCAGGGCGGCGAGGGAGGTCTCGACGGCGAGGAGCCGGCGGCGGGCGGGCGGCAGGTCCCGCACGCTGATGCGCCGCCCGGGCCAGCCGAGTACCGATGCTGCCGCGAGGGCCTTGTCGATGCCAATAAGGAAATCCGGGACGGAGCCCTTGACGGCGCGGCTCAGGCCCCGCGTGCCGAGTCCGGCGTCCGCCACCACCACCACTGCGCCGAGCCGCAGGCAGGCGTAGAGGACCACGGTCAGGTCCACGCCGGGTGGAACCATCAGGCTCACGCGACTGCCCGTCCGCACCCCGGCCTGCCGGAGTCCATTGGCGACGGCGGCGATCTGCTGTTCAAGCTCCAGCCAGCTGAGCGAACGGGAAACACTCCCGTCCGCGGCCATTTCCGCGACGGCGGTGTCCCCGCCGGCCGCTCCTGCCGCGAGCTCCGCCAGTGGTTCCCACAAAGGCGTAAAGCGGGTGCCGGAATCTTCCGCAAAGGAAGGCACCGTGGCTGAAGGCACCGCGGGTGAAGACGGCGTCGGGGAAGGCGCAGGCGCGGGAGATTCAGCCTGCCGAGGCACGGCAGGCTGAGCTGCCGCCGCGGACACAGTCCCTCCGCCAACAGGCGTACTGTCCCCGCCATACCCGGCGAGCCACTCGAAGACGGGACCGGCAATGTCCCGGTCCTCCGCAACCAGGTGGCCGGCTCCTTCGAAGCGGTGTACTTTCGCGGCCGGCAGCCGGCCGATCAGGTCCTTGAGGTACCGGTCGGAAAAGATGGGATCCCGCGGGCCCCAGAGCAGCAGCGCTGGAACGTGTAATCCGGGCAGCCCTTCGGCGACGCGCCTGAGCGCGGCAAAGCTGGGATGGGATGCGTCTGCGGGGATGTCAGCCACGAAGTTCCCCACGCCCCCGCGGCGGCCGGCGCCCGCGTACGGGGCCATAAACGCGCGGCGGACCTTGGGGGCAAGCTGCGGGCGGGCCAGGGCATGGGTCACCCGCAGGAAAGCGTCCGACGTCGTTGTGCCCCACTTATGCACGGCGGGGTGCAGGGCAAGCCGCAGCGCCGGCGGGATGGGTGAGCCGGCAGGCTGGTGGACCGCGGTGTTGGTCAGCACCACCCCGGCGAGCTGCTGCTGATGGGCCAGGGCCCAGCCGAGGCTGATCACGCCGCCCCAGTCGTGGCCGACGGTGACCACGGGGCCGTCCAGCCCCAGGGCGGCGGTGAGGTCGCCAAGATCGTTGATCCTGTCCGCCAGCCGCCGGAATGTCCCGGTCCGCTCGGAGAAGCCCATGTCCAGCTGGTCCACGGCCACCACGCGCCACGGCTGCTGCTCCGGATGGGATCCGGCGGCCAGCAGAGTCCGCCACAGGTAGGACCAGGTCGGGTTGCCGTGCACGCACAGCAGCGTGCCGGCGGGAGCCAGGCCGCGGCGGGACAGCTGCGGTCCGTTGTCCAGAAGGTGCCAGCGGCGCACCGTTCCGGGTTCATCCGCGCCTGAGGTGGACGGCACATCGATTGTGCGTGACCATTCCGGGTCGACGCCGGGCCAGTCGGCGGCTACCAAACGATCTCCACCATGGCGGTGTTGAGGCCGGAACCGACGCCCATGCACAGTACGCGGTCCCCTTCATTAAGGTTCTGCGCCTCGGCGGCCAGCGTCATGGGGAGGGAAGCCGGCCCCACATTGCCCCAGTGCGGGAACGTGATGGGCACCTTGTCCGGGTCCAGGTCAATGGCGTCAACGATGGCCTGGGTGTACGCCGTACTCACCTGGTGCGTGACGTAACGGTCCATCGAGCCCCAATCCCACTCCGGCTGGGCCTCATGCCAGGCGTCGAGCACCAACTGCAGGCCGCCGTCGAGAAGGCCCTTTGTGTCAGTGGCCATGCCGTCGATGCCGCCGACGCACAGCTCGTGGTGTTCCGTCCCGGCCCGCATCACGCCGCCGAGGATCCGGTGCGCCCCCGGGTGTTCGTCCGCCGGCCCCAGGACGGCCGCAGCCGCCCCTGAGCCCAGCGTGAGCGTGGCGAACTCGCGGTTGAAGTCCTCGCGGGTTGTTTCGGGCCTCTGCAGCCGGTCCAGGGTGGCCTCCTGCGTGGCCTGGGCATCCTCGCCGTTGACGATCACCGCGTACTTTATCTGGCCGGAGTCGATCATGTTCGCGGCCAGGGTCATGCCGTTGACGAATCCCAGGCAGGCGTTGGCGACGTCGAAATTCATGGCCGAGGACGGGAGGCCCAGTCCGTGGTGGACCTTGACCGCGACAGACGGTTCGAGGTTCCGCCGCGTGACGGAGGTGTTGATCAGCAGTCCCACCTCGGACGCTTCAATGCCGGAGTCCGCCAGGGCCTTCGCTCCCGCCTCGATGGCGGCGTCGTCGAAGGAGGTACCGGGGGCCCACCATCTGCGGTGCGTGACACCGGCTACCCGCTCGAGCAGCTTTGGGGGAAATTTCAGCCGGCGCAGGGTGGATGCCAGCCGGTGGTCGAATTCCGTGGAACTGACAATCCGCGGAGCCTGGACGCTGATCACCGAGAGCAGAGCGGTGTTGCGGTGCCGGAACGTTGCATTCCCTATCAAATCAAGCCTCTGTTCGTGTCCGTCCTGTGCTGTGGCGGGTAACCGCCCCCTCAAGCACAAAGCCCAAGGACTAATCATGCCCGGTGCCGGTCCATTCCTGCACATGCCTGGCAGGACATCCGGCCCGGCCCGCGCGGGCTTCTGCGCGAAAATGCCCCGGCCCCGCAGTAGATTGTAGGTATCCGTGGCTGTCCCCACCATCCGCGTCCGCCGAGCAGGAGAACCGAAACGCCTTGCACCTCAAAAGCCTGACCGTCCGGGGGTTCAAGTCATTCGCGTCCGCCACCACCTTCAATTTCGAGCCTGGGGTTACCGCGGTGGTTGGCCCCAATGGATCCGGAAAGTCCAATGTGGTGGACGCCTTGGCGTGGGTTATGGGGGAACAGGGTGCCAAGACCCTTCGCGGCGGCAAGATGGAAGACGTCATCTTCGCCGGCACCTCGGGCCGGCCGCCCCTGGGCCGGGCCCACGTCTCGTTGACCATCGACAACGCTGACGGCGCCCTGCCCATCGAGTACAGCGAAGTGACCATTTCGCGGACCCTGTTCCGCTCGGGCGGCTCGGAGTATGCCATCAACGGCGCCGGGTGCCGCCTGCTGGATATCCAGGAACTTCTGTCGGATTCCGGCCTCGGCCGCGAGATGCACGTCATTGTGGGCCAGGGCCAGCTCGACCGCGTCCTGCACGCCACCCCGGAGGACCGCCGGGGCTTCATCGAGGAAGCGGCCGGCATCCTGAAGCACCGCCGGCGCAAGGAAAGAACGGTGCGCAAGCTGGACGCCATGCAGGCCAACCTGCAGCGCCTCAACGACCTCACCGGAGAAATCCGCCGCCAGCTCACGCCCTTGGGGAAGCAGGCCGAAGTGGCCCGACGGGCCCAGCGTGTCCAGTTCGATGTCCGCGATGCCCGCGCCCGCCTCCTGGCAGACGACCTCGTCCAGCTGCAGCTGGCGCTGGAACAGGACGTAGCGGACGAGGCCGCCCTCAAGGAACGCCGGGCCCTCGTTGCCGGGCAGCTGGAGACCGGCCGCCGCCAGCAGGCCGTGCTGGAACAGCGTGCAGCTGAAGCAACCCCCCAGCTGAACGCCGCCAGGGACGCCTGGTACCGTTTGTCCGCCACCAGGGAGCGCCTGCGTTCCCTGTGCTCCTTGGCGCAGGAACGCAACAGCCTCCTCGGTTCCGTGGAGGCCCCGCCGCCCGGCCGCGATCCGGAACAGCTGGAACGCCAGGCGGCCAGGGTCCGTGAGGAGCTTGCCGAGCTGGAGCGCGACATCCTGGACCGGCGAAGCGCCCTCGAAACAGCATCTGCGGACAAGGCCGAAGCGGAACGCGCTGCCCTGGAAGAGGACAAGCGGCTCACCGCAGAGCTCCGCGCGGCAGCAGACCGTCGTGAGGGGCTGGCCCGCCTGGCCGGCCAGGTGGCGGCGGCGAGGTCCCGCGTGGAATCCGCCCAGGCGGAGCTGGGCAGGCTGCGCGAATCACTTGCCGCCGGGACCGAACGGCGGGCCCGCGCCCAGGCCGAATTCGCGGCCCTGGAAAACCAGGTGGCGGGCGTTGAGGAGGGGGAGGAATCCCTCGACGCCGAGTACGAGGCCGCCAGCGACGCCCTGGACATGGTGGTCCAGCAGATCGCAGGCCTCCAGGCCGCCGTCAGCGAGGGCGTTCGGAAGCGCGACGCCCTGGTGGCGCGGCGGGACGCCCTGAAGCTGGGCCTCGAACGGAAGGACGGCGCAAGCCACGCCCTGCATGCAGGCCTCGAAGGGATCCACGGAACCCTGGCAGGGCAACTGACTGTGACACCGGGCTTCGAGACCGCCATCGCTGCGGTCCTGGGCGAGGCCTCCGAGGCCGTCCTGGTCCAGGATTCCGCAACTGCTGTTGCCGTGGTCCAGCTTCTCAAGGACCACGACGCCGGACGGGCGTCGCTGCTCGTCGAATCGGCCGCTGACGCTGCGGAAAGGCCAGGGGACGCCACAGTGCCCCTCCCTGAGGAGGCACACTGGGCAGCGGACCTCGTCACCTCAGCGTCCGTGTGCACACCGCTTGTGGCGCACCTGCTGTCCTGCACCGCCGTCGTCCCCGACATCCAGGCCGCCTCCGCCCTGGTGGCGGCCCACCCGGAGCTGACTGCCGTCACCCGGGCCGGAGACATCTTTACAGCCCTGTCAGCCACGGGCGGCTCGGCGAAGGCGCCGTCCCTCCTTGAGGTGCAGGCGGCCGTGGACGACGCCGAGAGCGGGCTTGCCGAGGTCACGGCAGGCCTGGAGCGGAACAGGTTCGCCCTGTCCGGCGCCGAGGCCCAACGCGCCGAGGCGCAGGAGCGCGCCGACGCCGCACTGGACAGGCTGCATGACTCAGATGCCCGGCTGGCCGCCGTGGCAGAACGCCTGGGCCACCTGAACTCCGTCCTTCGCAGCGCCGTCGGGGAAAGCGACCGCCTGGCGGCATCGCTGACCAAGGCTGAGCAGAACGTTGCCGCTGAAGAGGAAGCGCTCGCTGCCGTCACCGCCCGTTTGGCCGCAGCACAGGAAGTCCCGCTGGAACAGGAGCCCTCCACCGGGCACCGTGACGCGCTGGCCCAAGCGGCCTCCCATGCCCGCAGCGCCGAAGTGGAGGCACGGCTGTCGCTCCGCAGCGCCGAAGAGCAGCTCGCGGCCACACGGAACCGGGCCGCATCCCTGGAGCGCGCAGCCGCCACGGAACGCAGGGCACGCGAGGAAGCTGCCGAACGCGCCCGCGTCCGCCGCATCAAGGCGCGGCGGGCAGCAGCCGTTTCCGCCGCCGTCGGCCTGGCACTTCGCCATGTGGACGTGTCCGTGGACCTGGCACAGCATGAGCGGGACCTTGCGGAAGAAAACAGGGAGCAGCGGGACCGGGAGCTCGCCGCGATCCGGACCGCAAACGAACTGCTGGCCCGCGAGCTCGCCGACCTCACGGACAACGTCCACCGAGATGAACTCGCCCGGACCCAGCAAAAGGCACGGATCGAGGCCCTCGAGAGCCGCTCCATTGACGAACTGGGGATCACCCCCGATGCCCTGGTGGCCGAGTTCGGCCCGGACGTCCCGGTTCCCGTCCCGGCCGGGGAGAGCGGTGATAAATGGGCCGCCCTTCGCGCCCCCGTGGACCACACCGGCGCGGACATCGTGGAGGGTAAACCCTATGTCAGGGCAGAGCAGGAAAAGCGGCTGAAGAAGGCCGAACGGGACCTCGCCGGCCTGGGCAGGGTCAACCCCCTGGCGCTGGAGGAATTCGCCGCGCTTGAGGAGCGCCACCAGTTCCTCAGCGCCCAGCTGGAGGACCTGAAGGCCAGCCGGAAGGACCTCCTGGACATCATCAAGGAAGTGGATGACCGCGTCCAGCGGGTGTTCACGGAGGCGTTCGAGGATACCCAGGCCCAGTTCACCCGGGTCTTCGCCAGGCTCTTCCCGGGCGGCGAGGGGCGGCTGGTCCTGACCGACCCCTCCGACATGCTCACCACCGGCATCGACGTGGAGGCCCGTCCCGCCGGCAAGAAGATCAAGCGGCTGTCACTCCTGTCCGGCGGCGAACGCTCGCTGACCGCGGTGGCCCTGCTTGTTGCCATCTTCAAGGCGCGGCCTTCGCCGTTCTACGTCATGGACGAGGTGGAGGCGGCCCTGGACGACACCAACCTGGGCCGGCTCATCACGATCTTCGAAGAACTCCGGGAATCCAGCCAGCTCATCGTCATCACCCACCAGAAGCGGACCATGGAAGTTGCCGATGCCCTGTACGGCGTCACCATGCGCGGCGACGGCGTCTCCACCGTGATCAGCCAGAGGCTGGGGGCCGAAGTCTGACGCTGCCGGTGTAACGGCAGGTCAACTGCCTCCCCGGCCCCCAAAAGAGCCCCGGGGTCTATGAGAAGCTAGGGGAGTGAATGACATCCTTCCCATACTTCTGTCCATCCTTGCTGCCCTGGTGGTTCTCGGCGGGCTGATTCCGGTCCTGATGAAGACCCGGAAGAACATCACGCGCTACCCCGGCACGCGGGACGCCAACGACCCCGTCCAGCCGCGGGGCGGCAGCACGGCCGTGGAGGACCGGCCGGGCTCGGTGGCAGACCGCACGGCCCCGCACGGCGCGGACCTTGAAGGGCTGGAAACCACCGAGGTCCCGGACAACGCCGCAGGACTTGAAGTCATTCCGGTGGAAACCCCGCTGCCTGTGGCAGGCCGGCTGGTCCGCCTCCGCGAACGGCTGGTCCGCTCCAACAACGTCATGGGTAAGGGGCTCCTGGCCCTGCTCTCGAGCGACAAGATCGACGAAAACGTCTGGGACGAAGTGGAGGAAACGCTCCTCCTCGCAGACCTCGGCACCGAACCCACCATGCAGCTCGTGGACGCGCTGCGCGAACGCGTGAAGGTGCTGGGCACACGGACTCCTGAGCAGGTCAAACTGCTGCTGCGGGAGGAGCTTATCAAGCTCGTCGATCCCACCATGGACCGCACGCTCAACGTCCAGCGGCACGCCGGCAGGCCTGCCGTGATGATGGTGGTCGGCGTGAACGGCGTCGGCAAGACCACCACCGTAGGCAAGCTTGCCCGGGTGCTGGTGGCAGAAGACAAGGACGTCCTGCTCGGTGCGGCGGACACGTTCCGTGCTGCCGCCGCAGAGCAGCTGGCAACCTGGGGCCAGCGCGTCGGCGTTCCCACCGTCAAGTCGGACATCGACGGCGCAGATCCCGCCTCGGTTGCCTACGAGGCGGTCAAGGCCGGCATCGACCAGGAAGTCGACGTGGTCATGATCGACACCGCCGGCCGGCTGCAGAACAAGGTGGGCCTGATGGACGAACTCCGGAAGGTCAAGCGCGTGGTGGAGAAGCTGGCCGAGGTGGACGAGGTCCTCCTGGTGCTGGACGCAACCACAGGCCAGAACGGATTGAACCAGGCCCGCGTGTTCTCCGAAGTGGTCAACATCACCGGCATCGTCCTGACCAAACTGGACGGAACCGCCAAGGGCGGCATCGTCGTCGCAATCCAGAAGGCCTTGGGCGTCCCGGTGAAGCTGATCGGCCTCGGGGAAGGGGCGGACGACCTTGCCCCCTTCGAGGTTGAGGGCTTCGTGGACGCGCTGCTGAACTAGCAGCAGAAGCCGGCCGTTACGCCGCGGGCTTCCGCAGGCTCTCCCGGGTGGCAAGCCAGGTGCACGCCGCCACCACCATGATGCCGCCGGTCACCCCGAAGGCCCAGCCGTAGCCCAGCCGGTCGGCCAGCACGCCGGCCAGGACCGGCCCCACAATCGCGCCGACGTCGGACGTCATCTGGTACACGGCCAGCACCTTCCCGCCGGACCGCCCGTTGCCGATCACATCGGCGACGGCGGCCTGCTGGGCAGGGCCGAAGAGTCCCGAGCCGATGCCGGCCAGCGCCGATGCCGCCAGGAACCAGCCCAGCCCGGTGGTGAAGCCGATGGCAGCCGTGGAGGCACCCGCCACGAGAAGTCCGGCCACCATCATGGGCTTGCGGCCCAAGGTATCGGCCAGCCGGCCCGAGAACGTCAGGGCGGCAGCGTTGCCGGCAGCAAAGACCGCCAGCGCGAACCCCGCCGCTTCAGGCCCCGCGCCGAGGGCGGCCACCGCGAACAGCGGAACGGTGGCCATCCGGACCCCGAACGTGGCCCAGCCGTTAACGAAGCTGGACACCAGCGCCGTCCGGTACGTCCCTACAGCAAGGGCCTCGGCCAGCGGCATGTCGGGGCGTTCCTGCCGGGGCCCGCTGCCCCGGCGCTGATGGCTCAGCTGCGTCTGGACCACGACGGCGGCCACCACCAGGGCAGCCGCGTACGCCAGGAAGGGAACGCGCAGGCCGAAACCTGCCAGCAGCCCGCCCACGATCGGGCCGCACACGTTCCCGATGAGGAACGCGGACGCATAGGCACCCGAGACGCGGCCCCTGCTCTCGGGCGGCGCGAGCCGCACCACCAGCGCCATCGACGCCACCGTGAACATCACTGAGCCGGCGCCGCCAAGCCCGCGGAACAGCAGCAGCTGCCAGTAATCCTGGGCGAAGGCGCACGCAGCGGTGGACGCCGCCACGATCAGCAGCCCCGTGACATAGACGGGGCGCTCGCCCAGCCGGCCTATCAGGGCGCCGCCCGCAGGGGCAAAGACCAGCCGCATGAACGCGAAGATGGCCACGATCACGGACGCCTCGGTATTTCCCACCCCGAAGGTTGTGGCGAATTGCGGCAACACGGGGGCAACAAGACCGAATCCCAGCGCAATCAGGAAGGCCGCGGCCAGCATCACCTTGATGTCGCGCGGGAGCTTCTGCCTGTCCCGGCGCAGCATCGAAAAAATCCGCAATGTTGCGCGGCTCACGCGGGTATCTGCCGTCATGGTCCAGTGGTCCTTGCGTACGTGGGTGCCGGGCTTCGGCGGGAGGGGTGAAACATAACCGTAACAAGCCAGATATGCACCATTTACTTCCTAGAGGTTGTTGTAACAGCCCCGCAATACAAATCCTCCGCGGCCGAAACACAGCGCCGACACACTCGTTACAGGACGCAAAAGGCGTTGGCAGGCGGATCATCTCCGCAATTTCGACCAAATAGACAAGAGAGGCGTGCACCATGGAACTTACCGCAGGTCACGTATGGATCATGGTGTCGGCGGCGCTTGTGCTGTTGATGACACCGGGTCTGGCATTTTTCTACGGCGGCATGACCCGGGCCAAGGCCGCGCTGAACATGATGATGATGAGCTTCATCTCCATCGGCATGGTGGGGGTCATCTGGGTCCTGTGGGGATACTCAATGACCACCGGGGACGGCTTCCTTCAGATGGTGGGCAGCCCCTTCGCCAACTTCGGGCTTGAAGGCATTGACAGCCCTGACGGGCTCATCACGGTGGGCTTCGGCGCCACCTTCGCCATCATCACGGTGGCCCTCATCAGCGGCGCCATCGCTGACCGCGCCAAGTTCGGCGCCTGGACCGTCTTCGTTCCGGTCTGGGTCACGCTGGTCTACTGCCCGCTTGCCTACATGGTGTGGGGCGGCGGCCTGTTCAGCACCGAAGGCGCTGTCGGCGCTGCACTCGGCGAGGCCATCGACTTCGCCGGCGGCACCGTGGTGCACATCAACGCCGGTGTTGCAGCCCTGATCCTCGTCTTCATCGTCGGTAACCGCCGGGGCTTCGGCAAGGACCCCAACCACCGCCCGCACAACATCCCGTTCGTGATGCTCGGCGCTGCCATTCTCTGGTTTGGCTGGTTCGGCTTCAACGGCGGCGCAGCCTCCACCGCAGAGCAGGGCGGCCTCATCTGGGTCAACACCCTCGCCGCCCCGGCAGCAGCAATGCTCGGCTGGCTGGTCACGGAGCGCATCCGCGACGGCCACCCCACCTCACTCGGTGCAGCCTCCGGCGTGGTGGCAGGCCTCGTTGCCATCACCCCCGCCTGCGCCAACGTCAGCCCGGTCGGTGCCCTTGGCCTGGGCATTGTGGCAGGCGTCGCCTCCGCCCTGGCAGTTGGGCTGAAGTTCCGCTGGGGCTTCGATGACTCGCTCGACGTCGTGGGTGTCCACCTGGTTTCCGGCATCATCGGCACCGTGGCCCTTGGCTTCATCGCCCTTCCCGAGGAAGGCGCCGGCGGCGGCCTCTTCTACGGCGGCGGCATGACCCAGATGTGGGCGCAGCTCGCAGCAGCCGGCATTGCCATTGCCTACTCCGCGATCCTGACCACGATCATCGCCCTGGCAATCCACAAGACCATGGGCTTCCGGGTCTCGCAGGAACAGGAGACGGTGGGTGTGGACCTCAGCCTGCACGCCGAAACCGCCTACGAGTTCGGCGTCGGGGGACACGGCGGAAGCTTCCAGCCCCTGCACGACATGATCACCGGAAAGACCCAGGCGGACGCCGCGCAGGCATCCGACGCAGCAACGGGTGCGCAGAAGACAGAATCAGCAACAGGTAAGGAAAGCGTGGGGGCATGAAACTGATTACAGCGATCGTCAGGCCGGAAAAGCTCGAAGCCATCCGGGAAGGACTGGAGGCCTACGGCGTGCAGGGTCTGACGGTCAGCGCGGCCAGCGGCTATGGCCGGCAGCGCGGCTATACCGAGGTCTACCGCGGAGCGGAGTACAACGTGGATCTGCTGCCAAAGATCCGCGTGGAGGTCCTGGCCACAAACGAGCAGGCGGACGACATCCTCGATGTCATCATCGCCAGCTCCAACACCGGCCGGGCAGGTGACGGCAAGGTCTGGACCGTGGATGTCTCCGAAGCCGTCCGGGTCCGCACCGGTGAACGCGGCGTCGCCGCAATCTAGGGCCGGCGGTACTCCACGGAAATATCCGTGAACAGCAAGAAGAGCGGGCAGGAACCCCCAGGGTTTCCTGCCCGCTCTTCCGTTGTTTAAGGCAGCGCCGCAGATCGGCGGCTTGGCCGCCGCCCCAAGCCGCTGCGGCTCAGTCCCCGGGCACCGCGGTGGGCCAGGCTGCGGGCCCGGCAGAGCCGGCGTCGTACTCTTCCAGGGGGACCGAGTCCTGCTGCCAGGCGTGCAGGACCGGCTCTACTATCCGCCAGCACTCCTCCGCCGTATCTCCGCGGACGGACAGCAGCGGGTCGCCCGCCAGTACCCCCTCCAGGACTTCGCCGTAGGGGAGGAGGTCGGAGCCGCTGAGCTCGGTTTCCAGGGTGGCCCGGCTCAGGCTGAAGATGTTCCCGGGCCCGTTCACGTCGACGTCGAACCTTAGGGTGTCCGGGCCGAAGCCGATGCGCAGCTTGTTGGGGGAGTCCACGCCGGTGAAGCCCCGGGGCAGGTGGGGAACCGGGCGGAAGGTGACCACTGCCTCCTTCCGCTTGGCGCCCAGTGCCTTGCCGGACCGAAGAATGAACGGGACCCCGTTCCAGCGCCAGTTGTCGATGTTGACCTGGATCTCGGCCAGCGTCTCCGTCCCGCGTTCAGCGTCCACGCCTTCCTCCCGTGCGTAGTCGGGTACGTCCTTCCCTCCTGCCTGGCCGGCTGTGTAACGTGCCCTGCGGGTGGAACCGGCATAGGGCTCCGGTACGCTGCTGGCCCGGAGGACGGCGGAAATGGCATCCCGCAGGTCCCGTTCACCGATGGTGGCCGGAGGCTCGATGGCCAGCAGGGCCATGATCTGCAGCAGGTGGCTCTGGATCATGTCCCGCAGTGCGCCGGCGCCGTCGTAGTAGCGGGCCCGCCCCTCCAGCGCGAGGTCCTCGTCGAAGATGATTTCCACCTTTTCCACGTGGTGCCGGTCCCACACCGGTTCCAGGAAATTGTTGGCGAACCGCAGGCCCAGGATGTTCAGCACCGTGGCCTTGCCCAGGAAGTGGTCCACCCGGTGGACATGGTCTTCGGGGACCAGCCGGACCAGGGTCTGGTTGAGCGAGCGGGCCGAGTCCTCACTGGAACCGAAGGGCTTTTCCATCACCAGCCGCGTGCCCGGCGGGACCTGCTCCGGCCGGAGGGACTCACAGGCAAGCTGGCTGATGCGCGGCGGCAGGGCGAAGTAGACGGCGGTGGGTCCCTCGAGCGCCCCAAGAAGCGAGGCCAGCGCTCCCTCGGCGGTGACATCCAGCTGGTGGTATACCGTTTCCTTCTCAAGGGACTGGAGGGCCTCCTTCCCGTCGGCGGCTGCGGACCCGGCGGCTGCCTCGAAGGACGCATGCACCCGTTCCCGCCACTGTTCCGGGGTCCAGGGATCGGATCCGGCCCCCACCAGCCGGAGGCCCGCAGCACGCCCCCTCGCCACCAGGCGCGCCAGTCCCGGCAGGAGCAGCCTGCCCGTCAGGTCCCCCGAGGCGCCGAGGATGAGCAGGGTCTTAACAGTTGGTTGGCTCGTCATTTGGCCAGCATGCCACCTTGCGGGCCCGGCTTGGTACCCTAGATAGTCGAGTCCCGATCATCAACAGCCTTTGATCATCCACTGCCCTGATCATCCACTGAAAGAAGTGCACGTCGCGTGTTCAATTCACTCTCTGACCGGTTGACAGCAACCTTCAAGAACCTGCGCGGTAAAGGCAGGCTTACCGAAGCCGACGTCGATGCCACAGTCCGCGAGATCCGCCGCGCCCTTTTGGACGCCGATGTTGCCGTTCCAGTTGTCCGTGAGTTCACCGGCCGGGTACGGGAACGCGCCCTGGGCGCTGAGGTCTCCGGTGCACTGAACCCGAGCCAGCAGATCGTCAAGATCGTCAACGAGGAACTGGTGGAGATCCTCGGTGGTGAAACCCGCCGGATCCGCCTGGCCAAGAGCGGCCCCACCGTCATCATGCTGGCCGGCCTCCAGGGTGCCGGCAAGACCACCCTCGCCGGAAAGCTGTCCAAGTGGCTGAAGGCACAGGGCCACAGCCCGATGCTCGTGGCCTGTGACCTCCAGCGCCCCAACGCCGTGACGCAGTTGCAGATCGTGGGCCAGCGCGCCAAGGTGCCCGTCTTCGCACCGCACCCCGGCGCCACCTACACCGAGCTCGAACACCCTGCCGGGGACCCGGTTGAGGTTGCCCGCGCCGGTGTGGAGGAAGCACGCCAGAAACTCCACGACGTCGTCATCGTGGACACCGCCGGCCGGCTGGGCGTCGATGCCGACATGATGGAGCAGGCGCGCCAGATCCGCCGCGCCATCGTGCCCAACGAGGTCCTGTTCGTCATCGACTCGATGATCGGCCAGGACGCCGTGAACACGGCGCTCGCTTTCGACGAAGGCGTCAACTTCACCGGCATCGTGCTGTCCAAGCTCGACGGCGACGCCCGCGGCGGTGCCGCCCTTTCCGTCGCGTCAGTCACGGGCAAGCCGGTGATGTTTGCGTCCACCGGCGAGGGCCTGGACGACTTTGAGCTTTTCCACCCGGACCGGATGGCCTCGCGCATCCTGGACATGGGTGACGTCCTCACCCTGATCGAGCAGGCCGAGAAGTCCTGGGACAAGGACGAAGCCGCCCGGATGGCGAAGAAGTTCGCCGACCAGGAGGACTTCACCCTTGACGACTTCCTGGCCCAGATGCAGCAGATCCGCAACATGGGCTCCATGAAGAAAATGCTCATGATGATGCCGGGTGCCCAGAACATCCGCCAGCAGCTGGAGCAGTTCGACGAGCGCGAGATCGACCGCGTGGAGGCCATCGTCAGGTCCATGACGCCGCATGAGCGCGTGGCCCCCAAGATCATCAACGGCTCCCGCCGTGCCCGCATCGCCCGCGGTTCCGGCGTCCACGTTTCCGAGGTCAACGGCCTGCTGGAGCGCTTCGCGCAGGCCCAGAAGATGATGAAGAAGATGGCCCAGGGCGGGATGCCGGGCATGCCAGGGATGCCCGGGATGCCGGGGGCCGGCGGCGGTGCCCGGAAGAACGCCAAGAACGCGCCCAAGAAGAAGGCCAAATCCGGCAACCCGGCCAAAGCCGCGCAGGAGCGCAAGGACGCCGAGGCCCGCCGGGCGAACGCCGCCAAGGCGCTGCCCACCGGCGCAGCTTTTGGCCAGCAGGCGGGCGACTTCGATCCCTCCCAGCTGAACCTGCCCAAGGGCTTCGACAAGTTCCTCGGCAAGTAGCCATCCCCCTCTCCCAGCTAGGTAGCGCCAGGTGTCGTTTTGACCGTTCATAACGACACTTGGCGCTACTTGGTTGGGATACCGGTGCCGTGGAATAGGGTTGGGTCATGTTCAAGCAGAGGGTAGTGTTCGCGCACGGCGCGGGCAGCTTCGGCGCCGCAGCCTGGCCCCGCCAGCACGGGATAGCCCTGTCCTACGATGCCCTGTTCCTGCGCCGCCACGGCTTCGATCCCGTTGCCGAACCCACTGCGTCCTCGTTCGCGGAGGACACGCGCATCCTGCTGGAATCCCTTGGGGACGACGGCCGGGGCACCGCCGGCGGGCACGTCGTGGCGCATGCGCAAGGAGCCATCTCCGCCATGATGGCCGCCGTCGAACGTCCGGACCTTGTGTACTCGCTGACCCTGGTGGAGCCGGCCTGCCTGTCCCTGACCGCTGAACTGCCGGCCACGGCGGCGCACATCGGGCTGATGCAGCCCCTGTTCAACGCCCGGCATCAACTCAGTGACGAGGATTTCCAGCGCGAGTTCGTCCGCAGGGTCTATGCCACCGACCTGCAGCAGCCGGTGACTGCCGAGGAGAAGCGTTCTGCCAGGCGGCTGCGGCTGCAGGCGCCGTCCTGGGAAGCCCCGCTGCATATCGTTCCCGGCGTGCCCACGCTCGTCCTGACAGGCGGCTGGGAGCCGCTCTACGAGGAGATCGCCGGCTACCTCCGTGAGACCGGGGCGGATCACCGCACGGCCGCCGGCGGCCACCGGCCCCACGACTCCCCGGAAGGGGACCGCATCATCCGTTCGTTCATCAGCGACTCAGGCCGCGTGGAGGCACGCGCCTCCTGATCCCGCCCGAACCTGCCCTCCACAGGAGCCCGTCCGGCCGGCCCCCAATGACCAGCCGGACGGAACCTGCAGGCTCCTACCGCCCCGGCGGAACGCTCAGCTCCGGCAGATAAACTTTCCCGCCGGCAGCCAGGAATTCTTCGCTCTTGCCCCGCATGCCGGCTGCCGCTTCAGCAAGGGCTGCCTGTGCCTCCGCGGATCCGTATTCGTCCCGGATGTCCTGGCTGATCCGCATGGAGCAAAACTTGGGCCCGCACATGGAGCAGAAGTGGGCCGTCTTGGCCGGTTCGGCCGGGAGGGTCTCGTCGTGGAAGGCCTCGGCCGTCTCCGGGTCCAGCGACAACGCAAACTGGTCACGCCAGCGGAACTCGAAGCGTGCCTTGGACAGTGCGTCATCACGTTCGTGGGCGCCCGGGTGGCCTTTGGCAAGGTCTGCCGCATGGGCAGCGATCTTGTACGTGATCACCCCTGTCTTGACGTCGTCCTTGTTGGGCAGCCCCAGGTGTTCCTTGGGCGTGACGTAGCACAGCATCGCCGTGCCGTAGCGGGCAATTTCCGTGGCTCCAATGGCGGAGGTGATGTGGTCATAGCCCGGGGCAACGTCGGTCACCAGCGGGCCCAGCGTGTAGAACGGTGCGCCCTTGCACAGCTCCTGCTGCCGTTCAACGTTCTCCCTGACCAGGTGGAACGGAACGTGTCCAGGACCCTCCACCATCACCTGGACGTCGTACTCCCAGGCACGCTGCGTGAGCTCGGCGAGGGTGTCCAGCTCGGCAAACTGCGCGGCGTCGTTGGCATCCGCCGTCGCGCCCGGCCGCAGGCCGTCGCCCAGGGAAAACGCGACGTCGTACCGCGCGAAGATCCCGCAGAGCTCGTCGAAGTGCGTGTAGAGGAAGTTCTCCCGGTGGTGCGCCAGGCACCACCCCGCCATGATTGATCCGCCGCGGGACACAATGCCGGTGACGCGGTTGGCGGTCAGGGGAACGTACCGGAGCAGCACGCCGGCGTGGATGGTCATGTAGTCCACGCCCTGTTCGCACTGTTCGATGACGGTGTCGCGGAAGATCTCCCAGGTCAGGGCGTTGGCCTCGCCGTTGACTTTCTCCAGGGCCTGGTAGATGGGGACGGTGCCGATCGGGACAGGCGAGTTGCGGATGATCCATTCCCGGGTGGTGTGGATGTCCTCGCCGGTGGAGAGATCCATGACGGTGTCGGCGCCCCACCGGGTTGCCCACTGCAGCTTGTCCACCTCTTCGGCGATTGAACTGGTCACTGCAGAGTTGCCGATGTTGGCGTTGATCTTCACCAGGAAGGCCTTGCCGATGATCATCGGCTCGGATTCGGGGTGGTTGATGTTGTTGGGAATGATGGCCCGTCCTGCGGCGAGTTCGCTCCGGACCAGTTCAACATCGCAGTTTTCCCGCAGCGCCACGAAGCGCATTTCCGGGGTTATGACGCCCTGCCGTGCGTAGTGCATCTGTGTCACGGTCCGTCCCTCGACGGCGCGGCGGGGCACGGGAGGCGCTCCCTTCCACTCCGCGCTGGCGGCGCCGCGGCGCACGGCCGAGCGGCCGTCGTCGAGCAGGTTCCTCTCCCTGCCGCTGTACGCTTCCGTGTCTGCCCGCGCCTCGATCCAATCCTTGCGGAAAGGAGGAAGACCCTGAACGGGGTCGCTCCCCGGACCGGCCGTCCGGTAAGTCCGGAACGGCTGGTTCGGAACGCCGTTGGGGGACGGCTCCAACGCGATTTCCGTCACGGGAACACGGATACCGGTCCCGGCGTCCTCGAGGTAGGCCAGGGAATGGGATTTCAGGGATTGCGTCACCGGGGGCGGGTTCCCGTCAGTGGTGGCACCCGGGGTGTTGCGGGCAGGGTTCAGCTGCTGATTTGGTGTATTCAAGGAATACTCACTTCCTTCGCCGGCATTACCCGGACAGGTTCGACGGTCGCAGGCTGCGTCAGCCCGATCTCAGCCCCTGCAGGGGCACCCGTGTGGTCAAGATGAAAGCTACCACAGCCTTTCTTTCGGGGCTTGTCACATTGCCGGTGCTAGCCTGACCGGGCAGGAAAGAGGTGCACATGGCAGAAATCATCGAGTTCACGGGGACGGTCCTGACCGGACCCGGGAGTGGACAGCGCGGACTGTGGTCTGTTGACGGGCGCCTGACGTTCCGCCGGCCGGCAAAGGCCCCGGACCGGATCCTGGCGGGATGGGTGCTGCCGGGCTTCGTGGATGCCCACTGCCACATCGGGCTCGGCGTGGGAGGGGCGGTGGATGCTCCGACCGCCGAAGAGCAGGCGCGGACGGACCTGATGGCCGGCACACTGTTGATCCGTGACGCAGGTTCCCCTGCTGACACGCGGTGGCTGCAGGACAGAAAAGACGTCCCGGTGCTGATCCGCGCCGGACGCCACGTTGCGCGCACGCGCCGGTACCTGCGGGGTTTCGCTGAGGAAGTCGAACCGGAGGGCCTGGTGGAAGCTGTCCGTAAACAGGCCAGGGAAGGCGACGGATGGGTCAAGCTCGTGGGGGACTGGATTGACCGCGACGCCGGCGACCTCGCGCCGTCGTTCCCTGCCGCCGTCGTCCGCGATGCCGTCCTGGCCGCCCATGACGAAGGCGCACGCGTTACCGCCCACTGCTTCGCGGAAGAGACGCTCGGTGACGTGCTGGACGCCGGCATCGACTGCGTCGAGCACGCCACCGGCCTCCTGCCGAGGCACCTGCCCAGGTTCGTGGAGCAGAAGGTGCCCATTGTGCCCACCCTGGTCAACATCGCCACGTTCCCGGACATTGCTGCCCAGGCGGCGCCCAAGTTTCCGCGGTATGCGGCGCACATGCGTTCACTGTGGGAACGGCGGAAGGAACGGGTGCTTGAGGCGTTCGAGGCAGGCGTGCGGATCTACGCCGGGACCGACGCCGGCAGCGTGATCAGGCACGGCAGGATCGCCGACGAGATCCTGGCCCTCCATGCTGCGGGCCTGCCCATGGCGTCTGCCCTGGACGCCGCGTGCTGGAGTGCGCGGGAGTGGCTGGGCGCGGACGGCCTGGAAGAAGGGGCGCGGGCAGATGTTGTCGTGTGCCGGGAAGACCCGCGGAAGGTACCGGAGGCGGTCCATGGCCTGGCGCACGTTGTCCTGGGCGGTCGGGTCATCCGCTGAAAAGATATCCGGCCCGGGACTTGGAATAAATTGAAGCTTCAAGTAATTTTAAGAGTGTAAGGGCTGCCGACCGGAAGGCCCACAGCACCGGGAGTTATCAATGACTGCACAAGCCGCAAGCCAGGACCTTCTGCCTGCCGACCTCGCCATGGGCACCGTGATGCTCAAGGTGGGCGACATGGAGGTGATGACCGATTACTACCAGCGCGCCCTCGGCCTGGAGGTCATTGCCGAGCAGGACGGCGGAATCTACCTCGGCCGGCTGCAGAAGCCGCTTGTGCACCTGGCTCCCGCGCCCGGGCTGAACCTTCCGGGCAGGGGAGAGGCCGGCCTGTTCCACACTGCGCTGCTGTTTGAGAACCAGGCAGACCTGGCCGCCACCATCGCCACCGCCGCCCGGTTCGAACCGCGCTCGTTCACCGGCAGCGCCGACCACCTTGTCAGCGAAGCCTTCTACTTCAACGACCCCGAGGGCAACGGCATCGAGCTCTACTGGGACAGGCCGCGCAGCAACTGGTCCTGGAACGGCACTGACGTGGTGATGGACAGCCTGGCCCTCCCGCCGCAGCGGTACCTCGAGCAGCACCTGACGGAAGATTCCCTGGAGCGCCAGCTCGGGTCCGTGGCGGGCGTCGGCCACGTGCACCTCCAGGTGGGCGACGTCCAGACGGCCCGCGACTTCTACGTGGGGACCCTCGGCTTCGAGAAGACCGCCGGCTGGCACGGACAGGCCCTGTTTGTCTCTGCCGGCCGCTACCACCACCACATGGCCATGAACGTCTGGAACAGCCGCGGGGCGGGACCGCGCAAGGACACCCTCGGCCTGGGCGAGGTCCTTATCGAGGTGCCGTCAGGGGACGACGTCGGCTCCCTCGCCGACCGCCTCAAGGTCGCCGGCGTTGCCGCGCACCACACCGGAGCCGAACTCCGCTTCGGGGATCCGTGGCGCAACCGCATCCGTGTGGCTGTGCGCTGAGCACCGGCTGTGCCACGCATGATTCCAACCGGGCTGAATCCGAACTGGGCTGAATTCGAACTAGGCTGAATTCGAACGGCCGGGCAGGAGCAGCCTCCCGGCGGCACCACCGCCAACGGAATGAGGGCAATCCCCATGGGCTTCACCGAGATCTTTGTTGCCACCCACGACGCAGCACTGAAGCGTGCCGGCGTCCTTGACGGCGGCGGCAGCGCTCCCGCAGGTGACGCGGTCCGGATCCCGGACATCAGCGATTTCGAAGTGGAGCAGCTGGGCGACCTGGCCGGTACCGCCGTGCACGCCGGAGGAGCGGATTACGAACTGACCATGGTGGATGTGGGCAGCGATTCGCTCCTGGCCGTGCCCCCGGCCATGGTGCGCGCCCTGGCGGACCTGCTGTCCTATGAAACCGAAGGGGAAGGCGACATCCTCGAAGAGGTTGCCGAACAATGGGCCGCGCAGGATGACATGCCGTTCGGCGCTGCAGAGGCGCGGACCTACGTGCAGCGGCTGGCCGAACTCGCCAGCGGAATTGACGACTCGGAGCGCACCGGCCTGTACGTCTGGTCCGCCTGAGCTGATCCGGCCGGAACCTCCAGCCGGCGTCGCCCGTGTCACGCCGCGCCGAGTCGAAATCCTGGCGCTGATCTGGCACAATAAACAGGTACTCGATCTGCGTGGCCCCTCTCTCCGCGTCTGGATCCTGTCCTTCGAACCCGCAAGTACGGCCCGCCCCACGGGTGCAGAACGCCGGGTTCACCCCCTTTTCTGAAACAGGAGTGACCACAACAGTGGCCGTAAAGATTCGCCTTAAGCGCTTTGGCAAGATGCGCGCACCGTACTACCGCATCGTCGTCGCGGACTCACGCACCAAGCGTGACGGCCGCGCCATCGAAGAGATCGGCAAGTACCACCCCACCGAAGAGCCCTCATACATCGAGGTCGACTCCGAGCGTGCCCAGTACTGGCTGTCCGTCGGCGCCCAGCCGTCCGAGCAGGTTGCCGCGATCCTCAAGATCACCGGCGACTGGCAGAAGTTCAAGGGCCTGCCGGGCCAGGAAGGCACCCTGAAGACCAAGACTCAGAAGGAAGCCTTCGTCGCCCCGGAAAAAGGTTCCGTGATCATCCCGGAAGCCATCACCAAGAAGGCATCCAAGTCTGATGCAGCCGAAGCTCCCGCCGAGGCCGAAGCAGAGACCACCGAGGCTGAGTAGATTGCTGGCAGAAGCGCTGGAACACCTGGTCCGCGGAATCGTTGATTCCCCGGATGACGTCAAGGTCAGCTCCAAGAACAACCGCCGCGGGGACACCCTCGAAGTGCGCGTTCACCAGGACGACCTCGGAAGGGTGATTGGCCGCCAGGGCCGCACGGCGCGTGCACTGCGCACCGTGGTGGCAGCCCTGGCCGGTGGCGAGCCGGTGCGGGTCGACGTTGTCGACACCGACCGCCGCCGCTGAGCGCTCGGCACTATTCAGTTTTAGCTCCGGCCCCTCCACCCATGCGGTGGAGGGGCCGGAGTGCTTTTACCAGAGCACCGAAAACCACATTCAACACAGAGGAACACATGCAGCTTCAGGTGGCACGAATCGGCAAACCGCACGGCATCCGCGGCGAAGTGACGGTCCAGGTCCTGACCGACGCCCCTGGGGACAGGTTCGTGCCGGGCACCGAGTTCGTGGTTGAGCCGGCGTCAGCGGGCCCGCTCACCGTAATCAGCGCCCGCTGGAACAAGGACATCCTGCTGCTGGGCTTTGACGAAATTGGGACCCGCAACGAAGCGGAAACCCTCCGGGGCGCCAAGCTTTTCATCGAAACCGAGGAGCTGGACGAAGACGACGACGAAGGCTGGTACGAGCACGAACTCGTTGGCCTGGAGGCCAGGATCGGTCCCCGCGTGGTCGGCAAGGTCACCGCACTGAACACCATGCCTGTCCAGGACCTGCTCATGGTCACCACGCCGGAGGGCAAGGAAATCCTGGTTCCCTTCGTGGAGCAGATCGTGCCCGAGGTCAATGTTGACGGCGGGTTCATCCTCCTCACGCCGCCGGACGGCCTCTTCGAGCTGAATGCGGAGGACGAGGCAGCCGCTTCGGAGCCGGAGGAGAAAGCCTAGATGCGGATCGACGTCGTCAGTATTTTTCCCGAATACCTGGCACCGCTGGAACTGTCCCTGATCGGAAAAGCCCGCCAGGACGGGATCCTGGACCTCCGCGTCCACGACCTCCGCGCCTTCACCACGGACAGGCACCGCACCGTCGACGACACGCCTTACGGCGGGGGCGCCGGCATGGTGATGAAGCCCGAACCATGGGCGCAGGCCCTGGAGTCCATCGCTGCCGACCGCCCGGAGGGATCGGGCAGGCCGGTCCTGATCGTGCCGTCGCCGGCGGGGGAGAGGTTCACCCAGGCGCTGGCGTACGAACTGGCCGAGCAGGAGCACCTTGCGTTCGCCTGCGGACGCTACGAGGGCATCGACGAGCGCGTCATTGAGTGGTCCCGGGAGCATTTTGACGTCCGCCCCGTCAGTCTGGGGGACTACGTCCTCAATGGCGGCGAGGTTGCGGTGCTGGCCATGGTGGAAGCCATTGGACGCCTGCTGCCGGGCGTGGTGGGCAACCCCGAGTCCCTGGTGGAGGAATCCCATTCCGACGGGCTCCTGGAATACCCCGTCTACACCAAGCCCTCTGTGTGGCGCGAGCGGGAAGTGCCTGCCGTGCTGCTGAGCGGGAACCACGGCAGGATCGCGCAGTGGCGCCGCCACGAACAGTTCCGGCGGACGGCGGAGCGCCGCCCCGACCTCCTCGAAGCGTTCGACGCCGGCAGGCTGCCACGTGCCGACCGCACCGAACTGCAGGACCTGGGATACGACGTCGTGGACGGCCGCCTGCGCCGCCGCCCCGGCGCTGAAGGCATCCCGCAGGACTAATGGCCTCATGCGTCATGCTGCCGTGGCCAGCTCCCTGGGTTCCGGGAGCTGCAGGATTGGCTGTAGCCCCCGCGGTGTGGCAAAATTAGTCCTTGTGTCTGCTGGGTCCGCACCTGCCACAGGGGGAGCGCAACCAACAGCTAAGGCAACCGGCCTCATCAATCAGTGAAGTGGCCGGACCACTTACCTTTCGGCGGAGATCCCCGGTGCGCCACGAGCGCCCCAGGTTTTGCTGCCGTGACCCAAAGTGAATGACCTGTGGCGTTCACCAGGAGTGCAATTATGCATATTCTCGATTCCCTCGATGCAGCCTCGCTGCGTACCGATGTTCCCGAGTTCCGCGCGGGTGACACCCTCAAGGTGCACGTGAACATCATCGAAGGCAAGAACTCCCGTGTCCAGGTATTCCAGGGCTTCGTCCTGGGCCGCCAGGGCGACGGTGTCCGTGAGACCTTCACGGTCCGCAAGGTTTCCTTCGGCGTCGGTGTGGAGCGTACCTTCCCGGTTCACTCCCCGATCATCGACAAGATCGAGGTCGTCACCAAGGGTGACGTCCGCCGCGCGAAGCTTTACTACATGCGCGCACTGCGCGGTAAGGCTGCGAAGATCAAGGAAAAGCGCGACTTCAGCACCGCCAAGTAGGTCCTTTCGGACCTGCAGAGGCCGGGCCGCAGCCGTATCCGGCCAGCGCCGGAGCCATTCAGCACCAGCGCCCAGGATACGGACCATGGACCACACAAAACGCCAGCCCCGGAAAATGGGCTGGCGTTTTGCGTTCCTGGCCGTCATCCTGGCCGTTGCGGTCAGCGGACTGGTCCGATCGCTGTGGCTTGATGTGTACTTCATCCCGTCCGCGTCCATGGAACCCGTGCTGGAAGGCGGGGACCGCATCCTGGTTTCCCGGACCGACTTCCGCGCCGAGCCCATCCGGCGCGGGGACATTGTCGTTTTTGACGGAAGGGGCAGTTTCGCCCCGCTCAACAGCGGCAACGGCCCCTTGGTGGACAGCGCGGCCGCCGTCACCCACTGGATCGGCCTCACCGGCAGCGACACCACCTACGTCAAGAGGGTCATCGGGCTCCCGGGGGACTCGGTGGCCTGCTGCGACGCCGGCGGCAACGTGACGGTGAACGGAGAGGCCCTGGCGGAACCCTACATCTTCAACGGAGATGCCCCCAGTACCCAAAAGTTCAGTGCCGTGGTCCCTGATGGCCGGCTGTGGCTGATGGGGGACCACCGCTCCGTGTCCGCCGATTCGCGCAGCCTGCTCGGAGCCCCGGGCGGCGGCATGGTCCCGCTGGACAGGGTGATCGGCAGGCCGGTCCAGATCATCTGGCCGCTTGATAGATTTGCTTCAGTACCCCGTCCGCCTGCAGGACCAACAACAGAGAACGGACAGTAGATGCCCGAGAACCACGCGCGGACTCCCGAACCACGCCACGAAGGCGCTTCGGACGTTCCGGCCGATGCCGTTCCCGGGACTTCCGCCCAGGGTCCTGACGCGCCGGCGTCCGGCGCCGCGGGCAGCCGCGCCGCCGCCAAGTCAGCGGCGAAGCCCGCCGGCAGCCCCGTCTTCGCATGGCTGAAGGAAGTGGCCACGGTGGTGGTGATCGCCGTCGTCCTCTCCTTCCTGATCAAGACCTTCCTGTTCCGTGCGTTCTTCATCCCGTCCGAATCCATGGTCAATACCCTGGAAGTGGACGACCGCATCTTCGTCAACCTCCTGGTCCCCGAGCCGTTCGCACTGAACCGCGGCGACGTCGTGGTTTTCCGGGATACCAAGGGTTGGCTCCAGGCCGCGCCCGAACAACCGCAGGGTCCCTTCACCTGGGTCCAGGACGGGCTGACGTTCGTTGGCCTGCTGCCGGACAACTCCGAGCAGCACCTGGTCAAGAGGGTCATCGGGCTCCCGGGGGACCATGTGGTCTGCTGCGATGCCGGCGGTAGACTGACAATTAACGGGACCGCCATCAACGAGAGCTATATCAATCCGGCTGAAATCCCGCAGATCCGCAACTTCGACGTAACTGTCCCCGAGGGCAAGGTGTGGGTGATGGGAGACAACCGCAACCATTCCGCCGACTCCCGCGCCCACATGGACTCCGACGGCGGATTCATCGACATTGCCGACCTCGAAGGCAAGGCCGCCGTCATTGCCTGGCCACTGAGCCGGTTCACCACCCTGGGCAACTATCCGGACGTGTTCCGCAACGTACCGGCGGCGCCCTGACCATGCCCGCCGCACTCAAGCCCAGGTCCGGTTCCACCAAGGTTCCCTCACCGGGCACCAAAATTCCCTCACCGGGGAAGGCGCCCACCCTTCGGCACGAGCGGACCTTCAAGGCCCAGGGGATCCGGTACCTTGCCGGTGTGGACGAGGTGGGGCGCGGCGCGCTTGCCGGGCCCGTCAGCGTGGGCATCGCCGTGGTTGACCTGGAACGGCAGAAGCCCCTGGCCGGGGTCCGGGACAGCAAACTTCTGGCCCCGGCGGAGCGGGAACGCCTTGACCCGCTGGTCCGCCGGTGGAGCGTGGCCTCGGCAGTGGGCCACGCCTCAGCGCAGGAAATCGACTCCATCGGCATCATCGCCGCGTTGCGCCTTGCAGGAACCAGGGCGTGGCAGGAAGTCCTTTCTGCGGGTGTCCGCCCCGAGGCGGTGCTCCTGGACGGAAGCCACAACTGGCTTTCACCTGCCGGGCAGCTGTCCCTGTTCGACGAGCCCATGGTGGAGGCCAGCTGCGACGCTCCGGTTCACACCAAGGTCAAGGCGGATATGCAGTGCCTGAGCGTGGCGGCTGCCAGCGTCATCGCAAAGGTTGAGCGGGACCGGATGATGCGGGAGCTCCACGGTGAGTTCCCTGACTTCGGCTGGGACGTCAACAAGGGCTACGCCACTGCACTGCACCGGGATGTCCTCCGTGCGGCCGGGCCCACGCCATACCACCGGGTCAGCTGGCGGCTCCTTGGTGGGGAACTGGCTGACGCCGGCCTGCCGGACGGTGCAGGGCCAGGCGGGGAAGAAGCTGCTGCCGCGGGGGACTGAGCCCCGCGCCGGACACCAGCCGCCCTGCCGATGGTGCAAGATGGAAGCATGAGTGCCGAGGATCTTGAAAACTACGAAACCGACATGGAGCTTCAGCTCTACCGTGAATACCGCGATGTCGTCGGGCTGTTCAGCTACGTTGTCGAGACCGAACGCCGCTTCTACCTGGCCAACCACGTGGACCTGCAGGCCCGCAGCGCAGACGGCGAGGTCTACTTTGACCTGACCCTGCAGGATGCCTGGGTCTGGGACGTCTACCGTTCCGCACGGTTCGTCAAGAGTGTCCGCGTCCTGACCTTCAAGGACGTCAACGTCGAAGAGCTTCCGCGCAACGAGGAGCTTGCCCTGCCCAAGGATGTCGACCTGGGCAACTAGCGCTTTTGCGCGGGCCCGGACTTCCCCTGCACAGCTGACCTTTCCTGCACAGGGCCTGCCGGCCCAGGTTCATCCACATAGGGGACCGCCGTCCTGTCCTTCGTGTCCCAGCCCGTCCAGGCTGGTTGCGGAGGTAGACATGAAATCGAAAGACCTGCTGGGCCGGCACGGGGAGGACCTTGCCGCCGGTTACCTGGAAACCCTTGGCATGCTCGTGGTGGAGCGCAACTGGCGCTGCACCGAGGGCGAAATAGACATCGTCGCGCTCGACGGCGATGCCCTGGTGATTGCCGAGGTCAAAACCCGCCGTACTCTGGATTACGGCCATCCCTTTGAAGCCGTTGGCCCGGACAAGCTGGCGCGGTTGCACCGGCTCGGGGCCGCATGGTGCCGGGACCGTGAGCTTCGGATGCCGCTGCGGCGCGTTGACGTCATCGCGGTGATTGACGACGGCGGCGGGTCGCCCCTGGTGGAGCACCTCAGGGGGGTGGGCTGAATGCCCCTGGGACGCACCTACTCCATCGCCCTGGTGGGGCTGAACGGCTACATCGTGGAGGTGGAGGCCGACATTGGCCAGACCCTCCCCGCATTCGTATTGCTCGGGTTGCCGGACGCCTCCCTGAACGAGGCCAAGGAACGGATCCGGTCGGCTGCGAAGAATTCCGGAATTCCGCTGAGCCGCCGGAAGATCACCGCCAACCTCATCCCCGCGTCCCTGCCGAAGCGGGGATCCGGATTCGACCTGGCGGTGACCATGGCCGTACTCCGTGCCGCCAATGACATCAAACCCACCGGGCGGACGGTGTTTATCGCCGAGCTGGGACTCGACGGCCGGCTGCGCCCTGTTCGCGGCATCCTTCCGGCGGTGATGGCCTCGGTGCAGGCCGGTTATCCGGACATCGTCGTAGCGCAGGCAAACTTGGCGGAGGCATCGTTGGTTCCTGATGCCAGGGTGCGGGGGTTCAGCACCCTGGCCCGGCTGGCGCTGGAATTCGGCGCGGATCCCCAGGAGCTTGCGCTGGATTTCGAACCTGAGGACCCGGACAGCCCCGGGGACGCAGGAGTGGAGGCCGGCACCTACCCTGACATGGCGGACGTCTCCGGCCAGGGGGATGCCCGGCGCGCACTGGAAGTCGCAGCTGCCGGGGCCCACCACCTCCTCCTGACGGGGCCTCCGGGTGCGGGCAAGACCATGCTGGCGGAACGCCTGCCCGGGCTCCTGCCGGATCTTGGCGACCATGAGTCCATGGAGGTCACGGCCATCCATTCGTTGTGCGGGCTGCCATCATCGTCCGTGCAGCTGCTCCGGCGGCCACCGTTCGAAAGTCCGCACCATTCCGCAACCGCCGCGGCAATCATTGGGGGCGGCTCCGGGCTTCCCCGGCCCGGAGCCGCGTCCCGTGCCCACCGCGGAGTCCTGTTCCTTGACGAGGCACCAGAGTACGAACGCCGCGTGCTGGATGCCCTCCGCCAACCCCTGGAAAGCGGAGAACTGGTGATCCACCGCTCAGCCGGAACCGCTGCTTATCCGGCAAGGTTCCAGCTTGTGCTCGCCGCCAACCCCTGTCCCTGCGGCAAAGCCTCCGGTAAAGGCCTCGACTGCACCTGCACGCCCATGATGCGGCGGCGTTACCTGGCCAGGATGTCCGGTCCGCTCCTCGACAGGGTGGACATCCAGCTTCAGGTGGAACGGGTCTCCCTGGCCGACTTCGGACAGGCCGGGGCCGAGGAAGACACGGCAACAGTCGCACGGCGGGTGCTGGGCGCACGGTCCCGTCAGTTGGAGAGGTTGGCCGCCTACGGGCTGGAAACCAATGCGCAGGTCCCCGGCCGCATACTCCGGGGTGAGCTTCGGCTCCCGCCGGCAGTCACCCGCATCCTGGACCATTCCCTGGAACGCGGCGTCCTCACGGCGCGCGGCTATGACCGGGTGCTTCGGCTCGCATGGACCCTTGCCGATTTGGGATACCGGGAGCAACCGGACATCAACGACATCGGCCGGGCGCTGGGGCTTCGGCAGGCAGCGGCGGCGGCAGCATGAAGGAGGCAGCCATGGATATGGGCATCGAGCGGCGTTCCCGAGCCGCCCTCTCACGCCTCATGGAACCCCAGGACGCGGCCGGACTTGCCCTGGTGCAGGCGGCCGGCGCAGTGGACGCCCTGCGGATCGCCACGGGGCAACTGTCAGCCGGCCCCGAGCTGGAGCGGGAGATCACCGCGCTGCTCTCGGACGGGGGTTCCGGCACCAGCTGGGCAGGGATGGCCGCTTCCCTGAAACGCTGGCATCCCCGGATACCCGACCTGGCCCCCGAGCGGGACCTTGCAACCATGGCGCGACTGGGCGGCCGGCTGATCATCCCGTCGGACGAATTGTGGCCGGTCCAGCTGGCAGACCTCGGAATCCAGGAGCCGATCTGCCTCTGGTGGCGGGGCCAGGAACAGCCGCTGCCCGGAGCAGCAACATCCATAGCCCTGGTTGGCTCGCGGGACAGCACCAGTTACGGCGCCGCCGTCACCGGCGATCTTGCCTACTCGCTGGCCCAGCGTGGCTTCACCGTGGTGTCAGGAGGGGCCTACGGCATCGACGCGCATGCCCACCGGGCCGCCCTCGCCGGAGCGTCCGGTGCGGTCCCCACCATTGCTGTGATGGCAGGGGGAGTGGACCGGTTCTATCCTTCGGGGAACGAGGACCTCCTGCGGGCCGTATCCAACCAGGGCGCCGTCCTGGCCGAGGTTCCTCCGGGCTCCGCCCCCACCCGCTACCGGTTCCTGCAACGCAACCGCATCATTGCCGCCCTGTCCGCCGTGACCGTGGTGGTGGAGGCCAGGTGGCGGTCCGGGGCGCTCAACACCGCCCATCACGCGGAGACCCTTGGCCGGGCGGTCGGCGCTGTGCCGGGGTCCGTGCACAGCGCCAACTCGGCAGGATGCCACCGGCTTCTGCGTGACGGCGGCGCCGTCTGCGTGACGGATGCTGCCGAGGTCGCCGAGCTGGCCGGCCCCAGTGGCTCCGCCCTCCCTGATGCCCGCCACGGGCAGGCTGCAGTGCAGGACGGGCTGACGCTGGAGGATCTGATCCTCCTGGACGCGCTGCCGCTGCGCTCCGTGACGTCGGTCGAAAAGCTCTCGGTGGTGGCTGGCCTGGCCCAGGAGTCGGTGCGGGCCGGGCTGGGCCGGCTGGGCCTGCTGGGCCTCGCCGTCTCAGAACGGGGAGGATGGAAACGCGGCAGGGCAACCGGCTGACGCCCACGGCCCGGCGGGTCCGGGCCGCCCGGGACGGGAAGCGCAGGCACCCGGTTGAGTGGAGCGTGTCAGCCAGTAGTTTCCCTGCCGCAGCTGAGAGAGTAGGTGGGTGGATCATGAGGGATTGCCGGCGGAGCTCGGCGGGGCGCTTGACGCTTTCGCGCGGTACCTCTCCGCCGAGCGTGCGGTCTCGCCCCACACTCTCCGCGGATACCTGGGCGATGTCCGCAGCCTCCTGTCCAACGCTGCGTCTGAAGGCGCTGTCCGGCTCCAGGACCTGGAGCTCGGAACGCTCCGGCGATGGCTCGGTGCCCAAAGCCAGGAGGGTGCGGCGCGCAGCACCCTGGCCCGCCGGTCCGCCTCTGTCAGGGTTTTCACGGCCTGGGCCATGGCGGAGGAGCGTATCGCCACCGATCCCGCGCTCCGGCTCAAGGCCCCGAAACGCGGGCAGTCCCTGCCCGGGGTACTGCAGGCCGGGCAGGTGACCAGGCTGCTGTCCACCCTGGAAGAAGCTGCGGCCGAGGGTGCGCCGCTCGCCCTGCGGGACCGTGCCATCGTGGAGCTGCTCTACGCCACGGGAGTCCGGGTGGGCGAACTGGCGGGGCTGGATGTTGATGACCTGGACCCGGACCGGCGCACTTTGCGCGTCATCGGCAAGGGCAATAAGGAGCGCACTGTCCCGTACGGTGTTCCGGCAGCCCTCGCGGTGGATGACTGGCTGCGGCGCGGCAGGCCACTGCTTGCCCGGGACAACAGCGGGCCGGCCCTCTTCCTGGGCGCCCGGGGCGGAAGGGTGGACCAGCGGCAGGTCCGCTCCATGGTCAACGACCTTTTCGCCGGACTCGGGGACACCTCCGCGTCAGGCCCGCACGCGCTGCGGCATTCGGCGGCCACGCACCTGCTGGACGGCGGAGCCGATCTGCGCGCAGTGCAGGAAATCCTCGGGCACAGCAGCCTGGCCACCACCCAGATCTATACCCACGTCTCGGTTGACCGGCTGCGCCAGAGCTACCAGCAGGCCCACCCAAGGGCGTAAGTCCGAAGGGCAGAATCGCACTGGCGTAATTTGGTGCGGTACGGCACAATAAGAGTCACGTCCGGCAACTTTCAAGTCCCGCTTGAAGCTAGCAGCTTCCTGCGTCACGGTAAGCCCGGACACAGCTTTATCTGATACATCTGAATACGCAGGCAGGAACCACAGCCGCAGTGCACGGCACGGCAGTTCCATCCAGGCAGAGGTCGTTGGGGAAGACGTACCTAGAGCTATGGAGGATGGAATGTCTGTTGCAATGACCCGCGGTGTGCTGTTCGTTCACTCGGCCCCTACGGCTCTGTGCCCCCACGTTGAGTGGGCCATCGGATCTGTCGTGGACAAGCGGACGGACCTTGAGTGGACCCCTCAGCCTGCCGCGCCCGGAATGTTCCGGGCGGAGCTGTCCTGGACCGGTGCCCCCGGTACGGGATCACAGCTTGCGTCGTCCCTGCGGGGGTGGGCGCATCTCCGGTATGAGGTCACCGAGGAGCCGAGCCAGGGTGTCGACGGCGGCCGCTGGTCCCACACCCCTGAGCTGGGCATCTTCCACGCTGTCACCGACGTGCACGGCAACATCATGGTGTCAGAGGACAGGATCCGGTACGCCTACGAGTCAGGCGCCGGTGACCCCGCAGCCGTCTACCACGAGCTTTCCCTTGCCCTCGGCGAGGCCTGGGACGAGGAACTCGAGCCGTTCCGGCACGCCGCCGAAGGCGCACCCGTTCGTTGGCTCCACCAGGTGGGCTGACCGCCGTCGACCTGATTTTTCCATAGCAAAGAGGAGGCCCCGCCGAATGGCGGGGCCTCCTCTTGTAGGCGGTACAACGTCCTGAAGGTCAGACGCTGCGGACCGCAATGACGGCGTTGTGGCCACCGAAGCCGAACGAGTTGCTCAGCGCCACGATGTTGCCGGCCGGCAGGTCGCGGGCCGAGGTGACGACGTCGAGCGGGATCTCCGGGTCCTGGTTTTCCAGGTTGATGGTGACCGGTGCCTTCCGGTCGTAAACAGCAAGCACTGTCAGGACGGCCTCGACAGCACCGGATGCGCCCAGGAGGTGGCCCATCTGGGACTTCGTCGCGGAAACGGCGACGTTGTCCACATGGTTTCCCAGTGCAGCCCGGAGGGCAGTGTATTCAGGCTTGTCTCCCACCGGCGTTGACGTGGCGTGCGCGTTCACGTGCACCACGTCCTCAGGCTGGATGCGGCCATCGAACATGGCAGCTTTGAGTGCACGGGTGGCACCCAGGCCTGCCGGGTCAGGAGCCGTGATGTGGTAGGCATCAGCGGTGACGGACGTTCCCGCCAGTTCACCGTAGATGCGCGCTCCGCGGGCCAGCGCGTGCTCCTCAGCCTCAAGGACCAGAGCGCCGGCGCCTTCACCCATGACAAAGCCGTCGCGGCCCGTGTCGTAGGGACGGGAGGCGCCCTGCGGGTCGTCGTTCCGGCGGGAGAGTGCCTGCATGGAGGCGAAGGCTGCGAGGGGCATCGGGTGGATGGCGGCTTCGGCGCCGCCGCACATGACCACGTCGGCCTTGCCTGAGCGGATCAGGTCGAGCCCAAGGTGCAGGGCTTCGGTGCCGGACGCGCAGGCGGAAACAGGGGTGTGGGCGCCGGCTCGGGCGCCGAGGTCCAGGCTGACGGCTGCGGCAACACCGTTGGGCATCAGCATGGGAACGGTCATGGGGAGGACCCGGCGGGGGCCTTTTTCCTTGAGGGTGTCCCAGGCATCAAGGAGCGTCCAGACGCCGCCAATACCCGTGGCGAAGGCGACTGCCAGCCTGTCCTTGTCAAAGTCGGTGATGCCGGAGTCAGCCCAGGCTTCACGGGCTGCGATGACGCCGAACTGGGTGGACGGGTCCATGCGCTTGGCCTCGACGCGGCTGAGCACGTCCAGGGCCGGGGTGCTGCAGCGCGCGGCGAAGTGGACGGGCAGCTCGTACTTGGCAACCCAGTCGTCCTCCAGGGTGCGGGCACCGGAGACCCCCTTGAGCGCGTTGTTCCACATCGTGGGTACATCGCCGCCGATGGGCGTGGTGGCACCCAGACCGGTGATGACTACTTTGCGTGTCATGGGATCACTCTTTCGTCGGTGGGGAATCCGTCTGCCGGAGGTCCCGCGTATTGATGATCGGCACTCTGCTGCAAGCAACAACACTGCCAGGAACAGGGCCCTTGGGAGCAGTCCCTGCGTGGGCAGGTGCCGGAAAATGCGGCGGGCTGCCGGCCCGGTCGTCCGGACCGGCAGCCCTGCCATGCCGATTCAACGGCGAAAGCCCAGGCTAGGCCTGTGCTCCGGCGATGAAGCTGACGGCGTCGCCGACGGTCTTGAGGTTCTTGACCTCTTCGTCCGGGATGCGAACGCCGAACTTTTCTTCGGCGTTGACCACAATGGTCATCATGGAGATGGAGTCGATGTCCAGGTCCTCGGTGAAGGACTTGTCCAGCTCCACGGCCTCGGGGGCCAGGCCTGTTTCTTCGTTGACGATTTCAGCCAAGCCGGCGAGGATCTCTTCGTTGCTAGCCATTGATGGCTCCTTTTCTTGTATTGCCGGCAGGGGCTGCCGGAAATGGTTCAGGACGCGGTTGCGGCCTGTTGGGGCGTTCCTAAGGAAGGACAACTACCTGTGCGCCGAAGACGAGCCCGGCTCCGAATCCGATCTGGAGAGCCAGTCCGCCGCTCAGTTCCGGCTTTTCGGCCAGCAGGCGGTGGGTGGCCAGCGGAATGGACGCTGCCGAGGTGTTACCTGCATCAGCGATGTCCCGTGCCACTGTAACCGTCTCGGGCAGCTTCAGTTTCTTCACCATCTCATCGATGATGCGCATGTTGGCCTGGTGGGGGATGAAGGCCACCAGGTCCTCGGCTCGGACTCCGGCGGCGTCCATGGCCTGCTGGGCCACCTTTGCCATCTCCCACACCGCCCAGCGGAAGACGGTCTGGCCGTCCTGGCGGAGGGTGGGGTACAGTTCCTGGGCTTCCTCGAGCAGGGCAAGGTCCCCTGTCGAGTCCGACTGGCGGGCAGCCAGGCCAAGGTCGCGGACATCGAGCATGGAACGGGTCATGCCGATGGCGTCCCACTTGCTGCCGTCCGACCCCCAGACCGACGGTGCGATTCCGGGAGTTTCGGAGGGGCCAATGACGACGGCGCCGGCACCGTCCCCAAGCAGGAAGGAGATGGTGCGTTCACGGTTGTCGATGACGTCTGACAACTTCTCGGCGCCCACCACCAGGACATACTTCGCGGCGCCTGAACGGACCAGGGCGTCCCCCTGGGCGATGCCGTAGCAGTAGCCGGCGCAGGCCGCGGAGATGTCAAAGGCAGGCGCCGGGGTGGCGCCGAGGCGGTCCGCCAGAGCGGCCGCGGCAGACGGCGTGGCGTAGGGATGGGTCACGGTGGAGACAATGACAGCCCCCAGGTCCGAGGCCTGGATTCCAGCCTTATCCATGGCCTCGCGGGCAGCGCCCTCGGCCATGTCGATGACGCTGACCCCGGCCGGGGCCCGGTGCCGGGTCACGATGCCGGTGCGCTGGCGGATCCATTCATCGGAGGAATCGATCCACTGGCATACGTCCTCATTGGTGACGATAACGTCCGGCCGGAAGGCACCCAGGCCGAGAATCCGGGTGTGCTCCTGAATCGGGGCCTGTTTCAGCGTGGGAACGCTCATGCGTTGCCCTCCAGTTCTGCGAAAAGCGCCAGTGCGGCGGAAAGGTCGTCAGGGGTTTTGACCGCGACGGTTTTGACGCCGGGCATGCCCCGCTTGGCGAGGCCGGCAAGCGTGCCGGCAGGAGCAAGTTCAATGACGCCGGTGACGCCCCGCGCGACCATAGTTTCCATGCACCGGTCCCAACGGACAGGACGTGACACCTGGGCAATGAGGTTCCCGACGGCGGCGTGGCCGTCGGTGACTTCACCGCCGTCGTAGTTGGACAGCAGCGGCACCTTCGGTGCCTGCGGCTTCAGCTGGGGTTCCAGCGCCTTCAGGGCACTGACTGCGGGAGCCATGTGGCTCGTGTGGAAGGCTCCGGCCACCTTCAGGGGAATGACCCGGAACTTGGCCGGCGGGTTGTCGGCCAGGGCCTTCAGCTGGTCAAAGGTTCCCGCGGCAACGGTCTGGCCCGCGCCGTTGACGTTGGCCGGGGTGGCGCCCGCGGCCGTGATGGCCGCCAGGACCTCGGCGGGGTCGCCGCCCACCACTGCGCTCATGCCGGTGGGGGTGACGGCAGCGGCTGCAGCCATGCTGTTGGCACGCTCCCGGACGAACGTCATGGCCTCCTGCTCGGTGAGTACGCCTGCAAGGGCGGAAGCGGTGATTTCACCAACGGAGTGGCCTGCCAGGATGACCGGAAGGGAGCTGAGCTCAACATCGAACAGGGAAGCGGCTGCAACCAGGCCGGCGGCGACGATCAGGGGCTGCGCTACGGCGGTGTCCTTGATGGTTTCTTCATCTGAGGTGGTCCCGTGGGCGATCAGGTCAATGCCCGCGATGTCGCTGAGGGCGGCCAGCTGGCCTGCCACCGGGGGCAGTTCCAGCCAGGGGGCCAGAAAACCCGGGGTCTGTGAGCCCTGTCCAGGGCAGACTATTGCAAGCACGTATCCAGCTTTCCAAATTACTGTGTGATCCAGCGGTGTTTGTCCGCACCAAGCTCACGGGGTCAGGTTGTAGGAAGTCTACAACGCGTCAGGGCTGATTCCGGGACGGCTGGCGTTCAACCGCAGCTTTCGGTGGCGTCGAAAGACGGCCCACAACGAGAGCGGCCTGTAGGACAAAAGCCTCCCTCGGCAGGAGCGGATCCCACCCTGTGACGTCGCAGACGCGCTTCAAACGGTACCGCACGGTGTTCGCGTGAACGAAGAGTTCCCGGGCTGTCGCCTCCAGTGAATGCCCCAGCTCCAGGTAGGTGCCGAGGGTTTCAACAAGCCCGTTGGACGCGGCCAGCAAGGGGCGGTAGATGTTCTTGACCAGGGAACGGCGGGCGGCGTCGTCCCCGGAGATGACCCGTTCCGGCAGCAAATCGTCGGCAGCCACGGGCCGGGGGGCCGAGGGCCACGCCCTGGCCGCGGTCAGGCCGGCAAACGCCGACTGGGCGGAACCGCTGGCCTCCAACAGTGAACCGGCCTCGGGGCCGTACACCACAGGGCCGGGAGCAAACATCTCGCTGAGCTTCACATATGCGGTTTCCCTGTCCTGCACGCCGCCCAGGATGAGGATGAGCCGGTCGCCCTGGATGCCCACCAGCGCGTCCTCCGCGTACCGGCCGGCCATCCGGCGCAGCTCGCTGACGTAGCTGGCACTGGGCTCCGAAGGGGAGTTGCCCACCATGACCGTGAAGCGCTCCTGGGCTTTCCAGCCAAGCGCCGCGATCCTGGAGCGCAAAGCGTCCGTGTTCTCGCCGCGCAGGATGGCGTCCACAATCAGGGCCTCGAGCCGGGTATCCCAGGATCCCCGGGATTCCGCGGCACGCGCGTAGACGTCCGCCGCAGCGAAGGCAACCTCCCTCGAGTAGCGCAACACGGCTTCACGGAGGGACGGCTGGTCGGCCTCCGGTGCAATGACCGGTACCTGGTCCTCCACCACCTCCACCACGATCCGGATCAACTGCAGCGCTTTCTGCAGGCTGATGGAGCGGGTCAGTTCGGTGGGTGCTGTTCCAAAGACGTCCGTCAGGATCCACGACGGAGAGCTGGGCCTCTCATACCACGTGACGAAAGCCGCAATGCCGTTCTGTGCCACCATGCCCAGCGCCGAGCGCTCGTCCGAGCTGAGCCGGCTGTACCAGGGCAGGGACTTTTCCAGCTCGCGCATGGTGGTGGTGGACAGCTGGCCCACGTTTGCCCGCAGTTTCTTGAGGGTCTCCGACTTCTCCGGAGTAACCCCCGGAGTGGACGGTTTGCGCTTGGCGGACGGGGTGGCAGGTGCTGGCATTCTTTGAGCATACGGGCAGCGTCCCGCAACCTCCATTTGTGCAAAGGCTACAATCCACCTTGCCCTGCGTCACATGGCCCCTGGGCCTTAACGGACGACGGCGGCCCCGCCTTTCGGAGGGGGCCGCCGTCGCGTCTTTACTTAGGAGACAGGCTAGGCTTCGCCGCCAGCGTTGCCCGTGGTGCCCGCATTGACGTTGTGAAGCCTGTACTTCTCAATCGCCTTGATCGGGGCCTGCGCATCCACCTCGCCGCGGCGGGCGAGCATCTCCAGTGAACG